>CALFWZ010000046.1 GCA_937928405.1 uncultured Saprospiraceae bacterium
GAGCTTTGGCGACCGCATTCATTAAATGCTATTGACACGGAGCTTCGCTGGAGCTCATCTATCCTAGCATAGGTTAGGATTTGTTCTTGGAAAATTATCTCTCTAAGCAGCAACAGCCGCAGCGCGGCGACATATTAATAATAACAAAGAACAACACACCAAACAAAGCTCCAGAGGAGCGACATCTAACAAAATCGATTAACGATCTCATAAAAAATCTTTAATGATATAAAACAAGATCTTTCAATACATAACCAGCCGTAGCTCTTGAAAAAATCGAATCCCTCAAAAATATTAATATCGCTCCCATGGAGCTTTCTCAACCCCATTCTTCAAATGCTATTGAGATAGAGCTCCGCTGGAGCTCATTTCTCCTAGCATAACTAACCTCAGTAATAAATCAAAAACGATAACAACGTATATCGTTCTAAGCAGCAACAGCCGCAGCGCGGCGACATATTAATAACACACGGCAACACACCAAACAAAGCTCCAGAGGAGCGACATCAAACAAAATCCTCCACCAACAAGTTAATCAAAGCCTACCGCTCACTGTATCCAACAAAATCCAAATAATGCTCTAACACCAAATCCGGCGCTTCTATCAGAGGAAAATGGCCGATGTTTTCCAATTCGATGATATCTGGATTGGGGATAATGGCGCTGTATCGATTGGCGATATTTTGTCCGGAGATTGGATCATAGGTACCGTCGATTAGGCGGAGGGGAATCGTGGTGGTTTGCATAGCTCCTACCCATCGAGTTCTATTTTCTTTTCGTTCTTTCAGGTATTGGATCAGCTGATGAAAAATTTTCTTTCCATCATTATAGCAGATCAAATACCAAAAATCGTCCAATTCTTTTTCTGTGGGTTGGGTATTGGGACCAAAGATTTTTTTAAAGTTGATGCCCAATTTTTTTCGACTAAAAACACGGCTTACTATGCCACCGATTGGACTCAGGATTATTTTTTGAATGAGTAGAGGCTCGTGTGATTCCGGAAAAAGTCCTCCATTTAAAAAGCACAGAGATCTTATAATCAGTCCTTCTTGTTGGAGTTGCTGGCGGTCATTGAATCTGGCTAATAATTCTTGTGCCACCGTATCTCCATAATCGTGGCTTAAAATTTTTACTGCTCGAATTTGTTTCGCTGCCAACCATTCTTCAATGAGATCTGCTTGATCAAAAATACTGTAGGCATATTTTGTCGGCTTGGCAGAAAATCCAAAGCCCATCATATCTAAGGTAACGACTCGATATTGATCTGTCAAAGATTCCCACATCTGCCACCAATCCCATGAAGCCGTTGGGAATCCGTGGATAAGCAAAATAACCGTCCCCTCTCCCTCGTCGACATTAAAAACAGCGTGTGATTTATACTCAAAATATTGTCCTTTATTTTTCCATTGATCTAAGGTCATCTATTGATTTTATTTAGATATTTTTTGGGTTGTCATATTCGTATTCAATATGGTGATACTTGGCAAATGGGCTCCTACTCTACCTCTCTTGTCCATTCTACTAATCATAAATTTACGGTTTCTCCGGAAGATCAACAAATATTCAGTCTATCATTAGTCTAGAACGATTTATATTATGACCATTAATTAACGCCAAAAAAAATCCCACCAGAAAATTGCTTTCACTGGCGGGATGGATACTTTATGCTTTCTTAAGCAATATTTTTTATGACGGACTTTATACGATTTACATGCTCATAATTCCTTCCGAAATCTACCAAGGTTGTTTTTAATTTTGGACTACTAGAAATTAGATAATCAAAATTATTTGCATTATTAGCGGTTAGTTGAATTTTGATTTCTTCGCCCCAAGATTTCCAGCTCATCCCACTATCTAAGACGATACCATTTTCTGTTTCCGTCATTTCCATTTTTCTGGTAATTGGATCAGATTTTAATTTTTGAACAAGATCTGTCCTATTCAATTCCGATCTTAACTTCAAGGTTTGATTTACCCCCACATTCTCATTCGTAATTTCTTCAACTCCATGCTTTTTGAGTTGGTACCAATGTAAGGACACTAAGGTTAAGGACAGCAAAATTCCAAAAATGGAAGCCACAAATAAGAGCTCCCAGAAGCTCGATTCTATGCCCACCGCTAAATTAGTTACCCACAAAACAAATACAGCAGGAATTCCTGAGAAGATAAAAGCCTTTAGATACAATTTTGTAATTGGTTTCATAAATGACATTTTAAATAATTAGTAAATGAAATTTCTCTGTTTATAATAAAACACCTCAACAAGAGAATAGGTTCTATTTATTGGGGGTTATTTACTTAAAAAATTGGGGCTGTGGAAACGAAGAGATGAGAACAAATATTTAGCGTTATCTTAGATTGGATAATAATGATTTGAGGTAGTAAGAATCGTAGATTGTCAATTCTTCTGCTGAATTAAAAGACGACCATTTACATCATAAACGGTTATAGTTAAAAGCCGTTGAGTATGGTAAAATAGCCTCAAAATATCTATCGGTTGTTTTAAAAATGAGTCATCGGTCCTAAAAGGATGGATAACTCATTTTTTGTTTTGGTTTCGCTTTGACAAGAATTTTTCTCGATGTAATACTGACGTAACTTCAACCATCCTTGGTAACCCGAGAGGAGGATATACAAAGCCTTTTAAGCTTACAATCGATAAATAATTCTATGACGACAGCAGGTTTAGTCAATCTCTCCTTTCGCTCTCGCTGGAGGAAGAATCGAACCGCCTTTCAATTTTAACAAAGCTGCATTTTTAATGATGTTGATTTTAGAAGAAGTCGTGATTTTTCTGATGTTCTTTTTCATGATTACATTTTTTTTTGTTTTAAATAAAATCTTCATCAACCCTTGGTCATCCAAGAAGCTGATGTGTAAAGATCTTTAAGGTTATGATCGTTAAATAATTCTTTGGCGACAGCAGGATTAGTCAATATCTCCTTTCGTTCTCGCTGGAGGAAGAATGGTACCGCCTTTCAATTTCAACAAAGCTGCATTTTTAATGATATTGACCTTAGAAGAAGTCGTGATTTTTTTAATGTTCTTTTTCATAACTAAATAATTTAAACGTTTAAAATAAAAATTAATTGTTTTATTTCTTGCAAAAGGTTTTGACATAAAAACAATCATCTTAATTTAGAACCCTATTTTATCAAATATGTTTTTTGGAAGGATTAAAAATTATCGCGAATTGACGGGTAAGAACATTCGTGTGAAAAAACAGAATTTTCTAGTCACATTTTACATTTAATGCTCATTGTAATAGATCGGTAGAATATAGAAATTATTCAAAAACTGCATTTAATTCAATGCTTCCAGTCCAATCTCATTTCGCCAAATATCCACCTTGCTAGCATCTTCTAAAGGAAACAAAACCTGTTTATCGCCCATATTTTTATATTGCGTACCATACCGTTGTGGCAAATCCTGGATGATCTGAAGGCGATCATACATCATGGCATAATACCTCCATTTTGCTTCTCCTTTCAAACAACGAGCTTTTAATTTGGGTAAATATTTTTTCAATAGAATGGTGTCCATCGAATGTTGTATAATTAAAAAATTGGCAGTGGCCGCTCGTTCTCCAACGTCAGATGCTTTCACCCAATTTCCATTGTCTAAACATTGCATTAGAGCAGATAGCTGATTTTGATCCCGTTGGATTTTCTCTTTTTCCGTAAAATAAAAATTGACATCCCAAGCGGTATTAGTGGAATCAATATGGTGAAGATAGGCGCCAAGATTTTCAATATAAAACTTCAACGTTCTGCCTTTTTGATCTTCCGCCCAAAGGGAGTCTAAAGAATAAGCAAGTCGATAGTTAGGAAATTCTTGATAGCTTTTCCTAACACGATCTTTAACGCTGTTCCATCGAGCACCGGATTTTAACACCTCAATTCGTGGATCGTGGATCATTAAAATTTTAGCTTTTTGTTTGGCAACATGTAGCCAGACATTCAATGTTTTAAACGCTTCTTCCTCATTCTTTTGGAAAACATGGGTTAAGAGATTGCGATAAATAACTTTATCAATATCAAAATCCCGTTGCTCAATGACAACTCGTCTATTTTGTTTTCTAGCTGCTTCACTTTCATTATTATTTTTTGGTTCCTCTATTCCCTTAGGTAGGGCAATGAATCGCAATTTTGGAATTTTGTGTTTCGTTGCCAAATAAGTAAGTACCGACTCAATTCTTTTTTTAGATAAAATTTTATGATCAGAACCTATATTGTCGGTATGGCCGCTTATCAGAAAAGTAGTTTTAGGTTCTTGTTGAGCACGAACTGCAAAAGCATCCAATGCTCCCCTACTCGCAGCAGAAAGTTGGTCATCACCAGAATCAAAATAAGTACTAACTCCTTCCACCTCCGTCTTGACAGTCAATCCAGGAATTAATTCTGGTTTACAAAAAAAAGTAACTTCATCTTGGCTGATTTTTGTGTTAGCAGCAATTTCAGTTACCGCTACTTTGTCGATAAAATAATAATTATCAGCAGGTCTATCTATATTGTGAACTGGCGGTCCCTCGACTCCTCTAAAAACACCCAGCACCAAATATTGTAACGGACAAGTAGGTTGAATTTTCCATTTTACGGGATACCATTCATGGTAAATAATCGTATCAATTTGAAAAACATTTTGAGGGATCATCGCTCCATTAGGATTGCGAATTTTATCTGGAAACAAAGTAAAACCAATATGCCTTTCATAACCCGGATCTTTCGGTGCAGCAATATAAAGCCAAAAAGAAATTTCATATTTCTTCCCCATTTCTAATTGCTCTTTGAGCAGCGTTCCTAAATAAGAAGCGCATCCCTGGGTAGCATGATCAAAGTCCAAACAGTTCGGCTGATACCCCATCTGAATCATCGTACAACCATCCTTGGGTGACACCTTTTCAAGTGGACAAACTTCTCCATACTTATATGGGCCTTCGGAAGCTTTCTTTTGGTAATTACAATCACAGATGGTCGTATGCGTATTGAGATTTTTCCACCCTGACATAGCTTTGGAGAAGACCTCATTCCACATATTACAAGATAAGCAATCGATCGGATCGTGATTTTCAAAACTAGCATTACTAACCAAATTTTGTGCTATACTTTTGTAAGAAAAAAGGACGATAAAGAATAGAAAAAAGTAGCGTTTCATAAATTACTTTTCTAGGTTCAACAAAAGCTCCTCTTGGGGAACGGAAAAAATGGGAGAAGATACAAGTGTGAATGCCAAAGGAAGTCTAAATTCAAAAAAGGAAAAAGACCTTTTACCTATTTCGCGTGATAGCAAGTGTGACCACAAAACACCCAAACTACCCTAAATGAACTTTGCCGACGAAATAGATATTTTCTCTTACTAATTTTTGGGTCCTATTCTTTATATTTGCCCTTGTTTTTAAAAAATTTAAATACTTTATTTTATCCGGTGCCTTCTGCACCTATTTTTTACAAAAAAAAATATATGAAAAAGCAAATTTATCTTTCCGTCTTCTTCCTTTTTATGGGATTCATGCTTAGTGCTCAACAAGATACTTTAAAATGGCCATCTATCGATAAAAGTCCAATGGATCGAGCCACTTATCCAAGAGGTGCAGCTTTTGGTAATTACCTCGATGCGGATGATCCAAACAAGGCTCCAAAAATCAAAGTATACTACAGTAGACCCTACAAAAAAGACCGCGTTATTTTTGGAGACTTGGTCAAGTACGGTGAAGATTGGAGACTGGGTGCGAATGAAGGTACCGAAGTAACTTTCTACCAAGACGTAGAACTGGAAAGCGTCGTTATTCCAAGAGGTAATTATAGATTGTATGCCGAAGTTAACCAAGACAAATGGGATATCGTCGTATCTACGCACACCAATACGGCGGGCATGAAAAACTTGGATAAGACCAAAGAACTTGGAAGATTTAAAGCCATGACTAGCAAAACGGGCAAAGTAAGAGAGCAGTTTACCATCGGATTTCAAAAAGTCGATGATGGCAATGTTAATATGTTATTTGAATGGGATAAGGTAAGAGCTACTCTACCCATCAATTTAAATGCTGCGAGTTTGGCTGGAGAAGATAAAAGCCCAATGGACATGGCATTCTATCCTCCTCGATCAAGATTTTTGAATTTTGTCAAGGCGGAAGAATTAGAAGCCAACCAACCTAAAATCAGAGTGATCTACGCTAGACCTCAGATGAAGGGAAGAAAAATCTTTGGTGAATTACTTCCTTATGGAGAAATGTGGAGACTTGGAGCCAACGAAACCACTAGAATTACTTTTTATAGTCCCGTGATGATCGGCGATAAAGAACTAAGACCGGGAACCTATGGTTTGTTCGCTATGGTTAATCAAAATAGTTGGGATATTATCATCCATAAGAACATCGATTCTTGGGGACACGCCAACCACGATGAAACAACCAACATCCACAAGATTACCATCCCTACTGGAAAAACAAAAGTGACTTTAGAGGCACTATCCGTTGTTTTTGACAAGATATCTGACAAGCATGTGGATGTTGTTTTTGGTTGGGAAAATACCTTGGCTCGACTTCCGGTGAAGTTTAAGTAAGGGAGTAATACCAATTATCTTTTGACTGTTTTAAGAATGAGTCATCGGTCTTTAATGGATTGGTGACTCATTTTGGTTTGTTGTTGATCGAGAAGTTTGCCCAACACTTACAAGTTTCGCCGCTCGTTTAGACGTTCACGTCAGACTTTGAAATTACCAATGAAACAATATTTTTGCATTAAATGTATTTTAAGTATTTTAAAACCTAATCAAAAAAGGGAAAATGCTTAAAACACAGCAAGATCGGAATCAATTTCAGATGCTTAGCCTGGAATCTATTGTGTCCCAAGATAGTATTGTGCGAGTAATAGATGCGTATGTAGATACCCTTGAAGTTGAGGAGTTAGGATTTAAAGTAAAGGGGAAAATTAAGAATGGCGCTACAGCCTATCATTGTAAAGATTTACTAAAGCTATATTATTATGGTTATTTAAATCGAATACGTTCTTCTAGGCGACTAGAGCGAGAATCTAAGACGAATTTAGAAGCTATGTGGTTGGTACGGGGAGCACAACCGGGATATAAAACGATAGCAAATTTCCGTAAAGATAATCTGAAAGGATTAAAGAATACGTTCAAAAATTTGAATCGTTTTTTACTAAAAATAAAGTTAATAGATACGGAGGAAGTTTCAGTTTCCTGCGAAAGACCTGTATTTAGATACATTAGGATAAAAAGATAAAAGAATACGCATATTGCTATTATTTTAGAATCAATTTTATTTTTGAATGTTGGGTAAAGTTACGAAGAAAGTTGTGAGTAGTGTGGGTAAGCCCTATTATCGAAATTAGTTTTTTTAAAGACCTATACTTAAATAAGGACGTGGAAACCAAATAATGGGAATGTGGTGTATGAGGTGGTTAGGATTTCATGAGTAGAATTTTCTTTAAGGTATCATTCTATGGCCGATCTAAATATTTAAATTCTAAAACGATCTAAGCAGTATTTGCATTCCTAGGATCAAATACCATATTATCTAATCAAGTCGTCACTAGACCAGCATTCGAGGACACGGGATCCCAATATAAATCCAACTCTTTTATCAAACCAAAATTTCCCACCACATCGTAATATTAAATTTTATGAGCCTCAACTCATTATCGATTCACTAATTAATTTTCGAGATTAGTCTTTCAGTTTTCATGTCTTTATTCAATTAATCTTGTAAAAATTCAAGAATATTGTTCGCTCTTCACCTTACATTACGGCTATCATTTTCGTTTGGTTAAATCTAGAAATAAGCGGTTTTTATGTCAGTTAATTGTAGGTATTCACAAAATCATCTATTCGCTTTCCCTCATTATAGTAGTAAATACACGTAATTTTTATTAATTTTACCTACTAAGTGTATCCAACAATCACAATATTATGACGATTCACAAACCAAAAAGAGGACATAACATAAGAACTAGCCGTAAGAGAACAAATTTTTTAAAAGAAATAGAATTTACTGCTTTAGAATATTTGTGCGCACTAATTCCTGAATGGGTTACTTCAAATCAACTTACATTTCTAGGGGTTGTAGGAGGGGCTATTGTAACTGTATCCTGCATTCTAGCTTCATGGGGCAGCAGCTATTACCTACTATTAGGAATTTTAGGATTTTTTATCAACTGGTTAGGAGACTCCTTGGATGGGCGACTCGCCTATTATCGAAACATACCCAGAAAGTGGTTTGGATGGTCATTGGATTTAAACGCAGACTTGTTGGCAATGACGTTTATTGCATTAGGATTTTATTTCTATTTAACCACTTACAAGGTAATTGCTATCATCTTCATTTTAGTCTATTTCTGGCTTATGATCGTTAGTTTACTTAGATATAAAATCACAGATGAGCATTTAATTGATAGCCATTCTATTGGTCCTACTGAGCTCAGGATAGTTTTTTGCATTTGCCTGATTCTTGAAATTTTCATACCTGGAACCATATTGATATTAGGTTTCGTTGGAGTTACATTAATGACATTATTTGGCCTATTAGATGCTTATGAAGTTATCCAGCAAGGGGACGCTTTGGACAAGTCGGAAAAAATAAAAAATAATCGTTCAAGCGATTGAAAAGAGTGATGATTTTTATTTTCGATTGACTCATTCAAGGGATTAGTCAAAGGATTATAAAATAAGTATAAATAATTGAAAAGGCTCCTAAAGATATTCGCAAAATCACAGATTTCTGCTTTTATAGGCGGGATGTTTGATTACCTAATCATGGTTTTTACCAAGGAATTTTTGGGTCTACATTATATAAATTCATTAATTGTCGGCAGCATATCGGGAGCCATTATAAATTATACCATAAACCGAAATTGGTCCTTTAATGAAAAATCGGAGAAGATTTATTCACAACTACCTAAATTCGTCATCATGGTGATTGGGAGTATTTTCTTGAAATCTATTGGCACATACACCTTTACTGAATTTTGTGGAGTTGATTACAAAATATCTAGATTAGTTACTGATTTATTTGTGGGGCTTGGATTTAATTTTCTACTACAAAGGTACTGGGTTTTCAAACCCAATATTTGAGCAATACTATTATTTAAAAAACCATTTAAAAACTAAAAAATCATGACAAAAGCAACAACTATTTCACAAAGGGATCGTATTGTTGATAATTATGGGAAATTTTGTCGCCCATTGCTAACTCAATTATTTAAGTCCATTGAGTTAGATGCTGTATATCAAAAGGCCATTGGTAACTATTTGTGGCGGATTGACAAAGAGAATAATTTTGTAAAAGTTCTTGACTTGGCAGGAGGATATGGTGCGAACCTATTTGGACATAATCATCCTGATATAAAATCAACTTTAATCGAACTTTATGATAGAGATGTTCCGTTTTTAGCACAAAGCTCTTGTCGATCTGGAGCCGCAAAACTGTCTAAAAAACTAAATCGTTATACATCTGGAGAATATATAACAATATTTACAAATTCAGGAACCGAAACCGTAGAAGCCTCCCTAAAACATGCTTACTTCAAATACAAAAAACCAATAATACTAGCAATAAAAGGCGCCTTTCATGGAAAGACATTAGGAGCTATACAAGTTACTTCTGCTTTCAATGCTCCTTTTTCTAATTTGGGTTTTAAAGTTTTTTTCCTTGACATGAAAGATTCAAAGACTTGGGAAAAGGCAGAAAAAATTATGAAAAACGTGTCTGCCCTAATCTTTGAACCCATACTGGGAGAAGGGGGAATCAAGGTAGTACCAGAAAATCTTGTGGAATGGATAATACAAATGAGAAAACAACATGATTTTTCATTGATTGTAGATGAAATACAAACAGGATTAGGACGAACAGGTCAATTTTTTGCAAGTTCAGTCTATGGAATTCAACCTGATTGTATTTGCCTCTCTAAATCTTTAGGAGGAGGACTTGTTAAGGTTGGTGCACTAATGATTGATAAGAATCATTTTGTAAAAGAGTTCTCACTTATTCATACATCTACATTTGCGGAAGATGATTCCAGTAGCTTCGTTGCAATAAAAGCCTTAGAAATATTAGAAAAGGATGATTTAATGGATAGGTGTACTAGCCAAGGAGCCTATATCCTTAAAAAGTTAAATAAGTTACAAGCCCAATTTCCTAAACAAGTAAAAAGTATCCGAGGGAAAGGATTAATGATCGGTGTGGAATTTTTTGATTTCCAAGATTCCTCTTCCAATATGCTACATGTACTATCCATCCAAAACTACCTTGGATATGTATACGCTGCTTATCTTCTAAACGTACATAATATAAGAGTAGCTCCAACCTTAAGTCAGCCCAACACCATTCGAATAGCTCCTTCAGCCTATATCACAAAGCAAGAAATAAATGTTTTTATTTCTGCTTTTCATCACTTATGCCAAGTACTTTTGGATGAAGATGTAATTAAGCTTACCTGTTTTTCCAACAACTTGGTATATAAATCAAAGGTTTCTTTTAAGCCTAGAAAAACAAGAAGAGAATGCCCAAGAGTTTCGAATAAGGTGGCATTTTTAGGCCATTTTATTAAAGCCCAAGATGCTATTCTTTGGGACCCTGCTCTGGCTCAAATAAAAGCCTCCAAATTAAATAATTACCTTAGTAAAACTTCCTCCATTTTGAACCCTGCTATTTTGGACCAAGTTCATGTAAAGTCTATAACCGGTGATGAAGTACATCTAAGCTTTATTGGTCTGAATTTAACCTCCAAGGAAATTGTAAAATCAATGAAACATAGAGAGACTAAATGGATTACCGATAAAATCGAAATAGCAGTCCAAATGGCAAAGGATATAGGATGTAAAGTCGTAGGGTTTGGGGGGTATACCTCGATTATTACTAATAATTGCTATAAGCTAAGGAAACATACCGATATAGGCCTGACTACGGGCAACTCGCTTACAGTAGGAATGGGGAAACTCTCCATCTTGCAGGCTTCCAAAAAACAAAATATTCAACTAGACAAATCAACTTTAGGTGTAGTAGGCGCAACAGGAAATATTGCTTCTGTATATTCTATAATCATGGCACCTGTAGTAAAAAAAATCATCTTAATCGTTCGAGATTTAGAAGCTCCCAAACTAAGATCTTTAGTTCAAAACATCAAAAAGCAAGCTCCCGATACGATTATCAAAACTTCCAACAAACTCCAAGATCTAGATACCTGTTCTGTAATATTATCTGCAAGCAATTCAAATGAGCCTATTATTTTTCCCGAGCATTTACAAAGAAATCCTATTGTAATCTGTGATATTGCACTCCCATTTGATGTATCACCAGAGGTATATATAAAACGACCAAATGCATTGGTTATAAAAGGTGGAATCGTAAAACTTCCTCCAGTATTCTCAAATGAAGAATTCAATATTAGTGGAATACCTCTTGATCATGGAACTGCCTTTGCTTGTATGAGCGAAACAATAATTATGGGACTTGAAGGAATACAAACGAATGGTTCTTATGGAAGGATAGCCCACTTCCAAGTAAATGAGATGATGACTTTAGCAAAAAAACACGGTTTCAGTCTAGCAAAATCAAAAACCGAAAGATCCTATTAATAAAATACTCCTAGTTTCATGAGATACTCTCACAAAGTGTATTGTTCAACGGATGAAATCAATCAGCAAGATTGGGCGAAAATCACCAAATTACATTCATCCTATGTTTTCTTAGACTATCGTTTTATAAAAACAATTGAATGCTCAATGAAGCAAACAACCAAATTTTGGTATGTCCTCTTCTACGATCATGATATACCAATTGGTTGCACCATAATCTCTTTATTTAAGGTAGACATATGTACCATTTCTAGTAAAAAGGTTAAAGATATTATTGCTAAAATAAGAAAGTATAAACCTGACATTCTGAATTTCAATGCACTCTTTTGTGGAACCCCTGTATCAGTTGGCCAAAAGCCGCTTATATGTATAAATGAGATTTACTTTATCCCCATTCTGGACATGCTAGTCAAATTGATGGAACACCTTGCTAAGAAAGAAAACTCATTATTTAATATTTATAAAGAGCTCCCTGAAAAAGAATGTAAGCATTTTCACCTACTCGAAAAAAAATATAACTACTTGAAAGCTGAAAGTCTGCCCATGCATTATTTCGGCTATACTTTTAAGGATTTTACAGAATACGCTTCCTCATTAAAGGCCAGATACAGAAATAGTATTAGAAGGGCAAAAAATAATTTCAATAATAATAATCTAAAAATCATTCAAACAAACGACACACAAAAAATCTTACACCTTTACACTGATAAAGTCCACGAGTTGTATCTCAATGTAGTTGAAAATTCTCTAAATAAACTTGAGATTTTACCCCAAAGGTTCTTTTTAGAATTAGTTAAAAATTTTCCAAATCAAATATTTTTCACTTTCGCAAAAGATGATAAAGAAAAAATTGTAGGTTTTAATTGTTCTCTATTTGTCGGAGATTCTTTTTATTTTATTTTTTGCGGAATGAATTACGAAATAAATTACTCCGCTAATTTATACTACAATTTAATATACAACAGTCTGGAACAAGCCTTTCAATTAAGTCCAGAACTTATACAAATTGGCCAAACAACTGATGATTTCAAGGCCAGGTTAGGTACCTATACAGAACCGCTATATATATACATCAAATCTAAAAACATAGTACTGTCCATTATATTGCGCTTATTTAGAAACGCACTATTTCCTCAGAAAATCGTACAAAGATACAACATAATGAAAAAGTCAACTGCCACTACACTCTGAGGAGCTACTCAATTTAATAAAAATTAGGTCTTCTTTTCTCTAAGCTCTAAAGGACATTAGATCACATTAAACAATCGGCAGCTATTGCTGAAACACTCAGAATGTTGAATACAATTTTGTGCACAAAATTACCATCCCTACTGGAAAAACAAAAAAGACGTTAGAGGCTTTATCTGTTGTTTTTGACAAAATATCTGATAACCATGTAGATGTCGTTTTTGGTTGGGAAAATACCTTGGCGAGACTACCTGTAAAGTTTAAGTAAGCATTGATTTTGAAGGAAGTAAAATTCTTTCGTAATAAAAAGTCATCGGTCCTAAGTGGATCGATGACTTATTTTTGTTTTGACTCCTTTCTCACAACAACCAGCGAAAAGTCAAACCGATAAATTATATCAATCCTATGGCTTGACAAGTTATGCAAACGATCATTTTTTTTGAAAAAATTTAGTGTTATTACTAAATGCCATTCCATAAATCCAAAAGATCAATCTTTTTAATAGTAGTCATTATTTCTAAGGACAATTTATAAAATAAGATGTTTTTTTATTCTTTTCGATTATATTTTCTGCAAAGAAGGTATTAAGAAATAGCTATTGGATTCTAAATCAACCTGAACTACTCACTTTAACATTTAAACATCATCAAAAACCTACTCCTTCATTATCTTTTTATGTAAAATTATTACTATAATTTAATAATGTCTACCAACCGTTCTAAGGAGGAGCTTCTCAAAACAAAAGAACAAAGAGCAAATCTAGATCCTCGCCTTCTCTTTTGGCCTTCTTGGCTATTATAGCCGTCACCTATACGACTTAGAATCCTCTATAAAATAAAACCAACGTATTTCAATTCCTATTCATAGTACTATTATGAAGACATTGGAGTTAAAAATATCCATTTTTCATTTTTTTCAAAATTTTATTTATTATGAAAATTAAAACTATAATTATTCATTTAATTCTATTTCTTGGAGCATTCCAGGCAATAGCCAGTACTTTTTCAAGTATGACCAATTTAAATGATTGCTCTGATTTTAAGGCAGAAGTAATTAGGACAGGTTGCGCGCCAGATGGTTGGGTGGCTATTCAAGTAACCGGAGGCACTGCTCCCTATAGTAGTACCGATGCGACCTATGAAGGAGACGGCTTATTTGAAGAAACAGATTTAGAGCCTGGTACTTATACTTGGACTTTTAGGGATCGGAATGGATGCCAAGTCGATGTCACCTTTACGATTGGAGATGAGTGTTGTTTCTTCAATGCATCGGTAATTGGTTTAGGTGATGCACCAGATGGTTGGGTGGCTATTCAAGTGACTGGAGGCACTCCACCCTATACGAGTACGGATGCTACTTACGAAGGAAACGGATTATTTGAAGAGACGGATTTAGAAGCAGGTACCTACACTTGGACTTTTAGGGATCGGAATGGATGCGAGGTCGATGTCACTTTTACGATTGAAGATGCTGAGTGCGACTTAAGCGCAGAGGTAGTTAATTCAGGTTGTGCGCCAGATGGTTGGGTGGCTATTCAAGTGACAGGAGGCACTGCTCCCTATATTAGTACCGATGCTACTTATGAAGGAGACGGCTTATTTGAAGAAACAGATTTAGCGGAAGGCACTTACACCTGGACTTTTAGGGATCGGAATGGATGCGAAGTGGATGTCACCTTTATGATTGGAGATGAGTGTTGTGATTTTGCGGCTGAGGTAATTACTTCTGGTTGTGCTCCGGGCGGTTCTCCAGTTGGCTGGGTGGCTATTCAAGTGACCGGAGGTACTCCACCCTATAGTAGCACCGATGCTACCTATGAAGGAGACGGCTTATTTGAAGAATTAGATTTAGATGGCGGTACGTACACTTGGACTTTTGTCGATCGGAATGGATGCGAAGTCGATGTTACCTTTACTATTGAAGAGGATATATGTTGTGATTATCGGGCAGAGGTAGTTAATTCAGGTTGTGCGCCAGATGGTTGGGTAGCTATTCAAGTGTCTGGTGGTACTCCTCCCTATACTAGTAATGATGCGGAAGAGGTAGGAAACGGCTTATTTGAAGAGGTAGATATACAAGCTGGCACCTACACTTATACTTTTGAGGATAGCAATGGATGCCTAATCGATGTTACCCATGTCGTTGGAGATGGGATACAGGCACAGGTAACTCATATAGGTAAATGTGCTCCAGAAGGTTGGGTGGCTATTCAAGTGACGGGTGGTACTCCTCCCTACACCAGTTCTGATGCAACTTATGAAGGAGATGGCTTATTTGAAGAATTAGATTTAGCAGCAGGTACCTATTCTTGGACCTTTGAGGATAGCAATGGATGTGAAGACGACGTTACATTTAATATCTCCGAAGAATTAGTTGCTGAAGTTGAATTTACTCAAACTGCTGGATGTGGAATAGTTCAGGTACAAGTGACTGGCGGAACTCCTCCATACAGTAACTCTTATAATAATGTCCAAAATACTACCGGAACCTTTCTTTTTGGACTTGAAGATTATGCTAATGAGATCATTTTTACGGATGCAAATGGTTGCCAAGTGAAAGTTTCTTTAGAAGAATTTTTTGATTTTGATTACTGTGAAGATTTTGTTGCGATTCAAGCTAACGAAAATAATGCTCAAACTATTGACATGTGGAGTGGTGTTGATGCTACGCTTTTTACTCGATTTGAGACCTTCTGTGTTCCTGATCGGGTAGTTATTAGCGTTAATGGAACAATTGTAGTTGATAGAACGGCAGGTACAGGAGGATTGTTTAATTGTAATTCTACTGGAAATTCCGTAGAAATAGATTCGTTTTGTGTCAGTACTTGTGATAGAGTTAGATTTCAATTCTTTGGAGATGTATGTACTCATTGGTGCGGTCTTTTTACTCGAACTGCATGGAATTTTTCAGTAATTGGATGTAAGCCAAAAGATATTGATGTTGATAAAGCTGCTTTTTTACGGGATGATGAAATAGCAGCGATATCTATGAGAAATCCAGAAGAACTTTCATCACAACGATCAGTAGAAATACATCCTAATCCAACATCAGATTTTTTAAATATAAACAACTTAAATAATCAGCTATCCGTATTGAGAATAATTAACAATGCTGGTCAAACGCTAATTTCTAAGGATATTTCTGAACAAAATCAGGTAAAACTAGACATCCGCTCTATTCCATCAGGTATCTATTTTTTAGAAATTGTTAATGATAATGGAAATCCCATTATTGAAAAGTTTGTGAAGAATTAAAACTTCCATTTTTTAAATTATTGATTTACTAGGACAGAAGAAATTCTGTCCTTTTTTTTATTGATTTCAATAAGAAAAATTTATCTAATTTTTTGTTGCTAGAACTGCCTCCGATCGAGGTAATAGCAAACAAGGGATAGTAATTCTAGTGTCACTAATGTGTGCTAAATAAACGAACTGAGTTGCGATTTTGGTAAGTAATTTTGGCTAGCGTAAAAATCCTTTTTTATGTACTGGAAAAGGGTGAAAATTTGCTTACTTTTGCCGATCAAATTTAAAATTAAAACATATTAACATGAATGCTGAAATACATACCTCAAAAGGAGTCATGAAAATTGAGCTTTTCGAAGCAGATGCTCCAAACACCGTTAAAAACTTTGTGGATTTAATCAACAAAGGCTTCTATAATGGATTGACCTTTCATCGAGTGATCCCTAATTTTGTTATTCAAGGGGGTTGTCCTAACGGTACCGGAGCCGGTGGACCAGGGTACCAAATTGATTGCGAGTTGGATGGTGAAAATCAATTTCATGACCGTGGCGTTTTATCTATGGCACACGCTGGTAGAAATACGGGTGGATCTCAATTTTTTATCTGTCACAGCCGAGACAACACCGCACACCTAGATAGAAATCATACTTGTTTCGGTAGAGTGTTTGAAGGTCTAGAAGTCATCGACGCGATTGCAGGTGGTGATACCATTGAAAAGATGGTAGTGGTAGAATAGTATTAAATTATTGATTGATTTTTGTATGAATGAGTCATCGGTCCAATTAGGATCGATGACTTGTTTTGTTTTTTTTTAGTCTGTTAGAACAGCCTAAAAAAGAACGAGAAAATTTCTGACAGCAAAGTGGGGTGGATTTTTTAATTTTTAATAAACTTAAAATTTCAATATTCTCCGTCAATGATCATTACACTGTAATAAATCCCCGTAACTAATTCTGAAATATCTAAAACACCATTACGTCTAATGGTAAAAAACTGGATAAAATACTAACAAGTCCTTCACAAAAGTAGTTTTTTTTACTTTCACAGCGGAATTTTCTTTTTTCTTCCGAATAAATTGAATGATCTTCAAAGTTAAAGTTTCACCTCAAAATAGGTAAGATGTTTTGGTAAAAAGAAATGTTAACCATCAATAAATACCGCATCAAAATGTATCTTTACGATTTTGTATAAAAAATACTAGATAGGAATGAAGCCACAAAAGCACGAAGGATTTTTTTCTTTTCTTTGTGCCTTAGCGTCTTAGTCGCAAAAAACGACTTTAGCATTTTGCCCCCTAATCAGTACCTTCATTGATAAATTTAAAATTAGAGAAATTTAATCACACATGCCACGTAAAAATCTGATTCTACCTTTTGCCATTCTAATGGGATTATTTTTAATGCCATCTTGTGGAGCGCCATCTGTTAAAAATATAGGTGGTACCATTCTAAAAGTTGAATACCCTGGTCAAAATATCAACAGCACAGCCACTACCCTAACAGAAAGATTCTCGGTCTTATCAGCCGCGCCAGAAAACATTACATCTTCTATTACTGGCAGTGTTATTCAGTTTGAGCTTCCTGCTGTGTTCGATACGGCGATGGTACGGTCACTCGTAGAATGGGATCGTAGTTTTAGATTGTGTCGAGGATTGGACCCTTCTGTAAAAATTCGGGTAAGAAAAGAACTTGAGGAATTCATAACGATTTCTAAAAAAATAAAACCGTATAAACCATCCTCCATGATTGGCCTCGTGACAGATAGCCAGCGAAAGGAAGTCATCGCTAAAATCACCTCAAAAGCATTTAAAGAAAAATTTCCAGAGGTTCGAGATTATTATTGGGGCGTCAAAAAAATGGAAGGAATGTCCGCTTTATTCATGGAGTCTTCCAGCTCCGCATTCATTACGGAAGATATGTTTTCAGATTTATATGGATATGCCAGTGACGACGATACGGAGGGCGTTTTTGACCTGGAATTAAATAAAGTATATTCGGATCGCATTGGTCAATTAACCGGAAATGACTCCGTTTATTTATTGCATATTTTTCATCGAGAAGTTTATATCAGTAAAATAATCAAACCACATATTACGCAAACTAATTTTCAAATGGCAGGCGCATTTTCTGTTTTGGAAGCGGAAGCGCTTGGCGCGATTTGGAATGGTGAAGAGATAGCACCTGGGGTTAAGATTCTGAGTTTAGAGGTTTTGGAGGGGAACTAGGTGTTTTGGTGACAACCTATACTGGTCCAATACACTGTCAGCATCTACTACCTATAAAATGCTAAAGTACCTCTTTTCTACGTTTGCATTTTTAACCCTATCTATTGCTACTTCGCATTTAGCTGACGCCATTAATTATATATTTTATAATGACCCGGACCCCGCTCCCCCTCATATCGACCAACCCAAAGTCGAGTCTCTTGATTAGACCTACCTCTTCTAGGTAGGTGTAAACAAACGAGGATTCTTTTGCCGACGCTTCTACTCAAAAATCACTTTTATCGATTCAGTTGCATTGTCGTCGTATAGAATATTTAGAAAATAAACACCTTTAAAATTGGTGTTAGAAAGATGGAAGCGGTGGTCGTTTACGACCTTTTTAAGTTCTAATTGTCCTAAGGAATTATAGCATTTAATTGCGCTGATTTTTTGGGTGGAGTTGGAAATATTTATTTCGTTTTTTGTGGGGTTTGGGAATATGATGGTTTTTGAATCAGGATCAAGGTCGGTAATAGAAGTTGGATCTTCACAAAAAGTGATCATAAAATCGGATGTTTCAATCCTATCCGCAATTAGATAATAGATGCCATCGTCCAGGGGGCCATGCGTTAGCATATTGTTTTCAGAACTGGTAATACATGCTAGATTATTCTCCTCCATTCTAATCAAAAATAATTTAACATCAGTGGCAGAACTAGTGAAGTCAATCGAATTATTTGTAAAAAGGTCTGGCTGATAAACAAAAATCAATTCGTCTCCAGCAAAATCTTCCGTTGCACAACTATACTGCTCAAAAAGATTAGTATTGCCCATGGAACTATAAGGTATACACTCCAGCGCTTGCTCTTTGGACTCCATATAAGTTAAGCAATTGGTTTCGATAAAAATTCCATTTTCTTCTTCTAGGTAAGCATAACATTCGTTGTCATAAGTTACACCATTGCAAGCACAAACAAGATTAAAATTCGTCGGACAAGCTTCTGGTAGGCTTGGAATGTTAGCAGAAGAACAGGAATTTTGGATTGGGTCAACCACCCAAATGGTTCCTAACACAAAAGTCTCATTCCATGTTGAATTAGCGGGCACATTAAGATTCAAATTAACGGTGTAAACACCAAGCAGCAGCAGCGGATTTTCTGGTAGCTCAACAAATGAAGCAATAGAAGAACTGCAATTGGAAAAATAATTATACGTTACATTAACGGTGATTATTTTGGCGATATAATTTACCTCCCAATCAATACTGTAGTTATCACAAATAGTCTCTTGATTGACCGAAAATTGCAACCTTGCTCGTTCACCTAGGTCGACAATTCCACCGGTGATAAATGGAGTGCTTACGATATCTTGTGCAATAGATATTTGACAAGAGAGGAATCCAAGTAGTAGGAGTATTATTTTTTTATGCATTTGAAGAGGGTTTGATTTTGTTATTGGCTGTTTTCTAGTACCGTTAATTTAGACATCCACATCATACGAAAACACTAAATTCATGTAGCATTGTTCCATCTTAAAAAACAAGCTTATACTACGCTCCACTTATTTTTCAGGTTCCGGTGCTGCTTTCTTTTGGAAGGAATATTTAATACACTGTAACCTAAATTACTTAAAGTTCTGAGTATGCCTTTTTATCCTACTCTTCGTCTCGTCCTCCCCTTAATAGCTAAGGCTATTAGGGTCCGGGCGTTCCTCGATTAGAATAAAAATCCATCACTAATAATATCAATTTACTTAGATTACAGTGTATTTAATCCCAAAGGTAATTGGGTTGGATTGTAGATCAATGGCAAAAATATAATCTAGAAAAAGCATTTCGTAACCAAATTCAACTAAGAAATTGGCTGTTCCAATCTTAATGCTTTTACTGAATCCTATGTTCCAACTAATTTGTGGTCCAAGAAACACCTCTTCCTCATTCATCGGGTTCGATCTTCTAAATTCATAAAAAATGGGATCTACGGAATAATCTACAATATTTTCCTCAATAATTCCTTCCACCTTTTTCCCTAATCGGAAAATTAATTTTGGGCCCGTCATGATCCGAAATCCAATCTTAGAAAAAGGCTTATAGCTTAGATGATAAGCGTTATAAAAATAATAATATTTGTAGTCATAGGTGTACCGCCGTTCTAGATCTTGAGTAGAATTTGTGAACATTAGTTCTATTCGTCGAAAATCAACCGATCCATCTAAGTAAAAAAATCCAACTTCTGGAGTTAGTTGAAATCTATCTTTACGGCCTATTTTTTTTTCTTTACTAATATTAAATCCAAAACTGCCTTTAGATTTAAAACCCATCAATGCTCCCTCACGTTTCGATAAAATCACACTTCTCTCCTCACTAATCGGGCCTGAGAAATTGGGTACAATAAATTGAATTCCAACCATCCAATTTCCGTGTTTAGTCGAGTCTCGAATTTCTTCTTGTCCTAGACCAACGAAGGCTATTAAACAAAATAAAATGGAGAGTATTAGTTTCATTGTGTCAGGTTGGTACTGGAAGCAGTCAAAATATTAGACACTAAGATAAGTGAAAAAATATTACTATTACAATTAAAACTTATGAAATGTCAAAAGAAAAAAATAGGTGCCCAGCTGTAGATACAAAAAGCGTGAGCCCATCAATCAAACAGCAGGCTTATTATTCGAAGATTTTTTTAGATCTCTTTTTTGCTCGTAGAGCTGTTTCTACAGCTGGAGCTGTAAACAAACACTTTGATTTTTGTTTACTTTTATAAGCCGTTGGGCTAGTGGTGGCGTAAGCCAAGGAGATTGTGCTCGTACAGCGGGTAGTATTCCATCTGACAACAACCAGCCAAAAGCCGAGCTGTTAGTTTACAGCTGTAGATGTAGATAGGTTTTTTTTATCTTGTGGTGTAACAGCAGTTAAATTAGAATATTTTTTACAAATTTTTCAAGCAATTAATCATTTTTTTATGGCTAAAATATATTTTATATTTCAAAGAATAGTTTGGTTTATTTTAACTTGTATTTTACTGCTATCCTTATTTTTTTTCATTATTAGTTTATTCAAGCAACAAGATTTTAAAATTGAAACTATTGACGGAATTTATTTAATTCTATATTTTATGTGGACTAATTCTTTGTATAAACAGGAAATCGAAAAGTTCGACAGAAATTAAAAACGGTGAGGCAGGCTTTCATCAGAAAAAGAGGTAATCTGCCTACCGACCGAGATAGGTGTAAACGAACGCGGAACGGTGTGATCGCACGGGCAATACATTAAAGGATATCTAAAAATAAGTCATCGAAGACCAATGACTCATTTTATTTTCGAGCGGTAAGGCTCCTTAGATACAAAAATGGGAAAACTATCTTTTCTAATACGAGTAGTCTTCTATTCAGCGGCTATAAAACCTTCCTCCTTCTTGGTGGTTACCAAGATCACGCCGGTTCCTTTAAATGAGGCTCCATATCCGTACATGAATGATTCCCTCGGCTGCAATACTTTTACCGATTCAAATTTTTCGGCAGGGACTAAATTATATAGCATACGATAATTAGCAACACGGGAGCCATTTAATATAAAAAGAGGTCCGCATGCTTGGTTTCTTACAGAAATGGTGGCTCTAGCCCCCGTACCGTTAACGTAAGCACTTGGCTGTTTTCTAATCTCTTCCGTTAAGTCAATTACGACAGCGGCCGCATCAATGCCGTCATTGCCTGTTTTATTATCCAAACTTGATGAGTACTGCGAACTCGCGCAAGAAAACAGGAGCATGGTCGTCATTAGCATTAAAATCTTCATAGGGTTGATATTTAAAAGGTTAAGAAAATAACTTGAGATACCACTTTGTCGATTATGCAAGTTTATAAACTTAAAATTGTGATGTTTGTTTTTTGAAGTATTGACTTACGCTACTAAGATAATAATTTTTATTATAATTTGTTGTCGTTTAATAACAAATTTGAATTTTATTAAGTACACCTTACTATTCACTAGCCACTCCATAAAGATTAGCCAGCAGGAGACTCGCTCGTTGCTACCTACCGCTCTCGGCACGTAAGCTTTTTAATAAAAATACAAAAATTGTAATTTATTTATTTTAGCTTGTATTTTACTTCTATCCATAGTTTTTTTCATTATCAGTTTATTCAAGCAACAAGATTTTAAACTTGAAACTATTGACGGGATTTATTTAATTGTTTATCTTATGTGGACTAATTCTTTCTATAAAAAGGAGATCGACAAGTTCGGTGGAAATTAAAAATGGCGAAGCTTTCATCAGAAAAACAAGTAAATAAGGAGTATGATTTTTACAAGGCCTCTTATAAGAAGTGGTTGGGCTTGTAGTGTGGCAGCAGAGCGGAACACTTGTATTTTTCAGAAGAGAAGTTTGAATAAGTTTTAGTTTCTACACGTGACATGTAAATAAACGAACAAAAAACTTTGTACTAACAAAGCGGTGACAAAATCAATAAATAAGGAAAAATAACCTGACTCAATAATAAAAATATGGAGCCAAGCTATCGAAAGACCGAGATTATTTTGGACCAATGGGACCAGTTGGACCTTTTTTACATTTCTTCAGACAACTACTTTTCTTAATATCACATTTATCCAAAGCAGCAACATATTCGCTTTGAGCTTGCAGTCTGCATTCTGCAGCTTCTTGAAGTAGGACAGGGTCAGAACTATAAATATTATATTCTTCTTCACCGCAAACATATTCTTCGTCTATGTATACTGGGACTAGATCTGTTGAAATCACTTCACCGTCTATTATTCTATCTACTTCTTCATACCATCCGATAACACTTCGAGTGCAATAAACATCTCTTACTCCAATAGTTATTACAATATAATCACAAGACAACAAGTGCAATTCTCTATTGCGAATAGCCGTCTCATTACATTCTTTAGCACCTAAATTACATAAATCAACACATAAAGAATTCACTCCACCTACTTTGGGAGGCTCATCGTTCCCTTTGCCAGATGAAGGAGGATCAACCGTACCTCCAGATGGAGGATCATCACCATCTCTGAGTACAACCATCTCAGTATTATTTTCAAGTAAGGCAACTTCTTGTTCTTCCATACTAAGTGGGTGCTCTTGGTCTGAACAAGAAAAAAGAAAAAGACAAATAAAAATTGGAAATAACAATAATTTTTTCATTGGATTAAAATTTTGAAGTTAATAATAAATTGTATAGATAAAATGAATTAAAATAGTTTACAAGACATTTTTAATTTTATAATTTTCATTACAAACTAGGAAGCACAAAACATTGTACAGCCCCATAAAGCACATAATATATTTAACATAAAATAAACATAAATACACAACAAATAACTAAAACAAAACAAAAACATCTTATTCTAAACGTTCTAATTCTACTTATTTAACCAGATACTATTTACTTTATTGTGAGTCAAGAAAGATTTAAGAAAATTAAAGAGGTGTGATATAATCATTAAAGTGTGTTGTTAAAATATAAAACGGGAGGAAGGATTAACAGTGTATTTTTTAACGGAGCGTATTCTACCTAATAACGACCAGCTAAAAGCCGTACTGCTCGTTTTCAGCTATAGATATAAAAAGTGCGGGCCCTTGGTTTGACTTCAATAGGATTGAATACCTTTCACTAGTACTCAGCTGCTTTTCAAATACTTAAACAACTTCATTGCCATAAACAAAAAATGGATGAACATCTAGTTAGACATCCATCCATTTATAATTTCTTTAAAAGAAATATTATTCTTGTATCATGTTATCTACATAATAAACTTCATCACTACATGCCGCATCTTTTGTGATGTAAAGAATTAAGTTACCATAATCCAAACCACTGGTATCATCAGAGAAATCAAATGTTAAGGTTTCCCATTCATTAGTTTTTGTCATCGTAACAGACTTAGTTACTAATGGTGTATTATCAGGGAAAGGCATATTCTCAAATACCAAAGTTACATCCGTAGCAGTTCCCCAAACATCTAATTTAATGGTCGTTGGGTGAGCAGAAAAATCAACTCTTCCACCTAGTAATTTTCCTGAGCCTCCCCAAGTCTCACATCCAGCACCTCTGGTTAATTTCATAACGTAACAACTTTCGTTTCCATTCATATCTGGGTTATTTACTCTCTCAGCACCATACCCTCCAAAACCTTCAAAGAAGGCGTCAGCTGTGGCATCTCCGGTATCCGTTGCCCATGTATAACTGATATTAGGTGAGATCGTGTTATCAGCAGTCTCACAAGCGACAGCAGGAGCTTCAACAGTTATAGACGCTTCCTTAGCATCAGATCCATCTTCATTCGTCGCTGTCAACTCAACCGTATAAGTTCCCGCCGCAGCATAGGTATGCATTGGGCTTTCCTCAGTTGATGTTCCTCCATCTCCAAAAGTCCAACTATAGGTAGTTGCATCTGTAGAAGTATTGGTAAATGCTACTTCTAAATCTGACGCTACAGAAGTAAAGTCCGCAACTGGCAGCACTTCATCATCACCACAGCTCGTAGTAAATAAGGCTAGGCTGGCAAATAATGCCACACACATAAATCTTGTTAATAATTTCATACTTTTTATGTTTATAAGTGAATAAAAAATTTGCTTTAAAGATTAGTATTTAAACCAAATTTTAAAAAAAGGGCAAATATAGTTCTTATTACCTACATCCGCTCTGTTAATTAATTGAGATGGTCCGGATAACGACCAGCCCCAGCGCGGCTAAATATCAATAAGCATCGCCACCAAATAAAACTAAGCTCCGTAGGAGCGACATATAAACAATAACCATGACCAACATCTATTCACATATTTATTCTCCTGTGTTATGCGCAATTAATATCGCTCCGCTGGAGCTCATCTTTTTTAGAGACCATCAGCCAAAAGCCGAGCCGTTCGTTTAGGCCTCTAGGCCTAGTACAAAAAGCCGAGCACTCGCTATGTAACAAAATATCTTTTTCTTGCTTGTAGAGCTGTGTCTAGGCGTCAGACTGTGAAAATACTCATAAAACAATATTTTGATATTTAATGATTTTTTTGTACTTTAATTTCTAATAAAAAAAGTAATAAATGCTTAAAGTACAACAAAACCGGAATCAACTTCAAATGCTAAGCCTAGAATCTA
>CALFWZ010000047.1 GCA_937928405.1 uncultured Saprospiraceae bacterium
AAATTATTTTATGTCGGGATGACAGGATTTGAACCTGCGACCCCACGCCCCCCAGGCGTGTGCGCTACCGGGCTGCGCTACATCCCGAAATCGGAAGTGCAAATTTATTATTTTTTATCACAAATCAAAGGTTTTTATCTCTTTCTGATCGTTTGTTTTGTCTTTTTGAAATCATAGATCTTAGACAAATAGTACATTTCCTTAAAATTTGCTACAAAACATCTATAAATAGGGAATATGAGCCCGCTTTCGTTTTTCAGTTTAGCTTCTTGATTTCATCTATTAAGTTGCCAAAATCCTTATATTTGCCAATCTGGATTAAATACACGGTTTATTCAATAGATTTCACCCTATAATCCTTAAAAAAAGACAATAACACATAAAAATTTTTATACAAGTATGTTAGATATTAAGTTTATTAAACAAAACAGAGCGCAGGTAGAAGCACTTTTATCAAAGAGAGTCGATGACCTAGATTTGGACAAAGTCCTGGATTTAGATGTGAAGAGTAAAAAAGTAACCACTGATCTTGAGAAATTACGGTCTGACCGAAATCAAATATCAAAGCAAATAGGACAACTTAAAAGGAATAAAGAAGATTCGACGGCCCTTGAATCGGACGTCCAAAAAATTAACGACCTTATAAAAGAGCAAACTGAAGCGGCTACCTCGTTAAAGGAAAACTTATTAAACGAGTTGTCAAAATTGCCCAATCTTCCCGATCCAAGAGTCCCTGAAGGTGGTAAAGAAAATAACCAGGTGGTCAAGACCTATGGAGAAAAGCCGGTTTTCGATTTTAAAAATAAAGACCACGTTGATTTGTGTACGGACCTAAAATTGATCGATTACGAAAGAGGTGTAAAGTTAGGAGGGGCTGGATTCTGGCTTTATACGGGCGTTGGTGCTGCACTAGAATGGGCTTTGTTAAATTATTTTTGCACTACCCACTTCAAAGATGGCTACACTTTTATGTTGCCTCCTCATCTACTATTGAATGCCAATGGATATGCCGCTGGTCAATTCCCTAAATTTGCGGGAGAAGTTTTTCATCTAAAAACGGAAGAGGGAGACCAAGAAAGATTTTTGCTTCCTACCTCAGAAACAGCCATTCTGAATGTTTATAGAGATGAAGTGCTGAATGAGGAAGATTTGCCTATCAAGGCTTTTGCTTATTCTCCTTGTTATAGAAGTGAAAGAGGGAGCAGCAGAACAGAAGAGCGCGGCTGTATCCGAGGCCATCAATTCAACAAGGTGGAAATGTTTCACTTTACCAAGCCGGAAGATTCTGAGGCAGCGCTGCATGAATTGATTGGCCGAGCAGAACAATTAATGGAAGATCTTGGCCTTCACTATCGTACCTCTTTGCTGGCCGCAAAAGATGCTAGTGCTTCTATGGCGATCACTTATGATATCGAAGTATGGATTCCAAGCATGGGTATTTACAAGGAAGTATCTTCCATATCTTTAGCCAATGAGTTTCAAGCTAGAAGAGCTAAAATCCGATTTAAAAGAAAAGGTGCTAAGTCAACTGAATTCTTACATACCTTAAATGCGTCAGGACTTGCTACCAGTAGATTATTACCAGCCATAGTAGAACAATTTCAACAAGCAGATGGCTCTGTTTTAGTTCCAAAACCATTGCAGCCATGGTTGGGAATGGAGGTTATTAAATTGCCTTAAATAGCGCTCGGTAATGAGGGATAAATATGACATTTCTGATCATTCCTCCTTAACAACACTCTAAAATTATTTCATAACAAATCTCCTTTTTGTTTTCCGTCCCGATCGGTTTCGGGTCGGAAAACAATATTTATCAGTTTATAAGCAACTGATGATTTTTCATAAATTCCACAATACCGTCCTCCTAATTTAGTTTATTCTCCTTTTTTTTTCCTACCTTAATAAATATTTCACTTTATTTGCTGAACTATTGTAGCAATTTGATCACTATTCGTTGTTAAACCAATAAGTAAATCTATAATCCCATCTCTAATTCAAGTTTAGAAATTAAATCCTAAAGATTCTTTAATCATCCAATTTCAATACAAGTACTAAAGATTAGTTTAAGTCATCTACACTAGGATTTATATCTTTTAATTGACCAGACCCTTCCGACTTTCGGACCAAACTACCAATTTTAATCTTCTTTATAAATAAAAATCATTGCCTTCGTTTTTTCCCTAACTTTTGTTAATCCCATATCTCGTTGTTAGAAAAATATAATATCTACCTTCGTTTTTAACATTTCAATTTAAATAAAAGAGTTTCCATACTATAAACCTTAAAAGTCGAACATGAAATATTTGCTGTTATTAACCATACCATGGCTTAGCTATTCTAATATAGCAAGTCAAACCCATTTTTTAAATTTTCATCAACTTACCACAAAGGAGGGGTTATCCGCTAGTAACAACCATTTTCTGTACATGGATCAAAATCGGTATACATGGATTGGTTCTATGGATGGTTTAAATTTATTTGATGGAAAGGAAGTGCAGATATTTAAAACAGAATCAAATACTGATAACCTTTATCAAATGAAAGGGAGAAATATTCAAAGTTCGTTTTTTGAAGATTCAAATGGAGACATTTGGTTTGCAACTGATGAAAACTTGAATTGTTACCGGCGTGATTCAAAAACTTTTGAGGTACCCATAGAAAATGCGGACAATTCCATTCCATATGTTTTTCATTTAGACAAAAATCAGATATTATGGACGGTATTTGAAGGTAAACTAAGGTTGTTTAATACAGAAAAGAATTCGTTTATTCCAAGAACTTCAGAAAAATTTGCATATAGGCATGCCGGAATGGATATTACTAACAAAGGAGAAGTTAGATCCATCTATGCTTTTAATAGTGGTTTTTATGGATTTGAGGTAAGAAATTATGATAATTATAAATTAATTGGAGAGCCAGAAGTCTATTTTAACCACAAAAGTGACTCACCCTATAAAATTTATCATGTTATTCCTAATGTAATTGGTAATTCAGAGGCTTGTTTTTTAACAGATAGAGGCTTGCTTTTTTTTGACCCATTAAATCCAGAAAATGTTAAACCTTATCCTTTCCCTTCCAACTGTGCTCCTGCAATTTCTTTAGAAAAAGTTGGAAATGAATTATGGATGGTGAATAACACTTCTGAAATAATCCAATTCGATCTAGAAAAAGATTCATTTTCTACTAAAAAATATACTGCCTATAATTTAGATGAAAAGTCAAAAATTAAGGGTATTAATCGCATTTTTCTGGGTAAAGATTCAACTTTATGGATTTCAGTGAAAGGTCAAGGAGTATTCTATGCAAACTTGAAAAATACTTGGACTTATTCCTTGTTTGAAAAAAACAATATTCAACAAAATTCTATGTCAAATATCTTCAAAGATTTAAATGGAAATCTAATTGGAGTAGCAGAAAGCGGGTATGGCATTGTCTTCGGGAATGATAAAACCTATAAAGATACGGTGTCATTTCCCAAATACTTTAAAGCCATTAGAACTAATAATCAGATTTGGGCTATTTCAACAAAAGGGATAGGTTTAATGAAATCAAGTAGTTACAGGTTTGATTGGCGACCTTTTCCTTCCCAATATGGTAATTCTTTTATCCTAGACTTAATCTCCTATAATGATGCATTTCTTCTTTTAGCTACTTCGGATGGTATTTTTTCTTATAATATTAAAGCTAATAAATTTGATCAAATTACTAGTGGATTTATTGTTGAATTATTCTTAGACTCTAAAGATCGTTTATGGGCTGCTGATGGTGAAAACAATTTAGAAATCTGGCAATTAAATAAAAATAAGCCCACTCCTAATTTCCCACCGGAACCTCTAAAGTCATTTACTGAGATGGGGACAATGAATCAATTTGCCGAAGACGCGCTTCGAAATTCCGTTTGGATAGCTACTTCAAGGGGACTGGTAAATATACCTAGTAGCTTATCTAAAAAAATAAGTTATACAAAAGAAAATGGTCTACCAAATTCGTTCATTCATGCAGTGCTATTAGATAAGAATCAAAATATTTGGATATCATCAAACAAAGGAATCACACGTTTTAATCCAGATGCATCAATAGATAATCGCTTTAAACATTTATCAATTCGTGATGGATTAAGTGGTGAAGAATTCTATGATAATTCTGCCATGAAGATTGATAACGAATTATGGTTTGGTAGTACTAAGGGAATTGACATTATCAATTCTGACATTCAAAACATTGGTATTCCTCCCAGACTTGAAATAAAAGATTTGAGTATCAATGATCAAAAGTGGATAGGAGAAAAGCCAATTAATAAAACTAAAAAAATAATACTTGATCATGATGAAAATAATTTAACCTTTAAATTATCTGCCTTAGAATACACGGATCCAGTAAGAAATAAATTCAAAGTTTATCTTATTTCAGAGCAAAGAATTGATTCTGTATTAATTGAAAAAGACAATATAATAAGATACGCTAATTTGGCTCCAGGCAATTACACATTCCAAGTCACAGCTTGTAATGCCGAAGGATTATGGCAAAAGAAAAAAAAGGAATTGCAATTAAAGATAGTACCTCATTTTACACAGACTTGGTGGTTTCAAGCATTAATAAGTTTAGTGCTTTTTTCAATAATTTTATCAGCTATTATTTATTATTATCGAAATCAGTTAAAAATACGAAGACTTAGAGAAAGAATTTCCGCTGACATGCATGATCGCTTGGGAAAATATATTGCAACCATCAGTAACATTAGCGAACGAATAAAAGATGAACATCAACTAGGCGATAATCATGATATTCAAAAGATAATTTCTGCAGCAAATTCGTTGAGAAAAATTAAGAAAGATTTGATTTGGACGCTTGATTCAGAATCTAGTACGCTTGATTTATTAATCTATAAGATTCGTCATGATATCGCTGAACTTTTATCAGATAATAAAATTGAGTATTCCATCAATATGCCAGAAATTATTCCAAAAATAGAGATTACCAGCTCGGTAAAGGGACATCTACTTTGTGTAGTCGATGAAGTTCTTACTAATATTTTAAGATATGCACACACCAATAAAGTTGAAGTGGCTATGGCCCTAGACGCTTTATTTACTATTCAATTTTGGGACTTTGGTGTTGGATTTGACCCAGATACTATTGAATCAAATGGAGACGGTATTAAAAATTGCAAAAACAGAATCGAATCGTTTGGTGGTGAAATTTTATGGGATAAAACAAAAGATAAGGGAATGCTTGTAACCATAAAGATCAACTACAAAAAATTATCCTAAGAAAATCAAGCAAAATATTTAGACATTTTAATTAATGATCAACTTACTAACTTTAGTTAAGGCAAATATTTTGTTTAAATCTAAAATTCGCAGCATTTTTGAGTCATCTTAATACTAACACCAAATGGCCAAAATATGAATAACATTACTGTCTCAATTGTCGAAGACGAAAATCATTTCCAAATGCAGATACTTAAAGCACTTGAAAAAACACCAGCTATTGAGTGTCTAAGTATTCATTCGACTAGTGAAGATGCCTTAGAAAAAATACCACGTCTTAAGGTTCATCCTGATATAATTATTATGGATTTGATTTTAAAAGGATCTCGGAAAGACGGCATAGGATGTATGTTTGGTTTAAGGTTAGAACTACCAAAAACTAAGTATCTAATCCTTACAAATGAAACAGATGAGTCAAAGATTTTTAAGGCATTAAAGTATGGTGCTGGAGCCTATATTGATAAAGGAGAAATTTATAAAGATTTAAGTGATATAATCATTGAATTTTATAATGGTGGTAAAGACGGCTGTGCTCCAATGAGTCCAGGCATTGCTCAAAAAGTAGTCAGTTCATTTCATTCGCCTACTAAGAGTTTAAAATTGTTAGAAAAGCTATCTGAAATAGAAAATAGAATTCTTGGATCCCTTTCTAAAGGTAAGATGTATAAAGAAATAGCAGGTGAATTAGGGATTCCAGTTACTTCGATAAAGTATCATTGCCACCAAATTTATAAAAAATTAGAAGTGAATAGCAGAGCAGAAGCAGAGAAAGAATTTGGTAGTGGACGGTAGGTAAGTATTCTCAGAAATTCTAAATATAAAATTTTAAAATCATTGTGTTTTCAGCATCCACGACTTAAGCTGCTTAGCTTTAAGCTAGGATTGCTTTGTACTAAACTTATTTTCTTAAAATAAAATTCATTAATCATGAAAAAGTTATGTTTTCGAAATTGTCACCCTTTATTCATCACAATACTAATTCTTTTATTCTCTGCCCAAGCTTTTGGTCAAGTTAGTATAACAAGAGATGGTCAAGAATATAAAGAAATGAAAGAAGTAAAAAAATTTGAAATGATTTTTCTTCATAACGAAATAATAGAATTAGTAACTGAAGCTTGTGGCACCTATGATCCTAAAGAATTTAAGTGTCCTAAAGCTCAAGAAAAGGGTCTTAAATTGGCAGGGTTAGCGTTTATTCCTATTTGGGAAATTGAAAAAAGAAATAAGGAAAATTATTTTAAAACAATAGGGATACGAGTGGTAGTCGTTCTTTGGGAACCATCAAAAAATTGCCTTTCACCAAAAGTTAAATTAGCTTCCTTTGATAAAATTAAAGATGCGCTATCTCACAACACGTTAGATAACACGAAGTACTTCATAGAAAAAAATATAGAGCCTAATAGTATAATTAACTTTCCAATACTATCAAATTTATCGAGTCCGGATGAAATTGCTAGTGCTCCTGACATATCCCAATTATTTGACAATTCTAGAGAATTTGATATTGTTTTTTTGCCAATTGATACATACCATTATCTAACCAATGATAAAGAGAATTTTTACAACTCATTGACAGCGAGTGGACCACAGATAGAACCCCAAGGAATAACTTTGAGACAGTCTCTAGTAGTTGCAAATGGAACCTATAAAGCAAAGGGTATACAAGGCACAGAAAGAGTTCGGAGCTTGTGGTTTGAGCCTTTTCCTTCTCCCACAGATTACTTAACAATAGATACTCGTGAAAGTGGAACTGTATTTCGTCATGGAATACATTGTCCACCTTATTGGAGAAATGATTTGGCAGAGAGTTTTGAAGAAATAGTTTGTGACAATAGTCCAAATGATGATATGAATAAAGATAGATTCGCAATAGGATTTTTCGCAGGTCGAAATTATTTGTATAAAAATAAATTAAACTCCATTGACAAATTTTTCTATGAACTGACATTGGAATATCGGTTTAAAACTCTAGGAAAAAATAGCGATTTTTCTACAGAACTACAAGTAGGTAAATATTTTATTTCTTCTGAAAATAAATTTTATGGCATAAATTTATTTGCCAAATACACCTACAATTTATCCAATGAGAGGTTCAAAATATTTGCTGCAGGTGGTATTGGAATCAGTGATTTCTTAACAACTACTGAAGCTGGCCTAATAGGAAAAGCTGGGGTCAAATTCAGGATAGCACCGAATACCTATCTGGGGGGCGCAGTTCAATATCAAAACATTGATTCAACAAACAATAATTTTGAATCATTAAATATGTTTGGTATCAGAAGCGGAATAACACTTTATCTACGATAACCTCAAAAAAATTCACATGACTTAAAAACGCATTTCATCCCTTTTACTCCTACCTATAACTTCAAAGTAGGAACAAAATTTTAATTCAATTTTTTTAACCAAAAAATCATCTAATATGACAAAAGTAATTTATTGTCTGGTATGTTTATGCCTTATGCTAAGCTTCCATGCTTCGGGACAAGAAGCTGAAACGCCAGATTCAAAGACAGCCCAAAGTTCTAATTTAGTCCTATCTGGAGGCCTTGCTCTTTTTCCCAACGACGCAGGTACAACAGAATTTATTAAGGTTAGTTTTAATCATTGTTTTCGACCAATAACCAGGAAGAATAGAAAATTTTTGATCGGTATTGATTGGATTCGCATTCCTCCGATCCGTGATCCGTGGATAAATATGCCACCGATTATTATTTTTCCTCCAACTCCTGGCCCGGGTCCTGACCCAGTTCCACCATGGGTTAATTTTAAACTAAATGAATTGGAATTGGGAGCATCTTCCATTTTTACGCCAAAACTAGGAATGGATTTTTCCTTGAATGATCGCTTAAACTTTTCCGTTTTTGCGGGTGGTGGTTTTCAATTCACCAAAGGAAATACCACCAATATTCCAGAGGTCGGCGCATTTAGAACAACGGATGCTTCACACCCCGTTTTAACTTATGGAGCCTCGGCTCAATTGAAGTTTACAGAATCATTATTTATCAAAGCTGGAATTGCAGGTCTATCCTCTTTTGAAAATAATATGAGTGTGATTGGGCCGGATGAAAGCATGGCCACCTTTGAAGGAGGTACCATGCAAATACCCATGGTAAATGCCGGCATTGGTTTTAGTTTTTAAATAAATATTCCATTCTATTTTTTTAGACTAAAATTGATTTTACAAATGCACCTACTTCGATTTAATTATCAAAATCAGTAACGAAAACCCCAAATCTCTTATTAACCCGTAAAACCAAATGAGTTTACTTAACATCCAATCACTTAATTTTTTTTAATTAAATTTTCAATTATGAAAGACCAAAAGAAAAGAAGAGACCTTGCTTTAGAAAAAAGAACTGAAGCAGCTCAAATTGCCTTTGACCGGGGATATTTACACCATCAAAGTAATGGAGATGAATCCAGATTCCAACACCCCCATGGAATGAAAAGTTTTTTGATGAGTTACACCAAAGGATTATGTCATGATGAGGATACAGGACTAGTCAAGGATCCTAATCATTATCTCTCATTTGTAAAAGCCATTGAAAGCGGTGATCCTTGGGAATTTGAAAACATACCTCTTGGACCTGTTTGTGTCCCAGATAACAACAATCAACTAGTCCCTGAATGGAAATCCCAAAAAGCATTGGGTGGAGGTGCTAACGGAGGCAGAGTGGAAGTAAGAGCTTGGGAAAGCGCTGGTGCAGGATTGACGTTTGACACGGAAGGACCAGATGCGCAGGCCGTTACTATGCCACCTGCTCCAGCATTGGGAAGCGATGAACTTACGGCTGAAATGGCAGAAGTCTATGCCCATGCCTTATTAAGAGATGTGCCGTTTTCTGCCTTTTCATCTAATGGCGGGGTCAATAATAATGAGGTTAACCAAACGGTTACTCAACTCAATGCATTACCTTGGTTTGCGGATAACAAACGTACCGGAGGAAGAGCCCTGACCAAAAATTCTATTTTCCGCGGAATTACCGATGGAGATCACGTCGGTCCCTATCTCTCACAATTTATACTGGCCGGAAACACGGGTTTAAATGGAGGAGAAAAAGGAACGGAATTTTCCCCAAAAGATGGTAAAATAAATTTTGGAGCCCAAACGATTGACCAAAGAGTTCGGGCAGCAAAAGAAAATGAAAATTATATGCGCACCTGGGAGGAATGGTTAGATGTACAAAATGGCGCTGATTTGCGAGGGTTAGAGGTATATGATATCTCTCCTCAGGAAACTAGAAAATTTATTGCCACTGGTAGAGACCTCGCTACCTATGTTCATTATGATGCTTTGTATCAAGCCTATTTAAATGCCTGCCTGTTGTTATTGTCTCTTGGCGCACCTTTTGATCCAGGCATCCCTTTTCAACAACCTGATCGAATTGACCATCAACAAGGTTTTGCTCATTGGGGAGGTCCACATATTTTAACCTTGGTAACGGAAGTTGCCACAAGGGCATTAAAGGCCGTTCGATATCAAAAATTTAATATTCACCGTCGAATTCGTCCTGAGGTATTGGGAGCCCGTTTAGAAAAAAGAGATGAATTAGCCTTGATAGCACCTGAATTGGAAAAAATCTTTAACGATTTAGGCACTGCTTTTACCAATCGAGTAATGGATGTTGATGATAATGAAAACATGTTATTACCGATGGCTTTTTGTGAAGGATCGCCCATGCATCCTTCTTATGGTGCAGGACATGCCACGGTGGCAGGTGCTTGCGTAACCATCTTAAAAGCCTTTTTTGATTGTGATAAATATTTGAATATTTCAGAGGACGGAGAAAGTTTCTCTATTTCAGATACACCAGGAGAGTTTGCGTTTGTCCCTAATAGTTCAGGAACTGCGTTGGAGACTGAAAAAACGGGAAATTTAACCGTCGGTGGAGAGCTGAATAAATTAGCTGCCAATATTTCGATTGGTCGAAACTGGGCAGGCGTTCACTTCTTTTCTGATTATGAACAATCCATTTACATGGGGGAAGAGATTGCCATTGGTTTGTTGCAGGAACAGAGTATTACGTATAACCCATTAGAAAGAGCAAGCATGACCATTAAGCGGTTTAATGGAAATATTGTCAAAATTAAAGAAGGGCAGGTTATCGAAATGCCATCCGAATCCCAACCACTACTAACAGGAATTGTAAACGCAAATCCATATGCCACTATTGCATAGGACCTCTTAACTTCGTCGGAGTACTGGAAGTAACAAATGCTTCCGGTACTCTTTTTATTACCGCTCCATCAACTCCTCATAAAACCTCAAAAATCTTCCAGTAATTAACCCTTCATTATATTTTTCGTTTGCTAGTATCTGAGCTTCTTTGCGAATGGACTCGCATCGTTCAGGATGCTCTATACACAAAAGAATTGCCTCGTAAAATTCCTGCGGTGTATCGGCGATCAGGATATTTTTTCCATGTTCACAATTGATGCCTTTGGCTCCTAAGGTAGTTGAGATTACGATTTTCCCCAAGGCCATTCCTTCGATGATCTTTACGCGAATGCCACTGCCAGATAGCAACGGCACTATCATAATTTCTTTGTCTGACATATACCCTACTGGATCAGTGATGGTAGATTCGACGACTAAGTTTTTATTTCCCATATTCAAAATATCCGAAGGCATAAACTTCCCCGCCAGATAAAGGGTAGTTTTTTGATCTAAGTCGAAAGGCTCCCATACCTCTTCTAAGAGCCAGCGAACTGCTTCTAGATTTGGGAACCAATCCATCGATCCTAAATGAAAAATCGTTCCTGATTTTATTGGTACTTTAGTATGCTTCGATTGCATTTTTTTTACCGCAAAGCCAAAAGGAATGGCGTTGATTTTTATATTATTCTGAATATATTTTTTAGTGATGGCAGCATCTACTTCAGTAATGGGAATAATGGCATTCATCTTCTGAAACTGTTCAATCTCATAATGGCTTAAGCGTCGCGTCATAATACGGAGATACCATTTTTTAAAAGGATTTTTTTCGTTTTTGGTAATACCTTCCCAGATGATGTGCTCGACATTTTGGGTACGGAGGACAATTTTAGCCGTTGTGTATTTTTTTATGATCTCTAAATATCCACTCACAAAAATAGATTCCATTTGAATGATATCAAAGGATTCATTGGTTAGAATTTGCTTTAATTTTTCAGCGAATTTCGTGCTTCGAAAACGAGAAGTATGGTAAGATTCTTTTTGAAAAAATAGATTTTTTAACGCTGGGAATATTTTAAGTTGAGTATCTACCTCTACCGTTTCCAAATTAACGGATGCCCGATAATCTGAACTTATCGTATTAGCATCAATCGCCCGTTTTGGGGAAACCATACAAAGCATTTTGACCGTATGCCCTTCCTTCAGCAAACCACTCGTCAGGCTGTTAATGACAATGCTGCCTCCATCCAACGGCGGAAAAGGAATTTTTTGGCTAATCTGCAATATCTTCATAGCCTTTTTCGAGTAGAATCGTTTTTAAAATTTGTTTAGCATAACTTCTAGATCCGGCTTCATTTAAATGCACACCATCATAAAATTCTACTGGTTCCGTATTTAAAGAAATGGTTCTTAAATCGTACTTTTTTGCCAATTCCGTAATGACCTTATTATATTTTGGAATAACCTCGTTCATACTAAATGTATACGGATACTTAACTCCAACCCCGAGCAATGGAATTTTTATCAAAAAAATATGATTGTGCGGAACCAATAATTTGGTCTTGACGATCAAGGCTTCATACGCTATCCCAAAAGCATCCAATTTCGTTTCTTGCTTAACATCATTCGTGCCAATGAGAATGGTCGCTACGGAAGGTTTTTGCAAATCCACCATGGGATAATTATTATTCAAATGCCGACAGATATCTCGACAAGTATATCCACTGACCGCGTGGTTAATCACGTTCCAATTAGCACCTGTTTTTGCTTGTAAATAATGTCCCAAATATTCGGGGTACCCCAAATAACTCCTTGCTCCGATGGTGATACTGTCACCAATACAGAGAATTGTTTCCCAATTCATAACTTATATTTAAACAATAAAAAAAAGGTAAAAGGAGGAATTGTGAAGAGCCAATAAGTATTATTACGATAAAGGTAATTAAATGTTTAGGTAAATGGGGGGATTTTTTGGGGAAATGTTTAAATGGTAATGGTTATTAGTCACTAGCTTTTTAATAAAAACCTAGCTTGATAATTATAAAGAGATCAATATTAGAGCATTGGATTGGTGTTAGCATTACGAATTCCCATTCTTCATTTCATCAAGCAATAATTTTAAATTTTTCTTTGCCGTCAAGGTAGTTGGATGATCGCCTCCTAGTTTTTCATCCAATATTCCAACCGCTTTTTCAAATAATTCCTTGGCAGCAGAAAAATCTCCTAGGTATTGAAGTACTAATCCTAAATTCGAATATCGAATTGCAGTAGTAGGATGGTCTTCTCCAAGATTTTTCTCAGCTAAAATTTTTGCCCTCTCTAATAATTCCTTCGCACCAGCATATTCGCCAAGAACTTGAAGCACCGTTGCTAGATTTGAATAACTTATTGCGGTAGTAGGATGGTCTTCTCCAAAATTTTTCTCAGCTAAATTTTTTGCCTTCTCTAATAATTCCTTCGCGCCACCATATTCTCCAAGGTCTTTAAGCACCATTGCTAGATTTAAATAACTACCTGCAGTTATAGGATGGTCTTCTCCAAAATTTTTCTCATCTGAAATTTTTGCCTTCTCTAATAATTCCTTCGCACCACCATAATCGCCAAGGTATTTAAGTACTAATCCTAGATTCGAATAACTAACTGCAGTTCTAGGATGGTCTTCTCCAAAATTTTTCTCATCTAAAATTTTTACCTTCTCTAATAATTCCTTCGCACCACCATAATCGCCAAGGGCTTGAAGCACCGTTGCTAGATTCGAATAACTAATTGCCGTAGTAGGATGATCTCCCCCAAAATTTTTCTCAGCTGATTTTTTTGCCTTCTCTAATAATTCCTTCGCGCCACCATAATTGCCAAGGGCCTTAAGCACCATTGCTAGATTCGAATATCGAATTGCGGTATTAGGATGGTTTTCTCCAAAATTTTTCTCATCTGAAATTTTTGCCTTCTCTAATAATTCCTTCGCGCCTTCATAATCGCCAAGGTCTTTAAGCACCGTTGCTAGATTCGAGTAACGAACTGCAGTATCAGGATGATCTTTTCCAAAATTTTTCTCAGCTGATTTTTTTGCCTTCTCTAATAATTCCTTCGCGCCACCATATTCTCCGAGATCTTGAAGTACTAATGCCAGATTGTTTTGAAGCTTTCCAACTAAAGGCTCTTGGTTAAAAGAATCCTTGCTTAAAAGATTTTTTCCGAAAATAACCCATGGAAATTTGTCTATTGGATTATCTTTTGCTTGGTCGAGACTTAGCAAATTGCTTAATGATTCAATGAGTGGTGAGATTTCACTATAAGGAAGATCCGTCGAGTGTTTTATGACATCGCCTATAATTCTATGTAGCCGATACTCATGGGTAGTTTCATTATTTAACAACCAGCCTTTGGCTACCAAATTAGATAGTATTCTTTGTAGGTTGATTTCCGTATCTGCTATGATTGGCGCTAGAATGGTTGAAATGGTGGGAAAGCTATGAAATTGAGGAGGTAAAAAATAAAACATTTTTAATAGCCATAACTCCGCTTCGCTTAATTTACTTTTATCGAATATAGTAGATAGGTAGGAAGTGATTTTGATTATTTTTCGATTGGCATGTCTGGTGATTACTTCGGCTGAATAATTTTCTGCCAAGGTCCTAATCGTTTTTTGTAAATCTAAACCATCATTCTGTGCGGTTTTTGCAAGGATTTCTATGGTTAATGTATGGTATTCAAGTTCCCTAACTATTTGTCGAATCTCGCTATCTGAAATATTAGTCCGCGAATAATAAAGTTTAAATAATTCAACGGCTTGATCTTCTTTTAGAAAATCCAATTCTATAATATTGAAATATTCTACCTTATGCCGGGAGGTGGCCAATATATGCCAATCGGGAGGATGTGGGAGATAATCACGATAGTTGACAATCTCTTCTTCCACATTATCTAAAATCATTAATGATTGCTCATTTTCCTGATGAATAATTTCTTTTATTCTCGTGATTAAGAGATCGAAAATTTCTTTTTTTGTTTTACCCTCTACTGGTACTTGTAAACTTTCTTTGAGACCAGCAGTATTAATAAAATCAGCCACAAAATCATCGGAATTAATACCAACCCAAATAAGATGTTTATAATCTTTATAATGCTCCGTTAGATACATTTGAGCCAAGGTAGTTTTTCCTATTCCGCCCATACCATTCACCAATACCACCTGCTTATTTTGCACCAACTTATCCCGAATTTCGGCTAAATCATCTGCTCTTTTTATTATTTTATCACCCAATAACAACGGGAGTTTGGACGTCAATTCTTTACTTGCTTCTCTTTGGAAAGGTGTTTTTATTTTTTCCAGAATGGCCTCGGTATCTGATTTAATCGCATCGACTTTATGAAGGATTTTCCCAAGTTGCGCTGAATTAGAGAAGACTCTTTGCTGGTAATTTTCTTCGAGAAATATTGTTTTTAACAGCTTGTCAGCTCGTACTTTTTCTAAGAAAAGTTGATAGAAACTTTCTAATTCTTGGGCAGTAGGTTTTATTATTTTATCATTAGTTTCAAAATCCGTGGTGAGTAGAGATATGTCCCCTTGATTGAACAACATAAATCGACTCAATGATTCGAATAGTAGTTGAGAATGGTAAAAAGGAAATTTATTGGGAGGACTGGCAGGATGCGTATTTAATTGTTCAAAATGATTTATGGTTTCTTGAATACAAATACGCAGTCTGTTTTGATATTTGACTGGTGGAAATAATTTACGAACAACACGCTTAATCCAAATCTCGTCCTTGATGACTTGTTTTAAGATTATTTTTCCCACAAATGAAGCAATGGTTTCAAAGGGCATTTTATTATTCTTTTATACTGGCCATGGCCTCTGCTAGTTCTCTTTTCATTTTTCTAACTTTTGCCTTTACCAAAATCGATTTTCTAATAAGAACAACACCTAATAAAAAGGTAAATAGATATATCATCATTAAGAATCCAAAAGAAAATTTAATTGAAATACTTCTTACGGAAGGCAGTACTAAAAAAATTAAGGTAAACGCCAAAGGTATTAAGGTGAATAAAAGAAAGGCTAACAGTATGTTATTATTAATTGACAATTGCTCGTTTAGAATCTTAAATTGATGATAGCTTTGTTTCTGCTGACTCATACTTAATGGTTTGAGGTAGCCCCCCCTTTTTATTTGGGGTTTCACTTTCATCTCTTTCCCCTCTTTCTTTTCTTTCCTCTCTTCCTTTTCTAATCTTTTTATGATTCGACGTTCATAATCACTTAGTTGGCTAGGATCCATTTTATACTTATTTTAAAATTTGGACATGCGTTTATTCACTTATAGTAAAGTTATTATTTTTTTGTAGAAATTTTATATTTCTAAATTAAATCACCTAAAAAGATCAACCACCCCCCATAATATTTTCATCATCTTTACCCACCAATCATTACATTCGGTATACCTGAAATTATCGTCCCTCCATGTGCCGTCTCACTCCCCAAAAAAGCAGCAGGCATTCCTTCTATTAAAACAGTAGGTGATCCCATGACTATGGTATCTGGAGGTCCTACACAAGTAAGCATGTCCCCTACCCGAGCAGCAGGCAATCCTCCGATCAAAACAGTAGGTGCTCCTGGACCAACAACTGGACCTCCCACATGAGGAACTATTCCAGTTATCATTGGGCATTCGTGCATAGCGGTTATAGTTACAGCAGGTGGCATAGTTATTTTTTTTTAATTAGAAATTTTGAATAAAATCTTTAGAGCATTTAATTAATCATTACCATCGATTTAATTAATCATGACCATCGCTCCAGTAAGCCTCAATTCTCCCTCAGCAGTTACACTGGCTTCTGCTCCTCCCGAAGCGGAAAAAGCGGTTTCTCCAGAAATACTTACTTCCAAGCCCGACATACTAAGATTGGCGTCAGCAGAGACCGAAACCTCTCCTTCTGAAGCAATAGTTACACCTCCTGTTCCAGAAATCGTAACCTGTCCTTCCGCTGATAATTTAATATCTGCTGGACTTTCTAAAGAGATGCCTCCGGAATCCATTGTAATTTTATTTTCGTTCTGATCCTGAATCAGGATACTTTCTCCTTCATCGCTGAATATCATTTTATTGGCCTTGGGAGTCGTGATGGTTAACACGCTTTTTTCATCATCAAACTCAACTTTCAATTGATTTTTTGAAATGATCGCTTTCTTGGGATTCCCTTCTTCGGGCGTATACGGAGGTGCTTTTTGACTACTATAGAGGCTGCCAAGTACAACCGGGAAACGTGGGTCTTCATTTAAAAAACCTAAGACTACTTCATCTCCTATTTCTGGCATAAAAAATTGACCTGCACCTGCGGTGGCATAAGGTTGTGCCCAACGTGCCCAAACACTACTATTGGCTGAATTTTTAAAAATTGGAACTACTACTTCTATGCGCATTTCACCGTTTGGATCTTCGTGAATTTGCTTGACCGTTCCATTTTGTAATCCGCTAATTCCTGGCAATAAGCCAGATGCGGGTCGGGCCGTTATTTCAACCGTTTTTGAAAAACATGCTGGATCTAAACCAATATTTACATAAGACCACCAGTCGCCATCAATTAGCTCATGGGTAATTCCTGAGACAAAAGCATCGCCATCAAATCGCGAACCAAATCCTTCTAGTTCTACGATTCCATTAGGTTCCAAAGAAGCATTGCCAAATATTTTAATCTCTCCTCTTATTTTTGCTAATCTGGATTTAAGTAAGTGACTATCTGCCCATGATTGTAGCATAGGTTCTTCTAAATTAGCCGTAGTCAAAAGCGGATAAGTTTTTGAATTTACGATAGCAGATAATTTTTTGCCCGTAATATTTCCTTGGTCAGGAACAGATGGATCTGAGGCAGTAGCAGCAATCAATGCTTGATTTTTATAATCCCAAGCGGTCGCTTCCACATTAGACAACTGGGTTCGAGCATCCATTTTGACATTAAATTCAATAACATTATCACCAAAGGTTATCGTTTCTAAGGATGCTCCTTTTACATCTGGTTTTGTTATTTTTAATTGATTATCTGCTGTCACGACCATCATTCCATTTACTTCCGCTCTTGACATTAAAAAATCCCAATCGGTGGTATTGTATTGAACAATTTGAGGAAAAATATTACTTGTTGAGTTGATTTCAGCAGATAGTTCGTGGTCAGCAGCTAGTTTTTTAAAGACATCACTATCTGTACTTTTAGTAAAAACATTATTATTTAAAGTTCCTTTCATCTTAATCGCTTTGTCTAGGCAATCAAGAATCAATAAACTTTCCCCATGATTTTTAAATTGAATATTTTGAGAAATAATAATTCCTTTATAAATGCACTTCGTTTGCGTACCCCAACCTGCCTGAATTTCAATTTCCTTACCTGGAAGGAACTCGTCACTACTACTCAATTTAAAATTTCCACCAGCTACGGAGCCATCGAGTAATTTTATTTTTGCAGAAGCAATGCGATTAATTTGTTTAGATACTTTACACGCAACAACATCATAGCTGTCACTTATCACCTTACCATCTATTAGTATTTTAATAGACACTAATGAATTATTTTCATTGGACATAGTTTTTCATTTTGGTTTAGAAATTGTTCAAAAATAAAGGTGGACTTAGCAATGCTTATAGATTGTTATGAGTTTTAATTTCCATTGTTTCATAAGCAACTTCAATCGTATCAATGGCTGATTCATTACCATCAGATTTTAAATCTGTACTGGTGATTTTAGTCGGCCAAGCGTTGTAAAGTGTCCACTCCATCGTTGGCGCACCTTCTTCATTTAGCAACTGAATAACAACTGTATTACGTTTGATAGTATTCAACTTTATTTGATTATACCAATCCCAGTATTTGGTCTCTCCTGCAAATACTCCTCGCTTCAGAGTCACATTCCCTACCTTTACAATTCCTGGCATTTTGATGGGGTAAAAGGACTTAGCATCATCATGCCGATACTCGATGATTTGCGTTTCAGTATCTAAACCAGTTACTTCTGAAAAGTTAATAGTCACATCGTCCCACAAAACTTTAAAATAAAATTTAGGCATGGGCCATACTGCTTTTTCGTTTTTTCCTGTATTATCTTCCATTTTTTAGGGGTTTTGTTTTAGTAATAAAAGTATTAGGATAGATTTTTTTTTAGCAGTTGTTTAAAAAGTCAGAATGGATAGTTATTTATTCCTCATCCCTTAACTCCCTAATCATGCGCTCCATTTTTTCCTTCTTCGCCATTCGCTCCATAGACAAACTATTTTCACGTTGATCAGCCAAGGCAAGTAAGTCAATCGCTTTTTCCAAGATTCGTTTAGCATCCGTAGGATGATCTGTCTTTTTATAAGCACCCACTTCAAAAAAATAACTAGATAACAACTCTAAACTTTCGGCAGAATAAGGCTTATCCTTAAAATGAAGAAAAAATGCTGGTTGATCTAATTTCAATAATGCTTCGAAATTTAAATCCAATTCTTCTTGCATAGTTATCTGGGTAACTGTCATAGCATCCTCCATCCTTCCATCGTTTTTCAACCCCAAAAATTTCGAAATCATCTTCCCAATGGCTTGGCCCATTTGTTCTATTTGAGCTTGTAGTAGATCGCGTATTGGCATTTTTTGTTGTTGAATCGTTGAATCGTTGAATCGTTGAATCGTTGAATCGTTGAATCGTTGAATCGTTGAATCGTTGAATAATAAAAATACAGACTTTTACAATGCGCGGTAAGAATAGGAAATTTTACAAAAAGAAACCTAATTTTCCGAACAAGTCATTCAATCAATATTCTTTATTGGATATTGAATATTCAATATTGATTACCCCTGCTAAGTCAGTAAATTCCCATTTTCATCCCATTGGGCAATATCCATTCTTTTTTCTTGATCGACACATTTTGCCAGCCATTCCGGGTCGTAATCAACGTCGTGGTCTTTAAGTACTTCAGCCGGCACACCATCCCAAACATTGGGATAATTTCCTTGATAGCCTAGATCGTCAAAGCCCATCCGAGTGGTATAATATCCCGTCAAAGTCAGATTTCGCATTCGTCTAAAAAAGGCAATGCCTGGCGCACGTTCTGGGAATTTATGCTCCGGATCCGGATAGGCAATTTCATCGATGATCGTTAATTGCTCTTCATTGGTAAGGTCTGTGAAAATTTTATCATAGCGACGATTCGCCTCAGCATTTAACCACATCAATCCGCCTCGAATTGGCAATTGATGATCCGGTAAATCTTTGACAATAAACTCAATAAAGTCCGGTACCTTGGCTTCCGTCGCCGACCCAGCAGTGGGTGTTGCGGGCAAAATAATATCACATAAAGTTGCGATAGCCCCTAATTCTGCTTCATTGAAAAACACTTCTTTATTTAAGCGTTCGTCTCTTAATATTTCTGTTGGCGTACGACCATACAATCCTTCGGTAGAGATTACCTCCTTTCCAACCGACGGGTCCGTTGGTTCTGTTTTACATCCCCCCACTCCAACTGCCGTGGCGCCTCCTAAGGTTCCCACCAACAAAGTCTTTATTGTTTTTCTTCTATCCATAATAAGTTTTGAGTTTTTGAGTTTTGGGTTTTGATCGTTCGCAACTCAATTCAACAATAAAATATTCACATTGAAAAAATATACACGTTAGAAGGTCTTCCGAAACAAATTCGGAACAGGTGTTTTGAGAAAAACACTTTTTAGAGCAGACTCAACCATTCAACCATTCAACAACATTAAATATTCTGCTTCTTCAATTCCTCCACAATATATTCAGACGTCCGCATTGCCAAAGCCATGATGGTCCAAGTACAATTTTTATCCGCTTGTGAAGTAAAAGGACCCGCATCCACCACGAAAACATTTTTCGCATCGTGTAACTGACAATATTTATTGGTGACAGATTTTTTAGCATCGTTCCCCATTCGAGTGGTTCCTACTTCGTGAATAATTTGTCCAGGCGCTAACAATCCGTAATTTTCTTCCTTAGATGGTTTATCACCAAAAGCGATTCCCCCCATGCCATCTATGATTTCTTCGAAGGTATCCTGCATATGTTTGGCCTGTAGGATTTCATAATCCGACCATTGATATGTAAATTTCAACACGGGAATTCCGAATTGATCGACGGTGGTCGGATCGATTTCACAACGATTCTCTCGTCTAGCAATCGACTCTCCTCTGCCCGCCATCCCGATGGTCGCTCCAAAAAACTTCTTGACGTCTTTACGCAGTTTATCGCCATATCCACCCAATGCTCCACCAATGTATTTATTCATTCCTTCCACATCAAATCCAAATCCATAAGCTGGCATTCCTAGTCCACCACATTGCTCGATATGATAACCACGTGGGAAATCCAATTTTTTATTATCTAACCACCAAGGCGAATAAACATGCAATCCTCCTACGCCATCTTCATTATATAATTTTCGATCCATCAAGGCAGGAATAAATGCCGAACGTCCTGCTCCCGTCGAATCGTGTAGATAGCGACCCACAGCATCGCTGCTGTTGCCAAGACCATTTGGATGCTGTTTGGATTTCGAATTCAATAGTATTCTGGCACTACTACACGCCGATGCTCCTAATACAACCGTTTTGCCTTTCAGTTCATATTCCATCCGGTCTTCCTTATTGATGTAAGAAACACCCGTTGCTAGGCCTTCTGCATCCGTGGTGACCGTTCTCACCATACTATCGACATACAAATCAATTCGTCCACCATCCACCCCAGGAATAATAAAAACGGAACTGGAAGAAAAGTCCGCATAGACTCGACAAGACCGACTACATTGTTGGCAATAAAAACAAACGCCACGATCGTTGTTTAACTTTTTAGTTAAAATGGATAGACGTGAAGGGATCGCACTAACGCCCGCTTTCCGGGCACCTTTGATATAATAAAGTTCGTGTAGTCTTGGTTTAGGAGGAGGTAGAAAAAATCCGTCTGGATCATTTCGCAATCCTTCTTTAGAACCAAAAACACCTACCTGTTTATCCAATTTATCATAAAAAGGCTTCAGTTCTTCGTAAGTGATCGGCCAGTTTTCACCCAATCCATCAATATCTCGATGCTTGAAATCATCTGGTCCAAAGCGGAGAGAAATTCTCCCCCAATGATTGGTTCGACCTCCTAACATTCGGGAACGCCACCACATAAATTTAGTTCCTTCGGATTGTGTATAAGGTTCGCCATCCACTTCCCAATCTCCATAAGACATATCATAATCTCCAAAGGCACGAGTCGTACTCGCCCCTCTACGCGGTGACTCCCACGGCCACTTCATTTGGGTCATCGTGATAGGATCTTTGGGATCGAAAAAAGGTCCTGCTTCGACAACGGCTACTTTCAATCCTGCCTTAGACAACACATCGGCAGCCATTCCTCCTCCTGCCCCCGATCCTACGATGATGGCGTCATAAACTTTCGCTGATTTTTTTATTTGCATTTTGCTTTATTTGTATTGGCTAAGGTAGGGAAGATTATTGGAAATTAAAAGCTATTATTTTAGTATAGTTTTTGCTGGTTCTTTTTTAAACCTTTTCTCCTTTTCTTAGTCTGAATGGATATAGAAATTTATTAAAACCCATTACCTATGAAATCAAAATTAGTTACCCTTTTCCTTATTTTTATATACCTACCTATCCAAGCGCAGCTTTATTTTCCTCCCAATAATTCTTCAGAATGGGAAACAATTAA
>CALFWZ010000048.1 GCA_937928405.1 uncultured Saprospiraceae bacterium
AGTAGTTTTTCAATTAAATAATCAATTTGGTTGTGACTCTGTGATTTTTCAAACGACGAGTTTGCTGCCAAGCGATACTTTGTATACGGCTTTAGAAAGCTGCAATCCAATCGACACTGGCTTAGTCGTGTTCCAATTAAATAATCAATACGGCTGTGATTCCGTAATTTTTCAAACGACAAGTTTACTACCAAGTGATACGATATATACTGATTTGACGAGCTGTAATCCAATCGATACAGGATTAGTCGTCTTTCAGTTGAATAATCAATATGGCTGTGATTCTATTGTTTTTCAGACGACCACATTATCTCCAAGTGATACAATAGAGGTAGGTCTAACTTCTTGTAATCCCATTGATACAGGATTGGTTATTTATCAATTTGTGAATCGATGGGGTTGTGACTCCTTAATTTATGAGACTACTACATTATTGGATTCTGATACGACAGAGTTGTTTACAAGTTCGTGTAATCCACAAGACACTGGAATTTTTGTTAACAACTTAATGAATGTAGATGGTTGTGATTCTATCGTAATTGAGACAGTAGAATTTTTATTAAGCGATACGACGGAGTTATTTGCTACGTCTTGTAATCCGTTAGATACAGGAATTTTTGTTAATAACTTAATGAATGTAAATGGTTGTGATTCTATCGTAATTGAGACAGTAGAATTTTTATTAAGCGACACGACAGAGTTATTCTCAAGTTCGTGCAATCCGTTGGACACAGGAATTTTTGTTAACAACTTAATGAATGTAGATGGTTGTGATTCTATCGTAATTGAGACAGTAGAATTTTTACTAAGCGATACGACGGAGTTGTTCGCTACATCCTGTAATCCACTAGACACAGGAATTTTTGTTAATAACTTAATGAATGTCGACGGTTGTGATTCCGTAGTAATTGAGACAGTAGAATTTTTACTAAGCGATACGACGGAGTTGTTCGCTACATCCTGTAATCCATTAGACACAGGAATTTTTGTTAATAACTTAATGAATGTCGACGGCTGTGATTCCGTCGTAATTGAGACAGTAGAATTCTTATTAAGCGATACGACGGAGTTGTTCGCTACATCCTGTAATCCACTAGACACTGGAATTTTTGTTAATAATCTAATGAATATTGACGGTTGCGATTCCATCGTAATCGAGACGGTAGAATTTTTGTTGAGCGATACGACGGAGTTATTTGCCACGTCGTGTAATCCGTTGGACACAGGAATTTTTGTTAACAACTTAATGAATGTAGATGGTTGTGATTCTATCGTAATTGAGACAGTAGAATTTTTATTAAGCGATACGACAGAGTTATTTGCTACGTCGTGCAATCCGTTAGATACTGGAATTTTTGTTAATAACTTAATGAATATATATGGCTGTGATTCCGTAGTGATCGAGACGATAGAATTTTTACTAAGCGATACGACGGAGTTGTTCGCTACATCCTGTAATCCGTTAGACACAGGAATTTTTGTTAATAACTTAATGAATATAGATGGCTGTGATTCCGTAGTGATCGAGACGATAGAGTTCTTATTAAGCGATACGACAGAGTTATTTGCCACGTCGTGCAATCCATTAGACACAGGAATTTTTGTTAATAACTTAATGAATATAGACGGTTGCGATTCTATAGTAATTGAGACAGTAGAATTCTTATTAAGCGATACGACAGAGTTATTTGCCACGTCGTGTAATCCGTTGGATACTGGAATTTTTGTTAATAACTTAATGAATGTCGACGGCTGTGATTCATTGATTATCACGACGGTGAGCTTGATGAATTGTGTGTTAGACACAACATTGGTTTTAGACACAACTTGCGATCCATGGCAGGTAGGTAGCGATACTTTGACGATTAATAGTAGCACGGGGCAGGACAGCACCATTATTTATAATACGACTTTATTACCCTCTGATAGCGTATTTATTAATTTGACTTCTTGTAACCCACAAGACACTGGTTTGGTGCGACAAGACTTAATCAATAGTTTTGGTTGTGATAGTTTAGTGATTACCCATACTACTTTGTTGAATAGTTCTGAAGAATTGTTCCTCTTAACTTCTTGTAATCCGCTTGATACAGGTATAGTAGTGGATGTTTTTCAGAATGCCGCAGGTTGTGATAGTATTATTATTACCCAGACAGATTTAATACCATCGTCGATTGAAATAATCGAATTAACTACCTGTGATCAGGCCGCTGCGGGGATGGTTCGAGATACTTTTACCAACCAATTTGGTTGCGATAGTATTTTGGTAACAAACACCACATTCTTGCCTTCATCTGTATTTAAATTTATCACGACGACTTGTGATCCAGCGGAGTTGAGTAGTGATACGACTTTTTTAATAAATCACTTAGGGTGTGATAGTTTGGTAGTGACAGAAGTAATTTTGGATCAGATTGATATTGTTTTGGAAATTATTGATCCAGAATGTTTTGGAGAAGAAGATGGACAAATAATCATTGATACCATTATTGGTGGAACCGCTCCTTATCTATCTGCTATTGATGACGGACCCTTAACTGATAATATGCAGTATTTCCGCTTACCACCTGGACAGTACCAAGTAATGGTTCAGGATGCTAACGGTTGTGAAACAATCAGTGAGGTTAATATTACTAGTCCGGAAGAATTGGCCTTAGATCTTGGTTTGCCAGATGAGATTAACTTAGGTGATCACCTAGATATTAATCCTCAGATCAGCCAACCTATTGATACCTTTATTTGGGAAGTTACTGGTGATTCTTTATTCTGCGATAGTTGCCTGATTCAAAGTCTACAGCCACTCAATACGGCCCAATATCGATTGACAGTTATCACACCAAGTGGATGTAGTACAACAGAAGCGTTTATAGTCAATGTAAATAAAGAACGTGCGGTTTATGTTCCCAACGCTTTCTCACCCAATTTCGATGGGAACAATGATGTATTTATGATTTACGGAGGACCAGAGGTAGTTCGTGTAAAGAACTTGAAAATCTATAATCGTTGGGGCGCATTGGTTTTCTCAGATGAAGATTTTTCTACCAATGATCCGACACGCGGTTGGAACGGAACTTTTAAAGGTCAACCTGTTAATTCAGCTGTCTTTGTTTATCACTTCGAAATTGAATTTGTGGATGGTTATACCAAAACCTATAAAGGCGATGTAACCATTCTGAGATAAGAAATTTTTTTAAAACGTGTTGTGTGTGCAACGTCGGCTTCTTGGGAGGCCGGCGTTTTTTTATTTATTAGAATTCTAATGAAAAGAATGATTGTTTTATTTTCTGAAACCTGATTTATTGATAAGGTGAAAATAAAATCTAAACCTATTTCAATCTGTTTCTATGTACCCTATTAGATTTAGCCTACTGACTTTAATACTAAAAAAGTTCTAACATATTGGTTCTAATTTTCTACTTTTACTGTTATTGAATTTTTGTATAGAAAGGCGGGCAAAGAAAGTTTATACGCGCGCTCTTAATTCTAAAATAACCAGAATGAAATATCTAATACTGTTATGTTTACTTTGCTTAATGATAGAAGCTTCGAGTCAGGTACAAATTACCCCCTCTCCCCTCAGAACATTAGAGGCTCGGGTAAATGATGAAGGTGTTGAAATTGGTGACTTTTATAGTTTTGCAGATGTAAAATTAACGGATGTTAATCAGATTGTTTATGTAACACAGTATATTCCACAATTTACCCCAAATCCAGATGGTTTGGGGTCCTATGAATTACTTGACGGAGAGTTCTTTAAACTGACCATGATGGATACTGCTCTTAATAAAATATACGAATGGAGAAGTGGAGTGTTTAATGATTCTACTTTATCTCCTGGGCTTGTACAATATATTGGTCAAGAGAATGACCGTATTAAATTATTAGGTACGGGGAGAAATGATAGCTTAGCATTAGGTGGTATTTCTTTTTTTGAATTTACCTTTGATATGAGCTTAAATTTATTGGACGAAGTATGGTTTAATCTTAGCCTTCCTTTAGATATTTCTATAATCTCTTCTGCAATAAAAAACAAGGAAGGAAATTACGTAATGACTGGATTTTTAACGAATCCAATTTCCACGAGTTTAGAGGATAGAGAAGTGTTTTATTGTGAATTTACAGAGGAAGGAACTGTTTTAAAATTAACATCTCCTTCGCAAGATCCGCCCTCTTCACTCTGGTTAAATGATAACGAAGCTGTACAATTAGACAATGGGAATTATATTGTACATCCTTTTTATATTTTAGATGAAGACTTCAATGAACTTGCTTATTATGACGATCCTCGGTTGATCTTATCAGGGCGAATTTTTCCAATTGATTCGACCCGATTTGTTTACGGTGGTACAGGATTAGCACAGGTTAACAATACGATAGATGGAGTACATAACTTTGAAGCACTTTGTGTAGGTAATACAAATGGAGAAGTAGACACTATTTATTATAATTCTGTCCAAAATATAAATTTACAATGGATGCCCGGTATCAAGGCTATCTCTGCTATAGATACCAACCATATTTATTTTGCCACTAATCGAGATGGGTTCTTCTTATCTGAAAATACCAATGTGGCGCTCCACAGCGTAAGTATCAACGGTACAATTAATTGGTCTTACTATTTTGGTGGTGATGCCTCCTACACTCCTATTGATATCGTCACGATGCCAGATGGTGGATGTTTGGTACTTGTTTGGAAGCTATCTCGAGATAATCCCCTTGAACAGTGGAAGTCAGATATTGACTATGTACGCTTTGATGTAGACGGAAATCTATATGACTTGACGACCTCTTTGACAGATACTAATTTTAAAGTGCTTTCTGCTTTGGTATATCCCAACCCGACGAGTTACGAGTTGTATATTGAGTATGGAGAACAACTAAAAGATATACGAATCGAAATGGTAAATGCTGCGGGTATAGAAGTATTATCAGAAAAAGTAATTCGGCAGGAAGCGATTGATCTACGATCTCTTTCTAGTGGAATCTATTTTTATCGATTATTTGAGGGAAATGATTTTATACAGTCAGGGAAAATAGTGGTGGAGAAATGATAAAATTAAATTTTTTGGATTATTCAATAAACTGCGTTAAAATTAATTTGAAACCCATCCGACAGACATAAGGCGGATTTATAAATAAACTCAACTTCAATACCACAACCTCAACAAAATCGCTCCAAACACCATTACCCGCGCAATCAAACTTCGATAAAAAATACTAGCTCGGTCGTCCGTAATATTACAAATGAATAAAACTAAACTGACAGAAAATAAGGCCCCACAACCGTAAAGACAATAAGTCATAAAATCAAAATTATCCGCAATTTCTGGAAATAAAATACCACTGACTCCAACCGGAAAAAGAATAGCAGAAAATAAACCTAACGTAAACTCTATCGTAGTGTACCTTTCCAATTGAAACATGAAATAAGAAAAGAAGGTATAGATGGCTACTGAAACACCACCACCCAATAAAATGACAGAGCGCCAATAGGGAAGACCCTGCGTTTGCATCAGCATACCAACAGTGAGTATCAAAATCGGTGCTACCTCTAGAAACTGTCCAATTTTTCGTAACTGGTCTACTTCTGGATTTATAATTTTTTTATCTCCTTGATAATCTAATGGTTGATTAAACATAGTACAAGCTTTGGTAGTATCTTCTGTTAAGTTTTATATCTTCACTTCCCCCTAAATGTTGCACAAATAATAGCTGTGGCAATGGCAGCATTAAGAGATTCCGTTCCTCGGACCTTGTGGTGGGCGGGGATAGAAATGGGGTGATCCACAAAAGGAAGGATGTCAGATCTGATTCCTTGGCCTTCGTTACCAATCACAATCAGACCCTCTTGTTTAAGGGTGGTACGAAACAAATTTTCTCCCTTCAAGATAGCACCATAAATTGGCAAATTCAATTTTTTAAGTGTTAAATCTTCAACTTTTCTACGCACCGTTTTTACACTAAATAGGGCACCCATCGTAGCTTGTACCACCTTTGGGCTAAAATGATCTACCGAATCTGGAGAACAAACTACCCAGTCAATCCCAAACCAATCGGCAGTTCTTAAGATCGTACCCATATTACCTGGATTTTGAATGCCATCTAGATATAATGATAACCCACCTTCGAGTTGGGTAGACTGAAAGTCTGGTTCCCACTGTTGAACGATCGCCAATGCTTGATTGGGTGTTTTAAGAGATGAAATTTTTTTAAGTTCGCGTTCGTTAATCTCCTGTACAGATACGCCAGTTTTTTTCAATTTTTGATCGTATTGGTTGGTCCAAGAAGGTAGAGCGAAAATCCGCTCAATTTGATTGGGTACCTGTACTAATAATTCGCTGACCATTTTGTCGCCTTCAATAATAAAATTATTATATTTTTGACGAAACTTCTTGAGCGATAGAGATCTGATGTATTGTTCGTTCTTTTTTGAAAGCATTCTTTAATTTTAACAATTTCTTAAGACGCATTTTTGTGGGAAGAATATCGGGATTAAGGTACTTATTTTTTTTGGTTCTTCTACTGTGGAGCCTTGCCGGATGTTTTCCTTATGGAAAATTAGCGGAAGGAGAAACCCGTCTGAAAAAAAATGAAGTGGTTGTTGAAGGAAACAATCTCGACCGAAAAGCTAAATCCCGCCTAAAGTCTGACTTAGCTGGTAATTACAAACAGGTACCCAACGAATCGCTATTGGGGCTACATTTTGATACGCGCCTTTACTATATGACGGACGAAAAGCGGGATACCTCCTGGTTTAGAAATTGGCTACGGAAATCAGTCGTGGAAAGACCAGCAATTTATAGTGAAGAACGTACTAAGGCGACCGCGAAAACCATGACCTATTTTTTACAAAATAAAGGCTATAAAGATGCGACGGTACGAGACACCAGTTTTACTAAAAGAAAAAATACAAAAGCACGATACATCGCTACTCCTGGTGAGCAATATCTAATTGATAGTGTTTATTTCTATTCGCCAGATTCTGCCATTCAAATTCTATTAAATGATTTATCTGCTACGACGGAACTGGTGCCAGGTCGTCCCGTAAGTGATGTGCTCTTTAATGCAGAATCTAAAAGAATAACGGATGCTTTACAGAATCAAGGCTATGCTTATTTTGAAGCAAATTTTATCAAACCTCGAGGATTACCTAAGGGTAATCGGGTAGTGGTTTACTATGATGTGCTCGTTCCGCCCGAAACTGGCTTTCACCAAAAATATCATATCGGTACGGTTCACGTTGATCCTTATTACGTGAAGGCAGGCTCACTCGTGCGCGAACGAGATACCGTAAATGTGGATGGTGTATATTTTGTTTTTGATAAAAATGTTCCTCGAAAAATAAAAGCACAGAATATTTTAAAATCAATCTTTATCCGTCCGGGAGCCGTTTATCAGGAAGATAATTTTTTAAAATCTGTTCGACAGCTTCGTAATTTGGCGATTATTAAAGATGTAAATATTTTAGAAAAAGTAGACGGAGAGAATTCCAATATTTTAAACTTTCAAGTATTTCTCTATCCTAATAAACGGATGTCCTTTGGATTGGATTTAGAACTGAATAATTCTACTTTTAATATTGAGGATGCCAACCTAAGGGGGATTTCTACTAGTTTAAATTATCGCAATCGTAATTTATTTAAAAATGCTGCCTTGTTTACCTCTAGGGCCAGAGTAGGTATTGAATTTGATATTGCTTCTTCTGGAGGAGCGAATTTTTTATATTCTAGAGATATTAGTTTATTAAATGATTTATATTTTCCTCGGTTAGTGGATATTCTTCGCACATGGAAAGGACTTCGAGCGCTAGGTATTATCAATGAAAGGTTTTATAATGATTTAAAAGATAAGACGAAATCGAGATTGTCTCTTAATTATGAAAATATTTCACTCTTTAATTTTTATGATTATAACTCTTTTAATACGACTTATGGATATGATTTTCAACGCAACCAACGAGATCGATTTCAGCTCAATCAGATCGGTGTAAATCTGGTATTGATAAACAAAAAGCCTGGGTTTGATAGTATTGAGTTAAACAATCCTTTTTTACAACGAAGTTTTGATGATCAGTTGCTAACTGGTTTTTTGTTTAGGGATCTGACCTATATACACCAAGGCAAAATTACTAAAAATAATACCTCTTATTATTTTCGCGGCAATCTAGAACTATCAGGAGGAGAGGTGTTTTTAGCTAATAAAATTAGTAATGCGATTAGTGGATCCAATAAAACCTTTTCTTTTTTAAATGACGTAGAATACGCGCAGTATGTCAGGTTGGAGGCAGACATTCGATGGTTTAAATATTTTAAAAAGGATCGATCCTTGGCAGTTCGTTTAGGTTCAGGGGCGGCATTTAATTACGGCTTCTCCGACGAAGTCCCGTACTTGAAACAGTTTTTTATCGGTGGTCCGAATAGCGTTCGTGCATGGCGGATTCGAGAACTTGGCCCGGGTGAATATGTTGACCAAACGATTACTAATCCGGGGGCTGGAACCGTCCCATTCTTTCAGTCTGGTGATTTCTCTTTAGAAATGAGTGCGGAGTATCGCTTTAATCTCATTCCATTTCCCATTTTTGGCTACATGGTTGAAAGTACGTTATTTCTTGACGCAGGTAATGTATGGACGATTGGTTACGATGAAAACCGTAAAGGTTCTCAGCTTTCTTGGAGTGCTCGTCCTGATCCTGATGATCCTACCAATCTTATCGGACGTAATTTTCTAAAGCAAATTGCGGTGGGCGGTGGTACGGGTATCCGATTGGACTTTTCTTATTTCATTCTACGTTTTGATGCAGCCATCAAACTTCGGAATCCGTTTCCAGATGAAAACTCTGGTAAATTTTGGATTGATCGAGATTGGAGCAAATTACAGTTCAGAGACTTTAACTATAATCTAGCGGTGGGCTATCCATTTTAATTATTGAACAAATCCGCACATCCACCAATCCACCAATCCACACATCAAGAAATAAAGTCCATAATCTTCTTTTTATTTTTTTCAAAATATTCTATGGCATATTTTTTCATCGCTTTTAGTTTTTTCTTATCGGTAACATCCATTGGAATCTTTTTTTTGCGTAGCTCATCGGGTGTCTCTGGAGCATCGAAATAAAGCTGACAACGCATATAGTTTTCAGGTGCTAAAACTTGTTTGACATAATATTCCGACGCTGAAATATTGGTTTCCACGAGCATATCTGCCAAAAAATCTTTCCATTGCAAAATTCCCCAATCACCAGTTTGAATAGCGTCTTCGGGAATATAGTTACCATTGGAGGTTCCACAACCAAGAGACAATACTTTTAGATCCTTTAGTTCTCGTTCTAATCCTTTCTTTTGTGGAGCATGATAACAATATGATTTCTTTTCGCTTTCATGATGATTAATGGCGTAAGAAACCGCTGCCATCGCTGGATGATTGATGGCGACACCTCCGTCCACATAGTTTTGATACATTGGAAAATAAGTAGGTGCAGCACTTGACCGTAGCGCAAGATCAACTAGATTTTCATTATTACATTTGATATAATAAGAATTAAAAACTTCGGGTCTAAAGTTATGTGTACGGCCTTTTGAATCAGTAGGATTAAGACAGAAAGTGGGAATCATAAAATGTTTTTTTCCGTCGTACCGATCGTTCAGGTCGCCCATAGTTTGATTTTCGTAGGCTTCTTTTAGTAGCTCTGTTAATTTTTTTTGAGAATATTGTGCGCCAATCAAATTGCCAATATCTCGAATATCATCAATCTTATTATCCTTGAAAATCTCTTTAGCTCCATTGAGGTAAAGCTCCATGATTTCATAAGTCTTTCGACCCACGCCAAGACTTAGGATGATGATACCTCCAGTAGAAGTGCCCGCAAAAACATCGAAAAATTCAACAGGAGATTTTCCCGTTTCTTCAAAAATACAATTTAGAATGGTTGCTGGAATAATTCCACGAGTTCCACCACCGTCAATAGAAAGGATTCTAAGTTTTTTTTTACTCATTGATTTTTTGGTTTATTTGATTCGAATCTTACCGGAAAAATAAGGAAAATTAATTATTTGCCATCATCAAAATTTTAGATCGTTGCTGATTTTTATTTTAGAATAGAATCTATTAAACAAAAAAGCCTTTTTACGAAGAAATATCTCTTTGTAAAAAGGCCCTAATGTTCTAATAAGTTCCCAACTGGAATTAATATTTACAGACTCGCAGACATGATTCATTAAATAAACGCCAAAAGAGCATCAAAAAATCCACCAATCCGAACATGCCTCCCGTCCACTTACGCGGTGCCTTCCCTTGCCGCATTGTCATGCGTCACCCTCGTTCCTCGGGATCGGTCAGTTATCCGCACATCCAACTACGTCTTCCTTTTCTTCTTCTTAGCTGCTGGAAATAAAACATTATTTAAAATAAGTCGATAGCCTGGAGATTTAGGATGCAAACTCAAATCCGTTTCTGGATCGTTGACAAAGTGTTTATAATCCTCTGGATCGTGTCCGCCATAAAAAGTGAAAAAGCCTTCCCCGTAAGCATTGTGAATATACCGAAGTTCATTAGCTGGTTTATTCTCACCCAAAACTAAAACATCTGCCTTTACTTGATTGCGTAAATAAGCGGTCGTCTGTCCCATGAATCCTTTGACGGTTCGTGTATGACATTGGGTCAACATCGTTGGTACGGGATCCCATTTGGCAGAAAAATCAAACAAGGTGAAATAATCTGTCTGTGGCGTCACCTTTCGTGAAATACTATGGTCAATGGTAGAATATTCATAGATCAAAGGATTTTTCATCAACTCAAAATTCTCAAAAGCAAAAGTTTTGGAAAAATCCAATTTAGATTGTGCTTGTGGATCAGCCGGATCACCGTCGTACATGCTTTCACAAATATCTAATCCTTCTGCTGCTAGTGCAATATCGTAAGTGTCGGTGGCCGAGCACATGGCAAACATAAAGCCGCCACCTAGTACGTATTCTTTTATTTTTTTAACTACTGCTAGTTTTAGCTGTGATACTTTTTTAAAGCCGTTTGCCTTCGCTAGGGCTTCCATCTTTTTTACATTTTCTTTATACCAAGGTTGAGTATGAAAGGAACGATAAAAACGACCATACTGTCCAGTGAAATCTTCATGGTGTAAATGTAGCCAATCATACTCGGCGAGTTCATCATTCAATACCTGAGTATCATAAACTACGTCGTAAGGAATTTCGGCGTAAGTCAGTACCATCGTAACCGCATCATCCCACGGTTGGATTTTTTCACCCTTGGCATTTTCTTCTGGGGTGTATACCGCTATCTTGGGCGCTACTTCAAGTTTGATGGCATCCATATTGACTTCTGGATCGGCAATTTCTAGCAATATTTTATTGAATTTGGCGTCGGGAATAATTTGGTAGCTGACACCTCTGATTTTACATTCTTTCTCAAATAGGGCATTGTGTCGAAAGGCAAAACTTCCGCCCCGATAGTTCAGCAACCAGTGTGCTTCTATTTTATTATCTAGAATCCAATAGGTAATTCCGTAGGCTTTTAGATGATCCTTTTGTTCCGAATCCATCGGCAAAAGAATATAAGCCGCCATGGCGGGGGCACTCAAAAAGAAAAGCGCACCAAAGATTAGCAGAAATTTTTTCATTGTCATTATATTTTTTCACTAAAATTAGTTCGTCGAATACTATTCGAACCTGAACAAATTACCAATATTTCAGAAAATTAACTGGAACGATCGCTTGTTTAACGATAATTATAACGACAAGGTTGGGGTATTTAGTGAAAAACAGGTGCAAAAATTAATCTGCACCTGTTTTTATGGATAAGTTGTTTATTTAATAATTTAATAATTCCTTACCCTACGGAAGCCATTCGGTGCATCTGCACTTTGCACACGCTCAAATTGTGGAGCATCTTTAGCTGGTTGTTGTTTTATGGCACCTTCGTATTTTTTGTTGGTAGTCGCCAAAAAATCATCTAAAGCAGGAAGCCCCAATTCTGCCCGACGCTCATTGGTGCGGGTAAGATCATCTACGGGATGTGGCTTATAGGTTTTTTCTCCTTGGTCGTAATATACCTGAGTTCCATAGTGTTGTGGCTTATTTTGGTTGATTAACACACGGTCGGTCAAATACGCAAAATCGGTCCAATCTGCCTTATCTTGTTCTACTGCCGTGGCCATGCCTCTCAAAACTTGCATCTGAAAGTCGGGATAACCATCCATCGGCTGGACCATCATCCAAAATTTATGGGTAGCATCTTTACCTACCATGTCATGATTGGGAAAGCCATTGGTTTCCATGATTCTTTTTGCTGCTGCATAATTGATATTCATTTGATCCGCTAAACGAGTATCTAAATCTTTAATTTCGGGAGAAGCTGGCCGGTATTTAAGTAGCATTTCATTTTTCTGATTGCGAATTCCTTCGTATTTATCAGAAAGATAGCTGATCTTTTGCGCTAACTCGGGCATGGTCACCGATTCGTTATGCTGGGCTGTTAAACTAGTCAGAGATAAGAGGATCGTTAAGGAAATTAGGATATATTTCATATTATAAAGTTTTTTTATAATAACTGCATATTCAATGCCAAATGAGGTAGATATAAGAGATATTTAAAACAAGTTGCCCTAATTTTGCGTACTTACTACGTAATATTACGGACGGTACACCTATTCGTGCCACTTACTTGTCTAATTTCGATTAAATTTGCCGCTATAATACGCGCAACCTGAATACATGAATAACCTGAGCTTTCCTTATCCCAGTTGGTACCTTTTATTATGTCTGTTACTAGGACTGGTATTTGCCTGTGTGCTTTATTTTAAAAATAAATCCTTTCCGGAAAAAACCGCTACCCTGAGCTGGGTATTGGGGCTTTTACGATTTCTCAGCATTGGTGCTATTGCTATATTATTGTTATCCCCATTACTTAAATCCATTCTGACGGAAACAAAAAAGCCAGTAGTGGTACTAGCACAAGATGCTTCCGAGTCTATTCTGGCAGAAATGTCAGCTGAGGAACAGGCCAAGTATCAACAGGATTTTTCCGACTTGAGTACTGCCCTAAAAGCAGACTATGATGTGAAAGAGTACGCATTTGGAAGTGAAGTACGAGAAGGGATTGATTTCGAATTTAAAGATAAAGCCAGTAATATTTCGGATTTGCTAGGGAATGTTTATGATCTATATAGCAATCAAAATCTCGGTGCCGTGATTATGGCTACCGATGGAATTTATAATGAGGGTAGTAATCCGATTTATGCAGGTACCAAATTAGCCGCCCCGATCTATACAATTGCATTGGGTGATACGATTGCTAAAAAAGATCTCATCATTAAGCGGATTTTTAATAATAGAATTGCCTATCTTGGCGATAAATTTACTATTCAGATAGATGTTTCGGCGATTAATTCTGTGGGTGAAAATACTTCTCTGACCATTTCTTCTGTTGATGGTGGGCAAGATAATGTTTTACAGCGATTTCCGATTTCCATTAATAAAAATGATTTTTTTACCACCAAAGAAATAACGCTTGATGCCAATCGTGCTGGTGTTCAGCGATATCGAGTTACCGTCAATAAAGTAAACGGAGAGGTAACTACCGCCAATAATACGCGTGAGATTTTTATCGACGTACTTGATGCTCGACAGAAAATATTATTACTAGCCAATACGCCACATCCGGATCTCTCTGCTATTAAACAAAGCATTTCTAAAAATAAAAACTACGAGGTTAAGACTGCTTTGATTACAGATCCTGCGCTCAATATAACGGCCTATGATTTTGTCGTTTTACATCAATTACCTAGTAAAACCAAAGATGCATCGGCTGTTTTATCGACGCTGCGGAGCAAAAAAATTCCACACCTATTTGTCATTGGAACTCAATCCGCGCTTCCTCAATTTAATACTGCTCAATCTATTCTTACGATCAAAGGGAATACCCAGCAAACCAATGCGGTACAAGCCATTGTAGCAACGAATTTTAATAGCTATAACCTTGACAATCAATTGATTGAAAAATTGCCAAGTTTTGCTCCTTTGACTGCGCCTTTCGGCGAATTTACCGATAATGCCAATAGTGAAGTCCTGCTCTATCAGCGAATTGGTAAGGTGGATACCAAATATCCACTACTATTATACGGAGAAGATAATGGTGTGAAAATAGGCGTTTTAGCAGCAGAAGGAATTTGGAAATGGCGACTTTTTGATTATCTACAATATCAGAATCATGAGATATTTGATGAACTGTTGGGCAAAGCGTTTCAGTTTCTAAGTGTCAAAGAAGATAAACGAAAATTTAGAGTAGATGTAAGCAAAAACATTTTTAATGAAAACGAAGCTGTTTACTTTGATGCTGAATTGTACAACAATAATTATGAGCGTATCAATGATCCTGACGCTACGATTGTTATTACCGACAGTGAAGGCAAAAATTTTGATTTTACATTTTCTAAAACCGGACTTACCTATACGCTAAACGCTGGTTTTTTACCGGTAGGAAATTATAATTACCGAGCCGCGGTCATGAGCAATGGGGTAGAGCTGAACCATAAAGGACAATTTAGTATTCGACCCGTACAATTAGAAGTTTACGAAACTACTGCAGATCACGGACTGCTTCGATTACTTAGCGCTCGTTATGGTGGAGAATTGATTTATGCGGATCAAATAAATACGTTACCTAATCAGATCAAAGAAAAAGGAACCATTAAACCGATCATTTACGAAACCTCTAAGACACGATCCGTCATTAATATCCGTTGGTTATGCTTTATCCTACTCGGTCTACTGACACTCGAGTGGTTCCTACGCCGCTACTTCGGAACCTACTAGCAGGATAAACAGATGACTAATGTCGTTTCAGAATAATTATTTTGTTATTCAACGATTCAACAATTCCCTCAACCGCTCCGCTGCAACCCCAGGAGCATACCCTATCTTATTTGCCTTCTCACTATTCAAGCTAACATCAGCCGGACGAGCAGCTGCCATTTTAATATCTTTCTGTAAAACGGGAATGACTAATTTTTGATCTACTTCTAATATTTTGGCAAGTTCTACCGCAAAATCGTAACGACTTTGACGTTCGGGACCACCCAGATGCCAGATACCTTTTGCTGCTTGATTTGCTAGTAAAAGTAATCCATCCACTACATCTCCTACCCAGACAGCCGTACGGTATTCGTCGGTAAATGCTTTAATGGAGTTACCAGATTTTAGGGCCTTCACCCAACTGGTCAAAAAATTAGGTGCTGTTTCGCACCAGCCGTATTGGAGTGGAAGCCGTGCAATCGTGACTTTATTAGGATACATCAACTCTGCTAAATGCTCCGTCTTAGCTTTATCGACCCCATAAGTCATAATGCCGTTCGTTGCATCTTTCTCTGAATAAGGTGCCTTTTTACCATCAAAAACTAGATCTGTGGACGCGAAAATAAAATGGATATCACGTTCTTGGCAAGCAGTGATCAAATGGAAAGTGGCTGCACTATTGATTTCTTGGCATTTTTCGGGATGATTTTCGCAGTAATTAGGGTTGGACAAAGCAGCCAAGTGAATAACGGTATCGGGCTTAATTTCTTCTAAAAGAGCGATAAATGCGTCTGTATCAGTAATCTCTAATGGATAGCAGGTAATATTTGGAAAATGGACGGGGTGTTGATGATAAGTGCCAAATAAGGTGCTATTAGGTTGGCTCTTACCTACGAAATGGTGGCCAACAAAGCCGGAAATCCCAGTAATTAATATTTTTTTGCTCATTAGATTATTAAAACGTTAAATATCTACAAAGGTGACGCTTAAAATTGATAATATTAAGTATTTAAGACATCTTTATTACGAAAATAGACTTATTTTTACCTAAATTCTTTGGCACCTCATACATTTCTTACAATAGAAATAATCTACAATTTAACAGGATATTTTAGGTCATCATTGATATTAATGATGTAACTATTTTAATAAAAGCTAAAGTTAACCCATGAACAGAGAAGATTCTATAAGAATTTTCGGTACTCAAAAGTTCCTGACCACGATCCTATTGTGGCTGATCTTCCTGTTCCCAATACTCACCCTTTCTGCGCAGACCAATCTCACCTGGAATAAAACACTGGGAGGAGACGGATACGAAGAACTCCAAACGATGCTCGAAACGGATGATGGTCATTTCGTTTTTTTTGGATCACACACTTCTACTGCTTCGGGTGAAATTACGCAAGCATCTCGGGGGCTTTCGGATTACTGGTTGGCCAAAGTAGATCAAACGAACGGTAATATTATCTGGCAAAATACCTATGGAGGTAATCTGATTGATAATGGTCGGGTGATGGTGGCAACGAGTGATGGTGGATACCTTTTGGGAGGACATTCCTCTACGGGTATTAATGGAACAAAAACAGGTGTCTCATTTGGTGCTTGTTGGAATTGTATTGATTTTTGGGTAGTCAAAACGGATGCAGATGGTAATCAACTTTGGGATAAAACCATTCAAGGAAATAGTAGCGAAGACAGATTGACGGCACTCGTCGAAACTTCGGATGGAGGATTTGTCTTAGCGGGTTATTCAGACTCTGATATGGGGAATGATAAATCAGAAGCCAATATTGGTGGCAGTGATTATTGGGTGGTTAGATTAGATGCCAATGGTGATCAACTCTGGGACCGAACTCTTGGAGGTACGGGTGATGAGCAACCAATGGCTTTATTGGAATTATCTAATGGAACTATATTGGTTGGCGGGTTGAGTTTTTCTCTCGATGATGGAAACCGAACAGCAGTTTCCCGTGGTTTGTCAGACTATTGGATAGTCAATTTAGCCGCTGATGGTACTACGTTATGGGATGCGGCTTATGGTGGTTCTGATTCCGATAATTTGCGGGATATGATTATTACCAATGATGGAGGAATAATGCTTATTGGAGAATCTTATTCTGGGGCTACTGGAGAAAAAATGCAACCCAGTTATGGAGAGCGGGATATTTGGATGGTCAAAATTGATCAGACAGGAACAGTCTTATGGGATTCATCTCTTGGTGCCTCTGACCGGGATCAACCTTTCAAAATAACGCAATCACCTAATGGTAATTTTTTAATTGCTTCCCTTTCAAAAAGTCCTGCGGGCTTTGACCGGACACAACCTTTATTAGGAGGTGCTGACTACTGGTTTGTGACTACGGATGCGAGCGGTAATAAAATAAAAGATGAGACTTTTGGAGGGGATCAAAATGACAATCTATATTATGCCTTACCGATGCAAAACGGGGATATTATCTTGGGGGGAATTACAGCCACAGATACCAGTCCACAAAAAACAGAACCTTCGCGAGGCAATAATGATATTTGGTTTTTAAAATACGAATCTACGCTTGATTTTACCTTAGGAAATGATACGATTTTCTGTGTTGATGGGATGCTTAATTTAGATGCGACCATTAATCCTTGTGATTGTTGTATTTATAGTTGGGAAGATGGTAGCAATGCCTCCAACCGAAATCTGAGAATCGATCAAGATACCACCATTATATTGTCAGTTCATGATGGATTCAATAGTTTAAAAATAGATACGATCAACGTGGTGGCAACCGAACCGCTCATCGTTGATTTGGGAGCAGACACTTATCTTTGTGAAGATGATTCTATTTTTCTTGATGCAGAAAATCCTGGACAAAATTATTCTTGGTTTCCGAATGGTGCCATTACACAAGAGCTGATCGTTACTAGTGGAGATAGATATCAAGTCACCGTGACGGATCAATACGGATGTACGTATGAAGATGAAATAGTTATTACCGATATTGCGGTAACGATTACTCCTAATAATCCAATTATTTGCAGTGGAGATAGTTTGTTTTTAGCGAATGCTTGGCAAAAAACCTCCGGAATGTATATTGATACCTTAGATAATTATGCAGGTTGTGATAGCATTATCATGACAGATTTATTCGTTGCTAATCTTGATACGACGCGGTTGTATGATGTGACTTGTGATGAGACGCAGTCGGGCATTTTTTCCATGACCATGGACAACCAATATTTTTGTGATAGCACGATTATCAATACGGTGACGTATATACCACCGGATACGACACGGTTGTATGATGTGACTTGTGATGAAACACAGTCAGGTATATTTTTCATGAGAATGGACAACCAATATTTTTGTGATAGCACGATCATCAATACGGTGACGTATATACCGCCGGATACGACGCGGTTGTATGATGTTACCTGTGATGAAACACAGTCGGGTATTTTTTTCATGACCATGGACAACCAATATTTTTGCGACAGTACGATTATCAATACGGTGACCTATATACCACCGGATACGACCCGATTGTATGATGTGACGTGCGATGAAACACAGTCAGGTATTTTTTCCATGACAATGGACAACCAATATTTTTGCGATAGTACGATCATCAATACGGTGACGTATATACCACCGGATACGACACGATTATTCGATGTGACCTGTGATGAGACGCAGTCAGGTATTTTTTCCATGACCATGGACAACCAATATTTTTGCGATAGTACGATTATCAATACGGTGACGTATATACCACCAGATACGACGCGGTTTTTTGATATCACATGTGATGAAGCACAATCAGGTGTTTTTTCCATGACCGTGGATAACCAATATTTTTGTGATAGTACGATCATCAATACGGTGACGTATATACCACCAGATACGACGCGGTTTTTTGATATCACCTGTGATGAGACGCAGTCGGGCATTTTTTCCATGACTGTGGATAACCAATACTTTTGTGATAGTACGATTATCAATACGGTAACTTATATACCACCAGATACGACGTGGTTATTTGCGACCACTTGTGATCAGGCAGAATCGGGCGTCTTTTCCATGACCATGGATAATCAATATTTTTGTGATAGTACCATTATCAATACTGTAACGTATATACCGCCGGACATTATCAATTTGACGGAAGTTACTTGTGATGAAAATCAAGCTGGTTTAGTGACCATTCCCGATATGAATATCTATGGTTGTGATAGTACTACGATCATTAACTTTATTTATGTAGCACCAGATACAACAGAGCTAATAGGTCATACCTGTGATCCTAGTCAGGCTGGACCGCAGGTAGAGATGAATACAAATTATTTGGGATGTGATAGTGTGGTGATTACGGAAAATATATTTGCACCCACGGCTTTTGCCAATTTTGTAACTATAACTTGTGATTCAACTCAAGCCGGTATTTTGATGGATACTTTACAGAGTCAATATGGTTGTGATAGTTTAATTACTACCACGATGACGAATTATATTGCACCAGATACCACTGTCATGCTAAGTGTCACTTGTGATAGTAGTTTGGCTAATATAGCTGTTGATAATTTAACTGGATTTAGAGGATGTGATAGTGTGGTCATTATGGAGGTACAATATTTCGCTCCGCAGGTAATCAATATTTTATTGGAAACTTGTAATCCAGCGCAAGCAGATTCTATCGCGACGATTGTGTCAAGTCAAGCGGGTTGTGATAGTTTGATTACGATTACTGAAACCGTGTATCGAGGTTCTGAAAATACCCTATTAAATTTGACCGCTTGTGATCCAACGCAAGTGGGGACAGAAACGAATACTTTTTCTAATCAATATGGCTGTGACAGTACCGTGATTTTGACGACAACCCTGTTACCTGCTGATACGACCTATCTTAATTTTGTTAGTTGCAATCCAGATTCTTTGGGGATAGATACCTTGGTTCTTTCTAATCAAAGTGGTTGTGATAGCATTGTTTTTACCGTGACCATTGGAGAAGATTTAGAAGTTGATTATGAATTGACAGATGCCAGTTGTTACGATATAGCAGATGGTTCCATCTTGGTCAATACCGTAATGGGTGGAATGAGTCCACACATTTTTGCGATAGATGGAGAGAACTTTCAGTCCTTTGCTTTATTCCCTGATTTAGCGGTGGGTCCACACACGCTTTGGGTGCAGGATGCGGATGGATGTACGGTTCCGTACGAATTTGAAATTCAATCACCACCTCCACTTGTTGTATCGTTGCCGAACGATACTACGATCAATATTGGCAATTTTCTGACTTTACCCGTAACGATCAATCAACCAGTGGATACCATATTTTGGAACGAATCTTCGGGTATCAATTGTGATAGTATTTCCTGTTTACGTCCTGAAGTTCAACCTTTTCTAAATAGTAGCTATATAGTTACTGTTGGTAATGTTAATGGAGATGGTTGTTATGCTAGTGATACGATGTCGGTAATAGTCAATAAGGAACGCCCGTTTTATATTCCCAGTGCATTTTCTCCTAATGGAGATGGGATCAATGATCGGTTTGTTTTATCACCCGGACCAAACACGGCTATCATTCATTCTGTACGAATATACAATCGTTGGGGCGCTTTACTTTTTGAAATACCTGAATTTTTACCCAATCAACCTTTGATTGGTTGGGATGGAACATTTAGAGGCCAGTTTGTGACTTCTGGTGTCTACATCTATGTTATAGACGTAAGCTTTGTCGATGGAGAAAGACAAATATTATCTGGAGATGTAACGGTAGTTCGATAAAAGATCTTTTTGTCCTCTGCTAAAAATAATTTTTTAGAGAGATTCCCAACTCAACTTTTATTTTCCATTCTTCCTTAAACTCGTCAATCGAGAAACCACCAAAATTGTTACCAATCCACTCAACATAGCTACGGTTCGAAATGGAAATAAAACCACTCCTTTTTCGATCATAGGATAGGGTAAGAAAATAGGAATTCCCAAGGTAACATCTCCTCCTCCAAATCTCAGTATTGCTGCTACTATAAAACCAGCAATAGCACCTATTCTATTTGCCTTAGGATCAAAGAGCGCACAAACCAAGGCAGGGAATAACAAACAATAAACAAAGTCACTGCACAAAAACCAAAGCTCGTAGACACTACCTACTCGTAAGGCAATCAGGGTGGCAGCTACGCCGATGATTCCAATAATTTTTTTGATGATTTTTGCTAGTCCTGCACTGGAAATTCCTGGTTTAAACAACGGTCGGTAAATATTCCAGCCAGACATAGAAGACGCAGACAAAATAGAAGAGTCTACAGAGGACATCACTGCCGCTGCAATAGCGCCCAATCCGACCGTGGCGACTAATGGCGAGCAGAGATAGCGGATAACATGGGGTAGGGTAGAAGCTGCATCGGGTGGTGGCATCAGTCCAGCGGCGGTCCAGTCAAAAGTAGCACCAATCATTCCAATGATGATGGACGGAACTGCAGCCAACAAACAGATAAAGCCAGCAAAAATAGATAACCACATGGCGGTCCTTTCGTCTTTGGCAGACAATACGCGTTGAAAATAAACTTGCCAGGGAATACCACCAAAAATCAAGAGCAGTGCGTAATCCCACCAATTCCAAAAATAACTACCCAAGGCAGCTCGAGAAGGAATAAGCGTAGCCGTAGCACCAAATTTGATTTGGTAACTCTGCCATAATTGGCCTAAGTCTCCTACCGCTGTAAGAGAAGAAGGAACAACGATTAATAAACCAAAAAATAATAATAGCAGTTGTAATACATCCGTAATCGCCACTGCCCAAAGGCCACCAAGCATGGTATAACCAATGGCTACCAGGGCAGAAAGAATGATCGCGGTAGTATTGTCGATACCTAAGACCGTGGCGAAGGTCGTTCCTAGGGCAGTTAAGATAGCAGCTGTCCAAAATAATTCTCCGGTTAGTGCTGGTAGAAAAAAGAGTGGAACGGAACTTTGACCAAATTTTTCTCGGATGGGATCGAGCATGGTGCGATAACGTCCTCGACGCATTTTGCGGGCGAAAAATAAACCACCAATAATTAGACTAAGCGCATATCCCCAAGGAGCTTGTACCCAAAGTAATCCGCTACTTGCCGTGGCCTCGGCGGTGCCATTGATAAACCCACCTCCGATCCAAGTAGCACTCATCGTAAACATAGCGATGTAAAGGGGAATCGATCTTCCAGCCAGTAGTACTTCTTCTGCGTTGTTGGTTTTACGAAAACGGGTGGCAAAATGACCAAAGTAAAAGATAAACCCATAAAAGATCATCATAGCAAAAAAGCCGGGCCAGGCTACCTCATAATCTGCAAGGAAATACAAATAGAAGGCCGTCACGAAAAAAATAGTAAACAGATAAACTAACGGGTGTTTGAAATTCAAAAGTATAATAGGGTTTTGTCTATGTTGTATTGGGCGGTAAGATAACTAAGTACTTGGACAATATGGTATCGAATTTATCGCTAAGGGGCTTTTTTCGGTACTCTTTCCAAAAACCTTATCTTTGCGAAGCCGAAAGGCGAATAATTAAATAGTATAATAATGGATAATTTTTTTGTGATTGAAGGGTTGGATGGCTCCGGGAAATCAACGCAGTTGGAATTACTGCGTCAGTATTTGCGAAACCAGGAACAACCCTTTCAGGATATTCACTTTCCAAAACTAAATCAGGGGCGTTTTGGGGACATGATTGCGCAATATTTAAGAGGAGAATTTGGTGGACTCAATGAAGTCCATCCTCAATTAGTGGCATTATTATTTGCGGCAGATCGCCACGAACATGCAGAAACGCTGCAAAACTGGTTAAATGACGGTCAGATATTGATCGCTGATCGCTATGTAAACAGCAATATTGCCTTTCAATGTGCAAAATTGACCGATGGATCGGAGAAAAAGGCCTTAAGGGAATGGATTTTGAATATAGAATATAATTATTACAAAATTCCCCGTCCAGTGGTGTCTTTGTATCTCGATGTTCCCTTTAAAGCAGTAAAGAAATCATTGACCAAAGAACGAGCAGGGGAAGATCGTGATTATTTAAAGGGAAAGCAAGATATTCACGAGGCAGATTTAAGCTTTCAAGAGAAGGTGCGTATGGAATATTTGACAATGGTAGAAAATCAGGCAGATTTCCATCTAATTTCCTGTACAGACGAGCAAGGCGAGTTTTTGCCGCCAGATAAAATACATCACAAGATTCTTGAATTTTTGGGTCTAAAGAATTAACTTTACCAAGATATATCCGAGATATTTTTAATGTTATCGTTAAATTATTTCCTTTGGCCCCTTAACAGACAAAACGAAGCTGTTGCTTTTTCCTTTGTCAATGTAGCAATCTTACCTAAAGCCATTTCCCCGATTACTAAAAACTTTATGCTTCTATTGAGTAAGGTTAACGGGAAATTAACAACTTGGAGAAATAGAAATGTAGAATTTTACAAAACTTTTTCTCCCAATCTACAAAGTTACAATTAAACGCTTAATGAATAAATTTAGCCATTTTTTGCGCAACAGCCCTGGTCTAAAAAAATTGGCAAATTTTCTGATTTTTCCAGTCAACGACTACCGTCCGAGATGGTGGGTCAGGACATTTATCAATCCAATTTTTTTCCGTCGGCCCTTCAGCTCTATTGTCCGCTGGAGTGCTCGTATGGACTTGCTTCCCAATCACGGTTTTAAGATGGGTAATCGGGCTGTGGTAGAATCTAATGCGGTAGTGAATAATATTGTGGGGGATGTAGAAATTGGTGAAGACTCGCTGATCGGTATCGGCTCAGTGGTGATCGGGCCCGTAAAAATAGGGCGTGATGTCTTATTAGCTCAAAATGTGGTTATCTCTGGCCTTAATCACGGTTACAAGGATATCAATCTTTCTATTCGAGAACATAAGGTGACTACCCGAGATATTACTATTTCTGATGATGTATGGATTGGTGCCAATGCCGTTATTACCGCTGGTGTAACCATTGGAACGCACTGTATCGTAGGAGGTGGGGCTGTGGTTACTAAAGATGTACCTGACTATTGCATTGTATCTGGCAATCCTGCTAAGATTATCAAGCGTATTGATGAGTCCAAACCTATTTCTGATTACACACCTGCATCCAGCTAATTAATGGTCGTTTAGAGTACTCTGAACAATACTATCTTGATTCCTGCATTTTTTCCTTATTTTTATCCTCAAAAATTTAATGGCAGATCAGCCTGAATTATTGTATGCAGTCCTAAAGGAGAGCTGGTCGACAGATCAGTTTATCAGGCTTACCCTATCTAAAATACGCAAAGGGAGCGACGCAGCTACCCGGGTAACCATTCGCCCGGTGGTGATTAAAGGGAAAGCGCAGCTGTCTTTTGTTTCACAATATCCTACCAAAGACATTACAAAAAACTATTCTTTTGCGGAAGCAGAAAAACGGATCTCCAATTTACTAGAAACTGCTTACTTGATTGCCAATCTTTTTACTACAGAAAAACAAATTATCCTTGAGATGCGCCGTAATGGTAAAGCAACTTTGCGGACCCAAGCCAATAAAATGACCGATGATTTACCCGCTCGTAGTCATGACCGTAAGAAAAAAGACTGGATTGCAGATAAGCGATTTTTGGTAGAACTAGGCATTTTAAATAGTAGTGGCAATGTAAAGAAAGATAAAGGAGATAAGTATCGACAGATTAAAAAATTTGTGGAAATTGTAGATGGATTGCTTCGGCAGCAGCCTGCTTTAGCGGATAGAGATCCACTTCGGATTGTAGATATGGGAGCGGGTAAAGGGTATCTAACTTTTGCACTTTATGATTATTTTACGCATACGCTAAATCGATCGGTAAAAATTACGGGTGTAGAGTTACGGAAGGCGTTGATCGAAAAAGGCAATGCTATTGCCAAAGCATTAGATTATAAAGGGCTTCGTTATGAATCTGGTTTTATTCAGGAGTATGAGCTGCCAGAAACCGATATTCTATTAGCATTACATGCTTGTGATACAGCGACGGATGATGCAATCTATAAAGGAATTAAAGCCAGGGCCGAACTCATCATTTGTGCGCCCTGTTGTCATAAACAAATCCGTCGAGCGATTACGAAAAGCGAAGACTTGCAACCTATTTTACAACACGGAATTTTGTTGGAAAGGCAAGCCGAAATCATCACAGACACCATCCGGGCTTTGTTGTTAGAAACCCAAGGATATAAAACCAAAATTTTTGAATTTATATCCACAGAGCATACCGGAAAAAACTTGATGATTGTTGGTCAAAAACACGAACGACCTGTAAACACCGAAACCTTACTCACCCAGATAGCCTCGATAAAAAAACGGTTCGGAATTGATGCGCACTATCTAGAAAAATTGCTTGATTTTAAAGTAAAATAATTCTGAACGATTACTTATATGGAAGAAAAGCCAACCAATGCAGCCCCGGAAAATTTCACGTTGTTTCAAAAAACAATGGCTTGGTGTGTTCACCTGTTTACGGCCAGTGGATTGGTAGCAGGCTTTATGGCTATATTGGCCATCAATGATCTAGCATGGCGCGGAGCCATGCTATGGCTGGTCGTTGCGTTAGTGATCGATGGGATTGACGGAACTTTTGCTCGGATTTTTCGCGTCCAAGAAGTCTTGCCCGACATGAATGGGAAGACGATGGATTATATCATCGACTTTGCGACGTATGCGATTATTCCCGCCTATTTTTTTCATCAAGCTGGCTTGGTAGAAGATGCTTTTAATTTGCCCTGTACCATACTGATTTTGCTGGTTTCAGCTTTGTATTATTCTAAAGAAGGAATGGTTTCGGAAGATTATTACTTTATCGGTTTTCCGGTGATGTGGAATGTAGTCGTCTTTTATTTATTTTTTGTTTTTGACCTTCCTTCTATTGGAAATATGTTGGCCATCATCTTTTTTGCCATTTTGCATTTTGTTCCGATCAAGTTTGTTTATCCCAGTCGAGTAAAACATTTTCGTGGGTTAACCTTAGCAGTCACTACTATTTTGATTATCGATTTTGCAGTTATTCTATGGTATCATCCGGAAAAATATTTTTGGTTGTCTTTGATTGCTATTTTGGCGGCGATCTATTATGGTTTGATGGCGATTTATAATACTTGGTTGGAGGATTAAATTGCAAGCTTAAAAAATAATAGAAATGAATAGTAGAAAGATTAATTTTTCATTAAGATATTTTTTAATCATAGGCCTATCTTTTTTATCCTTATCGGGCAACTCACAAATAGATTTATCCGCTAGGCATAATTTATCGTTTGAAATCTACAATGACTTTTCTTTAAATTACGAGAACTCTATTTTGGTCAGAGAAAAATTTTCAGTGTTGGGATACGTTGGAGTGGCGAGTAGTTTATTTATGTTCAATAAGTATGATTATAAAACCTTTGGTATTCCTGTAGGCATTAATATGGTATTTGGAAAATCAAAAAATCATCTTGAATCTAGTCTTGGTTTTTTTTGGAATAAGACGCTTCAGCAAGGTAGGGATAGACCATTGCAAAAGAATTATTATCAATTAAAATTAGGTTACCGCTATCAGAAATTAAAAGACCATAATTTTATTTTTAAAGCTGGACTCACCTTATCAATGGAAGGTAAGAATGAGGTGCCACGAGATATTATCTACTCTGGAATTCTTGAAAAATTATTTCTCGGTCCTTATATAGGCTTTGGATATGGTTTTTGAATGCGGTCAGTTTGTTGAGTTGTCGTTTATAGGGGAGCATATAAATTATTTTAGAATAAAGTCTAATATTACATCCTAATAAAACTCCCTCCAAAAGATTTCCCCGCATCACTTTTCACGATCAAAAAATAAGCTCCACGAGTTAAGGCACTGACATCCATCGTATTTCTAGTTATTTTTTTTGAAAAAACAAGCTGGCCAATGGTGTTGTAAACCTGAACTTCCGCTCCGCGCTCTAAGGGCAACCAATCATCAGATCCTTCAAATTTTAAAACTGAATTTGTTGGATTAGGAAAAATCTTTAAAGGTCTTAAGGGCGGTTCTACGATCGAAGTCCACACGATGGAATCAACCAATTCGACCCAAAGTTGTGGGCCTATTTGCCAAAGAAGATCGGGGTTTCCATCACTATTAATATCTTCCATACCTTGTAAATAACGATCTTGTAAAACTTGCACTTCCCAAGGATTTGTGGTTTCTGCTAAGACCAAAAAAGTACTATCATTACGGCTATTTTGAAAATCTGCTGGACTATATAATAGGTCGGGCAAACCATCTAGATTATAGTCTAGGGAATAAGCTGTCCGGGTGTTAAAGGATAAATTTGCGTTACCCATAACCGTACTGCCCGTTCCATCTGGATCTATTTTTAGCAAATTTCCATTAGAGGTATAAATGTAAGGGGAATCATCATCTAAGCTTTTTGCCACCCTGCCTGATACCGTGTGGGTGGAATCGAGTTGGCCTTGCCCATCATTCATATAAATCCGGGTCGAGTTAATAGAGATAAAAGAAATGGCTAAATCAGGCAGACCATCTGCATTGGGATCAATAATATTCCAGACTTCCGATCTGGCTCCAACGATTTCATTTTCTATAAATTGGGTGCCATCTTGATTTAAGAAAAGGATAAATCGTTCGTTCTCACCTAAACCACCAGCTGCCGCAAAATCAACAAACCCATTGTTATCAAAATCACCTACATCAATTTTAAAACAGAGATTCATCGAATCTGCCAAATTAACTGGAGCGGAAAAAGTGCTATCAACTTGGCCATAGCAAATTTGCAACGGGTTAGCTTCTACCGGTAAGGCATATACTAGATCTAAAATATTGTCATTGTTGAAATCAGCACTGGCCATTGCCGTAAAAAACGGAAGCTCTGGTAGATCAAAACCATATGTGGAATATTCTTGAAAACTATCATTATCAAACTCTGCGGCTACCAATTCCAAATCACTACTGATGGCTAACTCCCGCTTCCCATCCATATCTGCATCTAGGAAGGTTATGCGGTGATAGTAAGGCGGTTCCAAAATCACCGGAGGAGTAACCGTAGCTTTGGTTTTTTCAACCCTAAAATCAATTCCATCAAAACTAAAATAGTAAAAGAAAGGTTCTACCACTCCTTGTTCACAGATCACGGTGCCATTTGGCCAAGAAGGATGGTGGGTAAAAAACATACTGGAAGGGTCGTTGCGTTGTGGAAAGTTAAAAACTTCAAAGGTTTGATTCTGGTTGTTTTTGCAAAAGTAAACAGTATCATAGGTAAAGGCGATTAAATCATCATAGCCATCTTTATTTAGATCGTACGGTATAATACTGCTTTCGTTAAATTGGGGCGTTGGTAAAGATAGTTCGAAAATAGCTGCTTCATCCGCACTCATTAAATTAGATTTTATTCTAAAAGAAAGCGGGGTTCCGTTTATCGTATTGCCGATAAGGTCCAGTATTCCATCGCCATCAAAGTCACCAAAGTTTCGGGGCGTAACAAACTCTCGAGTCTCGTAGCTATTAAAAACAAAATCGCCTTCGTTGATATAGATAATATGGACAATGGTATCCGATCCGGGAAAAAAATCCACCTGTGCAGAAAAATCCAACATTCCATCTCCATTCAAGTCTCTGATGATGGTTTGAGGATTAGGAACTCCAGGTAAGTTCGGAGGAATAATCGCATAGGTTTCTCCAGTAGCTCCGTCCATGATCAAGTAATCATCTCCCTGTCGATAGTAGGCGTCGGTAATTTCATCCTCATTAAATTTTCCAAAATATAAGCTGGTGTTTTCTGGGAAAATCGCTGGAAAACCAATTGGCGTATACTGAATGGTATCTTCCACATTATCAAAAACATAGATCGTATTAATCCAAGGTTGTTGCGATGCGTCCGTATTTTGCATGGAAAAATCAATATCTCCATCTGAATCTACATCCGTCAATTGACCTCTAGAAAATCTTTTGTCTTCTACAAAATTAACTGGTTGCATATTCATATTTAATCGTCCGTCTTCGATTCGAGCATAGCCCACTTGAAAAACACTCCTCGATCCTACCGCAATATCCGCAATGGAATCTCCATTGAGATCCGCTGCCTGAATGATTCCTCTGCCTACTTCGGTATACGAAGGGTTACCAAAAGTTGCTTGTGAAAAATAGGTCAGTGGACGATTTTGGGCGAAAAGACAAGTGCTTAAAAGGAGAAGGAGTAGGGGTAGAAATCGCATAGCTAATATTTTTTATAAAGGTAGAAAAATCTAGGAACTATTGAAGTTGTTTAATAATTTGAAATGAAGCTGAGGAACGGAGATTTGAGTATAACCGTTATGAACAATCCCCCTTAGCCATCACGCCACAAGCTACAACGAAAAATAAAAGATTTAAAAAAAGCCAAAGAGTTTGTTTACACGTCCCGTGTAGATACAGCTCTACAAGCAAATAATAGAAAAAAGCATACAAACAAGACGCTGATGGAAGTAAAACATCTTACCCCATTTCCTATCTAGACCTCAGAACAAATCAGTAATCCGCACATTAAAAAATCCGCTCCGATAATACAACTTACACCTTCCCCTAATCAAAAGAAGTGTTGTTGCTCGATAACACGTCACGTGTATATACGAAAATTTATACAAATATTTCCTATTTAAATTTGGAGATCTAAACGATTGGACCTTACCCATTCCTTTCAATATAAGCCATCGCATAATCCACTTTCTCCGGCTCCATTCTACCGTCTAAAGGTTCAACCTCGGAAATCGCTCGTTTACATATTCAGGTGTGGATGTATAAAGAACTATTAATTAGGATACCTTCTTTTTTTGAAGCCGATTATAACCGTTATTTAATGGTTGTAATCGGTTAGTTTTTTGGTGTGTAAATGTCAATGGAATACTAAGAGATTTATACCTCTTTGCAAGAAGTGAGTGCTAGATTTTTAACATTACTTTTGGATGATATGGTGGAAAATGGTAATTTAGTGTAGAGATAAGCGATATGTATGAAATAGTGGGTGGGAGGTGTGGATATGGGGTGTTCCATGGAAACAAAACAAACTTTTGGATTCATATATTAATTGAAACAAAATTGTAAACTTATTATCAAATGGAGAAATTCTATTTTTTAGGATATACATATGTCATCTATAACTACTAATTTAAAATTCATAGCTTTTATTTCTTATAAGCATGCTGACTTGGGGAGAAGGCATGCTGTTGCCTTAGAAACTGCGCTAAAACGTTACGCTAAACCATTACTCTCTCCCTGTCAAAATTTTTAGAGATGAAAATATGGTACCAGATAATGACTTGTCCAAATTAATTACTAATGGTTTAGAATAATCAGAATACCTAATATTTATTGCAGAAAAAAGAGCCGCATCTTCTAAATGGTGTTGCGATGAATTAGAATACTGGTGTAACACTTTAGGGAGAAAATAGCAGTTATAAAATAAAAAAATTAAAGAATGATGACTTAGAAAGGTTATTTATAATGGCCATGCATGAATCCATTAAACCACTGGTTGGAATCAGAGGTGCAGTAGATAGACTTCTAAGAAGTTTTGAAAAAGGAAAGTCTAGTATAAGATATACTGAAAAGGAAAGTGTATATTAATAAAAAATAAACTGACATAATTTGTCATATGGAACTAATTAATAACAGAATAAAAGAGATAAAGAATTCTATAGCTAATGGCGATATAGAACAGGCAGTAATTAAGCTAACCTTTTTGACAGAAGATTTCGCTAACAACTTTCATGAACAAGCAATCTTACTTCAAGGAGAGTATAGACGATTAAAAAAGAAAATAATTATTCAAGGCTATTCTGATAATGTCAGAAATATCGAAAACGAAATAGCTAGAAGAGCTTTATTAATGGCAGGCGAAATTGAGGGAAACATTCAAACAGAATCTACATTCAGTAAAACCATTAAAAGAAAAATCACTAATGATAGAATAATATTTTATGATGAAATTTCTTCTCCAACCCAAGAAAAAATGCTATTTGTTAAAGGTGAAAAAATTGAAAAGAAGTTTAACAGCTTTCATTTGAAACCTATTGATTTTGACTTGAAGAGTGGTGAAATCACTACAGTAACAGGCGTTAATGGAAGTGGGAAAAGTACTTTGTTGAAGATTATAGCTGGACAATTAAAAAATACTGAAGGAAAATTAGCTTTCTTTTTTGATAACCAAAATAGTTGGCGTACAATAAAAAAAAACATTGGTTATCTTCCGCAATTACATGTAACTCCACCCAGAATTAAGACAAAAAACTTACTCAATTATACTGCAAAAATGTATAGGATCCCTAAACTTATCATACCGAAATTAATCAATGAATACCTTATTAGACTTGGGCTACAAAATGAAGCTGATAAATACTTATCAGAATTATCACAAGGATTTCGTCTTCGGGTAGAATTAGTAAGAATTCTAATGTTAAGACCTAAAATACTAATCCTGGATGAGCCTCTAGCTAATTTAGATTTTATCACAAGGCATATTTTTATTGACGATATACGAAATTTTACAAATTCAATTAGCTACCCATTAACAACTATAATATCATCGCATAATATAGAAGACATAGAAATTGTTTCTGACAATTATATCATCTTAGATTCAGGAAAAACTTTATTTTCAGGTTCAAAGAAAAAATTTAAATCGCTGATAGAAAATAATATTTTTGAGTTAGTTACTGATGAAGACATAAATAAACTAACCAAACAGTTAACGAAACTTTCCAAAACTATAAAACTACATCAGTTTGGTACTTTCCAAATAATTGAGACTAAACAGTCAATTAACCTACAAAAATTATTAGATGTTTTAAGCCAGGGAGATATAAAAATAAAGCATATTCAAGAAGTATCTTTAAATAGTAAGTCTCTATTAGTAAAAAATTACATTGATAAATTTAAATAATTAGTCTTGGAAAAACTATTGAACCTAATAGAAAAAAAATATACGAAATGTATAATCAAATTTAAGGAGAAAATTGCTTTAAACCTTCCTCTATCATGGAGCAGAGGACATTTTGACATTTTCTTTAAAGGTTTTATACTTTCAACTTTTATATCTTTAATATTCATTGGAATAATTGCGATTAGATCTACTGAAATTTATGAAATTCCCGAACATACTTATAACTTCACAAGAGTAGTAGTATTTTGTACCTTCTCAGTAGTATTTTATTTTATTTACTTCCTAAAAGTGATTAATTGGAGGCCAAAAGCAGCTTATTTCAATTCCGAATTGTTTAATATTGTTGAGGAGACTAAAAGTAATATTACAAAAGTCATTCTTTGTTTGATAATCTCATTAATTTTTATAATAACAGATTGTATTACGAAAAGAAACTTTGTTTTAATAGATGAACAAACAACAATCAAAAACGATTTTATAAATCAAATTTCTTCTTCTATTAACTTTGAGTTTTTTTACTTAACTACAAAAGAAAATAAAAGTAGAGAAGCTGCAATATCTATATTACAAGATTCTGCAATGCTCGCTATTAATAATAGGTATCCAAACCTAATTAATAAAATTACAATCAAAGAAATTATATCTGATACATTGTTAAAGGATACAACCAAGCTTATCGAATGGTTTTTATATTCAAAATATTATCTCGGCAAAGAAGTTAGGTCTATAGTTCTTGATAATAAATATTCCAATATATTCAGATTAAGTACAGAAGAATGGTCAAGATACTCGAACTCTATTGTTGACATAAAATTAAATGAAATAAAAAACAATATGGATTTTAACATAGCATATCCAATATTTATTACAATAATATTTTTGCCTACGCTTATTTTTTTCTCAAATTTAGATGGCAATAAGTATCTAGATAATAAGAATACAGTGAAAGATTTTCACGTTATTTTCGCTAGTATTATGATCAGTTTTATAATATTATATATAATTATTTTTGAATATCAATCATTGTTAAAAGGGTTAATTGTTTATACATTAGAATACATGTTTATATTTCCTTTATTATCAAAAAGGTTAGCTGATCTAGGTGCTATTCCAAATGAATAGCATTTTAATCATTAGATAAGTTAAAAACGACCACCAATGAAAAATACCCCCTTTGACAATACAACTTACACCTTCCTCTATTCAAAAAAACGTCGTCGCTCGTTTACACGTCACGTGTAGATACGAAAACTTGTACAAATATTTCCTATTTAAATTTAGAGATCTAAACTATTGGGTACTACCCATTCCTTTCAATATAAGCCATTGCATAATCCACCTTCTCCGGTCCCATTCTACCATCCAACGCCGCGATCACATCCTTTCTTCTAATCGGATCCGGTAAATTTTCCATGAGTTCCAAAATCTGTTTGAGTTCCGTCTTCGAAATCAATCTTTTTAATTCTACGTCCGCACCGCTGGCATAAAGATGGGCCAAGCGACTACTCACTTCTTCGGGCGTTAATTTTTGTAGCATGGCAATTTCTACGATGGGAAGTCCACGTTTTAGCAATTGAATCATCGCCGTGGATTGTTCATCCAAGGAAGGGGCGACGTTCAGTTTACCACCGCCTTGCGCTGCTTGATAGCGAGCAATGGCTCGCATAAAGATCGGACCATATTGTTCCATTTTTACATCACCGACACCGCTGATCTCCCGAAAGTCAACTTCTGTAACCGGAAGCTCCGCAGCCATCTCTTGTAAGGTCGCATCGGAAAAAACAATATACGGAGGAATTCCTTTTTTACGTGCCAAGTCTTTACGTAATTGTCGTAAGACCTTAAATAAATCATTCTTAACGCGATTTCGTTTTTTCTCAACTTTGACTTCTCGTTTGCTTTTTTCTCGACGTTCTTTTACTTCCGCCATTCTGGCCAGTTGGATTTTTTTCTTACCAAACAAAACCCGTTGTGCTTCTTCCGTTAGCCGAAGGACATGGTGATGATCGTAGGCAATTTCCAATAAGCCGAGATTGATAATTTGTTGGATTAAGTATTGCCAATCTCGACTACTTATATCTGCTCCTGCGCCATAGGTTTTGATTTTGTCATATCCGCGCTCTAGCACTTCTCGTCGGCGAGATCCTCGCAAAATATCAATCAGTAAATTTACGCCGATCCGTTCTTTGGCTCGGGCTACCGCAGATAATGCTTTTTGTGCAATGATGGTTCCGTCAAAAAGGCTGGGAGGATTTTTACAGATATCACAGTTGCCACAATTCTCGCCGAGATTTTCACTAAAATAATTGAGTAATATTTTTCTACGACAGATCAACGCTTCGGCGTACTGCTGCATCCGTTCGAGTTTCGCTAGCTGAATACTTTCTTGCTCGCTGACATTTTTTTCGATGATATCTCGTAAGGTCATCACATCACTATAAGAATAAAACAACAAGGTATCGGCTGGTGCGCCGTCTCGTCCTGCTCGTCCAATTTCTTGATAATAACCTTCTAAATTTTTTGGTAAATTATAATGAATCACCCAACGTACATTTGATTTATCGATGCCCATTCCGAAAGCAATGGTCGCACAGACGATAGGAATTTTATCATTAATAAAATCCGTCTGAACACTATTTCGTTCGCGACTGGTCATTCCGGCGTGGTAATAATCCGCGTGGTATCCGGCACCAGATAATTTACGAGCCAGCGATTCACAACCTTTCCGACTTAGACAGTAAATGATCCCAGAGGTATTTCTTCTTTTACGAACAAACTGGACAATCTGCTCGTAGCGTTTTTGTCCCGGACTCACGGTTAAACTAAGATTGGGACGATCAAAAGACGAGATAAAAACATGTGGATTTTCTAGTCCTAATTGTGCGGTAATATCTCGACGGGTAATCTTATCGGCCGTTGCGGTGAGGGCGATGACGGGAATATCTGGAAAGGTCTTTTTTAAGAATTTCATCTGCGTATATTCCGGACGAAAATCATGTCCCCAAGAGGAAATACAATGCGCCTCATCAATCGCAAAAAGATTAACCGCGCCTTGTCGCAGAATGGGTAGAAAATTGGGAGAAAGCATCTTTTCGGGCGAGACGTAGAGTAGTTTAATTTCGCCATGATAAATTTCATTCTCGATGGTTGTTTGCTCGTCGAGCGTTTGAGAACTGTTTAGAAAGGCAGCTGAAATTCCGTTGGCCTTAAGTCCTTCTACCTGATCTTTCATTAAAGAGATCAAAGGCGATACCACCACCGCCATTCCCTCCATTGTAATGGCTGGAATTTGAAAACACATCGACTTTCCTCCACCCGTCGGCATCAACACCAATGTATCTCTTTTGTCATATACGCCCTGAATAATTTCTTCCTGTCCAGGACGAAAATTATCGTATCCAAAATATTTTTTGAGTGCGATACGAGCTTGATCAAGTTGAGCGGTGGCCATAGATTAATAGTCTAGAATAAAGTCTAATGATGGTAATTCCCAAAATAAAGTTGGGAGATCTCCACAAATTTAAACAAAATGTGGGAAAATAGGAAAATTTAAGAATTTGCCGCTGAAGTATTTTGATTAATCACATAATTCCAAAATGATGGAAAGGAGATATTCGTAAGGAACAATTTCGAAGGTAGAGATTTGGTTGGCCTCTTCTAGCGGCATGGCTTTTAATTTTTTGAGATCAGGTTCTGCGTATCGTAAAAAACGGGTTTTGTTAAATTCGGCAGCAATTAAGTGTAGTAGAATATTAGCAAAGCAGTTACTTCGGTAATATTCATCTTTTCGTAGGTAGCGACTAGAATATTGTTTTAGCGCATTTTGTCGATCAATCACATAATTATAATTTTTACGACCCAAGGCGATCAAAATTTGTAAGACATGGATGTCGATATTATATCCTCTTTTATCTTTTGAAAAAGCAGGCGTTTCATTTAGGAATTTACCCAATCTGAAGCGGGGTAGTGGATGTTCTGGATCCTGAGGGATTTTACCAATCAAGTTTAGTAGATAAAGATAGGCGTGTATAAGCTGATAGGTTTCTTGAATTCCAATGCCTTGAAATGCCAACTTCGAATTTTTTAAAACAGGGTAAAAATCAGCAGGAATTTTGGAAAATTGTTCGGTGTATATTAGATAAATTAGTTGATACTGTTTGGAGGTAAACCAGTTGATGGAAGCTTTGGTAATTAATTGATCGCATTCAATACCAGCGGCTTTGGCTTCTGGAAACTGACTCAGCTGAAGATGTGCTGAAAGTTTTCGCAACATAAAACTACCGATTTGATTACGGAGGTTAAAAGGTTTAGCACGAAGCTTTTGAATGGCCGTATCGCAAGATTTGATTAAATTTTTAGGATCGTGTGTGATTTCATATCGAATGTTATGCACAAAATAAGCAAAGACGATAAAGCTATGTGTTTCGATTTTTAATTGTATTTGCTCGAGTTGCTTACTAAATTTTTCTGCTAGCAGCATACCAGCTTTATTATCCGACTTAGAAAAGGCATAGGGTAGCACAATCTTTTCGTATAAAGATTCAGCCAATAATACTTTTTCTAAAGTTACAAAATGATCGGCGACTAATTGATCATAATACTCAAATTCCTTTTGACTACCTTTCATAGTTGCTGAGTAGAGCCTCAACAACCGACTGAGATCTAGGACGATTTCTGTAAACTCAAAACGCAGGGCCTTTTTTAAGGTTTTTACAGCTATATAATGAGCGCTTTCGCGCATTCCTTTTCCAAATAAAATCCGTACGGCGCCCCAGTTTTTATGACACTGAAAATAGGCCTTCTGAATGTCGGAGTAGGCATTGCTCTTGTATTCAATTAAAAATAATCGGTCAATTAATTTTTGTTTGAACCTTGATTTTAGCTTTCGATAATTCGCAGGAGGGACTCCTTTTTTTACAAAATAAGCGGTTGCTTCTTCATCTGTCTGGAAGGAGCCATCTTTTAATCCTGCAAAGAATAATTCAGTATTAGAGGATGGTTTAGAACTACCCACAGAAAATTTCTCCACTTTCTTATAGGAATCGAATAAAGTTACTATCTCTCGTAAGAAGCGCATTTGAGTATTTTTAAAAAGCGGTTATGTTAGTTTAAAGTTTAAATGTTTGATTATTAGGTTTTTAAATTAAAATTAATAGTTGAATATACTAAATATTGAGGTCACAAAATAAGTTTTCTGTTTATATATTGTTTTTTTAATCATTTATCTTGCTTTCAGATTTAAACCTTTCGTTTATATTTCAATAAAATCTATTTAAAAGAAAAACACGCCTAAACAAAAGACCCCCTAAACAAAAGAAGACACCCTTTAGGTGCCTGCTGTACTAACTTATACACTTAGTATATACTAGTCAGCAGTTTGTTTGGGGTATTTATTGTGGTACCATAGCGTGTCATTTTGCACTTCGCATCTCTTACTTGTATTAGTAAGAGAAGCCAACCCTCTGCACACTTTATAAATACTGATCAGCCTCAAGATTGGAATAATCTGTAGTTTTTACCAGCAAAACAGATATTTAAAATTATTAATAAGTAATTGAAAATTAATATTTTAATTAAAAGTAAATCTTAAAATGAATAAATTATAAGGTCGCAAATGCCATCTAATTGTTTTGTTATAACTAATTTTCAACGATAGCTTTGGAGTAAAATTTAATCACTTCAAAACCTTTAGTTTATGTTGACATTAATAATCACCCTACTCCTACAACTAGGAACCATTACTACCGCCTCTGATTTTAACCCAGCAGAGTACAACGAACAAGCGAACACTTACGAAGGTATTATTATTAAAGATGAAATTGTTTATTAATTTCTTCTCTAGTTTTTTCTGAAAAATAGACTTTATTCTATAATTTTTTGTAAAGAAATCAAATAGATATTTTTGATTATATCGAAGTTCTTTTTTGAGTGCGTCCCGAAGGCTTTTAGGACGGACGAAAAAAAACTGGTGAGATGGACAAAAAGATCATTTGAGAGCATATAAATTATTTTAAAATAAAGTCTAATACACTCGTTCATCTTCTTGTAAGATGAGCGAGTATGTTTTTATAGCTTGGACTTTTTAATAGACTCTAATGAATGTGGAAGTTAAAAATTAAAATTTAGTTTTAATTACTGATTTAGATAATCTTCTTATTTTATCTGCTTAGTGTATATTTGCCACTAAAATAATATACACCGTTATGTCCCAACAAAAAAATATCATTATTGACTTTGACAGCACCTTTGCTTCCGTCGAAGCCCTCGAAGAAATCGCCGACATCGTTTTGAAAGGGCGAAAGGATAAATCCAAAATTCTAAACGAAATAAAATCCATCACGAACCTAGGCGTAGATGGTACCATTACGTTCAACGAATCTCTTAGTCGTAGAATGAACTTATTGACAGTACATCGGGATGATTTGGAAAAATTGGTTCGTCGCCTTAAAAGAAAAATCTCCACTTCTTTTTCGCGAAATAAAGCTTTTTTTAAAAAATACCAAGGGAATATTTATATTATTTCAAATGGTTTTAAAGACTTTATTGATCCGGTGGTGGCAGACTACGGGATCGACAGCGAGCACGTTTTGGCGAATACTTTTGTGTTTGATAAAAAAGGTTGGATAACGGGATTTGACGAAAAAAATCTATTAGCACATAGCAAGGGTAAATCTCGTACATTAAAAGCACTAAATCTTCCCGGCGAAAGCTATGTAATCGGTGATTCTTACACGGATTATGAAATGAAAGAGGCAGGTATCGCTCATAAATTTTACGCCTTTACAGAAAATGTGCTACGCGAAAATATTCTAGAAAAAGCAGATCATATCACGCCTAGTTTTGACGAATTTCTCTACGTCAACGATATGCCGAGTGCTTTGTCATATCCAAAGAATCGAATCAAAGTTTTGCTGTTAAATGGGGTGGACGAACGGGCGAAGGATGCTTTTCGAGGAGAGGGGTATGGAGTGGTCATGGGGCCTAAAAAAACTAGCAAGTCTGGCTTAAAAAAATTAATCAAAGATATATCTATTTTGGGCGTACCTGCTCATCAGTCGGTAACGGCAGAATTATTAGATCAGGCTAATCGGCTGATGGCGATCGGAATTTTTGGTGGTAGTACCAATCATGTTGATTTGGTGGCTGCTGCCAATCGTGGCGTGATTGTTTTCAATGCACCTTACGCCAATACGCGTTCGCTGGTAGAGTTGGTAATTGGTAATATTATTATGCTTTCTCGAAATGTCCCTTATTTGAGTAGTCAACTAAAAGCAGGCAAATGGGAAACCAGTAAAAAAACTAGCTACGAGATTCGAGGTAAGAAATTGGGGATTATTGGTTACGGAAATTCCGGTACGCAACTTTCTGTCCTCGCCGAATCTTTAGGGATGGACGTTTATTATTATGATGTTTTTGAAAAGCAAGCGATTGGGAATGCTACTAAATGCAATGCGTTGCGGGACTTGTTAAGGAGAGTGGATATTGTTTCCGTTCACGTAGATAATCGTCCAGAGAACAAAAACTTTTTTGGGAAACGAGAATTTAAAGCGATGCGAGACGGATCCATTTTTATAAACTTGAGCAGCGGACAAGCCGTAGATATAGATGCGTTGTATAAAAATTTAAAATCCAAAAAAATAGTAGGGGCGGGCATTGATGTCTTTCCTAGCGAACCCACTAATGGTCACGGTAGCTTTACTTCCCGACTCATCGAGTTGGACAATGTTTTGCTTACACCACATATCGGCGGACAAACCGTCGAAGCACAGCAAAATACCGCAGCTGTACTACCTGAACAAATCATTGACTACGTAAATACTGGAAGTACTTTCAACGGTGCTAATTTTCCTTCCCTACAATTACCTATTTTGAAAAATGCACACCGACTGATTCATATTCACCAAAACCAACCTGGTATCCTGGCACGGATCAATAGTATACTAGCAGAACACGGCATCAATATCATCGGTCAATATCTACAAACCACCGAAACGATTGGCTACGTAATTACCGATATCAATAAAAAATATAGCCAAGAAGTTCTGAAAGATTTAAAAGATATTCCTGCTACGATTAAATTTAGAGTGCTTTATTAAACAACTTCTGAGTACAGGACAAAAGTTCTAAAAAATCATTTTGTGGCATTTTAATTTTGTCCTGTATTTAGAATAATAGTACGGTAACTTTTAGAAAAAGAGATATAGTGGCCATTTTTTGCTGGTTGGCTGGTTTGCCTGTTGGCTAGTTAGCTTCCCTTTACCGTAAAATACGATTGAGGGAAGCTAACTAGCCAACCAGCAAACAGCCTGCCGGCAAAGGCAGGGCCAACTAGATGCATTTTTAGATTATCACACAGAAATTAAAAAGTTACCGCACCATTATAGAAAAAACTTCTATTATTAGGTCCCAAAAAAAGCGACTTTCTGTGATCAGAAAGTCGCTTAATCATATCGTATTAAAAAGTCAGTAATTACTTACCGCCGTTTAATTTATCTTGTAATACTTTTAATGCATTCCAGTTACCTTTATCAGCTAGTTTAGCTTGCTTTGGCCAAGAACCAGGATTGTGCATTTTGTAACGAGGTCCAGCAGCAGCTAAAATTTCTTTTAAAGTTGTCTGCTTCGCTTTACCTAAATCAGCGAAAGTACGGATACCACCTTTGTTTAAGTGTTCAGCGATCTTTGGTCCGATTCCTTCAATTTTTTTCAAATCATCCTTTACGGTTGTTCTAGTTACTTTTTTTACAGCAGGTTTGCGGGTAACTTTTCTAGTAGTTTTAGCAGCTGCTTTTTTTGGTGTTGCCTTTTTAGCAGTTACTTTCTTAGCAGTTGCTTTTTTTGGTGCTGCTTTCTTAGCGGTTGTCTTCTTAGTGCTGCTCTTTTTAGCTGTTGCTTTTTTAGCTGCTTTTTTTGTTACGGTAGGAACACTTACAACAGAAACAACGGAGTTGTCAAAGCCGAAAGGATTTGGCACATAGCCATCAGCCTGCCAGTCATTCTCCCATTTTGATTTCCCAATCAAATATCGGAATTCATAATTGCGTCCTGTTTCTAATTCAACAGTAGCAGTGTAATTGTTTTTAGCCGCTTTCATTTTTACGGCTTTCTTTTCATTCCAATCATTCCATTCTCCTACTAACTGAACAGTTTTGCCTTTTGTCACAGCTTCTTTAGGTAAACTAAAAGTAACCTTACAGGCTGGCTTAGATTTAGAAAATTGTTTTTTTAACATTACAAAAGAATATTTAATGGTTTAAAATAAAGAATTTATAAAAAGAATAACTACCATTATTAAATTGATTCAATACAAAGGTGACTATGGTAATTTGTTCAATTGAAATTTATAAATGATGACGGTTATAAGATAAAATACTGAATCGTCTTATCGCCGCTCATTAGAATAAAGTCTATATAATTATATAAGGTTCGTTAAATTTTTTGGTGCGATCGTTTGTCTCCAAAAATTTATCGACTTGGTGTCTTTACAAACCAGTCTTTGAAAATGGAGTACGTATCAGTAAGAAAAAGGTTAGGGTAGTTGTAAGTTAGTAACAGTTTTTTGTTACTCATTTTTTCAAAATTGGTGCAAAAGTACTAACAATCAGTAACATAAACATAAGTTTTTATTAAAAAATTATTTTTTTTCCTATCTTAATGGTTTACCGGCTTTAACTTATCATCAGTAAATTTATCCTAAAAAAATATGTCTAAATCAATATTATCTTCTTTGCTTTTGGCTTTCTTCCCCATTTTATTATGTGCACAGGATACCGAAATTTTAAAACCGATTCATCAACTTTTTGATGGGATGCGTGCGGGCGATTCCACAGCAGTACGAAGTGCTTTTATGCCGGAAGTTTTACTAGAAACGATACTTACTAATAAGGAAGGAAAAGTGAAAGTAAAAAGAGGGGCATTGTTGGATTTTGTCACGGCAGTTGGTACACCACATGATGATCAGTGGGATGAAAAAATATGGTCTTATAAAATTCGGAAGGATGGAAATCTAGCGACAGTTTGGACAGATTATACGTTTTATTTAGGGGATAAGCTGAGCCACTGCGGGATTAATTCTTTTACGCTCGTAAAACAATTAACGGGTTGGAAAATCAAACATCTTATTGATACCCGACGACGGAATAATTGTCAAACCAGCGAGACAGATCCTAGAGACGAAGCCATCAACCAATTAATGGATAATTGGCACCACGCGGCTGCTACGGGCGATGAAATTGTCTTTTTTGAAACCTTGGGGCCCGAATCCATTTACCTAGGTACAGATGCTTCAGAACGATGGACCAAGTCAGAATTTGAAGCTTTTGCGCTTAAGTATTTTGAACGAGATACTGCTTGGGCTTTTCAGCCGATAGAACGAAAAATCTATTATAGTAAAAAGGGAGCAGTGGCTTGGTTTAACGAAACACTAGATACTTGGATGGGCGTCTGTCGAGGTTCTGGGATTTTAGAAAAAACGACTGAGGGCTGGATTTTACAACATTATCATTTGGCCATCGCCGTTCCTAATGAGAAAGTGAAAGGTTATTTGGAATTGTTAGAGAAGGAATAAGCGATGACATGCGTTTTTCCTAAATTCGGGCATAGCCATTTATTCGTAGCTAGCAAAATAAAAAAGTAAAATCATCGTTACAAAAAGTAAAAGTTTAACTATGAAAACCTGCCTTAAAATTTTATTCCTCTTCTCGATTTCTATCCTTCAAATTGGTTGTACAGATGATGAAGCAGAAACTACTAATATCACCTTTGAATTTAATGGGACTTTTAATAATGAAGAATTTTCATTTTCAAATAACACCCTTCAAATAGGAGTTGGAACCAATTCAGCAGGCGAAATGAATTATTCTCAAAGAAGTATATTTGGAAATGCAGTACCGACGTCAACAGGAATAGCTTTCGATTTTTATTTTGATGAAAAGCCCAACTTTGAATTAATAAATGAATTAATTGGTCAAGAAATTTTAACCAATTCAGGTGACCAAAAACCTTGCTTAACAATTTTTGTATTCAAAGATGGAGAAACATATACCTCTATTTCTGAAGCAAATACTGATGATACTTTTGAAATAGAAATGGTAGAAATTGCTGAAAATGAGAACCTAAATTTTCAACAAATTGAAACAGGCGATGTAATTTCAGTTAAAGGAAAGATGAAAATAATTTCTGATGATGATGTAATCGAAGGAAATTTCACGCTCAAAACTGTGGAAATAATTTAGAAGAAAAAAGCCAACAGTGAACAATGTAATGTATATACCAGTAATTAGCCCTCTTCTTACGTAAAAAGAGGGCTAACTGGTAAGAGGTTTTTTAGCTCAAAGACTTATTCCCATAAGCATCTATCCAAGCCAATACACCTCCCGTCAAATTCCGTACATTTTTAAAACCAAACTGATGGGTCAGCAATTGCTGTGCTTGACCACTACGAGCCCCAGAACGACAATGAACAATTATTTCCTGATCTTTTTTATCTTCCAAATCATCCACTGCGGTCATAATACTGCCCAGCGGAATTAGTTTTGCTCCGAGATTAAACTCCTCATACTCATGTGGTTCTCGCACATCAATAAAGATGAATTCTTGTCCGCTATCTAATTTTTCTTTTAATTCTTTAATATCAATATCCATTTTTTATTTTTTTTAATTAAACTTTTTTTCAAAAGAAAATCTATAATAATTATTACTGATGCCAATGAAGGATAGAATATTGGATATTCAATATTGAATATCCAATATTCATTTTCTAGTTACACTCATCCGGTTTATACTGCGTCAAATAAATATCTACCGAACTACCAATTGAAAGTCTTTTACTTTCTGTAAATGCGGGCACTTGTCGCCAAACGTAAGCATTATTTTCGTCAGTTACCGTAGCATCTTTGATGATCGAACCAATATTTAATTCAAAATTACCGACTAAAAATTCGGCCTCGTTAAATTGCATACAAACCAATTCTGGTATGGGAACGCGACCTCCTTTTCGTTCTGTAATGACGACCTCTACGGTACTTCCTTTATCTACCTTAAATCCGTCTCGAAGTTTTTCGGTAATATTCTCATCTTTATAATAAACCTCTAAAATCGTATTAGGTTCTACCGTATTGTCAAAACGTCGAGCTTTGATCTTTGTATTTACCTTCAGTCGGCTGAGTTTTTTCTTATACGTGTGTAATTCATCGTTTCCACCCGTTAGTCCTGGAATTTCCACGGCATCGGCAATAGCCTTCGTAACCGTTAAATAAATTTTGCGATTTTTCTTTACTTGGGCATTGGCCACGGGCGTCTGCGATAGTACGGTATTGGGTGGCTGTCCTGGTAGGAAGAGGGAATCATTGACGACAATAGACAAGTTTTTCTTGCTGGCTAGCTTTTTTGCCTCTGGTAAAGTTAGGCCCGAAAAATCTTGTACCGCATAGGTTTTGCCATGTCGCGTATAGCAATCCATCCACCAATAGGTGAGTAGAAATACCACCATGAGGGTGACGATAATCCCCGCTAGATTACGGAGAAAAATCCAGCTAGTTAAAAAGAGAAAAGATTCGTGAAAAAACCGTTTTATTTTACTCATATCGTAGTTGTAGTTGTCTGTTTATCGGCAAAGCCAAAGGTCATTATTTGATCAATAAAATCATATGGTTTGTATCCGTTGATGGCCGACTGATGAAAAATACAGGTAGCCGGCGTCATACCAGGTAAAGAGTTTACTTCAATAATAATCGTTTCTACCCGTTGGTCGGCAAAGATACGGACAAAAGCGTCAATTCTGGCGTATCCTCTAATATTTAAGATTTTAGCGGCTTTCCCTAAATCTGCTTTTACTTGTTTGGCGACTTGTTCATAATTAACGTCCTTGGTCGCAAAGCGGGCTGGCGTAATATTTTGTCCTTCTCCAGCTAGAAATTTTTCTTCGAGTGATAAAATCTCTCCCCCCGCCAAGGCTTCAGAGGGTTCGAATATCTCGTAGCGTAACTCCCCATCTTCAAAATGTGTCAACAAACCTCCCGTGACTTCTAAAAAATGACTGGCACCGTCCGCTGTAATTAAATCTTCGAGGAGCACTTCTCGCTTGCGCGGAAACTCTTCTTTTGGTAATAAATTTAAGATCTTGAGATCAGCCGCCGCAATGGTTGTTTCTGAGCGAAATAGCGCCGATAAATAGGCGGCTAAGACTTCTCTAGTTTTAACCAATTTGACCGCAGAGCTACACCCATCATCAACGGGCTTGGCAATAAATGGATAATTGAATTTTTGCTCAATTTGCGTTATAAACGCATCCTTATTTTCTAAGTAATCTTCGATCGATAAGAGACTTTGTTGAGTGGTGGTAAATCCATGTTTTTGTAAAAGCTGTAAAGTCTCATATTTATTAATGGTAATTTGAGAAGAAGCATAAGGAGAACCGTTGTAAGGAAGTCCTAGTTTGTCCAATTCTCGTTGTACACTACCATCTTCTCCGGGGCGACCGTGCAGACCAATAAAGACGCCATCGGTCATTGCTTTGAGTTGTGGATAGGTCAATTCCTCTGGTGCAAAGACTACATTGTCAGAGGCGTATTTTTTAGTAATGTGGGCGCATTCTGCTTTTATGGATTCAATAACAGGATGTTCTTTATAATGATAAATCTTATCGCGGATATCGTCCGCATTGTCTTTTAATAATAGGTTAATTGGAATTTGATATAGCTCATGTTTTTCGTTGCTACCTGTGAGGAAAACAGGAATAGGTTCGTACTTATTGGAGCTCGCTAATTTTTCAAAAATATTCCGACCACTTTCGACGGAGATATGCCGCTCGAAAGAATAGCCGCCAAGGAGTACGGCAATTTTTAGCCGCTCGCCTTTTTCATTTTTTAAAGCCTCAATATTTTGATCCAATTGGACGAGTAGATGTTCAAAAGGCATTTTATCTAAACTCGTATGAATCCGCTCTTGTAAACTGACTCTAATTATATAGGTCAAAAACTGAGAAGGATTTAAACCAATCTCTGCTGCTTGATGAAAAAAGAAAGAAGAAGGAAGCATCCCACTTGTCGTGTTCGGATCATTTAAAAATATGGTTTTCTCTTTGGTAATAAAACCATCAATCCGAGCGTAAGTATTAAATTCTAAATAATCAAATAACTTCTGACAAGCAGTTCGTATCTGATTAATTTCTTCGTCTGGTAAATCAATCGGCGTAATCTTACGAGATAGACCGGGTAAATATTTAGAACGATAATCAAAGACTTCACCGCCTTTGACAATCTCGGTAGGAGGCAAACTGACGGTGCCGCCCGTTTCTTTTTTCAGGACAATACAGGAAAATTCTTTCCCTTCGATAAAGCCTTCTACGATGACCCGTTGTTCACTCAAATGACTTTCTAATAATAACTCAGTATGGTCCGTTTTTTCAAAATAGATATTTAAAAAATCTAAAAAATTAGCGGGATGATAAAAGGTTTGTCCAACTGCGTCGAGCGGAAACCCAAGACCACTGCGAATGTCCGTCAGGTCCCGTAGATAAGCAATTCGTTCTTCCGTCGTTTGCTCTACCCAAGTTGCTCGGGTCAAGGTAGTGCGAAAAAAGGCAGCATCAATCGCCTCGGTAAAAATAGCTAAGTCTGCTCCTTCTGGTAATATTTTTACCCCGATCGAAGATCCCTGATTGGCTGGACGAATTACCATCGGAAATTGAATCTCCTTTTTTGCTTGCGCAAAAATGTCGGAAGCAACCGTTTGGTTCCAGCCAGATTTTTCTAAAACCAAAACGGGTGGACAAGCAAATCCTCCAGCTTCCATGATCTTTTTTTGGAAGGCTTTGTCCATGCCAATCGCACAGGCCCGAACACCACTCCCCGTGTAAGGAATCTTTAAACTTTCTAACATCCCTTGCAGTTGCCCGTCTTCTCCAAATACACCGTGTAGCGACAGAAAGGCGAGGTCCATATGTTTGGCTAAATCTTCCGCGGGAATGCGCTGACCAATTTTGGCAATGATGCGATCTTGTTGCGCTAGCGATAATTCACCGAGACTTTCTAAATATACCTGAAAACCATAAGGATCGGTAGGCAATTCAGAAACAGGCGGATAAAAATCTCGGATCGTGCCTTTGTAAATATATTGCCAATCTAAAAGAATGAAATTACGGTGACTATCCACAAAAATGGGGACGGGTTCGAATAAAGATTTATTCAAATTATCATATACGGTCCGACCGCCAGCAAACGCAATTTCTCTTTCCCGGGAAGGGCCTCCAAACAGAATTCCTATTTTTAATTTCAAAACGTAATTTTTTGTAGTATAACTTGTTTAAGAATGTCTACAGAAAGTGATGAAGTGCACGAAGATTCGAGCGTTATATTATCACCGCTGTTGGCTGGTTAGCCTGTTGGCTAGTTGGCCTCTCTTTAACGTTAGAGAGCAGCCAACTAGCTAACAGGCCAACTGGCATCATATACTCCACCACTAAAATGGCAAATATTTCAACTAAAATTCTATGCCTTTTAGTATTCGCCATCAACCAGCGAGTATGCGCGGACAAAAATACACAACTGCTGTGGTAAAGCCTTATTTTTGCCCTAAAACTCCTAGATGTCTGAAAATCGATCTATTCTACGTATTGCTATTCCAAATATCCTCAGTAATATCTCGGTGCCGCTCCTCGGTACGGTAGATACAGCGCTGATGGGACGGCTTTCAGAGCTGCATATTGGAGCAGTGGGGGTAGGTGGGATGATTTTTAGTTTTATGTACTGGAATTTTGGATTTCTCCGGATGGGAACGACGGGCATTACGGCGCGTGCTTTTGGTGCTTCGCAAAAAGAGGAAGTAGCAGCTACTTTGGGGCGAGCGTTGATAGTGGCGATATTGCTGGCGCTGGGAATGATGATTTTTCAATGGCCTTTGGGAGAAGCTGGATTTTTTCTGATGAATCTAGAAGGGGAGGCGAAAATGCTTACGGCTCAATATTTTTATATTAGAATGTGGGCGGCACCAGCGACGTTGGGTTTATACGCCATAATAGGTTGGTTTTTTGGGATGCAGAATGCTGTTTATCCATTGATTTTGACGATTTTAATTAATGTGATCAATATGATCTGCAGCTATTGGTTTATCGTGCATTGGGGAATGGAAATAGATGGGGTGGCTTGGGGAACGGTGATTGCCCAGTATATTGGTTGTCTAGTAGGTATATTTTTATTGTTTTATAAATATCCGAGTTATTTGTATTCGTGGCAGATGAAAATGCTCTTGGAAATAAATTCACTCACTTCTTTTTTTCGGATCAATCGAGATTTGTTTTTTAGAACGTTGGCGTTGACGCTGGCTTTTGGTTTTTTCTATAGTCGTTCTGCGGCCGAAGGGGACTTATTATTGGCGGTCAATGTGATCTTATTGCAGTACCTCAATTGGATGTCCTATGGAATCGATGGATTTGGCTATGCGGCGGAGAGTTTGGTTGGAAAATATAGTGGCGCTCGTAAAATGGCTCAGTTAAAAGAAATTATTCGTTTGTCGTTTTGGTGGGGTGGAGGTCTGGCGATTTTTTTCAGTATCGTCTATTTTATTTTTGGCAATCAGCTGCTAAGTATTTTTACCAATCAGTCGGAGGTAATTGCAGCGGCTCAACCGTATCTGGGTTGGATGATCCTCTTTCCGGTGATCAGCTTTGCCTGTTATATTTGGGATGGGATTTTTATTGGATTGACCGCTTCTGGAGCCATGCGAAATGCGATGGTGATTAGTTTTATGCTTTATTTAGGAATGCATTATGGATTTTCCTTTTGGTGGGGCGTACATGGGATGTGGGCGGCTTTTTTAGGCTTTATGGCTTTACGGGCGATATTTTTGTGGAAGTCCTTTCGGAAAATGGGACCAGAACAACTTTTGTCTGGTTATTGATTGACCATTACTTGGTGAGAAAGAAAAATAAAAACCCCAAACGGTGTTGTCCACCATTTAGGGTTGTATTTTTTTCAATAAAAGAGGAGATCGATTAATATTCATCCTCGTTAAAGAAGAAATCATCCTTACGCGGATAGTCGAGCCAAATGTCTTCGATTCCATCATAGATTTCTCCTTCGTCCTCAATTTGTTGGAGGTTTTCGATGACTTCCAAAGGTGCGCCAGAACGGATGGCATAATCTAGTAGCTCATCCCGCGTCGCTGGCCAGGGTGCGTCCTCTAAATTGGAAGCTAACTCTAATGTCCAATACATAAAATAAAATTAAATATGTTGTAAAAGTATTGTCGAATGTTCGGGGAATATACAAAAGAGCTAAAAAGTATGGTCTTTTATTAATTTCCCGTATTTCCGGCAAATGTAAAAAAAATTAGGCAAATGATCCAATGAAAAATTACATATGAATTGCCTTATAATGCCCTTTTAAGATTTTTTGTGGAAAGAAGCAAGATTTAGAGGTGATTTTTCTGTTTTTTATGAAAAAATTAAGGGTAGAAGGATGGTTTTTCTTGTTTTTTTATTGAAAATACCTCTAATAGAAGACTAAGAACCTTTACAAAAAGAAGCATTTTTCTTCAAGGTGAAAGATTATTTTTCGTTTTGACAGTTTCCTTTTTTAAGTAAATCTTGGCATTATTGTTTTTTCAAAGACGACTTTTAATCAAAAATATAACTGGCACCAATCCTTATTCCATAGAGCTGGTATTTTTGGGTAAGATTAGATGCTTTGGTGGTGAATGAACCAAGAAAATTCTGGTAATGTGGTTGAGCATAGAGGCTTAATCGTTTTGTGAACTGATATCCGATCCCTGCAGAAAAACTAAAACTATGGATAGGAGTGGTTGTGAGATAGTTGGGGTTAGCACTTACGGAAGTATCTAGATCCAATTGATTGCCTTTGAATTTTTTTGTGATATTAAAATGAAAACTACCTTCTGCAAAGAATGACCAAGGTCCAGTGTTTATTTCATAACCTAGACTAACGGGGATGTTAATAAAACGATGGCTATTATAACTAAGCCAATTTTTTTCTGAATCGACCGTACCTAATCCTTGGCCGATTATCTCGGTCGTATCATTTTGAGCAGAAACGTATCTTGACAAAACTGCGTTGTTGATTTGTACCGTATCCATTTTCAGAGAACGCCATTGGAATTGCTCATTGATACTTTGATATTGAATACCCACCTTTGCATAAAAACGAGACCTAAATCTGTGTTGAATTTCTGCTCCAAGTGTGGCGGTTTCTAACATAGTTTCACTATTATTTCTAGCAGTCAAAAAGGGATCATTATCCGTAGAGGAGATGGCGTGTAGGTTCCGATTTATAAAAGAGTAGCCACCATAAAAATTGATGGCAGTTCGTAGTTTGTTTGTCTTTATTGGTGAAATAAAATTGCAATTAGGAATGAAATAAGGCATGTCTTTCTTATTACTAGAAACAGTACTCATATCTAGCGAAGGTATAGCAACTAGGGGAGTAGCTGCATTGAACGAATGCGCTGAGGAGGTTGCTATTAGTTTTTCAAAATTTTTATTTCTAAGGTTTGGAGACATTTTAGCTATCTCATATCGTTTTGTTTCTTTCGTTTTGTCAATCTTTGGAGTTGATTTATCATTTGAATTTAAAATACTTTGCGTGTTATCTAGGTTAGATTTTCTACGATTAATAGTAGGACTGTTTTCTAATTTAGTTGAGGTAGAATTTTTAGTGTTGATGGTTGTTTTTTGACTATTGGTTACTATTTCAGAGGGGCTTGTTTTTAGATTAAATTCTTTTGTATTTATATGTTCTTTGGACGCTTCTTTTTGAGTAGAATGATTGGCAAGAGGTTGCTGCTTTGAGTGGTAGGATGCGTAGAAAAATACGATTCCTGCTAAAAAAAGTATAGCGGTTAATCCTTTTAGCCAAAAAATAAGACCTCGTTTTTTTTCCTTTTTTTCTAGATCAAGCGCAGCCCACAAAGCATCCGTATCCATTTCATCAGCATGGTTTTTGATTCTTGATCGGAAGTATTTATCTATATTGAATTGACCCATAATTCTTGTTTGCTAAGATTATTAATTTTATGTCTAAGGATACGTCGAGCACGGGAAAGTCGTGTTCTAGAACTTAACTCAGTAATGTTTAAAAAATCGGCTATCTCTGAATGGGAAAATCCATCAATAGCAGCCATGTTAAATACCGTTCTATATCCATCGGGTAGTTCTTTGATCATTTCGAGTAGAAAATCTGTTTGCATCTTATCCAATACCAGCTGACTTTCGTTGGTTACAAAGTCTGCCCCAGGATGATTGTCTAGGCCTAAAACCAGTAGATTTTTTTCTTTTAGTTTATTGAGACATAATCTAATGGTTATAGTGGTGATCCATCCTTTAAAATTACCTTTTTTAGGATCATATTTTTCAAGATTACCAAATATCCTAATCATACTTTCTTGTACCAAGTCTTTAGTAGATGAATCATCGTTCATATACCTTCTGCAAGTCGAATGTAGATAGCCAGCATAAGTATCTACGAGTGCTCTCTGATACTTAGCTTGCTTCTGACGACAACCATCTAAAATTTCTTGTATAGTATATTTTTTACTCAAATTATCTTTTAAAAACTTTTATAATTTAATACCTAATCCAAAATTTGTATAATCACCACCTTCTTCTACCAAGAAAAAACCTGACTTGAAAAAATCTGGATTACTGCTACTACCTGATATGAAATCTGAATCGATGGAATCATCAGACCCAAGATTTGCGGGTGAAATTTCTTCTCCAATTTCTTTAAAGTAATAAATATCATGTTCTTCTCCAACAATTATCCCACTAAAAGTGAAATTGCCATCAATATCACTAACTGCTGAGAAATTATCTCCAAGTTCCATCGGGTAATAGCTACTAGAATATCCTAAAGCGGGGCGAATGGTTAGCTCTTTTCCTGCTATAGGCAACTCACCGACATCTCTAATTCCATTTTCATTTTCATCCATCCAGATTTTTCCTTGAACCACACCAGAGGTTACGATTTTATCTAGGAAAAGCTGAAAATTACCACGAAATTCTCCATTGTCGAACGAAATAGTTATTAATTCTCCAACGTTGGTAAATGGACTTACATTCATGGTTAAACCTTCTCCGTCAGTTGCGATCCAATCTTGATTTAGGTCATATCCACCACAAACGTATTGCGCGATATTTTGATTTAAATCGTATTTTATCAATAAGCTGGTTGGCGCTAAGCCACTGCTGTCATTTTCGGCATAGACCCAGATGTATAAGATTTCGTTATCAGCTAGAATAACGTCTAGGTCTTCAAAATTTATAACAAGCGCTTTGTCATCAATAAAAATACTAACAAATTCATCCGCTATATTTTCACAAACGGTGATCGCTCCAAGATCTATGATAGGTTGGTTTATATCAAAGATGATAGCATCACTTGTTTTCATTTCGGTAAGATCATAACCGATGATGGTTCCTTCCATTTCTTCACAATCGAAATAATTATAAGAGAAATTTCCATCGTTATCGGGACTTATTATTGTTGTCCCAGTATTGGTGATTAGTTTAAGATAGCCATTGGTAATTGCTTGAAATGCGCAGTCTTCTAATGCTCCTGAAATAGTTGAGCTACCGATGCTATTTACAGAGATATCTCCTAGATCTTGATCATTCGTTAAGTTTCCAATTGCTAAAAGGAAAAAATCTTGATTGCAATGGAAAATAGACATGGTTAGATCTACGCCCTCAGGTACCTTGCCACTGAAAAAGCCAGATTCATTAGTGTATCCTGATTGACTGATATTATTATTTTCATCTTTAATAACAATCAATTGGTTCGCAATAGGTAGACCGGTCTCCGTAACTAAAGTTCCCGTGATATTAACTAATGGAAAAGGAACATCGCAATTCCAAAACGAAAAATGAGCGACCTCTGCTGTTAGAAAATCATCCCCAACGACTGCTTTTCCTTCCTCTATCCAAAGGCCTGTTAGTTCGTCTAAATGCCAGGTCGGAATGGTACTATAATTTGCTGTATTGAATCCATTAGGAATAGGAAATTTTAAGGTAGCAGTGCTGCCAGTTTGCAGCTGTAATTCTTCTCCTGAAGGACTCATTAATTCTACGGCCATCATCCCGTGACTAAGTAGTTGGACCATTTGTGCTTCTAAATTTATTCCTCTTAAATCCCCAGGCATCGTATGAATCGTTTCTTCTGTACTAGGGTCATACCAATGCGCACTTACTAAAACTTCTCCTTGATAATTTTCTCCATCGCTATCCACTATGGTATTAGGTTGGAAGGTGATAGAACTTCCGCCATTGATGGTTAAGATACGACCAACTTGACTATCAAAAACCTGTGCTTCCTTTTCAACTAAAATGGCTTCTTGATAGCTATTTTGTCCTGGTAAACCACTCACAAATTGAAAGCCATCGAAATAACCTTCTTTGATTATGTTGAGTAGACTGCCTCCCGAGGATAGGTCGATATTCGTAAACCGATAAACACCATTCTCATCGGTGATAGCTGCCTGACTAGCAATATGAATTTCAGCACCTGCGATTGGTTGTTTTTCTGAATCCAAGACCAGGCCCGTGAGATTGGTTTCTACGATAGTCACAGTGCCACCATCGATTGGTTCTACTCCGTTATTGACATCCGTGAATACGTCTTTACGACAAGCGAATGATAGAAGCGTAATCAGGGCGGAAAAAAGAATTAAGAATATATTTTTCATTTTATTATTTTTTAGAATGAAATCTTTTTAGAATAAAATCTGATCTCTAGAAGTAATGATTAAAGTTTTACTACTCGCTCTGTCCAAGTGTTATTCGCCGTTTTTATTTCTACCATATAAATTCCATTCGGGAGCAGACTAAGGTCTAACTGGTTTTCTGGTTTTAGTACGTTCGTTAAAATATCTTTCCCAGTATAGTCCCTTAGAATGAGTGTTCCTTCTATTTGCTCAGTAACCATCACCAATAATTTTCCAGAAGTTGGATTAGGTGATAAAGAAACCTTCAGATTAGACAATTGATGAACTGCTGTACTAATTAAGTCTTCTCCGTCACAATCTTCATCAATATCATTATTCGGAATCTCCGTCGCACCAGGATTAGCAAGTGCATTTTGATCGTCGCAATCTTCAAATATATCATACCCATCTTCGTCTACATCAAACGAATAAACCATCGTGTTTTTAGTGGTATTGGTAATAATGGGAGGATTAAAATCAAAATAGATTCCAGCCGTATTGGTTATTTCTGTAGTTTCTGGAATATCATCATACGCCTTAATGCTATACATTACGAAGCCCTGGCTCTCCTCAAAATTGGTGGTGCTATCTGGTAAAAAGATATCAATGAAATTAAAACTAAGATATTGATCATCCTTTAATTCGGTTTTTAATACCGCATCATGGCTACTGGCAATTACCCGAAAAGTGGTAGGATCTAAACTTGGATCTAAGGTGTCTCGAATCACCACATGATAAGCTTCTGCATTTCCGGTGTTTTGAAATCGAATCGTATAGGTGAGTGGCTCATCGATCAAGGCATAATTAAATGGATAAACAGGATTGACTAATTTGTCATTAGGATCGTACGCACAGTCTATTACTTCGTTGTAGTCGAAAGCATTAGAAGTATAATCTCCACTCAAATCGGTATAGGTAAGATAAGCTTGAAATTGGATCGAACTTCCAATTTGAAAATCTGGTGGTCCAGGAATTCCTAATCTAATTTCTTTATGAACCAACCCACTTGGGAATAGCTCACTGAAATGCCATCCATATAAGTTGGGAGCAACGATGGTGTCTGGCTGATCGATATATTCCGTACTTGTAACACTAGAATCTATTTCCAACCAGAGCGTTCCACCAACTATATTGGTTCCCGTATTTTCTCCATAAATATTAAATACCTGCGAATCGTTACAGCGCAAATCTCCCGAAGCGATACTTGCTGTCATATTCGAATAATAAAGGGTGGGTTTAATACCAAATACAACGGTATCTATTTGATTGGTTTCCGTTAAACTAAGATCGTAGGTGCTATTTGTGGTAAGTGTCCAAAAGGGAATATTGGCATTAAATGAAACCGTATAATCACCCAACGCTCTATAAGCTGCTCCGCCGTTTATTAAATTGCCATAACTTATATTATTGCCGGGATTAATAATTACACTAGCATCACCAAAGAAAGGTTCTCCTATGTCTAGGCTTCCGTTCTGATTTAAATCATAAAAGATAGGATGAGCAATCTTTCCAGTAAGATTACAACCAAAGGCTACTTCCTCCGTGCTATTACAACCAGAGGCATTTTCGGTAAACATGGTAGATCCTCCAGCTCTGATATGATTACAAAAACTGGAAATAGAACAATTATCTAACATTGGATTATTATTAATGCTTAATTCTTCACCAATCGAGGTTAGGTTTTGCAGACTTGTTAGATCGGTTAAAACATTATTCTCAGTTATAAATAAGCCCTGACCAATTGTAGTCAGGTTCTCTAATCCTGATAGGTTTGTTAAATTTTCGTTACCACTTAAAATACAAGAAGCAGAAGCCAGAGAGGTTAGATTGTTGAGACCAGATAGGCTGGTTAAGTTAGAATTATTTACAATGTTTAATCTGATTGTAATAGTAGTTATATTATTTAATCCTACTAAATCAGTTAAACTATCATTATTGGAAATGAACACTAATTGGAAGGACGAGGTGGTTATATTACTTAGTCCTGATAGACTGACTAGATTAGGATTATTCGCAATAGAAATAACGCCAACGTTGTTGAAAAAAGGGAAACTACTACCAATATTTGTTAAGTTGTTAAGCGCTGATAAATTAGTCAGGTTGTCATTGTCCTGTATTACTAAGGATGCGTCAATAATCGTTAAATTTTCCAGTCCAGTTAGATTTATAAGCAGGTGATTATTGTTTATGTTAAGCGATCCACCAATAAAGGTTAGGCTACTCAGTCCAGATAGATCGGTTAAAGCGTTATTCTCATCTATCGTTAAGTCTTGACCAATTGTGGTCAGGTTGTCTAATCCTGATAGGTTTGTCAAGCTATCGTTTTCAGTTATGAATAATTTATTACCAATAGAGTCTAAATTCTCTAACCCTGATAAATTTGTCAAACGATTATTATTATTTACCGATAAACTATTAGCAATAGTGGTTAAATTTTCTAGTCCTGATAGATTTGTCAAACGATTATTATTACTTACCACTAAACTACTAGCAATAGAGGTTAAATTATCCAGTCCTGACAAACTAGTTAAATGCTCATTATTACTTATCTGACACAGACTAACCGACAAAGATTCACTAATAGAAGTTAAATTGTTGAGTCCTGATAGACTTGTTAAATTAGCATTGCCAGAAATATTTAATATAGAATTAATAGTGGTTATATTATTCAATCCTAATAAATCTGTAAGGCTATCATTATTCGTTATGACTAATGCGAAAATAGTTGAGTTTACATTATTTAGTCCTGACAGACTGACGAGATTGGGATTGTTATCGATTTCTATGCCATTAATATCATTCGCTACATTTATATCACCAATGGTTGTCAAGTTGTTCAGTGCTGATAAACTAGTCAGACTGTCATTGTCTTTTATAACTAAAGTGAATTCAATAGTCGTTAAATTTTCCAGTCCTGACAGATTTATAAGACCGTCATTATTTGTTATGTCCAGCGAGCTACCAACAAAGGTTAAGCTACTCAGCCCTGATAGATCTGTTAATCCGTTATTGTCCGTTATGGCAAGTGTTCGATCAATAGAAGTAAGATTGTCTAACCCTGATAGATTGGTAAGGTTATCATTGTTTTCTATAATAAAGTCACCACTAACAGCGGTTAAATTCTCTAGCCCTGATAGAGTGGTTAAATTGCTACAGTCGACGATAGTGAAATCTCCACCAATAGAACTTATGTTTTGTAGATCAGAAAGATCCGTAATGCCATTTCCTTGAAGCTTAAGGTTACCTTCTATCTCCGTACAATCTGGATAAGTGGCTAAAAAATCACTCAGCTGATTTTGGGTATTTATGATTAGGCCATTTGGTAAACAATTTTGTCCAATGATCAGATTAGCAAAGAAGAGTAACGAGAAAAGTAGTTTTAGTTTCAAATTCATAATCTTATAATTTTAAAGAAGAAAGTCATAAATGGTGTGTTCCACTTCCTTCAATTTCTCAATAAATTCACTTGGTGCTACTATACTTACAAGTCTCAATTACCTTTCGTGACATCATTTCTGGTTTTTTTTTTAATAAAATAGAAAAGCCCTCAAATGGAGGGCTTTTCTTGTAGCGTATAATTGCTGTGATAGAGAGAGAATCTAAGTATTAAGTGTTTGTCAAAATAATTAGCTGTAACTATGTCAAATTATTGAATGATAATTTTTCCCGTTGCGATGAGGTTATTACCTTTTTCAATATTAAAAATATACAAACCTGCCCCTAGATTATTGCGCTGAAATGAATATTGAAGGCCAGAAAATTTATCTTCTCTGACGACTTGACCAATGCTGTTTAAAATTTTTAGCGAATAATCGTCTTGTTCTTTTCCTTCTAAAAGGGTAATTAAGGTCGTCTGTCTAAACGGATTTGGCGTGATCTTGATGAACTCAGAACTTAGACTTTCTTCTTTTGTTGACACGATGATGATTTCGATAAAATCTTCTCCAATCTCATGATAAGTTGTATTCGTTATTATTGGTTGATTCCGATCAAAAAAGATGGAGGCTGAATTATAGATAATGGTCCCAATTGGATTATCTACCACTTGGCTAATCCGAAATTTCACAAAACCTTGCGAAGCAGATTCATTAACAGATTCTGGTGGTAAATTAATTTCTTCGAACGAAAACTTTAAAACATTATTCGTTAATATTTCAAACTGATACCGATGACTACTCGCTCCTAATTCTAAAGTGCTTATGTCCAGAACAGGAGAAAGGGTATCTAAAACAACGACCGTCATGGCATCTCCCGTTCCTATATTTTGAAAACGAATTTTATATTCTATATCTATATTTTGTCGAATATAATGATTTTCTGTTACGCCCTCTGGAGTCGCAGCTTTATCATTCGGATCATAAGAACCAACATTTTCTAGACACTCAATAGAAATTTGTGGACTACCATCATCATCAGGCCACTGGGTATAATATCCCAAACTAAAAATTCCATCTCCATCGGGATCACAACCTTCCACGGTTACATTAGGCATACTTTCTCCAGGATGTCCAGCAGCTTGGGCGGCTTCCAATCTGACGGTCGCTCCAGTGGATGCAAAAGGTATTTCTTTTGTTTGGCCTGGTACTAAATCAAAATCACCCATTTGTCGCATTACATTGTCTTCGATGACAATATATTCTAAAGCTTCTGACATGGGGGCTTCTCCAATATTAGTAATCTGAAAACGAATACTATCCCCATCACAAACCGCATCAACCTCAATACTTGATTCATCCCAAGCAGGATCAAATAGGCAAAAGCTATCTGGAAAAATATGGGCTTCGACACAATGGGTTTCACCCAGTACAGTAGCATCACAATCAGGATCTAAGGTGGTATGGACCACAAAATTGCCGCAAGTATTAATTGGAAGATCACCCACCGGAAAGGTATAGATATTTCCGTTCACGGAAGACCACATCAAGGAGGCACTGTCTACTTGTAAGTCTAGATCAAAATCAATTTCGATGAAGGCATCTTCGGCTGTTACCGTTCCATCATTGCAGTAATTGACATAATAGGTGTTTGAAAAACAGCGCGTTAATACATTCGTAGAGATATCAACGGTCAGCAATGGACAGTCAACCAATCCTTGCATGGGAAAGTCAATCTCAATGGTATCGAATGGCATAATTGTCTGGAAGATAGAATCTATACAAGGTTCCCAATAGTTAAAAGGCTCCAAAACACTTACGATATAATCACCAGTATCTACCTCAATATTATAGTTCCCTTGCTCATCAACAATTCCATAAAACATATTCTCTGAATTGGTTGCAGCTACCACCCATCCCTCCAGTGCTGTTTCATCTAGGGTATTTAAACAGTCGTCATTTTCATCATTCCACACTTGTCCCAATAGTTGGGTATTATAAAGTTCACCAAGCCCATTTACTTTGAAAACCATTGGGAAAGTGTCTTGGACAGGGAGTTGTACCATTGCCGATACACCGATTAAAAAACCATCATCTGTTGTACAATTTATTTGTGAGTTCCATAAATCAACTAACGGTCTTATATAAGATTTAACCCAGTTTTCATCACCTGAAGGGGTAAGATTATGAAGACTGAAGTAGGAGTCATTTTGAAGACTATTTCGAGTGGTTAACGCAAAATTGCCATTGGGAAGTTCTTTAATATCGCCAACACGGGTTACGTCAAAATCTTCCACCCATAATAAATTACCTAACTCATCAAACCTAGCAACAGATTTTTCTCCGATGGCTACTAAATCACCATTCGCAGTAGTAATGAATGCTCGACAATATTTAAAATTAAAATCGGTGTAATAATTTTTCCAAATGACGACTCCATTCTCATCTAACTTTAATAATATAAAGGTATCTGAGCTACTACCAACTATATAAGCGGCTACGACTATACTACCATCTGATAATCCAACTACTTGTGAACCTAACTCAGATGAAGTTCCAAAATATTTGTTCGCCCAAACCAAGTTACCACCACTATCTAACTTGGTTACTCGAATAGAATCGGGAAAAGCAGAAGTTCCAAATCCATTTTGGTCTGTCAGGACAACTCCATTATCACTTGTTTGAGCGATATCTCCGGCAATAGGACCAGAATAGATTTGAGACCAGAGCGTATTGCCATCTAAATCGACTTTTGTGATTTGTGACGCTCTAGTATTGTTTGACAACCTTCCTGAGGCAGCGGCGTAAACTATACCACCATTCACAACGGTTGCACCCGTAACGTCTTTATCTGATGGCATATCCTTTTGTAGCCAAAGGGTGTCTCCTGTTTCATCTATTTTGAATAGAAAAATACTATTGTCACTACTAATAATTGACTCCCTACTAGAACCAATTACTACATGTTCGCCGTTGCTAAGGTCCAATAGGAAATTCAGTCCTGAAATAGAAATTTCATCGTAGTCGTATTCTCGCTCCCAACCTTGCGCTTGAGCAGAAATATGTATCAATAGTAACCAAGTAATTGTCCAGAGGAATTTTTTTGAAGCTTTCATAACTCTTATTTTTTGTATTGTTGTTTGATAGTTTTTTTAGAAAATGCTGATAATACAAATGTCAGACAATTAAAGGGGTAAAAAAAAGACAAAATATATGATTTGTTGAAAAATGATATTGAATTATTGTGATTTTTAAATATATTGTGGATAGGATTTGTTGAGAAATGATATTTACAAACTATGACAAATAGCCGCTTAATTACCGTCTTTATTGCCTTAAATGCGGCTGAAAAGGCCAGTTTACGGAAATTCGTAAGCTCTCCCTACCATAATGCGCGGGCAGATGTGATTGAATTGCTAGGGTTTTTAATGGATAATTATCGATCTCCAGAGACCTTAAAGAAAACACTTGCCTTCCAAGCGATATTTCCATTAGAGGAAAAATATGATGATTTCAAGATTCGTCAATCCATGACTTTTTTGTTGCGATTGATTGAGCAGTTTTTAGTTATTGAACAGGTCAAAAGAAAAAAAATCGATCAAAAAATTATGCTTGCTGAGGTGTATCGAGAAAAAAACTTGTCTAAACTTTTTCAGAAGACAGTTAAAAAAGCAGAACAGTTATTGGTAGCGCATCCACTTCGAAATGTGGCGTATTATGAATCTGCTTTTCGGATTCAATTAGAACATTATGCCGCAGCCTCCAGTGAAAAAAGAGTAGTACCGCTTAATTTACAACGGATGAATGATTTGCTCGATATTCGATTTGTGGCAGAAAAACTACGTCGAGCTTGTTTAACTATTGCACACAAAAATGTATTCAATTCTGAATATAAAATTGAATTGTTGAATGAGATTGAAGAACTGATTCTGCAAAAAGAATTATTATCTGTTCCGGTAATTGCGATTTATTTTTATACCTATAAATCATTGTTAGATGATAATCCTATTCATTTTAAAAATTTAAAAAAGCATTTATTTTTACATCTTCATCTTTTTTCACGGGATGAGTTAAGAGATTTATTTATTCTGACGATTAATTATTGTATCAAAAAAATCAACAATGGAGAAGCTGAATTCCTGCAGGAAAGTTTTGATTTATATCAATCCGGAATAGCATATAATGTCTTTTTGCAAGATGGCTATTTATCCAGATTTACGTATAAAAATATTGTGACCATCGGTTTAAAATTGGGAGAATTTACAATTGTTGAAAAATTTATCCATCAGTATAAAAATCAATTGGCACCAAAATATCGGGAAGGAAATTTTAGCTATAATCTGGCCTTACTCTACTATTCTCGAAAAGAATACCAAGCAGCTATGCAGCTTTTAATTCAAGTAGAATACGATGATGTTTTTCTAAATTTAGACTCCAAAAATATGTTGATGAAAATGTATTTTGAGTTAAAAGAGTTTGATGCTTTAGAATCTTTATTGGGCAGCATGCAAAATAATTTGTTGAGAAAAAAAGCAATAGGATATCACAAAAAAAATTATAAAAATATCATTCATTTTACCAAAAAATTATTGAAACTCAATCCTTTTAATCAAGCCCAAAAAAACAAATTAAGATTAGAAATAGAAGAAAGTCAACCATTAACAGAACGAAAATGGTTGCTGGAGCAATTAGATGCCTGAAAGGAATATAATAGCAGAAGATACCTCAGTTTTTTAAATATCCTGGTTAATTTCTTCGCAGATCCTTGAATTCTACCATGAAAAGCACCCTAAAAGAAGCGCTTTTCCGCTAGCCGACAGTTTTTTTTGATTTTTAATGGATTTTTACACGCAACTATCTCGCTTTTTATCGTTTTAGATAAGTCAACCTTCTTTCTCCTGAGTGAGTCGTATGAAATTCAAACGTTTACTTCTTTTTTGCTGCTTGCTGTTTTTCGGGTTTCAGTTAACTGGACAAGAGAGCGGACTGTCTAATGTAAAGACGAAATTGCTTGCTCGGCAATCTAATCAAATCATGTATACCCTTGATTCACTGACCGTGATTCCTGGTTCGGTTGCCTTACGGGAATATCCCTTGGGGCAGGTAATTGATAATTCCCATTTTCAGGTCATAAAAAACCAACTTCATTTTTCTGATACAGTATTTTTCAATCAGCAAAAAATTAATACCTATACCGTTACCTATCGAGTTTTACCTTATGATCTTTATAAAAATTTTGCTCGGCTTGATACCACCAACATAGGGACTAAAGCAAACGGAGATTATATCGGTTTTACAATCAACCCGTATGACGATGACGAAGAGATTATCAAATTTAAAGGACTCGAATATAATGGTAGTTTTGCACGGGGTATCTCTTTTGGGAATAGTCAAAATCTAGTACTCAATTCTAGTTTTAATTTACAATTAGCCGGTGAAATCGGCGATGATATCGAAATCCTGGCGGCCATCACGGACAATAGTATCCCACTCCAGCCAGAAGGCAACACCCAACAACTACAAGAATTCGATAAAATCTTTATCCAATTAAGTAAAAAAGAAAATGTTCTGATTGCTGGTGATTACGAATTGAATCGTCCGAATAGTTATTTTATGAATTATTATAAAAAACTACAAGGGGCTACTTTTCGTAATCAACTCAGTCCTTTCAAAGATGCTACCTTACGCTCTCGGGCCAGTGCCGCCATTGCTAGAGGCAAATTTGCGCGTAATAATCTGCCCAGCGAAGAAGGCAATCAAGGTCCGTATCGACTACAAGGCAATCAAGGAGAACAATTCATCATTGCATTGGCAGGTACTGAAAAAGTTTTTTTTGATGGCAAATTGTTAACGCGTGGACTCGAAGAAGATTATGTGATTGATTATAATCGAGCTGATATTGTTTTCACTAATAAAATATTGATTACCAAAGACAGTCGAATTATTGTAGAATTTGAATACGCTGACCAACAGTATTTGCGGTCTATGTATGCTTTTGATACGGAGCTGGAATATAAAAAATGGCGATTACACTTTAATCTTTTTTCTGAACAGGATAGCCGAAATTCTACTGGGTTACAAGATCTTGATTCTTTGCAACAAGTCTTGCTAGATTCGGTAGGAGATGATGTACAAAATGCGCTCGCTCCTTCGCAACGACTAACTGAAGAGTTTAACGAATTTCGTATTCAGTATGAATTAATTGATACAGCAGTTTTGATAAACAATAGTCTTGTTGGGTTTGAAATATTGCAATTTAGCACGAATCCAGACAGCGCAATTTATACGGCTAGTTTTACAGATGTAGGTTTCGGAGCAGGCAATTATTTATTAGATCCTAATACGTCTCAAAATGGCAGAGTCTTTATTTGGATTGGACCGGATGCTAATGGTAATCCTTTGGGGAATTACGAACCGGTTATTCAGTTGGTGGCACCGACACAAAGGCAAATGTATAGTTTTGGTGCTGATTATGAATTAAATAAAAATGGACGTATTCAAACTGAAATTGCCTTGAGTAGAAACGACCTCAATCGATTTTCCGATATAGGCGATGAGGACGATGCCGGAGTAGCAGCTTTTACCAATTATGAACAATTATTCTCGTTAAAAAAAGATTGGAATCTTACCGCTAAACTAAGTTACGAATTTACCCAAAAACGTTTTCAGGCGCTCAATCCTTATCGAAAAGCCGAGTTTACCCGTGACTGGAACCTAGCCAATAATCGCAATGAAATTCTAGATGTAGCGCGAGAAAATGAACACATTGCTCGCGCAGAGGTATCTCTTTTAAAGAATAATTTTGGAAGTCTTACCTACGAGTTCAGTAGCTTTTTAAGGGGCGAAATTTATACAGGACAAAAACATTTTACACAATTAAAACTTGATCGAAATAATTGGAAAGTCGATGCACAAATAAACTGGTTGCAGGTAGATAGCGATCGAGAGGATAGCCAATTTTTAAGACCTAAATTAGATATTGCTAAGACCTTTCCGAAGCTAGCTAAAATTACGGTAGGAGCTTATGGAGAACAGGAAAGAAATGAACGATTTTCAGGTAGTGCAGATACCCTAAGTGCCGTTAGTTTCTATTATAATCTTTATCGTTTTTATTTAAAAACACCAGAAGAAAAGCGATTCACCTTTGGAACCAACTACACCCAACGATATGATTATGCTCCGACAGGAAAAGGCTTTTCTGAAAACACCGTAGCTGATGAATTTAATATTAATGGCAGTTGGAGAGAAGGGACGGTTTCTCGTTTAAGTTGGAATTTTACCTATCGTAAATTAAGGATCTCGGATGAGCAGCTAACAACCCAAACTCCACAAAATGCTTCTTTAGGAAGACTAGATCATAGACTGATACTTTGGAAAGGAGCGGTCCGGTCTACTACGAATTATGAAATTGGATCTGGACAAGAACCTAGAGTCGCCTATAGTTATTTACCCGTTAATCCAGGAGATGGTATTTTCTTTTGGGATGAAACGTTGGACTTTAATGGAGATGGTGTGCCGCAGGTCAATGAGATTCGAGAAGAGGCTTTTGCGGGCGAAGGAAATATCATTCGAGTAACGCTTTTTACCAACGAATTTATCCGAACCAATAATGTTACGTTTAACGAAAGTTTACAGACCAATTTAAAACGCATATTTCAGGGGAAGAAAGGATTTAAAAAATGGCTAGGTAAATTTTCCACCCAGTCTACCGTTCGGATGGTTCGTCGAACACGAGAAGCAGAAGGTGTATCGGCTTATAATCCTTTTCAAAATAATATCCCTGATACAGCTTTGGTGGCCATAAATTCAAATATCCGAAATATATTGTTTTTTAATCGTGGTGATCAAAAATATGATTTGCAAATAGGACAGACCACCGCTCGTAACAAGATTGTACTGACGAGTGGGTTTCAAATCCGTCGTAATGATGAACAATTCTTTCGCGGTCGGTGGAATATTAGTAAATCGATCAGTACCCAATTTGAATTAGCCACTGGATTAAATTTAAGTGATAGCGAATTTTTTGAAAATCAAGATTATACCATTAATTTCTTTAGAACTCGCCCTCAACTAACATTGCAACCCTCCAATAATTTTAGGACTATTTTTTCTTATGAATTCAAAGAAAGTAATAACGAATCAATCGCCCAAGAGCAAGCTACTAAACACGATTTTTCACTCGAAACAACTTTTAACCAAAACACTGCAACTTCTATCCGTTCTCGGTTGTCTTTTGTTAGTGTACGGTTTGATGGAGAACGCAATACACCACTAGAATTTGCGATTCTCGAAACCTTAAAAGACGGTAAAAATTACCTTTGGTCGTTATCATTAGACCGCCGATTATCCAAAAATATTCTGATGAGTATTAGCTATGAAGGTAGAAAAACAGGTATCGCTAATACCGTACACATTGGTCGTGCACAAGTCCGAGCGACTTTTTAGAGAGATATTTTGAGTCAACAAGTAATAAGAGCCGACAAATAAGGATTTTTCTATTTTGATTAAGACGATCCTTTATTATCTTTGTTGCCAAGGTTATTGGCAAACACCTACTTGATAACCAACGAAGTTTTTAATAATAAAAAACCATCACTATGCGCGTATTTCTAGCTTTTAGTTTTATTCTTTTCCTCCACCTTACCGTGTCTGGACAATCATTTTGGAAGTCTATCAATCAGGAAGATGTACCAGAGTATTTGGAACAGAGTATAACACCTGACCATTTCGCTACTTTTCAATTGGATTTTAATCAATTCAAAGAATCATTAGTTAATACACCTTGGGAAGACTTGACCAATTCGGCGGCGCCGGGCAAGGTCATTTATCTACCTATGCCTAATGGCGAGTTGGCTCCCTTTAAAATCTGGGAAACCAGCATTTTTCAGCCACTTTCTGCTGCTCGTTATCCCCACCTTCGTTCTTATCGAGGTGTTGGATTGGATAATAACACAGGTGCTGCGGTCAGAATGGCTATTTCGCCCAAAGGTGTACACCTAGGAATTCATACCTTGGAAGGAGATATATACGTTGATCCATATGCTAATGGAAATACTGGATTATATATCAGTTATTATACTAGAGATGATATGGCAGGAAGCCAACCCGCTGCTTGTGGTTTTACCTCTTTTGAAGAGGAATTTACTTCTGAAAGTTTAGGCAATCAAACTCCTAACAATCCACAAGCGAATACTTATACTGCTGGTGGACCTGTTGAGATGCGTGAGTTTTTAGTTGCGCTAAGTTGTTCAGGAGAATTTGCTCAGGGACATGGTGGAACGGTAGCATCTGTATTAGCAGATTACCAAATTGCCATGAACCGATTAAACTTAATTTACGAGCAAAATCTGGCAACTCGTTTTACGCTAATTGATGGTCTAGAGGCCGTTCTATACTTAGATCCAGATACGGATCCCTTCTCAAATGGTACGGTAGGAACTTCTATGTTGATAGAAAATGCTACGAACCTAAATCTAATTATGGGAGAAAATAATTTTGATGTTGGTCACGTATTTACAGGAGGTTGTTCAGATGTAGGTGGAGTAGCGAGTGGTCAGATTTGTGGAGAGTTTAAAGGAGCCGGAGTAACTTGTCATGCAAGTTCTAATGTTATTGCCGTTACAGCGAATATCATGGCTCACGAAATTGGTCATCAATTATCTGCCGGTCATACTTGGAATGGTTGTCCTCCATCGATTGGTCAATACGCGTCAGGTTCTGCTTGGGAGCCAGGTAGTGGTACCACAATCATGTCTTATGCAGGTACTTGTGGTAATGAGAATAATGTAGATGGTGGGGGAGACGAATATTTTCATGGAGGATCCATTGATCAGATGTCTAACTATATTCGCAATGGTCCAGCAACTTGTGGAGGAAATGTTATTACGGCTAATAATTTTCCAGATGTTACCCCAACGGTAGAAGATGATTTTTACATTCCGATCAGTACCCCTTTTGAATTAGATGTAGTCGCAGACGATATGGATGGAGATGAGCTTACTTACTGTTGGGAACAACGAGATTTAGGCCCTTACGGAAATTTAGGATTTCCAGAATTAAATGCACCGCTATTCCGTTCTTATCCACCAAGATCTGTTTCTAATAGAATTTTTCCAGCTATGCAGACAATTGTGCAAGGTGGAATGGATCGAAGAGAAATATTACCAACCTATTCTAGAAATTTGAATTTTTCTTGTACGGTTCGGGATAACAATCCATTGATTGGTGGCGTGACGCAGGCATATGTTAGCTTTCGATCTACCGATCAAGCAGGACCGTTTTTAGTGAGCTATCCAAACGGATCTAATAGCTTAGAAGTTGGTAGTTTTCAAGAAATCACTTGGGATGTAGCAAATACAGATCAAGGCCCTGTAAATTGTAAGCGAGTGAATCTACTCTTGTCATTGGATGGTGGATATACTTATCCAATTACGTTGGCAGAAAATGTAGTAAATGATGGTGATCATGGAATCATTATTCCAGATGAAATTTCCAGTACCGCTCGAATTATGGTGCGTGCAGCAGATAATATTTTCTTTGATATTTCTAATAATGATTTTAGTATTGTTCCTCCTTCCGCCCCAGGATATTCTTTACTACCATCCGATGAAGAAATCGTCATTTGCCCACCAACTACTCAGACAATTACTTTGACAACTGAAAGTTTGGTGAATTTCGCAGAGCCGATTAGTTTTTCTGTCAGCGACTTACCAGCTGGTGCTACCGCTGATTTTTCTGCAACTACGATTATGCCAGGAGAGACAACAACGCTTAATTTAGATCTTACGAATCTTGCTGGATTTGGTAGTGGTGAATTTAAAATTACTGCAACTGCCAGCGGATTGACAGATAAAGAACGAATCATCGAATATGTTGCTATAGACAATAATTTTTCTGCCTTGGCATTAACTGGCCCCGTCAACGGAGCCACCGGAATTGGAGGGGCACCTACTTATAGTTGGGTGGATGTTCCTAACGCAGATAGTTACGAAATACAAATTGCTAGTAATCCTAGTTTTAGCAACGCCAGTCTCATAGAGTCTGTGGATGGAATTATCGGAGGAACTTATGCAGCAGGTGTACAGTTAGAGAAAGGATTTCCTTATTACTGGCGGATTCGACCAGTCAATCTTTGTGGCCCAGGACCATATTCTTCGACGTTTGCTTTTTTCACAGAAGTACAATCTTGTGGTGAATATTCAGCAACAGACATCCCTATTTCAATTCCTACTGGAACTGCATCAGACCCTATCATTACTTCTGTGATCAACGTAGCGGACAATACGAATATTAATGATTTTAATGTCACAAGCTTAGTGGGAGATTATGACCTTATTAGGTATATTGATGTTAGACTCGCTAGTCCTTCCGGTACCAGTGTTCTATTATTTGAAAGTTTATTATGTGGTGAATTACCATTTGATCTTAAATTGGATGATGATGCGGCAGGTGCTATCCCTTGCCCTCCTAATACAGGGGACACCTACACCGTTCAAGATGAAGATGGATTGGCTAAATTCAATGGAGAAAATAGTGCTGGAGACTGGACTTTGACGATTGAAGTGATTAATAATTTTGGAGAGGGCGGAATGCTTGATGCCTGGAGCTTTGAAATCTGTGGTAATTTATCGCCTAACGGTCCTGTTTTGGTCAACAATGAAACCTTAGAAGTGCCGGTTGCTTCTTCTAATCCGATCCAATTTAATTTATTACTGTCGGAAGATGTGGACAATGGTCCAGAAGAAGTAACGTATACCATAGTGGAAGCGCCCACAAAAGGACGATTACTTCGCTATGGTAATCCGTTAGTGGTAGGACAGCGATTTACACAACAGCAAATCTTTAACTCTGCCATTACTTATCAGCATGATGGAACAGAAGAAGAGAGCGATGCTTTTACCTTTACGGTCAGTGACGGCACTGGCGGATGGCTAGGTACGCCAGTTTATAATATTATGATCACGGATGACGCTGTAGTTGGTACGAGCGAAGAAGAAGCGGAACAAACAATTGGTTTATACCCAAATCCAGCTAGTGATTTCATCAATATCACCTTTAAAGCTCCTCTTGAAAATGTACAGCTTCGAATTTACAATATACAAGGACAAAAAATTCAAGAGCAAAAATTAGCCTCTATTGGTGCAAATCACCGAGAAACACTAAATACAGCGACTATTCCTAATGGTATGTACTTCTTAGAATTGCAATCAGATAGTGGTCGAGTAGTCAAAAAAATGACGATTCAGCGGTAAAACTTGCCTTGATCGTTAAAAACCGAATTGAATGAAGGGTTCAATTCGGTTTTTTTTGTGAATACTCGAACTGTTTGTTATATTGGCCTTGTGGCGAGTTATTTACGTCATGCCTAATTTCCTGTCCCAAAACGATATTAGTGCCCAAGCTGCGAGAGAGAGCTATTTTGCTGATTATCAGGTAAAAAACTTACCGATTGATAGCCTGCTGGATAGTGGCACCGGTTTTGCAAGTAATAAGTGTTATATTTTGCTAATATGAAATTAGTAATAATGAAAACCAAATAGCCCTAATTAAGTTTTGAATATGGAAAGTATTAAAGTGTTGATTGCAGATGACCACCAGTTATTTATCGCCGGCCTGAAGTCTATCTTAGCCGATAATGAAGAACAAAAATGCGAAATAGTTGGTATCGCTCATAATGGTGACCAGGTCATTCAAATGCTCAAAGATACACCAACTGATTTATTGATCTTAGACCTAAATATGCCTGAAAAGGATGGTTTGGACGTCATCAATGTTATTCGTGCTCAAAATAAGGAACTTAGAATTTTGGCCCTCACCGTATATGATGAATCAAAAATTGTAAAATCCGCCTTCAAATCAGGTGTCGATGGATATATTCTCAAGAATGTTGGAATGGACGAACTCTGGAAAGCCATCGGAGAAGTGATGGAAGGACGTACTTTCTTAGGCAAAGGAGTTCGATTGAATACCACGATCGAAGAAATTAAAAGAAAAATTGAAGACCAATCTCGGTTTCCTTCCGAAGACAAGTTTATCAAAAAATATAATCTCACCAAAAGGGAATTAGAAATCCTCAAACTCATCACCCACGCACTTAGCAACAAAGAAATTGGTAAGGTTTTGTACATTAGTGACCAAACCGTCAGCGTTCACCGAAAAAATATTATGCGTAAACTAGGTGTAAGCAATACGGCCGGATTAATTAAGTTGGCCTATGATAATAGCTTGGTTTAGATTGATTTAAATATTTGTATTTAAATTATATATTGCTTAATTTTCATGTAATTTGTAATATATTTTTTTTCTAATTTTAAAAAATACCATAAATAGGGTAGGAATAGAACAATTGGATGACGTATATTTGCTCTTGTAAACAGTTTAAAAGGACTGTGAGGACATATATAACAAAAACCGATTTAAGTAAATAACACCATTTTGGTGGTTTTATCCCATGAACTGCGATATTTATTAATACTCTATTCAATATTTTGAAATTATCAGTAATCGAATCCTATTTACTGATCTTTTTATAAATATTCTCTTTCCTGATTGCACATCGCAGATTCTTATTAATGTTAAAATTTTGAAATCAAAACCCTGATTTCCAAGCTTTGCATCGGTTATACTTATATACCCATAGCAAAAAATTAACGTATGCGCTTAATCCCCGTATACTGCTTATTATTAACATTTGGTGATGACCAAATAATAAATTCCAACCGGAAATTTATCGTTTGACAATTACCTAAGTGCAACAAATTATAATCACATGAACAAAGAGAATTTTACACAACGTTTTGTGTCTAATCCATCGTGCAGAACAACCGTCCTGCCTCGCTCGGTATCCGAACAGTGGCCAGTTTTCAGTGGCCTCATTACCCTATGTTATAATTTGTTGGAAATGTTACGCTCAAAAAATAATACTAAGTTTTTAGCATAAAAATTTAATGGTAGCGGTAGTTTCCCATGAATAGTTTTCCCTTGCGAAAATTTGTAAAGCACATATTTTTGCAAAACCAATTGTTAAAATTTACTAAGAACTACTGTTATATTTTGCTTTGCTATTATGGTTTGTCGTGTCTTTTTGACACGACTACCATAATTTTTTTACTAAACTTTAAATAATTAACAAATTGATTACCAAGGCTTTAAAATTTATTGTATCCCCCTTGTTTCGATTTGACTCCATTTTGGTAGTCCTCGTATTTTGTGGTTTTTGCTGCACTGTACAGGCCCAACCAAATTTCTTTTTTACCAGCTCAGCAGAAACCATTGCGGTGGATGATGAATTTCAAGTAGCGCTTCGTGCTACCAATTTTGTGGATGTTGCTGGTCTTCAGTTTTCCCTAAACTGGGATGCCGAAAAGGTAGAATTTCAAGACATTACCGCATCTTTTCCAACTCAAAGCGTTTCCTTCAATACCAATAATGCTGCTAGTGGTGTGATTGCTGGTTTTTGGAATGATAGCTTTACCTACACAGAACCCGATAGTACTATCCTTTTTGTGCTAAGCTTTAAAGCCCTAGCCGACGGACCACTTAATCTTGAATTCGTGGATTCTCCAGTCACCACCTTGGTGGTTTATCATGCAGACGGGCAAGTATTTGAAGTTCCGATAATATATAATGGAGATGGAGGTGCGTGTATTGGTATTAAAACTAGTACTTTTGCCACCGATTTTAAAGATTCTGCCGTTTTTTACCAGAATAATCCAAACCCCTTTTCTAAAACCACGTATATACCGTTTGAATTGACTAATTCCGAATTAGTTACGATAAAAATCTTCGGATTAACCGGAGAAGAAATTTACCAGTACAGCAACCGATATAGTGAGGGAACTCACCGTATCAAAATTAACTCTGAGGTCTTTCCTAGTCTAGGTACTTACATGTATCAGATTTCGACGGCCGTTACTTCGACGACAAAAAAAATGATTTTAGCCAAATAATTGTCTAACATCTTAAATTCCAAGGATCGATGTTTAAAAAAATTACGCTTTTCTTCGCGCTAGGGCTCGTGCTCCTGGGTTTCAATGTGAATTCCCAAACCACACGCTTCATTGTCAACCCTGCTTCCAATACGCTGGAAATAGGAGATACGCTCGTCGTAGCGGTAACGTCTCAGGACTTTACCGACGTCATCGCGTTCACGTACTCCATGAATTGGGACCCCAATGTCCTCCAATTCGTAGAAGGAGATGACGATATCGTGCCAGTAAACATTCCGCCAGCTCTGTTCTTTGGAACCAACATGGCCAATATCGGTAATCTTACCTTCGGTTGGAATGACCCATTCCTTAACCCCATGTCCGTGGATAATGATCTTGTCTTATACGAAATCGTTCGCTTTACGGCCATTGCTGCAGGAACCTCTCCCATCAATTTATCCGGTATGCCCGCAGCGGCTAATATTGTGACCATCAATAGTGATGAAACACCTTTATTTACCAATGCTTCGGTGGTGGTGACAGATCCTAATGCTCCAACAAACCCTCCCTTTGAGTGTATGTTTAATAATTTTGGATTGGCGATTGAGGCAGATTCTGCGGCAACGGGCGAGCAGCTATGCTTAGATGTTAATCTATGTAATGGGGATAGTCTTGTTTCTTTTCAGTATTCTTTAAATTTCAATCCGGCCATTTTGCAGTTTGATTCTTTTACGAATATAAACCTTCCTCAACCTGATAATTTCTTTTTTAATTCAAATAATACAGACGGTTGGGTAACTAACTTCTGGCTTGATTCACTCAACATGGGGGTAGATGTCCCTGATACGTTGATTTACGAAGCTTGTTTTACAGTAGTTGGTGCGGGTGGAGAAATGGATACTGTCCGTATCGGGAATACACCGCTAGCGATAGATGTGACCAAGTCTTCTAATCCCGGAATCAATATTGGGATGGAAACTCAGGATGGACCCATTGTCGTTAGTGGGAATAGTAGTAGCGCTATTACCCTCGTGGCCGCTAATGTCGAAGGAAGCCCCGGAGATACCGTCTGCGTGGCAGTAACTGCCCAAAATTTTGATGCGGTTACCTCTTTTCAATATACCTTTAATTTTGATGATGAAAATCTTACCTATTTAAATCATCAAAATTTCAATCCTAATATTCCCAATCTAAGTGCTGCTATTAATGACTCTCCTATGTTTTCGGATACAGGGACAATATTGGTAGTATACCCAAATCCGGGAGGAATGTCTTCTACTTTGATGGACGGAGATACGCTCTACGAAGTTTGCTTTGTCATTGCCCCAATGGCTCCTGTTGGTGCCAACGCACTCGTTGGGTTTTCAGATGATCCAGTTGTCCGTAGTGCTTCTCAAATGGCGCCAGCTAGTTTGCTGACGAACGATGGTAATGTCAATGTAATTCCTGAAGAAGGAAGCGGCGACTTTGAATTAACCATTGGTACGACGACCTTCTGTCCAGACTCTTCGATCTGTGTGCCAGTTACGGTGGACGATGGATTTACCAATGTTTCAGGTGGAGGATTTAGAGTCAACTTCCTTCCAGCTGATTTGACTTATACCGGACTGGAAAATGTAAACCCTGCTTTTGCTGCTGGCCAAGTAAATTGGCTGGACAATAATCCAACTGGTACAGATAGAATTATTCTGATTATGAATAATTTAAATCCTACCCAAGCTGGTATTAATCTAGTACCCGGAGAAATAATTTTTGAACTTTGTTTTACCGCAAATGGAAGTGCTGATGTCACTAGTCCAATCATTTTAAGTCCAGACAATACGCCTGAATTTGTAGATCCCACTTTTGATCCGATTACACCCATTATCATCAATGATGGAGCAGCTATCATTGAAACTGCTGCCTGTCCTGCTGGCGAAGTTGATATCACGGTTACGGAAACAATCGTTAATGTACTTTGTAATGGAGATGCTACTGGATCTATCTCTTTAGAGATTGGAGGTGGAGACGGAACGAATTACGCCATCACTTGGACGGGATCACCTACGGATGTCAGTGGCTTAACGACCCCAACTATTTCAAATTTAGAAGCGGGTAGTTACACGGTGAGTATCACCAGTGGTATGCGAGATTTTACAGATACTTATATCATTACAGAGCCAACGCCTTTAACGGCTACAACTACTTCTACCAATGTGATTTGTAATGGTGACGGAAATGGTACTATTACGGTAACGCCTGATGGTGGAACAATGCCTTATACTTATCTATGGAGCAATGGCCCAACGGATCAAAACCTCAGTAATCTAGGGCCAGGTACTTATACCCTAACGATTACGGATGGTAATATGTGTGAATTAATTCTACCACCGGTGACGATTACGGAACCGCCGGTTTTAACTGTAACCATTGCCGATACAGACAATGTTTCTTGCCTGAATGGAGATGATGGCGCAGTTAGTACAACAGTAGCTGGAGGAAATGGGGGTTATATGTATGCTTGGGATGGTACCAATCAAGTTACTGGCGATATCGATAACTTAACGGCAGGTAATTACCGAGTGACCGTAACAGATATGTTGGGATGTACCGCAGTTTCTCCTGTGGTAACAATTACGCAGCCTAGTACAGCGGTTGGAATTACCATTGATAATATAATTCCTGCAAACTGTAATGGTGGAGGTTCTATCTTTATCACACCAACAGGCGGAGATAACATGTATACTTACGTGTGGAATGGCCCACCAGGCACTACCACTCAAGACAACGAAAATATTGCCGCTGGTGGTTATATCGTTACCGTTACGGATGGTAGTGGATGTGTTTTTACCAGTGAAATTATCCAAGTATCATCTACTCCCGCCATTACAATTAATGAAATTATTACACCACCGAATTGTGATTCTGAAGCAGATGGTGCGATTAATTTAACGATAAGTGGTGGAACTGGAGATGGTTTTACTTTCAATTGGGATACAGATCCAGCTGAAACCACGGAAGATATTTCCAACTTATTGGCAGGTGATTATGAAGTGACCGTAACGGATACTGGAGACGGTTGTACGGCAACGGCGATGTACCAATTAACTAATTCTATAAATCTTACTATTTCTGAAGTGTCTAGTACGCCTGCTGGTTGTGCTGGTGCTACTAATGGATCTCTCACGGTTCAAGTAAATGGTGGTGGTGGAAATTATAGTTATAATTGGTCTTCTGTACCCCCACAGAATGCCGCGGTTTTAAGTAATGTTGCAGCAGGTACTTACACGGTCACTGTTACGGATGATGATTCGGGCTGTACGGAAGAAGAAAGTTTTACGGTGGATAGTGATGCTGGTATTGTAATCACTGGAACTGAAACGGATGCTAGTTGTAGTGGTGCAGCGAACGGAAGTATTGATATTACCGTAACGGGTGCTGGTAATAATCCAACGTTCCTTTGGAGTGATAATACTACTCAAACGGAAGATATTGCCAATATCCCTGACGGAAATTACGTCGTGACAGTGACTAGTACCGATGGACAATGTACACAGACTGCGGCTTTTACCGTCGATGCTGGTGATGGGTTCGAAATTGAACTAGACGGAATCGCGCAAGCTACTTGTGATGGCGCCGAAAATGGTACCGTTAATATTACCGTGAATGGTGCATCTGGTACACCTTCTTTTAGTTGGTCTAACGGAGAAACGACCGAAGATATTAATAACGCAGAAGGAGGAACTACCGTTGGTGTTACGGTAACAGATGCTGCTGGTTGTGTAGAAATAGGTAGCTATCCAGTTCCTTCTGGAAATGGCTTTGATATAAATTTAGTTAGCATTGATAACGCAAGTTGTGGTGGTGCCGCAGATGGTGCGATCGACATCGAATTAGATGGAGCACAACTTCCGCTCACTAGTATAGAATGGAATACTACTCCTCCAACTCCCACTGAAGATCTTAGTGGTGTTACTTCCGGAACTTACACGGTATTTGTTACGGATGCGGAAGGTTGCAACGCGATGGCTACTTATACAGTAGATAATGATGGTGGCATCAGTGGTGCAGTTCAGAATGTGACAGATGTTACTTGTAATGGAAGTATGGACGGATCTATCGCTTTAGACGTTTTGAATGCCTCTGATCCTAGTAATCTTACTTTTAACTGGTCATCTATTGATGCTTCCGGACAGAATCCGATAGGGTTATCAGCTGATACTTATTCGGTAACGATTACGGATACTGCTTCTGGTTGTACAGATGTTATTACAGATATTATCATAGGAGAACCTGATCCAATCACTTTTAGTTCAGCAGTTGAAAATGTTTCTTGTAATGGTGAAAATGATGGCATGATTACCATCACTGCCATGGGTGGAAATGGAGGATTCACTTACGAGTGGAGTCATGATAACATGATCTCTGGCAACGTTGCTTCCGGACTTAGCCCTAGTTCTTATATTGTTACCATTACCGACTTGCAAGGTTGTGATGTGGTGACAGAAGGTATTGTAGTTACTGAACCTACCGCTATTGCTGTGACTGGAGATGTAACCAATGTATCTGGTGCCGGGAATGATGGCGCCATCACGGGGATGGCTACGGGCGGAAGCGGTACATATACAAATTACGACTGGATTGGACCTAACGGACCACTGATGGGACAAACAATCACAGGATTGATACCTGGAGCCTATGATTTGACCGTGACGGATGACGACGGTTGTACTGGAACAGGAACCTTTACTGTCAATGCTGCGGATGCACCTATTCCTTCGCTAGTAGTTGTAACAGATGTTACTTGTTTTGAAGGTAATGATGGATCTATTACGATTGATGTAACTGGCGGATCGGGCGGTTATACTTTCAACTGGCAAGTGCCCCCAGGAGGACCTGTTATTGGCAATACTGTACAAAATCCTACCGGACTAATTGCAGGAACTTATAATGTAACAGTGACAGATGACAATAATGTATCTGGAATTTTGAGTTCTATTGTGGTTGGGCAGCCAGTAGAATTAGATTATGATTTAATGGACTTAATCTCTGTTTCTTGTCCTGGATTTATGGATGGTGAAATAAACATTAGCCCAATTGGAGGGAATGGAGAACCATATACGGTTGATTGGGGTATTACTCCAACACCAGTAGATCAGTTTAATCCAGTTGGATTAGCTGCTGGTACTTACACGCCTACCATCACGGATGCAGCAGGTTGTACCGTGGAAGGTCGTGATGTTACTGTCCAAGAGCCAGAAGAAATTATCATTACCCTAGTTGAAATAGTAGACCCGTCTTGTGATAATGGAGGGGATTCAGGAACTATTGATATTGATGTTACAGGAGGTACAGTAGGTCCTGGATATACTTATAATTGGGAATTGAACGGTTCTACTCCACCAACCTTTCCCTCTACTCCTGAACTTACGAATCTAGGACCAGGTAGCTATACCGTAACGGTGACAGATGATAATGGATGTACTGAGACTGGAGGACCTTTTGTACTTGATGGATTAAACGCTATTATCATTCAGTTAGACAGTGTTAGACATGTTCGCTGTGCTGGTATTGCAGAGGGTGCTATTTTTATTACTACCTCAGGAGGTAGTGGCGACTTGATGTATCAATGGAAAAACGGTCAAGGGACGGTCATTAATACCGGTTCTGATATTGTGGGTTTAATTGGTGGAAACTATACCGTATGTGTTACCGATGCAACGGGGTGTTCTGAAACGCTTGGCCCCATTACAGTTAACGAACCACAACCTATTACTTATGATGATATTGAAATAGAAAATGCTTCCGCTAGTGCGGATGATGGCGAAATAAGATTGATTGGTGTTGATGGTGGCACACCTGCTTATACTTTCAATTGGGAAGGTCCCAACAACGCGATGCAGACGACCACCGTTCCAACGATCACCGATATCCCACCTGGAGAATGGCGAGTAACTATTGTAGATGATAATGGCTGTACAGAAGTGATTACGGATATTATTATTATGGGAAGTCTTAATGTGCAGGCTACTATCACAGATCCAACTTGTAATGGAGACGATGATGGATCGATTGAGCTAATTGTAAATGGTGGAACGCCACAATTTGAATATGAATGGAGTGAATTTGATGGAGGATGCTGTATCGTGCAATCCGCGCCAAATCAGTTTAACCTAACCGCTGGTGGTTATAGTGTTACCGTGACCGATGATAACGGAGTCATCGTTATTGATACTTTTGAACTTGAAGATCCAAATCCTATTATAGTAGACTTCACAGTCACTAATCAGACAGGATCGGATTGTAATGGATCTATTAATTCTACAGTTACAGGAGGTACTCAACCTTACACTTATACCTGGAATAATGGAGCAACTAACTCTGATCCATTTGATTTATGTAAGGGAGAATACGAAGTAACTGTCGTCGATGACAACGGTTGTGTGGCTATTCCGCCTTCCGTATTTGTAACAGCAGGTCCTTTGACTTGGGCGAGTTTCACTCCTGGAGGTGCTGCTTGTGCAGGAGGAACAGGCGGGTTTTTAGATGCTGAAGTATTTGGTGGATGTGGGCCGTATACTTTTACATTAACAGGTCCTACTCCTTTGATCATGACCAGCAATGATGGGTTTGCCAACTTTACTGGATTAGCGGCAGGAGTGCATGAAATTACGGTCACGGATGCTGCGGGGAGTACAGCCTTAGTTAATAGCTTTGAAATAACAGAAACGCTAATTACGATTGTTGCAGATACTATTATCAATAATACTGGAATGGGCATGTGTAATGGTGCAGTGAATATCACCGTAAGTGGAGGACAGTTACCTTATACTTATACATGGAGTAACGGTGCTACTAGTCAAGACGTTTCAGATGTTTGTGAAAACCAAAGTCCACTTAGTGTAGTCGTAATAGATGCCAATGGTTGTATATTCGAATCAGAGCAGTTTATCCTAATTGCTGGATTATCTGTTGCTTTAGAGATCAATAATGAATCTTGTGCTGGTGATGCAGATGGTTCTATTATCTCTACGACAGTTGGAGGCAATGCGCCTTACACCTACGAATGGTCGAATGGAGAAACAACCCCTAATCTTACTGGATTGACACCGGGTAGTTATACCGTGACTGTAACCGATTCGCAAGGACGAACAGTCACCGAATCAGGGACAATTAATGGTTCTTCTGATCCAATTAGTGTGACAAGTGATGTAACGACACCGACGGGAGCGAATGCAGATGGAGCGATTGATTTGACGGTGACTGGAGGTACTCCTCCTTATGATTATGAATGGTCGAATGGAATGTTTACTTCGGATATCGCCGGATTAACTTCGGGTAGCTATACGGTTATTATTACTGATTTTTTCGGTTGTGTTTACTCAGAGACCTTTAATTTGGCAGGTGAAGCCATCAGCTTAACGTTCACTCCTAGCAATACTGGTTGTCCTGGACAGGCAGGTGATTTAGGAACCTTAGAAGTAATGGCTTCTGGTGGAACAGCTCCTTATTCCTATCTATGGGATGTTACGGGACAGAATAACACTGGTGATGTTATCGGTGGTTTAGCACCAGGTAATTATTCCGTAACCGTTACAGATGCTTCGGGGCTTACGGCCGTCGGAACAGGAACGGTAGATGAACTAGAAGAGATTACAATTGATCTTGTCGTAGATGAAGTCAACAGTAATATTGTATCGACTGTAACAGGAGGTACTGCTCCTTATAGTTATCGGTGGAACGATGCGGACTTTTCTACTACCACAGACTTAATGGATGTACCATCGGGTACGTATACACTGGTAATTTCGGATGCAAATAATTGTGTCAATCAAGCTACCGTAGAATTGTTGGCAGGTCCTTGTGAAAAAGTTCGTAAGGTGATTTCACCAAATAATGATGGATTCAATGATGAATTTATTGTCAGCTGTGCGAACAGATTTGATATCGAATTAGAAATTTATAATCGTTGGGGACAGCTTGAATTTATGACTGCCAACTATAGCAACAACTGGGTTGGAACAGATATGGAAGGTGCAAAACTACCAGAAGGTGGATACTTCTATGTGATCCGTTACCAAGATAGTGAAGGCCAAACACAGCAAATTAAAGGATCATTGAATATTGTTTATTAGGAATAATTGTTTCGTAGAAACCTTTTTCCCAGAACCGCATAAATAAAATAAAATGAAAAATTTATTAATACTTGTCGCCGGAATATTTTTATTGCAAACTGCTTCGGCGCAGGAAGAAGCGATTTATCGCCAGTATTTTTTAAATCCAATGTTGGTTAATCCAGCCACCGTTGGTGCTGATCGAGAACACCATGACTTGAGTATGAATCTGCGTACTGCTTTTTCTTCTTTTCCTGATTCTCCTAAGTCTTATACCCTGAGTTATAACGGTCCAGTTGGTAAACAAGTAGGATTAGGTGCTATGATTTTTAGTGAAAATATAGCAGACATCACGCGTTTTCGTGGGCAAATTGCTTACTCTATGGGAATAGAAGTAAATAAAGTAAAATTACGAGCCGGATTAAGCCTAGAATATCAGCGAATGGCGCTGGCTAACTCAGTAATGGATTCAGATCTTTTCGATCCAGGCGATATGACGGTCATTGACAATATCAACGGCCGTAAATTTTTTGATACCTCTTTAGGTCTTTATGGAGAATATAAAGATATTTACTTTGGTTATGCTGCTCCAAATCTTATTCGTACCGTAACGGATGAAATAGAAGGTCAAGATGATGGAGGTAATTTTAAATATTTTATTCTACAAGCCGGTGGACGGTTTGCCGTTAATGATAATAAAGTCAAGCTAGAACCATCGATCATTCTTAGAAACGTTCGTAACGTAGATACGCACGTGGATATTAGTATGATGGCTTCTTTTCTAAATGAGCAATTTATCACAGGTGCCTTATTCCGAGCGGGAGCTGGAAATAGTGTAGGATTTTTATTAGGTACAAAATACAATACCTTGAAATTCATTTATTCTTACGATATCTTATTGGACGACTTCCAGAAATACAACGGAGGTTCACATGAAATAACTGTAGGTTTTGAATTTGGCAGAAAAGATGGTTCTTTTGACCGTTCTAGAAAATACCGTGATAAGTAAAAATAAACACTGGTCGTATTTTGATCTCGACCAGCAAAGATAAAACCTTAACAATTGGTTTTTGGGATGGCCTCTTCCTGGCGTGAGTCAGGAGGGGGCTTCTCTGGTTTTATAGGGTAGGAAAACGATTGCTAAATCTATTATTCAGTAAAAAAATTATTTTACCAATAAAAGAGTATACTTACGAAAGCTTGCTTTTTGTGAAAAGATCCTAAACATATGTAATAAAATTAAAACTTGATAAATACCTTAAACATGGTATAGAACCTCTTTCAATAATCTCCCATCTTTGTAGTGTTGAGCATATTCCGGTTTCCCTGACCAGTTCCTCTACCTCAACAACCTATCAAAACAGTAAAAAAATCGAGCAGTATCCCTCCGATACGCTTCAATGCTGTTGTATAAGAACAAAACTATGAACCGCGTTTTCATTTTAAAAACAAGCGGTCATAAAAAAGGAATTTTTAAATATCTGGCTTCTTAAACAATCTAGCCAATTGTACCTAAACTCAAGACAACCTGTTCTTGGGCTTTTCCTGTTTTTATTAATTGCTATTCCAGTTTGCTTACCTGCACAGTGTACCATGATCTGTCGTTCTAGTCTAAACTTGTCGTTGCCCGCGGATGGAGCGTCTATCATTACACCCGATATTTTACTAGCAAATCCAGCTTGTAATCCTACTGAATTTTATGTAGAAATATTTGATAATCAAGGAAATACATTAGGAGATGAAATTACCTGTGATCAAGTCGGTCAGACCTTAAATGCAGGTGTTTTCCATCAGGTTACCGGAATTTCTTGCTGGACCATGATTAGTGTATCTGACTATTTTAAACCTCAATTGATCTGTCAGGATACCTTAATTGCGTGTATCAGTGATTATAGTGTAGCTGCAATTGGTAGTCCTGTCGTAACGGACAATTGTGAAATAGCGAGTCTCACCTACACAGAGGATTTTACCACTCGAGATTGTTTTTACACCAATCCTGTCGGAGATACGATCACCGCAGAATTAGTTAGAATCTGGACCGCGACGGATGTAAATGGAAACACCAATTCTTGTACACAATTTATCTACTTAAAGCGAAGTACGGTTGGGGAGGTCATTTTTCCAGCCAATCGGGACGATTTTGGTTTGCCTGCGCTAGATTGTAGCCAAGACGCGCAAGATTTATTGTTGACAGGAGAGCCTACGATTGAGAATCTGCCTTTGTTAACAGGTGGTCATTGCGAACTAATCGTCAGCTTTACCGATCAAAGCATCGAGTTTTGCGGCCCTGGCGGGTATCGTATTTTACGAAATTGGCGAGTGGTTGACTACTGTACGGGGAATTTTAAAGAGCATATTCAAATTATTAAAGTAGCGGACAAAACAGCACCAGAGATAAGCTGTATATCTGATATTCAGGAATTTACGGATACATATAGTTGTGATGCGGCGGTGCTTCTACCCACTATGCCAACGACAGATGACTGTTCTTCGGTGACCATCACCCCTTCTTGGGCTTATGGTTCTGGATTTGGGCCATTTGAAAATATTCCTGTTGGAAGTCATGAAATTACTTACACTGCGACCGATGAATGTGGAAATTCGAGCACTTGTATTGTGATGCTGACGGTATCGGATAATATTGTTCCAGCCATGGTTTGTGAAGGGAATACACAGGTAGTTTTGACAAGTAATGGAACCGCCAATATCGAGGCGATTGCTTTTGATGATGGTAGCTATGATAATTGTGAAATAGACCGTTTTGAGGTAAGTAGGGACGACCAAAATTACGGTGCTCAATTGGGATTTAATTGTGCGGATGTCAATATGCCAGTAACCGTATATCTAAGAGCTTATGATGTTCACGGAAACTTCAATACCTGTGAAATTATGGTAGAAGTAGTAGATGGAATTAAGCCAGTTATTGCTTGTCCAGCAACGGTTACGATTGCTTGTAAAGAAGATTATGAAGATCTAAGTGTAACTGGATTGCCCGTTGTTTTAGATGCCTGTGGCGTAGATACTTTTTATTATACAGATAACGTGGAGATTAATAGTTGTCATGTGGGAAGAGTAGTACGTACTTGGACTGCTGTTGATATAAATGGTAATGAAAAACATTGTCAGCAACAAATTATCATTGAAGATAATACCGTATTTGGCGTTAGCTTTCCTTCTAATTATCAGAGCTTCGAATGCGGCGCTGATTTGTCACCAGTAATAACAGGAGAACCAATTTTAACAAATCATAATTGTGAAGAAGTAAGTGTTGTTTCAAACGATATTATTCTACCAATTTCTGCACCAGCTTGTCTAAGAATTTTAAGAGAATGGACGGTTGTAAACTGGTGTGAATATGATCTAAATAGCGGAAGTACAGATGGGTATTATACCTATACACAGGAAATTATCTTATCGGATACAATTGCTCCGGAAATAAATTGTTATCGTGATACAGTGATTGGTGTTTACAGTACAAATTGTGGTGCAGCATTTGTTGGTTTGCCGATAGTTGTGGCGCAGGATTGTAGTGATAGCATTAGCATTGAAAATAATTCTCCTTACGCTTTTTCATCAGGAGAAGATGCTAGTGGTAATTATCCTATTGGAACGCATCAAATTACATATACAGCCAGTGATGGATGTGGAAATACGACAACTTGTAGCGTTCAGATAACGGTAGAAGATGCACAGGCCCCTAACGCTTATTGTGTTGGAAGTATTACTTTATCTATTGATAATCAAGGGTTTGTAGTCGTTTCGCCAGAGATGTTGGACTTGGGTAGTTATGATAATTGTACTGATTCTGCCAATTTAATATTTAGTGTAGACCGAGATACCTTTACTTGCGCAGATGTTGGGACGCAGGAGGTAGCTTTGTCGGTAACAGACGAAAATGGTAATCGTAGTATTTGTACGACAACTGTTATTATTCAAAATAATGTGGCAATTTGCCCGGTTACTTCTGTAACGCTAAGTGGAAAAATCGCTAAAGAGAATGGCGGTTATGTTGAAGGATTTTGGGTCTATCTATCAGGGGATAAAGTTGATTCTGTGCAAACGGATGGTTTTGGAAATTATACATTTTTAGAAGTTCCAGTCGGAGGAGATTATGAAGTAAAGCCATATAATAATAGTAAAATTACAAATGGTGTAAATACATTAGATTTAGTGTTTTTAATCCGGCATTTATTAGAGATAAATACCTTGGATTCTCCGTATCGGGAATTAGCTGCTGATATTAATGAATCAAAGACAATCTCTGCTCTAGATATCATTTCTATGCGGCGGGCAATTCTGGTAATTGATACCTTGTTTTCTCGAACGGATTCGTGGAAATTTGTGGACGCTGGTTTTGATTTTTCGAATGTATCTAATCCTATCCGAGCAAATTATCAAGAAAAATTTGAGATACTCGATTTGCAAGAAAATCTAGATACGTTGGATTTTATAGCGGTCAAAATGGGAGATCTAAATGACAATGGTTCTGCACAACCGCTAACGGTTATCGGAGATACCCGCGAAGACTCACCGGAGGTAAATTTATTAGTGAAAGATCAACACTTAGAAAAAGGAACGGTAGTAGAGATTCCAATATATGCATCGAATTGGGAAGCCGTTGCTG
>CALFWZ010000049.1 GCA_937928405.1 uncultured Saprospiraceae bacterium
CTCGACTTTAGCCATTTAAGCTGCTCTAGCGGCCATAAATGCTAAATGCTTGATAAAATTAAAATTACTTTCTTTACGGTCCTTGTTTTTTGAAGAGTGTAAAGAAAGTTGAAAATGCCAAATCCGATATCGGACAGCGGCAACAGCATCCGAAAAAGTCGGATAGGGTTTATAATACCAAGCTGTTTGAAATGCGGTCAATAATTGTTTATTATATAAATAGTTAGCCCAAAGGGTTATGATACTAAACAAAGCCATTAGAACAGGAGTCGTTCTTAGTATGGCAAGGTCAGACCATTGCCTTTGTGTTTCAACACCTAAGTGTGCACGAACTTCTTCAAAGGTAACTTCGACTGGCCACCTGTTCAGATAATGTTTAACAATTTGAAAGGAGTCCATAGACAAATCGGTACATTGTAATGCAATTGGATCACTTTTTCCTTTTGGATCACGGATCAATACCCATTGAAGTCTAACAATGGGTTTACCCGATCTATACCAAATGGCAATACCAGAAGTAATTTCCATTAGTTTATTTTCTTCATTATACCATTTGGAAAACCGAACTTGCTTCCATTTTGTATTGGGATCATCCAAACGTTGTTGCAAAGAATCTAATTTTTTGCCTTTAATTGGTGGACGTCCCAATTGTCCTTTAATGTATGGTGGTGGAAAATCATATAAAGCAGCGTCTAATCGAAAACGAGTAATCCAAGTAACGTAATCTTTAGTGGAAGCTAACAATTCCATCACCGAATAAGAACCATCTCCCAATATAATTAAGTTAAAGTCAGGAAGCCAGCGATGAAGTAGTAGACAAATTTGTCTAGCCCAATCGCTAAGTGTTTTATGTTGTTTACCCTGTTGTTGATGGTATCGTTGTGATGGAGCTAAGACACTTAAAAAAGGAAGTGCCCAAATTCGATTTGCCCAAGAAATTGGACTTAGCAACATTACACACATCCAACGAAGTCCACTGCATTTAACAACGTGACTTTTTGAAGAACGAACGACATCTCGATAAATGCCTCGTGCTTTTATTTTTGGTCCCCAGCGACGCTCCAGCGTTTCATCTAAACCAAATACTAAAGTATTGGTATTTACAATATGCTTGATAAGCATTTGTAACAATCGACGAGCACCTTGTAAAGGACTCCACTTGGCTCGGCTGAGTACCCGATGGTACAAATCCCAGTTCTTAATGTCCTGCAAACCAAGGGTGCGTAAAACACTACAAACTGTACGTTTACCATGGGTGAGTATCGTACCCAACAATAATTGACCAACACGTTCAAAGATCTTTTTTGAAAATAACGGAGAAAATTCCGATATTATCGCAGAGAACTCAGGTGGAAATTTAAACATAATCTTGAATTTTAGTCAATCCAAATTTATGCTTTTCTGCTTGGTTCTCCTTTTTATTCTTGATTTAGACTCTTTCAAATGGCTAAAGTCGAGATAATAACATTGAGCGAAAAAAACAAATGGAATCAAAAGCGTAATGACCAAAAATAATTTAATCAAAACCATTTTTTTCGTTTGAAATAATATAACAGAAAAAGTACAATCATCAACATGACTGCTAACAGTATGAAGTATCCGTTTTTTGCCTTTAGTTCTGGGATGTTCTCAAAGTTCATTCCATATAAACCAGCCAAAAAAGAAATGGGAACAAAGATCGTAGTTACTACAGCAAGTACCTGCATGACCTGGTTCATTTTAAAACTGATTTCAGAAAGATAAAGATCCTGCAAGCCGTTGAGCATGTCCCGATAAGTTTCTATCATATCCATCACTTGCACCGTATGGTCATAAATATCTCTAACAAAAATGGTGGTTCGGTCTTCAATAAAGGGACTATCTGATTTTGCAAATTGGCTAATAGCTTCACGGAGCGGTAAGATAGATTTACGAATTATCAATAATTCCTTTTTTAGATGGTGTATTTTACCTTTTAAATTATTACCAGGATCTGATAATAATTGGTCTTCCAATAATTCAATAACCGCTTCTACTTCATTGATAACTTGGTAGTAATTATCTACAATATTATCAATCAAAGCATAAGCAAGGTAATCAGCGCCTCGTTGTCGGATCCGACCTCGTCCTAATTCCAATCGCTGACGAACAGCAGCAAAAATATCTGTTTCATCTTCTTGAAAAGAAAGGAGCAAACCTTGGTTAAAGTAAATGCTTATTTGCTCAGTTTTTACGGTTACTTCTTCCTTATCAAAAAAGAGCGCTTTGATACTAATAAAATTCCCTTTTTCATATTCCTCATATTTAGGTCGCTGGTTAGTATCAGCGATGTCTTCTAAAATTAGAGCATGGATATTAAAGCTTTTTCCAAGAGACTCTATCAAAGTTGTATTGTGCAAGCCACGCATATCATACCAATCTACGACTTCAATAGCAGCTTCTGGAAAGATAATATTGTCGTGGCTATGAAAACTTTGTTCTTCTAATTGTTCCTCGTTATACTTGAGATAATGAATAAGTACTTTATCTACTTTTTGGTCACCTGTAAAGACAATGGAACCTGGAGGTAATCCCTCTTTTTTTCTTTGTTTAGCCATTCGTATAATTACTTTAAAGGTGTTACTTATTTCTTTTCTTTATAGACTAAAGTGCGGTGAGGAAATGGGATATCAATTCCCTCTTTATCAAATCGTTTTTTGATACTTTCCAATAAATCGCAACTAAGTACAAATCCATCAGCAGAATTTTTAGCCCAAGTCCAAGCTCTTAAATTGACGGAAGAATCGCCTAATGAAATAACACGGACAGGAATTTCTGGATCTCCTTTTTCTATTTCAGTTTCCGTTCGAGTATCTACATGAAGTACATGGTTTTTAATCTCTTCAACCATAATACGCTTCGCCTTATCTATATCGCTATCATAGCTAATCCCAAAGTCAATAAACTTACAGATTTTTCCATCTGCAAAATCTGCATTAACAACTATCTCATTACTTATGATAGAATTAGGAATAATGATCCGTTTATTTTCGAAATCCCGAATGACGGTGTGACGTAAAGTAATGTCTTCTACAATACCGTTGAACTCTTTTAATTTTAGTCGATCTTTAATCCTGAATGGACGGAATATAATGATAAAAACACCTCCGATAATATTGCTGAGTGCCTGCTGAGAAGCAAAGCCAATCGCAACCGTAAAGATACCAGCACCAGCAAGCAAGGAACTAGCTAGTGCACGTAGACTGGGTACAGAATAAATAATAATACTGAAACCGGTGACATACACTAGTGCCACCATTATGTATCTTAGAAAGTGATAAGTAGTAGGGTCACTAGTCATCGCTTCCGTAGAGTGCTTAATAAGTCGATTGAAAAATCGATTGACTAAATAAGCGATCAATATGGTCGCAATTGCAATTACTACAATAAAACCAATCTGTGTAATGTTGTATTTCATATTCGGAAAGATAAAAAAAATAATTATGTTAATAATTTTTACCGTAAATATATAGACTAAAAGATACTTTTAATAAAAAAGAGCAACACTAAGGATTTTAGTGTTGCTCCTGAATCAAGATAGGCTTTATCTATTTTTGAGATGCACCAATAACTTAGATGCTAAATGTTTTTTGATAAGTTAGTGGTCCCAACTCATACTCCGTCTCTAAGATCTCTGCTGTTATTTCTTTTATGTAGGATTCGTCAGAGTGCTTAAAATATTTTAATTGATTTTTTAAAATATGTGGTTCAAAGGTATGATTCCAAATATATTTTTTACTTAATTGTCTTGCTTTTTCTATTTCACCTTTTGTGTAATAAACAGCAGCTAATAAGTCATAAGCATGTGGCGTCGCTCTTACTTTTATTTCTCGTTGGGCAATCACCATTGCTTTTTCTACTTTTTTTGATTCCTTAAGATAATACTCGCAAAGAAAGGCATTGTACATATTACCATACACAGGTTGACTTACCTCTTCTGCAATTTTACCATAAACTTCTTTGGCTGCTTTTTGTACGTTAGAAAATTCTAAAATTTCTGCCTGCAATAATTTAATGCCAGGATCAGCACTATGTGGAACAATATGGTTTAAAATCTTAGTAGCACCGACTATATTGTTTTCATCCGAGTAAGCGATCCAAGCCAAACCTTTCATGCTGTACCAATCGGCAGGATTGAGAGCAAGCGCCTTTAAATAATATTTTTTTGATAATTCAATCTTTCCAGCGTGGCCATAATAGTCTGCTAAATTGGTATAAATCCAACTGAGGCGATCAGTTTGTTTTCCGGATTCAGCAATAGCCTCCGCCTGTTTCATAAGCGCAATAGTTCGATTTAATCGGCCTTGACTATCTTCCCATTTGGCTAAACGTATTAAGTAGTTAAAATCTTGATTATCAGACAGTCGCTTAAGAATACTTGTCTGAGCCCCTTCATCTCCTAATTCTTCGTACACATCAAAAAGCATTAAAGTAGAAGCGCGTCTATCACTTCCTATTTCATAGGCTTTTTCTACTAAATCCATTGCTTCACAAAATCGATGTTGAGCAATATAATTATGGGCCAAAGCTCTTAGCGTACCAGCAGTATTAGTTGTCTGTTGATCACTAATTTCCTGTAATAAATATTCTGCATTTTTTAAATCTTGAATATTGGCAGTAGTAGCAAATAATGCACTATAGGCATTGGCTAGTTGTAACTTGAAGGTCGTTTGATTAGGTCCGTTTTCTACTTTCTTTTTCCAAAAATTCAGCTCGTTATTTAGCTGTACTATTTTTTGATTGGGTCGATATTTTGCTAGTATTTCCACCGTAGTCATACTAGCATAACTTTGCACAAGAAAAAAAAGTAAAAATATATTTATAGATAATAACTTCATTTTTTTATTCTTTTAAAACAACTTCAATAAGTTAGTACGTACTCGATTTAGGAAAATGCATCGATAGGCAGATCAATTAGTATGACCCTCCTATCGTGCATACCGATAACCCCAATAAATTAAATATAATTTAAATCACTTTGATGAATTGGTTTTATATCAGTGCCTAACCTATCATTTACTTAAGGGATGAAACACTAATTTACCAAGGAGTAGCCAAGTATGGAAAACTACTCTCGAATGCTTTGTCATTAGCTCCTACGTTATCGGATGTTAAACCTGCATTGGCAGACCCATCCGGTCCTCCAAATATCAATAATAATTCAACATCGATCACATCATCTGTAAGTGTTCTTCCAGTTAATACATTTGTACCATCAAAAAAAGTAGTTACACCGCTGGTAGAAACGGTTAGTATATCTGTCGCTAGAGTAGATGAAAAAGAAGGTGCATCTAGTCCAAGTGCGTTAGTGGTATATCCAGGATTTAAAGTTGTAAGCGTTGTCTCAAAAATAGAAGAAAATGCTGCACCCATTTCTCTCGGAATAGTGGTATTGAAATCATCCTTTCTATCAGAAGGAACAAATACGGTATTTACTGCGGGACGGCCCATCTGATCTGCCTGACTAAAGGTACCTGAAAAGTCAACGGCAGGCATTTCATCTTTATCACAAGAAGTCAAAAAAAGAATGACCGATAAAACAAGAATTAATGCAAAAAATTTATTTATTGAAAACATAATGTTTTATTATTTATTTATTTATTTATAATTAACTATTAAAAAATATAAGGGCTGTAGATTAGTTTTTTACCTTAGTTTCTACCCATGTGTTTACAGAAGTATTATTTCCTAACGTAGATTTTGGTACTTCTACTACAATCGCAAGTACATTGGTACCGGCAAATGTATCTGTCCCAGGATCAGAAAATCCAGTGGCATTTCCAGCAAGTACGTCTGTGTAAGCTCCTAGATCAAAAAAGAAAGGATCATCTCTTGGTCCAGCAAATAATTTACTATTGCCTGATGTTCCAATCACAGCATTGCTTCCATAAGGGGTGATATCTACCTCCATTCGAGTAGCTAGTTCATCTATGGATGAGTTAAGACCGGTTGTTCCTGGAGCATAAGGTCCAAAAGCATACATTTTTCCGTCCCGTGGTATCAATTGAATAACAAGGTCTTCTACATTATCGCCATCATTGTCAATATTTATTTCTACAAGAACATTTTCATCGAAGGTGGCAGCAGATGTGTTGGTTGGGCTTAATAGTCCTTGTAAGGTTACGGCAAATACCATATTATTATTATCAGCGTCACTTTGAAAGGCGTAGAAATCTGCGATGTCACTTGAACCATTGGTTACTGCAGGTGCATCAATATGATCGGCTGATATAAAAACTAAACTACCCATAAAGAGTATTGAGAGTACAAGGATTAAATTTAATCGTTTCATAAAAATTAGAAGTTAACTGGTTAATTAAAATAGCTCCTTACTCATCAGATACCACTTGTTTTTGTTTTATTGGGCATATCTTTTCAATACAGGAGTTATACAACAGTTGAGTTGTTTTGAATATACGTGTATAATCGTAGGATTGGATTTTTTAGGATTCCATTTATCCCTTTTAATAATTTTATTGGAGAATAAGGCTAGAAACAAGCGCTAAAAGACATTGATTATGCTGTATTAGAGAAGCTTAAGCCCTAAATCTTGTCAAAGCCGCTCTTTTTCTATAGGAAAGCGTATTTTTTTTATACCTTTAAAAATTGGCATTTCTAATTGAAGATTTCAATTAGATTTATTCAAAATTGGTATATCAAAAAGACGTTAATCTAAGGTTTGATTTTCATGGTCATTTAGCATGAAGGTTAAACATAAATTATAAATATGCAAGCGGAAGAATTAGTAAGGCGACTAAAAGACCAAGACGAGCAGGCCTTAGCCTATCTCTACGATCAGTATGCTGGCTCGTTAATGGGGATCATTATTCGCATTCTAGGTAATCGAGAAGCAGCAGAAGATATTTTACAAAGAACTATGCTAAAGGTTTGGATTAACATTGAATCTTTCAATTCTGAAAAATCTTCTTTATATACTTGGATGGCTACCATAGCAAGAAACACTGCTATTGACAAACGACGGTTGAAGTCTTTTAAAAATAATCAAAAAACTGAACCGATCGATAACGTCGTATATAAAAAAGAAGGTGTGAAAATAAGCACTGATGCCATTGATGTAGAAAAACTTACCGCTAAACTAGAACCGAAATATAAAGATGTAATAGAGCATATATATTTAATGGGGTACACCCAACAAGAAACTTCCGAAAAATTAAATATTCCGTTGGGAACTGTAAAATCAAGAGTACGATTTGCTATAAAAATTTTGAGTGAGGAACTGAAAAACGAGAAAGGTTTATTCTTAGGAATACTACTGATTGCGTTATTAATCTTATTAATGTTATGAAAATAAGCGAAATAAGAGCGTCGGGATTATTGGAGCTATATGTCATAGGCACATTAGAGGGAGAAGAATTGAAGATGATCGAAAAAGCATTATCCCAATATCCAGAGCTAAAAGCAGATTTAAATATCATTGAGCGCACACTGCAAGCTTATGCTTATGCTTCGGCAGTAAGTCCAAGCGCAGACCTTAAAGAACGTATTCTAGAAGAGGCACGAAAATCAACTCCAAGTTCTGATGGAAGTTCTAAAAATAATAAGTCTAAAAGAAATTCTAATCATGGCCCCTTAGGAGGCCTAATCATACTATTTTCTTTATTGAGTCTTTTCTTTGCATTCAATTGGTTTTCTTCTATTCAAAAGATGGAAGAAATGGAGCAAAGACACCAAATTGAAAACGAGGCCTGTGACTCAATTCAGGCAGCAAGTACGTTACAATTTGCGCTTTATCAGGATTTAACTAATCCCAACAATGCGATTATAGCCAATTCTGCGCATCCTAAATATCCACAAACCGAAATCTATTTTTATCACAACCCAGTTGATAAGAAAAATTATCTGCAACTGAATTCTTTGCCAACTATTGACGACGATTCACAGTCTTATCAATTATGGTCAATCATAGGAGATAATCCTCCAAGTCCTTTAGATGTTTTTCAGTCTGATAATAAAATTCTTCAGGTACAACATGTCGAAGGTACACAAGTTTACGCGATTACAATAGAACAAAAAGGTGGGGTACAATCACCTACATTGGATGATTTGATTGGTACTTTCACGATATAAGATCAGGTAAGACAATAGTCAATAAAATCTATGCTATTTTTACACCAAATCATTGAATCATTCATCAATTTCTCTTTCTTTAAGAAGGCTTAATTATTAATTTTAACTCCCTCCTATTTATCAAAACTAGGCTTCATATTACCCTAATTTTCTCCCTACTGGCCTGATTCTTGGACAGATACTTGTTCTCCCCCCGATTAACTGGACTTAGTTTTATTAGAGCTGATAAAACAAATTGAGTTCGGTTTGCATAATTCTGTAATTCCAACAAACTAAATTACTACCACTATGAGAGCACTTATGGTTAAAAGGTGGCTGCTATTACCAATGGTAGCCATGATCCTACCATCTTGTAATCAATTGGATTCTATCGCTTCTATTGAAGAGGTGGAAGTTCAAGCAGATTACGCACTTCCACTAATCAATTCAACCACTTCTATCCGGGATTTACTCGAAGCTTCTGATACGGAGGCCACATTAATCAACACAACGAGTGATGGAACTTTGGCTTTTAACTATGAGACTACTGGTCCCAAAGTGAAAGCCCAAGAATTGTTTGCGGATATTCCCGACTTTCCGTTTGCCGTTCCGAACGAACGCGCAACCGTAGCTGTGGAAATCTTCCCTGGCGTCCAGCTTGAAACCCTGAGACTGAAAAGTGGAACGATGAATTTTCAAATTTATAGTTCTGTTACGGATGATGTAAACGTTCAGGTCATTTTTTCTAACCTAATGAAAAATGGTCAGCCCTTTACCTTTACAGAACAACTAATTTATCAAGGACAAGCACCTCAAGAATTTCAACTCGATCCCATAGATGTCACAGGATATAGTCTCAGTTTAGACAACGAAGAAATGACGGTGGAATATATTGCTACCAAGGTAAGCGATGGCAGTCGGGTTATGCTCGACGCAGTAGGCGGTTGGGGAAGAAACTGGGCGTATGATTTCGTAGCTGGAAATTTTGCTGCGGATCAATTCGGCATGGAACAAGATACCCTAACCATTGATCTATTCGATCTGGGATTTGAGGGAGAATTATCACTGGCCGATCCTCAGTTACATCTTGATTTTGAAAATAGTTTTGGACTAGGCATTCGTACCCGTATAACGCAATTGACCATGATTAATGCTGCGGGAGCATCTGTTTCGCTGAGCGGTCAATTTGCCCAGGAAGGATTTTTACTAGACGCACCAAATTTTAACGAAGTGGGCATGGCTAAATCTAGTACGCTTACGCTAAATAAAGACAATTCCAATATCATAGAGATGTTGGCTATCCAGCCTCAAAAAATCATTTATCAATTAAGTGGTGAAATAAACCCTGATAATAATTCAGCTATTGCGTTTATCCAACCACAAAGCAAAATAACTACTTCTATCCGAGCAACGGTTCCAGCACATGGTACTTTTAAAATGCAAACAACGCAAGAGACCGCAGTTGATTTTGGTCAGCCGGATCAATTGAAATCTGCCAGCTTCAAATTAATTACAACCAATGGAATGCCTTTTGGAGCTCAAGTACAATTTTATTTCTTGGATGATAGTAACACCATTCTGGATTCTTTATTTAACAACCAAGAAATGATTCTTACCGCTCCATCTCTAGATGCGGATGGATTCCCTGTTACGCCAGCACCTTTGACCACCGAAATCAAAGTACCCAATCATCGACTATCCGCTATGAACCAGAGCAAAAAGATGCTCATGAAAATTAATTTAGCAACCACCGATAATGGACAAACACCTGCTAAGATCACACCCGATCAAACATTGGGTATAAAACTGGGAGCTATTTTATCAATTGAAGAATAAGTTATTTAAAAATAGATTGACGATTTATTTTCAAAAACTTCAATAAAAAAATCAACATGAAAAAATTTAATATATCTAATATCCAAAGCGCCTACCTGTTCGGCAGACAGGGATGGCAAAAATCCTATTGTTTTATTTTAGGAATGATATTTTTAGGAATGGTTCCGCTACAAGGTCAGGACATCGGCCTCAGCATGATGACCAATCTTTGGCAGACAAATACTTTGAATCCTTCAAAGATGACGGACCGACGATTTGTCTTTAGCTTTCCTGGTATCAGCGCAAGTATGGGAACTTCCGCATTAACTTATGATAAAATCACTTCTACCAATGCCGAAGGTGAAACAGTCATCATCGCCAATGATTTGATTGATCGTTTAAAAAATAAGAATACCGTTTGGGCAAATGCCGATATTGAAACTTTCTATTTCGCCTTCGGGGCGGACCGGTGGCAAATTTCTTTAGGGCACGCGCTTAAGACAAATACCAGCATGACTTTTCCAAAAGAATTGGCACAACTAGCCTTACAAGGAAACGCAAACTTTCTTGGAGAAACGATCAATATCGCACCTGAATTTAATTTTAGCACCTACAGTGAATGGTCCATTGGAACAGCTATTAATTACGATCGCTTTACCTTTGGAGCAAGACTAAAGTTTCTTGGTGGGCTTTCTAATTTTTCTTCTGGCAACGCAGTGGCTAGCGTATATACCAATGATGCCAGTGTTTATGAATTAACTTTAGCATCTGATTATACCATCAACTCTGCTGGACTTATCAACCTAACTGGTCTTGAAGGAGACGGTGGCGATATAGATATTAGCACCACAGATATGGATGCCATGGATGCGCTCTTTGGACAAAACAAAGGTTTTGCTATTGATCTAGGTGCCACCTTTCATGTCAATGATAAATTAACATTTAGCGGTAGTATACTCGACATAGGAGGAATAAATTGGAAGGAAAATGCCAAGGTATATTCTAGTAAAGGTAATTACGAATATAAGGGATTGGACTTATTAAATTTGGTAGAATCAGACGAAGCTGATTTTAGCCAGATTGCGGATACACTCAGCGAGATTTTTCAGTTTAATAAAGCCGATCAAAGTTATGGTACACGTCTTGCTTGGCGTACTTACTGGACCGTCAACTATCAGATTTCCGAAAAATTTAGCATCGGAGGTTTGGTTCATACCCGTAGTCTAAAAGGGGATTTTGATCCAACAGTAGCTGTGAATGCTGCTATAGACTTAGGACGTTGGTGGACCGTAGGGACCAATCTTAGTCATGGAAAATCAACTGGCTTTGCCATTGGAGCTAACACAGCCCTGCGGCTCGGTCCAGCACAATTATTCTTTGCAACGGATAATTTACCAGCCATGTTTAATTTGGTTAACAATAGTTATGCACATGTAAGGCTAGGCATGAATCTCGCCTTCGGAAAACGGGACGATTAAATATTAATGCGAATCATGGTTTAAAACACTAATTGGAATCATATTATTTAGCTATTTGCTAGGGTGTTCAATTATGAGAAAAAACTCCTGCAATTTTCCCTAAAAGAAACAGGTTGCAATTTTTTTAAATTTTATATCCAAATAAATTTTTATTGTTCATTTTTTTGCAGAAAAAAAACGAAACAAAAAATCTGCCGCCTGTAGTATTTTTCGAATTCGGAGCGTCTAATAAAATATCAAGCCGAATAAACTCGCTTTGAGATTCTATTTTTTAATTTAAATTACTGATTATCAATTATTTACTTTTTATTTAGCAGCTGTTTAGCTCATACAGTATTCGTCTTAAGACATTTTATTAATGCACCGAATGGAAAAAAACTAAAGGTCGGGATCTTTTCATCGCCGGAACAATTCCAGTTATTAACAAAATGCTATTGTGCAGAAATTTTTATTAGAGCTCGATTTTATTGTCAAAAAGTGCAAGAAGAAATTTTTCATCCTTATAGAGTAGATTCAGCACCCTAGCTATTTGCTATTTGCCTTCTTTAATCGCGATCGAGGGAAGCCAATAGCAAAATGCAAATAGCATTTTTACAGGCTAGTTTTGATTCTAAATTGAATTTTAACTCCTGATTTGCATTATTAGATTATAAAAACAAAAAAATACTTCTTGGGAATAAGATTTTTATTTCAATATAAAAACCTTCTCAACATGAGATTTTTCTCCAATCTTCACTTCTAAAAGGTAGGTTCCACTTCCCAAATGGGAGAGGTCTAGTATTTCGTTCGCATCATCATCATTTGGGGTAATAAATTCGCCACTATCTAGGAGCTTACCATCTGGACTGTAAATCGTCCAAGCCAGTGCTTGTCCATTGATTTCTTGCATATTAATTTTGACAAGGCCATGGGTTGGATTTGGAAAAATAGTTACGGTACGTAAGACAGGAAAGAATTGTTCAGTAAGATTACTATAGTCGTAGGATCCATCCTCATAGTCAATCTGTAAACGATAAAAATTGGCGCCATTATCTGGATTAACATCTTCAAACTCATAGATTCCAGGTCCGTTGACAGCTATGGTTCCTATCTCCCATTCTCCGATTGATGAAGTTAGTCTTTGTACCTTAATATCTTTTATGTTATCCACCTCATTCATTGACCAAGACAATAAAATGGAGTTTGCTTTTCCTGCGGCTTTCAAATTATAATTGACTCCATTGGCCTCACAATTGGGATAAATAGTTACTTCATCATCTGTTTTTAGACCTTGCGGATCAGTGACACTCAATCGAATTCTATAATAATATAATTCGTCATTACAGCCCAAGGGACTAATGAAAGTATGAGTCGTCCGATTGGTATCTATGGGTTCGGGATGAGCATGCGCATTGTGATGTAGAAAAGTTTGCCAAGCATAAGATAAGTCGGCATCTTGGCTTTCCATATCCGTTACTTCAGCCGCTAATTTTTGAGCAGTAGCGCCCGAAACTGGATATAAATTCGCAGAGGGAATACTATTAATATCAACTGTGGGAGGAGAATTATTAACAGATACTACTACTTGTTTTTCTGCTTTTTTCCCTAACGAGTCCGTCAGTTCTAAGCGCACTTGAAAAGATTTGGCTATACCATTTTCTACCGTAAAAGTATGTTCTGGATTTTCTACATCAGAAAAATTTTCATCATCAAAATCCCAGTAAAACTCAAAAGGAATTCCTTTGGGGTGATAGGAAGCCTCGGCATTAAATTGAATAGTCAGCGGACTGTTTCCCCAGATGGTATCCTGCGTAACCACCGGTACCGGAGGTGGATTAATACCATAGGCAATTTTATACAATCGACCATTGAGCACATCTGTATAATAAATATTTTGATTCTGAGGATTAAACGCTAGCGAAACAATATTTCCTTCAAAATTAACAAAACTATCCACCTGAAGTAATTGGTATGTTTCATCGAATTTCATGACTTTGATCCAACCACTATAATCCGCTATCCACAAACTATTATTATAGCTTTCTGGTAATTTTCCTTCTTCGTACCAAAATCCAGCCATCGCCGAAAATCCGGAAAAATTATCTCCGCTGACGCTCCCATTTGCATCTGCTAATTCGGTTAATACCTTTTCTCCATTATCATTGAAAGAAGCTATTCTGGTATTTAAGGGAAGGTTCCATAATTTATGACTATAATCAAATAATGGCCAGTGATGATAAAAACGGGGAATCGAAACGTCAATCCGTCGGTTGTCGTCGCAGGGGTTCTGCCACCGATAATTGCCATCCTGCTGAGCAGGCAATAATAAATCCTGAAAATCAAAAAACGCTTTATCACAATTCCCAGACTGAAAAAGTGGATTGATGGCATCCTGATTTTGTCTGAGTCTCCCACTCCAAGAAGTGGTAGAATGTCCTTCATAAATTGGCCACCCACAGTTGAGTCCTCCTTGATCGATATAATTAATCTCTTCCCAGGCACCATCTCCCACATCTCCAAAAATAATGATTCCCGGATCTCCTTGACCAATTTCATGCGCTCCAGTACCCGGAATCACCGTCATCCGAAATGGATTGCGAATACCCAACGTCCAAACCAAGGATTGTGGAGATCTGGGCTTAGCAACATCATACCAAGGGTTATCGGATAGTCCTTCTCCTGATCCTGGATCAAGGCGAAGAATTTTACCATTAAAAGATTGCAACATCTGCGCTCGAAAAGCTCCCACTTCTTCTTCTGGTCGAAGGAATCCCTCATCCAGAGCCTGTTGTATATGAAAATCGCCAGCAAATTGTTCTACGAAATCAGGTCCACCATCGCCCGTAGAGGCCAATAAACTCCCATCATCTCCAAAAACCAAACTTCCAATACCATGCAAATTATTAGGAATGGGAATTCCATCTGTCTTTGTTTCTCCTAATAATACCTTACGACTATCATAAGCGGCCTTCCTAAAACTAGTTGACTCATCCGCCGTAAATCGGGTAATCCGAGCGATGGTCGCTTGATTAATAACAGTAGAGTCTGTGGAATATTGAGGTGTCCCAAAATGAAACAAATGATGTCGATCTACGGTGTACATGCAATAAACATGACCATTAAATAAAAAATCTGGATCCAGTGCAAACCCCAACAAACCATGATCTCTCCATTCTGCCACTTCCTCTGACAAATCTAAAAAAGGCGCTGGCTGTCGAACATCGTTTGAATCGACCAACCATACGATCCCTCCCTTTTCCCAAACATAACCAAAGCCACGATCGTCAAAAGTAACTCCTACCGGCAAGGAATACTCATCCATTTCTTCTAGAAAAAATTCATCGGGAAATTGCGCAAAAAGCGTATTAAAGGACAACAGGAAGAACGCAAAAAGCAATAGTCGAATTGGAAATTTCACTGGTCGAGAAATCATAAAACTTATTTGAAGGTTACAGGTAACTCCTATAGTTTAAATATACAGAAAATTCGAAAGGGAAAAAATTGAGTTGGTAATGATTGGGTAAAAATCAAGGGATTTGTAGAAAGTGGAACATTTTTGATCAATCCAGAATGAAGGTAAAACGTAGCAAATTTCAAATAAAAATATTCTATCATATCAATGAAGTTGTTTATAACAAAATTCCGTACCTTCGCAAAAAAAACATGATCGTAGTAACCGGCGCCCTTGGCTTTATCGGCAGCAATCTCATCCAACAACTCAACCAACTTGGTTTAGGAAAAAAGATCGTTGCCGTTGATGATTTTTATAAAGAGGAAAAAGAAGTAAACCTCAAAGGCCAATACATTCAAGAATGGATACATCGAGATATTTTTATTCAGATTTTCAAAGAAATGCCCTCGCAGATTGACTTTGTCTTTCATCTCGGCGCCCGTACGGATACGACTGAAAAAGATAAAAAAATATTCAAACAATTAAATGTAGAATACTCCAAAGACATTTGGAATATTTGTGTTCAACATCAGATTCCACTAGTCTACGCCTCTAGTGCTGCTACTTACGGCAACGGCGATCAAGGCTATAAAGATCACCATGCGGGCATCAAAAAACTAAAACCGCTGAATCCTTATGGCAAATCTAAACAAGACTTTGATATTTGGGCATTGAGTCAAAAAGAAACACCACCTTTCTGGGTAGGCATGAAATTTTTTAATGTCTACGGACCTCGCGAAACGATGAAAGGTAGAATGGCCTCCGTCATTTTTCACGCCGTGCCACAAATCAAAAATAATGGTTCTTTAAAATTATTTAAATCCCACAAAAAAGGAATCGCACACGGCCAACAACAACGAGATTTTATTTTTGTCCAAGATGTGATTAATGTTTTGATATTTTTTTATAAAAATTCAAAACCTTCCAAAAACGGTATCTATAACGTCGGAACAGGTAAGGCTCGCAGCTTTGAGGATCTAGCACGCGCTACCTTCAAAGCTTTAAAAGTAAAACCTAATATCGAGTATATCGACATGCCTAAAGATCTCCGAAAAACGTATCAATACTTCACACAAGCGGAAGTCAGTAAACTACGGAAAGCAGGCTATAAAAAAGCGTTTACTAGCTTAGAAGATGGTGTAAAAAAATATGTGGAGGAGGCGTTTTAGAATCCGGCAGGCAGGCGGAATCAAAATCAACCGCAACTGCAAATTTTAAAACCAAGAACTTCTTTCGAATCCGTGAGAAAGTTGAGGTTAAAAAACACTAACCAACCACCTTCTTGACAATCCTTCCCTCCCAAGGCTGCAACCAGTTTTCTTTTCCAGCAACCACATTATAATTTCCAATCAATAGCTCAACAGATCCTGTCCATTCAAACTCCACTTCTTTTTCACTACAATTGAGAAGAATAAAATAGGTATCCGTTTCGTCTTGACGAGCATAGCAAAATAACAACTCATGATCGGGCATTAGATCCTGGAACGTTCCATAAATTAAGGTCCGGTGTGCCTTGCGGAATTGCAACATTTTTTGATAAAAATAGAAAATAGAATTAGGATCATCTAAAGCGGCCGCTACATTGATTTCCCGATAGTTTGGATTGACTTTAATCCACGGTTCTCCATCTGTAAAACCTGCCTGTGGACGATCGTTCCAATGCATGGGTGTTCGAACATTATCACGTCCATTGACATGAACTGCTTTCAAGAATGCATCTAAATCTTCGCCGCTTTCTTTGGCTTGTTTATAAAAATTATGAATTTCTACATCACGATAATCTTCTATTTTGTCAAAGGCAACATTGGTCATTCCAATTTCAGTGCCTTGGTACAGACAAGGTGTACCACGCATCGACAATAAGAGCATGGCAAAAAGTTTGGCGGAAGCTGCTCGATATATTCCATCATTACCCCAACGAGAAACGATCCGTGGAAAATCATGATTGTCCAAAAATATATTAATCCAGCCCTCGTTTCCAATCGCTTTGTCCCAGTTCGTAAATACCTTTTTAAAATCAATAAAGTTTTTTTCAATTACGTCAAAACGACCGCCCGGCCCGTGGTCCATAAACATATGACCAAAATGAAAAACCATATTCAGTTCCTTTCGATCTTTACCGACATAATCTAGTACCACCTTTTCATCAATCCCAGGACCTTCCCCGACTGTCATTACATCATACTTTCCCATGACCTCTCGGTACATTTCCTGTAAAAATTCGTGCATTCGAGGTCCATTAGCATAGACATCTGAAATGATGACATTAAAATCTTCAGACTTCGCGTCCGCCAACGGAAAACGTTTGGAAATAACAGAGATGACATCCATCCGAAAACCATCTACCCCTTTGTCCAGCCAAAAGCGCATCAGTTTATAAATCTCTTCTCGAACCTTTGGGTTTTCCCAATTGAGGTCCGGCTGTTTTTTGGTAAATAAATGAAGATAATATTCTTCCGTAGCTTGGTCATATTCCCAAGTGCTGCCAGCAAAAAAGGATCGCCAATTGGTTGGTGGTTTTCCATTCTCGGCAGGACGCCAATGGTAATAATCTCGGTACGGATTGTCTTTCGATTTTCGAGATTCCTCAAACCACTTATGTTCATCACTAGTATGATTGACCACCAAATCCATCAACAATTTCATTCCTCGTGCGTGTACACCAGCCAACAATTCGTCAAAATCGGCCATCGTTCCGAATTCGTCCATGATCTTATAATAATCACTGATATCATAACCATTATCATCATTGGGCGATTGATAAACGGGACTTAACCAGAGGATGTCCACGCCTAATTTTTTTAGATAATCTAATTTTTCTAAAATCCCACGTAGATCGCCGATCCCATCCCCGTTGCTATCGTTAAAACTCCGAGGGTAAATCTGATAGATGACCTGTTCTTTCCACCAGTTCGTGTCCATAAAAGATAAAATTTTAATTGTGTATGACAAATTTTCTATTACTTGCTTAATGCCGCAAGTACTGTGCAAATAGGATTTCTATGGCGGCTGTTTCTGGAGAAGGTTCGTTGGTTTGACTTGGCCAGACATCGCCCAAGTTAGTAAAAGCAGCGCAATAACCATGTTTCCGAATTAGGGCCAACGTTTCTGATTTCACCTGATCTGCTGTTACGACAAAATCATAATTTCTTAATCCAATGGCGAGTAACCAATTAAGCAGCGGCTGAATGGGTCCCGTTGATGAAGGATGGTCGGGTTGCACCCAAGCAGCACAAAAATAAGCAGGCATTCCATCCTTTTCGAGATAACGAGGATGCAATAAATGCTGCAACATGGCTTCGGCTTTTTCCTGGGTAGGAATTTTAGCATAAAGGGGTAACAATCCGGTCAAATGAAAAAATGGGGTAGGCGAATCCGTTAGCCAACTATCCCGCTGATAATTACCTGTATTTTCGTTCCAATACTTTTCGTTAAAACAATAAATCATTAGCTCATAGCCTTCGATTAGGGGAGCAATATTTAGTTTATGAACACCTCCAGCCTTAATCAATTCAGCAGTCGCTCGGATAAACAAAATATTGGTCAATAAATCAGAAAAGCCGTTTTCTTGCTCCTTAATTTTAAGCAATGGATCTCCGTCCATAAAAATAGATGGCCAAGCTTGCGTTTGTAATAATCCATCATCTGAGGTGTAATGATCGAAGATGAAATTATATTGTGCTAGACAAAGCGATAAGATTTCATTTTTGTCATCTGAGGATAAGGCTATTTTGGGATTGGTGGTAACCATCCGACAAAAATTGATCATGGTGAAAAAGAGCATCACTAAAGATTCGTCATTAGGTGGTGTAGCAGTAGCTGACGTTAGCGTTTCCTGCAACGTCTTGAAAGCTTTTTCCGAATCGTCACTAGCTAGTGCTGCCGCTGCCAAGACCCGCTGCCAAGATGTCGCAGTTTCAGAGGTAAGCACCGTTTTTAAATCTATATCAATGGTAGTTGTCAGAGGTTGCAAATCTGCCTGTTTTTAATAGGAACTTCCTGTTCCGGACAAAATAATTTCAAAGGTAATTAAATAATTGGAGGTAAAAAACGTTATCTTACTGGTATGTTTAAACCTTCTATGAATTTTGGTGGTCTACACCAAGGGACAACTTAATATTAGACGTTATTCTCAATAATAAAAAAATTACGCATGAAACAGTTTTTCATTTTAACAATCCTATTAGTTGGTAGTATGAGTTTGTCGGCACAAACCGCTACTAAATCAACAAAAGCCATGATGGCGACAGCTAAGATTAACTGGCTGACCCTAGAAGAGGCCCAAGAATTGAATAAAACCAATCCTAAGAAAATTATCGTGGACTTATATACTGAATGGTGTGGCCCTTGTAAGCGGATGATGCAACAAACCTTTACCGATCCAACACTCATCAAATATCTTAACGAAAATTTTTATGCTGTTAAATTTAACGCTGAAAGCCAGGCTCCTGTAAATTTCAAAGGAAAACTATACAGCAATCCAACCTTTAATCCAGCAAAATCGCCTCGCCAACGCAACGCCGTTCATCAGTACACGAGGACAACCGGTGTCAGAGGATATCCAACCTTAATTGTTTATAACTCAGAAGTTGAAATTATTGACCGCATCGTAGGGTTCCAGCTTGCACCTCAGGTAATGCGAAAATTGAAGAAATTGAAATAAGGATCAAAGATTTTATGGCTAGTTGGCCCTCTTTTCATATGAAAAGAAGGCCAACTAGCCATATTTTTTTAAAGAAAAATTCGGAATGACTCCTGTTTTTTCTCCTATCATTCAAGTTGCTAGATAATAAACCAATCCGAGTGCAACTATCAAAACCATTACATAAAAAATGACTTCGATCAATAATGAACGACGTGCGATCTTTTGCATATTGACTTCATCGATGGGCGCTTTTTGACCGGAAAATCCTTTCCCAGTTAATCCGCTTTTTCTAAGACCGCTCTGCTTTCGCTGTAAATTGCGGTTATTTTTATTCGATAAAATTGCTCCTAGTGAAAATCCCATGACTTCTTGATGTTGATCTAATCATAAGATACATCAAAACGATCACGTCTTACTCCTCTCTTCGACAGAACAGGTATTTTATTCGACTAAACTGTCTAATAAATTCATTTATAAATCACGTCGTTTCAATATCCAATTTGTCATTCCAATATTAAATATCAGCCACCCCGTAGCGATAAGCATTGCTCTGATAGGAATCATGTCAGAGACTTCCATCAAACCATATCGCTTAAGCGGAAAAGGCACTAAATTTCGTAAAGATTGTACTGGGAAAAAATCTGCAATCTGACGAAATTCATTGGACATTCGTGGGAAGTCATAAAAAAAGAACGCCAAGAAAGGTTCAAAGGCTACTGTATACATCAGCAATCCAATGATTAATAACGCACCTTTTCGGGTAGCAATAATCAACAACATCGCAAAACACAAAAAGATAAATACATCAAAGAAAAACGCTACCAAAAAATGCGTATTGACAAACATCGAAGCACGAGAATCGGGGTGTCCATAAATCATTCCCGTAATCAACCCGCCGATCACAACCAGTAGGACAGCATAAGCTGCAATCGCTCCGTTGAGTAATAATTTGGAAATTAACCAATCCTTTTTTTCAAAACCATCAATCACATTTTGTCGAATAATTCGGTAATTGATTTCATTATTGATAGACATAATGACGATAAAGGCCAGAATGATTTTAAATAGAGAAGTAAGCCAAGCCAAGTTCTGCCAAATATCTGGAAAATCATACATCGGCAACATGGTCGGATTAAAACCATTAAAATCTGCTCCTTGATTTTTCAACCAAGTAAGAAACGCCATTCCACCAAAACAAATACTGAGTGAAAACACGGTATACATCCCCATCAAAATCCAAAAGGGACGATAGTTTTTAAGTTTAAGCCATTCGATTTTCAGGAGTCTATTCATGTTCCGATAGTATATTTAAAAATTCTTTTTCTAAACTTCCTTCTTTTTTCACTAGGTGGTTGATTGGAATATTTTGTTCTAGCAAAAACTGTCCAATCGCTGTAGTGGTTATTTGGCTATCGGTTTTTAAAATGCATTGGTCAGCGGTCATGGTTAACTCCTTAATTCCTGAAAATCGTGCTAAGGCATTTTTCAGGACTTCTAAATCTGAGCTGCCAACTTCAATTGTTTTCTGACTTAACAACGCGTCTTCTACTGTGCCCTGGAATAGCTTTTCTCCTTTGCGAAGCACCATAAAATCCGAACACACTTTTTGCACTTCATCTAGTAGATGACTGGCCAAAATAATCGTTTTACCCGTTTGGGCAATCTCGATGATCAGTTCTCGGATTTCGACAATTCCTTTTGGATCAAGGCCGTTGGTGGGTTCATCAAAAATCAATACTTCTGGATCAGACAACAATGCCGCACCAATAGCTAATCGTTGTTTCATCCCCAATGAATAGGTTTTAAAAGGATCGTTCCGACGTTCATAAAGACCAACCGTTTCTAAGGTTTTATCAATTGCTTGATAAGAACATTGTTTGATCTCTGCAATAATTTTTAGATTTTGCACCGCCGTGAGGTAAGGTAAGAAACAAGGTATTTCTAGAATAGCACCAATCTGTCTACGGCTTTCTGGTGTCGGTGGTTTTCCAAACCAACGATAAGACCCCGAGGTAGCCTGAATGACATTGAGCAACATACCCAAGGTCGTCGTTTTTCCACTACCATTTGGTCCCAATAATCCGAAGACCATTCCCTTTTGAATAGAAAAATCCAGTTCATTAAGAGCAGTCAAACGCTTATATTTTTTGGTTAGTTTTTCGGTTCCTAAAATTTCCATAATTGGTCTACTCGGTTATGACAGTTTCCGTTGCTTGGGCTGCTTCGATAGAATCTTTTTTCAGTTGCTCGGCCGCTTCTATTTCCTTTTTTCGATCAGAATAACGTCTACGTCGAGTGGCTCGATCTGCATCTTGCCCCATTGCTTTTTTCAAAAAAGAAAGACCAGTTCCAGTTGTCTCTGCCTCCCGAAGATCTGTAGATAATTTCATTAATTTCACATAGTTCACTTTTCCTAATAAATGAATTACATAATTAACTGTACTATCATTATAAATCAAAATGGCTTCTCTTCCATTCTCTCTACCCAATAATTTAAAATCTGAATACTTATCTTCCATCTCTGCATACAGCGAAAAACCCTCTTCTATTTTCAATCCTTCTACCACCTCTTTTTGCTTAGCATCATCAAATCGATCCGGCCACATCGAAAGCACACTCAACCGACGTACCTCTTTGATTGCTTCATTCCAATTTGGCAGATTATCAACATTTACCATCCGCATCGTCGATGGATAGAAAAAATAACTGGTCTGAATTAATTCTGAGGTGTAAAACAAATGATCCGTTTTTCTTAATCCTCGCATAATTTCCGACTCTCCGCTACTCCCTGAGGTACAACCTCCAATCACAAATAGCATCAACAGTGAAAGAAAGCAATTAATAAGAGGGAAAAATGCTTGCTTCTTCCTTTTTGCCGCTGGCAGTTTACTTTCTTCTATCACGCATTCATCCACGGTTGAGGAAAGTAAACTGCCATTAGCAAACACCAAAGAGCCTTTAAAGTATTTCATAATTAGGTTTTACTCCGCTACTTTTTCAAATTGCTCCATTCCCTTAATCTTCAAAGCCTTAGAAATTTTCCCAATGCTTGCCAAGTCAATTTCTCCATAGACACTCATCACCATAAAATTATCGGGCCCGCCCATAATCATCAGTAATTCTTGAATCACTCCACCTGCATTTTCACGAATCATAAAAGCGACATTTTCGCGGCGATCTTCTACGGTCATTAACTCTTCAAAAGTACCGTCGTTTTCAATCGTTTCCAGTGCATCATAATAGCGATTTAATAGATTTGCGTTTTTATTATCATCGGTAAACAAGGCTTTTACTCCTTTCAATTTAGCCATTGCTGCTAAAATTTCTTGCTCACTTTCGTCATCTGTCTCAATTTCTGTAAAGAGCGAAAACATCTTATTGGTGACACTAACTTTCGTAAAAGAGGTATCGCGCTGATATTGAGAGAAGTGTTTAGAAACAGCGTTTTTTTGTGCATAAGTAGTGAATGATATTAATACCATAACTACTAGAATTGATAACTTTTTCATTTTTATTTTATTTAGTTATTATACTTCGAGTCATTTTTTAATTTTCTTTAATTTCGCATTTATTCAAGCAAACGCTCCTTCGTCGCTTTTTGCTTTCATAAATTCGGAAGAAAAATTAAACAATCCTCTCAGCTTAAAATTTAAATTGATTTGGAGCGTACGTCTCCGTTATTTTCAGTCAACCTCTATGGTCGATTATTAGATTTTAGAATACGATAATTTTTAAACCTTCCGTCAGGCGCGGTCAGTCGCACCACAAAGGTTCCTGCTGGTAAGTCGGCTAAATTAATCTGGTGTGGTAAACTGACGTTTTGTGCCACCTGTAATCTCTCACCGACGAGTGAGTAGAATTCAATTTTAAAATTTTCATCGGTTGTTTTTTTCGCCTCTAGTCGAATAAAAGAACTGGCTGGATTTGGGAAAATTCGAATTCCTAAATCTTCATCCCAAGTTTCTTGAGGTATTTTTCCACTTGCTACGGAAGGACCAAAACTCAGTTCCTCGGCCGCAATATTTTGAAATTGCTTAAACCACTCTTTTCCATTTTTTCGTAAAACAGTAGTTATCGTAGAAAGGGTTTTTAAATCAATTTTTCCGTAAAGCGTAGCTACCATAAAATTTTGCTCCGCTCCTACGATAATCGAAAGTTCTCTTACTACCTCCTCTTCCTCTCGAATGGTCATCAATACATTTTCTTGTTTTGTATTTATCGACATCAACTCCTCATAAGATTCGTCCGCCATGATTGTTCGTACCGCTTCGCTGCTTAAAGCATTAGCCGTTTCATCATGCTCTAGAAAAATCGCTTTCACACCGTTTAGCTGCTGAAAGGCCCGAATAAGTCGTAGCTCCGCAGGATCTTCCGTTTTGATATTGGCAAACCGCTCAAAGGTAGTTCGATCCAGATTTATTTTTTCGATATTTGGATCTTTTTCATGTTTCTCAAAATGTCGAGCAATCATATCCTCTTGAGCGATCACCGCCGTAAGGGAGAAAAAGAATACTAAAAACAGGTTTAATGCTTTCATATTTTTTTGATTTTTATTGTTTTTGAATACTGTTTTTTTTGGCAATAAAGTTTTTATAACTTAGAACACCAATCCATTTTTCTTGGTGACTTAGTACACTGTGCATTAAGTGTCTTTGTGGCCTTTTCAAATTATTTACTAATTCGTTGTTTGGTCTCCGAAAATTTATCCAACTGTCCAACTGCATCTTTGCCTTTATTTAGTTTGGACGCAATCAATAAGAGCGCAGATTTTGCTTCTTCGTAAGACTGTTGAATTTCTTCTTGTGTATACACTTCTTCGGTGGTTGCGGTATTTATATTATTCGGTTGCATTTTCCAAATCAATGTTAGTCCCATCGCAACGATCAGTACTGCTGCAATACGAGACAAGTACGTATAATTAAATCTACTCGGCTCGTTTATTCGGCGAACGGGGGTATTTTCTGGAAGTTCGAATGAAATATTCGGATCAGATTTTAATGTAGCAAAATTTCCTAGCATCGAAAAATACCGTGCTGTTTCTGGATCGGTACCATCTGCATGGTCGATATACCACGCCTTTAGCGTTGCCTCTTCGGCTGGGGTTGTTTTTCCATCCCAATATTTTTGCACTAATATTTTTATTTCCTTAGACTCCATAATTAATTATTTTATCCATTTGTTTCCGGATGATTTTTCTAGCCCGAAATAGATTGACTTTTACCTGACTGTGGTTTAAATTTAGTATCTCTTCAATTTCTGCGTTGCTATACCCCATAAGTTCTCGTAAGCGAAAAATCTCTTTTTGCTGTTCAGGGAGTTTTTCTAAAACCAATCGAATCTGTCGAAGTAAATCGGAATGCTCTAAATGATCCGCTGCTGCGAAAGCGCCGACGGCATGCTGAACTTTTTCTAATGCTACTGGTTGCCTTTTGCGTTGACGTAACCGATCTAAGGATTGATTTCTCACAACTCGAATACACCAAGCTTCTTGGTTGTCTACCTGATCCAATTGGTCCCTCTTGGTCCATAGCTTAATAAAAACATCCTGGAGAACATCTTCCGCCAAAGCGGTATCCAACGTAAGACTGAGCGCATAACGATACAGTTTTTCGCGAAGGGGTAAGATTTTTATATTAAATTGTTCTCTGGTCATTTGTCAGGAAGACGTTCTGATTTGCTTGGAAGTTACGGAGAAAGTAAGGTTTTTTTAAAATTTTCTTAACAATATATAATTTCGAGCGGTTTTTTATGCCAGTTACATTCAGATTTGAATCTACTAAATATTCAATTGTATTTAAACAACAACTTTTATGAATACGAATAATAATTTCTCCATCACTTATAAACTTCTTTTAGTTATTCTTTTTTTAGGTGTTGCTAATATGTTGATGGGACAAGATCCTGCCCTGCTCGATTTTAATACACAACGTTTAAAAATCAATCAGACGGCGATGACGGTGCTCGGCGGGTGGGCCATTGGCAACCTTGCTTCGGGCGCATTACTTACTGGGCAAAAAATAGGAAAAGCCAAATATTTCCATCAAATGAACTTAGGTTGGGGTGCCATCAATTTAGGAATTGCTGGATTCGCTTATTATAATGCCGTCAAAACCGATCCTAGTAGTTTTGATTTATTGGGTAGTTTTAAAGAACAAGAAAAGATCACGCGTATTTTATTATTCAATGCTGGCTTGGATATCGGCTATATAATGGGTGGCGCCTATCTACGTGAACGAGCAAAAACAACTACTAACAATCCAGAACGATTAGCTGGTTTTGGAGAAAGCATTATGTTGCAAGGTGCGTTTTTATTGGTTTTTGATCTAGCCGTTTTTTGGGCACATCATCAACATGGAAAGGATTTGCATCCATTGATGGGTGGACTGAGTTTTAATGGGAATGGGTTGAGTTGGCGGATGGTGTTTTAGTAGGAAATTCTGTTTAATTTTTGGACGGTGTTTCTTTTTCCGTTTGAGAATCGGTCTGTTCCTTCGCACTACGCACCCAAACATCCGTCTGAGGAAATGGAATTTCGATCCCAGCTTTTTGCATCGCTGCAAAAATTTTAAATCGCAAGTCACTTTTAATTCTTTCGATCTCCCAGAACTTCTTGGTATAAAAATGTAATTTAAAATCCAAAGAAGAATCACCAAATCCGACAAACTGCACACTGGGCTTCGGCTGCGTAGACAATTCCATCTGGGCATCCGCAATGCGAAGTAATATTTTTCTCACTTCTTCGGGATCAGCATCATACGCCACCCCGATGCTTACTTGAAAGCGAGAATGTTTACCATTATAGCTCCAATTGATCACATTGTCTACGACCAGCTTTGAATTTGGAATTACAATGGTAATCTCGTCCATGGATTCTACCTCTGAGGTTCTCAACCCTATTCGTTTGACCTTTCCTACGATCCCATCTACCGTTACCACGTCTCCTACGGCTACACTACTTTCAATTAGTAAAATAATACCTGACACCAAGTCATTAAAGTTCTGCTGCATTCCCAATCCAAAACCGACCAATAAAGCTGCAGATCCTGCCCAAAGTACAGAAAGACTAATTCCTAATGTTTGTAAGGCAAATAAGAAAGTTAGAATATAAACGATATATTTTACAAATTGCTGAATGGCGAATTGCCGTCCTGGATCGTCGACTTTCTGAAAAAATCGTTGCAGAATTTGCTTTCTAACAATCCATAGAAAAATTCTTCCAATAATAATTACTAGAATAAATTTAATCAGCGTAATGGTATTTAAACTAATACCACCGACATCGATAAAATTAAATTCTAATATTTCCTTGATCGTCATATTCCAATCCATGAAGAGATAGTTATTTTGTTTTTCTTACGGTAAAGATAAAGTATTGTTGTTGAAGCTGATTAAGAATACTAAATATAAGATTAACCTTTTTTTTTATTTTTACAAAATGAATGAATTACAAAGAATTGCGGCCTATTTTCGGGCATGCTATCAGGTCGATTTCAAGGCTATCAATATTCCCGATTTTTTTGGAAAAAAAGTAGTTCATCAACTTATCCAACCACAAGGAGATTTACTCACCGGAAAGTGGACTGAAGTTCCTGTTGAATCTGTTTGGGCAAAGGAAATGGAGCAATTGCTAGCCGTACATTCTCAAGAAAAAGCCTTGTATGCAGGTGCTTTTTTTCTAAAAGGACGAATGAAGCAATTAGGAAAAAGTCGTAGAATATTTGCGCCGCTTTATATCTACCCAGTGAATTTATTAGAAAATAATGAAATTTATTACTTAAATCTAGAACCAGATAATACAATTATAAATCCTGCTTTTTTAACTTATTTAAAATCTCTCTATCCAAATATTACCATTTCACAAAATGAGTTTTCCGAAGCGCTACCAAAAGGATATTTAAAATTTGATGAAATCCATCAACTAGAAACGGCCCTCGCCAAATTGATTCCAAATCTAGAGATAGAAGCACTCGAACATTTCCCTGAGTTTCCAAATGACATTGATTTAAAATCCCTCGCTGAAAGTCGTAAAGTTTTTCCGCCACAGCAGTTAATTGCTGGTTTAAGTATCGGGTTATTTGACAAACCTTCTGGATCAAGAGGAATTTTAAATGAACTATCGGAGCTTTCCAAAGCTACTGCGTTCTCTCCTATTTTAAAAGATTTTTTTTTAGAAAAAACACCACCTCCTGTCATCAAAAAACCGCGTAGAATTTTTACGCCCGTAACACTTAGCGACAATCAACTAGGTGTTTTCCACAGTGTTGACAAATATCAAAACAATCTTGTCATCGGCCCTCCAGGTACTGGCAAGTCTTTTACCATCGCAGCACTGACCGCCGACCTCATTAGCCACGGAAAATCGGTACTTATCGCTTCCAGAAATGATCAAGCCGGAAAAGTAATCACGCAAAAGATTGAACAAGATTTTGGTCTAAAAAATATGGTCATTAAAACAGCTACCGGACATTTTAAAAATTCACTCAAAACACGTCTAACCAATATCACTCATGGGTTAGTGGTACCACGCATCACCCTAAGTACCCTCAACTCATTAGCAGATAAGGTTAGTAGCCTTTACCAAGTCGAGGAAGATTTAGAAAAACAAATTAGAGCCCAAGCAAAAATGGATATCAAAAGGGGCGCTTTCTTTGCTAATTTCAAAGCAGGTTTTTTCCAAAATATCAAAAAGAAGGTCATCGAATATAAAGTCAATAATACGCCTGCCCAATTATGGGAACTCCTTGACCAATTAAAAAAAAATACACCAAAAAAAATTAAAGCTACTAGAACATTAATCAAAAAGAGCACAGAATTTTATCTCTATGATGCCATTTCAAAAGATAGAAAAACATTAGAGAAAATGATCAGCGGGCTTGAGATGGAAAGTGGGAATCTGATGCAGGAGCAATTTATGGAAATCGATTTTAGAATCATTTTACGCGCCTTACCCGCTTGGGTGGTCAACGCCGTGGACGTACATAAATCTTTACCTTTAATTCCTGAACTTTTTGATGTGGTTATTATCGACGAAGCAACTCAATGTGATATTGCCAGTTCCATTCCGCTTTTACAACGAGCAAAAAAAGCGATTGTAGTAGGTGATCCCAAACAACTTCGTCACCTCTCTTTTTTATCTGGTACTCAACAAAAAAAATTCGCAAACCAATATACAGTAAACCATCTTCCACAGAAGAAAATTGATTACCGAAACGCCAGTTTACTCGATCTGGTTTCTAGTAGTTTACAAAGTCAGGAACAAGTTCATTTTTTGGACGAACATTATCGTAGTATGCCAGATATTATTGAATTTAGCAATCAGCACTTCTATGAAAATAGACTTAAAATAATGACGGCTAATCCAATCTCTAAAAAAGAAAAAGCCGTATTTCAACATGAAACAACAGGCATTCGTAACGAAAAAGGACAAAATCTCGAGGAGGCTTCTGCTATTTTAACTTATATAAAAACGATTATTCAAAAAGAACTAACTTTTTCTAAAAAAATGTGTCAATCCATTGGCATTCTTTCTCCTTTTCGAGCCCAAGTGACGCTTTTGCGCAGTATGATTAGTAAATCTATTACCGCCCAAAATATCCGAAGACACCAACTCTTGATCGGAACACCTCACCAATTCCAAGGAGAAGAAAGAGACTTAATGTTTATATCTTTTGTTGTGGACAAAGACACGCATCCTTCTACTTATTTATATTTAAATAGATTGGATATTTTTAACGTCAGTATTACCCGTGCCCGATTGGCCCAACATCTATTTTTTTCGATCTCTCCGCAAGAACTTCCAGCCAACTATTTACTAACGCAGTATTTACAAGCAACAAAAAAAATGATGGCGATTGATCATTTGGAAGAGAACGAAGAGGACGAATTTATGAAGGACGTAATTACTGTTCTGAAAGGATGGAATATCCAGAAAATTTTCCCAAACTACTCGATCGCAGGAATTGAAGTAGAAATCGTTGTTGTCTATCAAGAAAAGACTTTCTGTATCGACCTAGTAGGATATCCGGGAGATTTTGAAGATAGCTGGCCAGTGAATCGAATTAAATTAATGAGTCGAATTGGAATTCAAACTTTTACGTTGCCTTATACTGCTTGGTACACAGATAAAGCAAAAATAACGGATGCATTATTTTATTTTCTAAACAAAGCTATTTAAAAATGTTCATTTCCGAACACTTACCGTTCACTATCGAACGAATCTCAAATGTTAAAATAGTTGGTTTACATACGTAAAGAGCTGACCAACAGGTTATTATTACATCTGGCACGCCCATTGAAGGTGTACGGTCAAAACGTATACAATGATCCAACTTAAAAATTTAGAAAAATATTTTCGTGCAGGCTTACGCAAAACTTACATCCTACGCGATATCTCTCTTGATATTAATCAGGGCGAATTTGTTACGATCATGGGACCAAGTGGTGCTGGAAAATCAACCCTACTGAACACGATCGGGATGTTGGAAAAACCAGAAAATGGTAGTTACAACTTTTTGGGTGAATCGGTCTTTAACTTAAAAGAACGACGACGCCAGGAATTGCATAAGCAGTATATGGGTTTTATCTTTCAAGCTTATCACCTGATCGACGAACTGACCGTTTACGAAAATATTGAAACACCACTCCTCTACCGAGACATCAAATCAGCTGATCGCAAAAGCATGGTTGCTGAAGTATTAGATCGTTTTAATATAGTTGCCAAAAAAGATTTGTTCCCAGCACAACTCTCTGGTGGACAACAACAACTGGTTGGGGTGGCCCGAGCGATTGTTCACAAACCCAGATTATTACTGGCTGACGAACCTACCGGAAACTTACATTCCGAACAGGCTTCCCAAATCATGGAACTGTTTCAAGAACTCAACCAAGAAGGCATCACTATTGTACAAGTGACTCATTCAGAAAAGAACGCAGGCTATGGTTCGCGTACAATTCGTATCCTCGATGGTTTTATAAAATCAGACGAGAAAGTTAAAAAAGAAGAATCTGTCTAAAAAACAAATTACTTACGTAACTAACATTTATTTTTAACCGTCTCTTTTCTATGTTGAAGTGTTTATCCATTTAAATAATCAATGATTAAAGAAATAAACGATTAAAGAAACAAAACCAATTCACTCAAAAAAATAGTTATGAAAATTCAATCGCTACTTTTGCTTTTCTCCATCCTCTTCTCTTTAAAAACTAGTGCTCAGGAAGTTCAAACTCGACCACTCCCCTTTTTCAACAAAATAAGTTACGAAGGATACGGTAGTATTTTTTTAGAACCATCGGATAATCCCGCTATTAAAGTACAGTCATCTGCTGACTACACCTCCGAACATGTACGTACAGAAGTGCGAAACGAAACGCTCTACGTGTGGTACGACTTTAAAACTGCCAACAACAGTCCTTTTGATCATCAGCGAATTGATGTTTATTTATACTATCCTGAATTGACAAATCTAGAACTCAACGGTAAAATTCGCGTGGACGGCATTCAACCAATTACTACCGAAACTTTTTCTATTACCGCTACTGGGAATATTGATCTACGCTTACCCTTAGAGGTTGAAAATCTTAGGGCTACCTTTACGGGAGAAATAAATGCATCATTGACCGGTAAAGTGAACCACGAGCAAATTAATTTTACAGGACGAGGTTCTATCAACACCCTCGAATTGCACGCACAGACCGCCCAAATACATACGGACGGAAAAGCACAAATTTATCTGCCCTATATCGCCTCTATGCAGGCAATGGCCTCCGGGATGTCCGATATTGTTTATCGTAGTAATCCAGCTTGCCGAGTAAGCAAAACAGTGCCTAAAGCTATCAAACCAATAGCAAGTACTCGCAAATTATAAAAAGAAAAACATCGCTTTTTCTTCGCAAAACCAAGTAAAAAAGTACCGACAAGTTTCGGTGCTTTTTTATTGATCGTTCCTCATTGCTTAATAAATTTTTCCCGAACCATCGTCCCATCAGAAAAACTCGCTACCAGAATATACATTCCTTTCGTTAAGCGATTTAAGTCAATGGAATTAGTCGAACCAGATTGTTGAATTAATCGTTTGCCGTCTAAACCGTAGACGGCTAACTCCGTAATAGGGTGACCTGATTCGACTTGGATATACAACTGTTCCCGTACAGGATTGGGATAGAGTTTCAGACTAGGCATTTCTAGATCAGCAACACTCGTAATGTCTCCGACATATTTGTTTCCATTTTCGTCAAAACGCCAAAACACGACGTCTTTTTCGATGGAGAAATTTGGATTACGATTATTAAATTCTATTAAAAATAATACCCCTCCATCTTTAAGTGCTTTTACCCGATAGGTCTCATAAGATTTAGTCGGATGGAAAAAATGTTTAGACCATCTTAAAGCCCCTGTTTCGTCCGAGGCGTGCAACGTCAGACGGTGTGTTATTTGATCTACCTGATAATTATCGTAGTAAGCACTGGTATATAAACGGTCGTGATATAACGCATCAAAATTATATTTTAACGCATTAAAATTTATGTAATAGCTCGATGAAATACCAGTAGCACCCTCCGGTAATGGATAAGGGGCTTCTTCGAATACTTGTGTAATTGCTCCGTTTTGGTAACGAAAAATCCGTTCTACGTGTTGAATCTCAAGAAGCTGAGACCATGGAATATTGGGATTCGAAGTTATTCTTTTTTCACAGGCAGTACCAAAATAAATAGTGGAATCAATCGTCACGGTATTAAGAAAGTGTTCACAAGAAGAAAAAAGAAAATCAGAATATTCCTCTGAACCAGTAAGAGTAAGCTCCTGGTCATAATAGACTATTCGATTAGAACCGCCTATACCTGGTGCTACATATGAATGATCTGGCAGTTGCGCCAATGGAGCATATATTCCTTCTTTTTCATATACTATCTCACCTTGCGTATTAAATTCCACGTAGTAGCTAGAATAGGATATGCTATCACTTTCCTCAAAAGACCGTAGCACTGTGGCAACATTTCCCTGGTTGTTAACAGTTGGAGGGCGAATCTGGTAACTTTCCCGATAAGTAAAAGAATCAATGGAAAGAATTTCTAAATTCAAATCTGTATGTAGCACAAAAAAGTCTTTCATTCGTCCATTGGGAAGGGAATTATCTTCGGCTCCACCCCAAATGTGTAATAAGCTATCGTTCTGATGATCTTGGGTCAATCCCCATAATATCAAACCAGGTATTTCCAGACCCAGCGTATGCGTATCCACGGAATCTATGATATTAAGGAAAGCATCAGTTTTCTTAATAAAGGATCCTTGAAAATCTGGTCGGGATTGGAAACCGTTGGTATGAATATTATTGATATAAATAAATCCTTCCTCGATTTCAATGATGTCAATTACCTCATGCAAATATGGGATGGACGCACCATCGTACACTTCGAGTGGTTTAAAAAAATCTTCTGAATTTAATTCCACCTGGGCGGTGGAAACGAAGGCAATGAAACTAAGAAATAAAAGGAGTTGAATTCTCATAGCTTATGGTTTATTGTTTTCCAGATCAAATTGTGGATGTAGAGTGCCATCAACAAAAAATTATCTTTGCGATAAAAATTGTATTAAATACTTATCTAAAAATAGAAATAATCCAATCATCACAAAATCTTTTTCCCGTAAAAAATCAGTATCCTAAAAGTGATAATTCATTAAAATGAACAACTATTTTCTTCAGAAAACCAGTAGAATTAAAGGATTAATATGTCAGGTTTCTGAATTAATTTAAAGACCTAAATCATCGCTAAAAAAATATTCAGATAACTACTAGACATTTCTTAACATATTCAAATTATTCTTTTCCTGTCCCTAATCTAGACCTTTTCTATAAATCATTGTAAATGCCCAGAAATATCCCTAAATTTGTAGAGTAACCGTTGAGAAAACTAATTAGGTCTTTCACCTAAACAAAGAGAGCCTATAAAGGCTGGAAAACCAATTGAAAAATTAATCATGGATTTCCTCCCCTCTGTAGTTCCACTAGAGATCTCCGCTGTTATTTTATGAAACACTGAATTTGACGACTCCCTATTTAGCGTACCGATGCTTATCGTGTGCGCTCAATAAGTTTGGGAACGGGGTATCAATATGTTAATGCCTCATTCCTTTCTGATGATTCGAAAATATACTTGCTCATGGCAGCGAAAAAAAAATCTAAAGGCATTCTTAGCCAATTGTCATTCAATTTTGATAAATTCAAACTGGACGCCAGGGTACCCAAACTCTTAGGATTCCTGTTTTTGCTTTTTGCCTTCTACCTCTTTATTGCTTTTAGCTCTTATCTCTTTACTTGGGAAGCAGACCAAGACCGAGTACTTCAATTTTCGTGGGGGCTATTATTGCAGAGCGATGTAGAAATGTCCAACTGGCTAGGACGACTCGGTGCCATTTTTTCAAATATTTTCTTCTTTTGGGGCTTCGGATTACCTTCTTACATTTTGGTCTTTATGATGAGTGTCATAGGTTTAGCTTTCATCAAAGAAGAACCGCTAGTCAAATACCGACTTACCCTTTGGTATAGTTTTTTATTGTTAATTTTTCTTTCTGTCCTATTTGAATTTACTTTTCAGCGTTCTACTTTTCCTTGGGGAGGCGCTTTTGGAGAAGGCGTTAGTTCCTGGCTGATTTCTTTTATCGGCACGATTGGAACAATCACCTTGCTTTTGTTCTTTGTGCTGGTTGGCGTGGTTTGGGCTTTTAATCCTAATTTTTCAGAATTAACCCCTGGTGGTTTTTGGTCAGATTTAAAATATTTTTTAGCGAATATCACCAACCCCAAAGCACTTAAAAGAGCAAAAGCAAAACCACCCGTAGCAGCACTACCAGATCCGTCTTCCGCCGTTGGGTTACGCCCCAAATCTGATGTTAGCAAACGTAATTTTAATACAGGAGCCGCCAGTGGTGAACCTAAATCGGATGGTCTCTCTCTGGAAGTAGAACAGGATACGCCTGCCACAGAGGAAGCAAAGCCTGCCGAAAAAACACCACAACAGCTAGCGTTGGAATTGCGAGAAAGAATTAAAAATAAAAAGGCCAATGCTCTTACACCAGGAGATGCTGAATTAGAAATTGCTGAACCTACACCAGAAGAAACTAGCCTTGAGGAAAAATCTCCTGTACCGGTTCCCGTAGACATAAAAAATCCATTTGATCAACCGGACATGGTGATTCAACACGAAAACACACACAGCGAGCCGTATGATCCAACCTTGGAATTATCTTCTTATGAACATCCAGTACTGGCATTGCTGTATGACTATGCCGATCAAAAGGTTGAAATCGATCGGGCCGAACTAGAAGCCAATAAAGATCAAATTATTGAGACCTTGCTCAATTATAAAATTGAAATCATTAAAATTAAGGCGACCATTGGACCGACGGTGACCTTGTACGAAATCGTTCCTGCCCCCGGTGTTCGTATTTCTAAAATTAAAAATCTAGAAGATGATATCGCACTAAGTTTGGCGGCACTCGGTATTCGAATTATCGCACCAATTCCAGGTAAAGGAACCATTGGTATTGAAGTACCAAACAAAGCAAAACAAGTCGTTTCATTAAAAGAAACTTTGATTTCGGATAAATTTAAGCGAGCCAAAATGGATTTGCCCATTGCTTTCGGGAAGACCATTTCTAACGAAGTCTTTGTAGCGGATTTAGCGAAGATGCCTCACCTGCTAATTGCGGGTGCAACCGGTCAAGGTAAGTCGGTCGGTATCAATGTGATTTTAATTTCTCTGCTTTATAAAAAACATCCATCACAGATTAAGTTTGTGATGATTGATCCTAAAAAAGTGGAATTATTCCCTTACAGCAAAATCGCATCTCACTTCCTCGCCTACTTGCCAGGATTAGATGAACCAATTGTGACGGATACGACTAAGGTAGTTCATACCCTCAACTCACTCCTCATCGAAATGGATCAACGGTATTCTAACTTGAAAAAAGCCAAGTCCAGAAACATCACCGAATACAACGAGAAGTTTGTTAGCCGTCGTCTCAATCCCAACAACGGACACGCCTTTATGCCGTTTATTGTACTGGTGATTGACGAGTTTGCGGATCTGATTATGACCGCAGGTAAGGAAATTGAGATGCCCATCAGTCGACTAGCACAGCTATCTCGAGCCGTTGGAATCCACCTGGTTATCGCAACACAGCGTCCTTCGGTCAATATTATTACGGGTACGATCAAAGCCAACTTCCCAGCACGAATCGCCTACCGAGTAACGGCTAAGGTAGATTCACGAACGATCCTTGACGCAGGAGGTGCGGATCAATTAATTGGTCGTGGAGATATGCTATTATCATTCGGAAGTGATTTAATTCGTCTACAATGTGCTTTTGTAGATACCCCAGAAGTAGAAAAAGTAATTGATTTTATCGCAGATCAACCCGGATATCCTGAACCCTTCTTTTTACCAGAATTTCATGGAGATGATGATGGGAAGGGCGGCAAAAATTCCGTCAGTGTCAATGATCTAGATGCAAAATTCACAGATGCAGCCCGCTTAGTCGTTCAGAATCAACACGGTAGCACCTCTATGATCCAAAGAAGATTAAAGCTGGGATATAACCGAGCGGGTCGAATTATGGATCAATTGGAATCCTTTGGGATCGTTGGTCCAGCAGACGGAAGCAAGCCCCGAGAAGTTTTAATGTACGATGAAGTAGAATTGGAACGGTTCTTGGAGAGTATGTGATTAGGAAATAGGAGGCAACCTTGTGAGCTAATCACGAGGAACCACACCCGGTAGAATTTACTTCTACTGGGTTTTTTTGTTTATTATGGTTTCGACTCGCTTTTAGATTTTCTTTAATCCCGTATTTGACTTAGTCGAACGCTTCCTTCGGTCGCTTTTCTCCTGCGCAAATTCGGAAGGAAAATCTAACGCTCGTCTCAACTTTGGTTTCGAGGGGTTTTTGAATTTCTGGTGATTCCGTATTTACTTAGTCGAACCACTCCCTACGGTCGCTTTTCTCCTGCGTAAATCCGGAAAGAAATCCAAAATTCCCCTCTCAACGGGAGGGCCTTATTTCAAGGGAATGTTTTCATGGTTTTGAGTTAACACTTAAGTTTCTTTATCTCCGAATTAATTTCAAGTTTTCTTGAATTTTTAGTGATTCTGTATTTACTTAGTCGAACGCTTCCTTCGGGCGCTTTTCTCCTGCGCAAATCCGGAAAGAAATCCAAAATTCCCCTCTTAACGAGAGGGCCTTATTTCAAGGGAATGTTTTATTTCAATTCCCCATTAGATTTTCTTTAATTTAGGAAGATGACCGACTCACCTCAACAAAGCATATCCATGAGCGCAGCGACTAAAACGGATGAACAGCAAAAAAATTAAAATTTAACAACTCCTAAAAGTACATCCATGAATCCGCATATCCGCACATCAAAAAATCCACTCATCTTCTTATCTTTACAAAAAACAAAACTTGAAATCTCCGCTCCCCTTCCTTCAACCCAATTTTCTAAAGCATCGAAAAATCCTTGCTTATCAACCCATCTCAGGCGGCGATATCAATGAAGCATGGCGCATCGAAACTACCAGTGGCATCTATTTTCTAAAACAACACCAGCAACCTCCTACTCACAACTTCCTAGAAATAGAAGCGCTCGGACTAAAAACTTTAGCAAACAGTCAAACCATAAAAACACCAACTATTTTTGCGGCAGGTAATATCAATGGAACAGCGTATCTTTTAATGGAATACTTACCACCCGTTATACACAACAAATCAGGATGGGAAATCCTTGCACGACAACTAGCAGCACTTCACCAAACTACGCAAGAAAATTTTGGTCTCGATCATCATAACTTTATCGGCAGTCTTCCACAACAGAATCATTATCACAAGACTTGGTCTGAATTTTACGTAACAGAGCGTTTAAAACCACAGGTTAAAATGGCAGCAGATCGTCGCTTATTAAATGCCAATGACTTGAAAATGTTTGAGAAACTATATCAAGAGATCCCTGCCATTTGTCCAGAAGAACCGCCTAGTTTGACACATGGTGACTTATGGAGTGGTAATTTTTGATGACTAAAAGTCAAGTTCCTGTCTTAGTTGATCCCGCCGTGAGTTACGGCCATCGAGAAATGGACTTGGCGATGAGTCATTTGTTTGGTGGATTTCATTCCGATTTTTATGATGCTTACCAATCAGCCTTTCCGTTGGCTGAAAGATTTCCGGATCGAATGAAAATTTATCAATTGTATTATTTACTGGTTCATTTAAATTTATTTGGGAAAACTTATCTGGGGCAAGTGAGAAATATCGTTCGACAATTTATCTAATTTAACCGCTCTTCAATCATCCCACCAATCTCTCTCCACCCTGCCGTCTGCGCATAATACGCCGCTGGATGAGCGATAAAATTCGCTACCAATTCTTGAGCGCTCCGCAACAAAACATCCGAAAAAATACCCGTATGAAAATACACCAAGAGATAATTAAATTCGTGGGTTACCATATCTTCGTTGAGTTCAGGGCCATAAAAGGCAAGCTGCTGGGGTGCTGATTTCTCCCAATCGAGATCGAGACTAAGTTCTAATACTCGAAGATTGCGAAGGGCCAATAATAAATTACCACTTTGAAAATACTGCTCAATCATCGGAGTAATATTGACAAAAAAGTTTTCATTCAATACTTCGCTCATCTCTTCTAGATAATCTGCTTCAGCATCGTCTTCTGATACCAGCCATTCGAAATTTTCGATTTCCGTTTTGATGCGTTGAGAAATTTCGTTGAGTTTTTCGATCAAAGTCGGAAGGTCATAATTAACGGGGGCTGGATTTAGGTAATTCTCGTAGGCGTTTCGAAATAATTCGTCCCGAGCAAATAATTGTCGCAGAAAAGCTTCCTTTGTAGCGTCTGGTGAGGAAGAAAATACTTGATCGTAAAATTCAGGAGCAGTAGTTGGGTTATCCATTTTTTTTCGGCAAAAATAGGGTTTGTCTACGTAAGTTGGAAGGGTCCAAGAGAAAACATGAATTCATCTCATTTTTTTCTTTAAAAATATCAGCCAACTGGCAAACCAGCAAAAAAATACTACGATTAAGTACAAATCACCAGATTAAATGATGGTGACGAAATTCGGCATGACTCAATATTAATAATTCCTTAACACTTCCTAGCAATCCGTCGTTAATCTCTCGCGTTATATTTGTGTCTAAATACCGGATTCACTAAACAGCAATAAGATGAAACAGATAATATTTTTACTGACCATGACCTTTAGCATGTTCGCCAATGCTCAAACCAACCAATTTTCTGCTATTGAGGACGCCGATCCTGGATCGACTAAAGTATTAGAAGCCATGAAAGATCAGTATCTCAGCTATACTTCTGTGGAAGCAGCCTTTACGCTAACCATCGAAATGCCGGAAGAGGACGCTGAAATTCAAAAAGGCACCATCCAACAGCAAGACGACCGCTACAACTTGACCATGAACGATCAACACATCATCTCTGACGGAAAATTACTTTGGTATCACCAGATTTCTTCCAAATTGGTCCAGATCAATAATGTTGATCCAGACGAAAGCGCTGAAGAGATGTTTTCTCCACAGAATTTTCTAAAATTTTATGAAGATGCCAAATTCATCGCTGCTCCCATTATCGTAGCCAAAGAGGATGGCCAAGCAGTCCGTTGGATCGAACTAAAACCTGTTGACCGCGACAGCGAATACTTTAAATTTCGGATTTCACTCGACATCAAAAAGAATGACCTACGCAGCATCAAAGCATTTAGCCGTGATGGCGCTCGTTATACTCTAAAGGTCGATAAACTCACACCCAACAAAAAATTTACCGATAAGACCTTCACCTTCAACGCCAGCGATTACCCTGACGTAGATGTAGAAGATCTTCGAGTCGATTAAATAATTATATTCCCTTGAACAGCTACCGCCGATCGAAATTTATTTGGATCGGCGGTTTTTGTTTTCAGACTATATCTGCTTTATCACGTTGAATCGCTCTTTTGAATGCGTTAGCAAAACCCTATTATTTTAGTTTCCATTATTTCTAAATTCCTAGTCAATTTCCGCTTTTCGTGCCGATTTTCAGGGTGAATTCCTTACCTTTACTAAGATTCTTACTTAATAAACATACTAGACTATGCAAGGCGTAAAATTTGCTCGACCTGATACTTCTCAGTTCTTTACCACTCTGCGGAAAAACGTCAACCGTTATTTTCAGGAAAATAATCTATCTAAAAATGGAGATCATCGGATGGTTATTAAGACCATCTGTATGTATACGCTTTACTTCGGTCCCTATCTACTCATTATGCTTGGCGGATTTTCAACTTGGGTGATGGCAGGACTCTGTCTTATGATGGGATTAGGACAAGCGGGGATCGGATTTTCAGTCGCGCATGATGCAGCGCATGGTGCTTATTCTGAAAATAAATTTTGGAATAAAATGCTCAGTTATTCTTTTAATGTGATTGGCGGAAGTTCTTTCACTTGGAATATTCAACACAATATTTTACATCATACTTATACGAATATCTACGAATTGGATGAAGATATTCATGACAAACCTTTTATTCGACTTTCGCCGCATGGCAAAATCAATAGCTACCATAAATATCAACATTGGTACGCACCATTTTTATATACCTTGGCAACGGTAAGTTGGTTAACTAAAAAAGATTTTGTGCAGATGGCCCATTATAATCGCAGCGGCCTCACCGAAAAAAGTGGTCACCATCCTCGTCACGAAGTCATCACCATGTTGATTAGTAAATCCATTTACTTTTTTTATATTTTGGGATTACCGCTTTTGCTTTTACCCGTCACTTGGTGGCAAGTCCTATTGGGATATTTGCTTATGCAAATGGTTTCTGGTTTTATTTTGACCATTGTTTTTCAGTTGGCTCACGTGGTGGAAGGCCCCACCCACCACAAACCGGTGATGAGCGGAACGATGGAAAATACTTGGGCTATTCACCAGTTGATGACGACTGCCAATTTTGCTCGTAACAATAAAATTTTATCTTGGTTTGTTGGTGGCTTAAACTTTCAAATTGAACATCATTTGTTTCCCCATATCTGTCATGTTCATTATAAAAACATTTCTAAAATTGTCCAGCAGACCGCAGCTGAATTTAACCTGCCGTATTTTGATCAACCAACTTTTCGCGCAGCGGTGGGTTCGCACCTACGTGTCTTAAAAGCATTTGGAAATGCCACCGCTTGATGTTTTATTTTAAAAATCGTTTCTCTACATGTTTAATATTTACCTAAAACTCGGTTTTGAACACCTCCTAGATTTGGCGGCGTACGACCATCTCCTTTTTGTGATTGCTTTGACGGTTGTGTATCAGATAGTAGAATGGAAAAAATTATTGGTACTGGTCACCGCATTTACCATCGGTCATTCTATCACGTTAGCCTTAGCAGTACTGGATATCATTCAGTTTCCAGCCAACATTATTGAGTGGCTGATTCCAGTAACCATATTATTGACTGCCGCTTATAATTTATGGATGCTTAAACAACCTAGCGCAGGCAGTTCCCAAATAAATGTAAAATATATCGCTGCCTTGTTTTTTGGTTTAATCCACGGAATGGGATTTTCCAATTTTCTAAAATCAGCCTTAATGCCAGGTGAGGAACACTTGCTGGTTTGGCAATTATTAGCTTTTAATTTGGGAATTGAACTAGGACAGTTATTAATCGTCGGAGCAGTGCTGTTGATTAATTTTCTAGTTTTAAATATTTTAGGTCTAAAAAAACAAACCTGGATCGCAGTTGTCAATACCGTGGTGATGGTCCTTTGTATTTGGATTATAGGGGGGCTAGTAATGGTCAAACAATAATTTTCCGATTTATGGCTGTATCTTTTGAATCAATACTTCCCCGCCTGACTGATCGTCAGATCGGGCAGGGTTGAAAAGCCTCGTGATAGCGCGGCTATCCCTGCGTTTTTCGTCTCGTCTTGATCCAAAATATCCTTGCCAAAATACAGAACTTATTATTAGGCCATTACTTACTAAAATAATAGAAGGAATTAGATCCTCTATTAAATTGGCTTAAAGTTTCACCGCTTATCCACAACGAAATGGAAGTTACCAACGTTTACATTTTATTGTTGTTTGTTATTAATTATTGGATATTTGTTTCTCTTTAACATCATTAGAGAATTCCCTCTACACTTTAGCAGAAGGTTTCCTATAGACAAGCTTGGCAAGAGCTGCCTTTCTTGTTGACTAAAAAGTTCCGGCATTTAGCTTTTTTCCACTCATTGCATTAATAAAATGTCTTAAAGTGAATACTGTATGAGCTAGAAAATCTAAAAAAAATCTACTAAATCTGAAAATAGATGAAATATTTCAAAGGCAAAATAATTAACGCGAGTTTATTCACTTTGACTTTTTATTAGAAGTAATGGGTTCGAAAAATGCTACAGCCGGCAGATTTTTTCCTGCCCGATCTGACGATCAGTCAGGCGGGGTTTCGTTTTTTTTCTGCCAAAAAAATGAACAGAAAGAAAGCAATAAAAAATTTCGTCAAGAGTCTTGGGATAATTTCAAATAAAAAATTAAAAAAATATTCTGAATGATCTTATTCTTACAAATACTTAGTCTCTGGCTAGCCCACGATATTCACCTGACTAAAGCACAGGTGGACGTCAATACAGCGGAAAAATCCATCCAGGTCAGTATGCATATTTTCTTAGATGATTTAGAAAAGTGCATTCAACAAGAAACGGGTTTTACTGAAAAAATGCATTTGGGTACAGAAAAAGAAGTACTAGAAGGGGACTCCCTTTTGGCCGTTTACCTCAGCAATCATTTTATGGTCGCTGCCAACGAAGCGCCGCTCTCCCTCTCTTTTGTTGGGAAAGAAAACAGTCAGGATTTACTGGCGATTTGGTGTTATTTTGAATTTCCACTCGCAGAAGGTCCCACTAAAAATCTGACCCTAACCAATAATGTCTTAATGGAATTATACGATGACCAGCAGAACATCATTACCTTACAAGGCCCCAACAAAAAAAGAGATTATTTATTATTTCAAACGGATAAACCAACGGCAAGTTTTAGCTATTAGCCAAAATTATCATTCACTTATTATAGCATTAAAAATCATCGTACCATCCTATTATACGCTTTAGATTTCGTTCAAAATGTTTAAAAAAATATTCATTCTACCTATTCGTTTTTACCAGTCTGTGATCTCTCCACATCTCGGCAACAACTGTCGTTACACCCCTACCTGCTCTCAATACATGGTCGAATCCATCAATGAATGGGGCGTTTTCAAAGGCCTTTGGCTCGGCACCAAACGCATCGGGCGCTGTCATCCTTGGGCTGGACATGGACATGATCCGGTTCCAAAGAAAGAGGTTAAAGACAATTCATGAATTGTCTCTATCTACCCAACCCCAAAACCCCGTATATTTGCCAAAAAAATCACACCAAATTATGAACCAACGCCCACGTCGTAATCGTCGTACGCCTGCGCTCCGCAATATGGTCCGCGAGACTCGTTTAACCGTTGACAATCTTATCTATCCACTCTTCCTCGTAGACGGAAAAAAAATAAAAAATGAAGTAAAATCTTTACCCGGCAATTACCGCTGGTCATTGGATTTATTACTAACCGAAATAGAGGCATGTATGAAACTCGGTCTTCGCAGTTTTATTCTTTTTCCAGCCGTCAAAGAATCACTCAAAGATAAAAAGGCGACCTATAGTTACTCCTCAAAAAATTTCTACCTCAAAGCCGCTACTGCCATCAAAAAACGTTTTCCGGAATGTTGTCTCATCAGTGATGTAGCGATGGACCCATATAGTTCGGATGGTCATGATGGTTTGGTCAAAAAAGGAATCATCGTCAACGATCCAACACTTCCTATTCTTGGAAAGATGGCGGTTGCACAAGCGCGCGCTGGTTTTGACTTGATCGGTCCGAGTGATATGATGGATGGACGAATCGGATATATTCGTCAAGCACTCGATAAGGCGGGTTTTACCGATACTGGTATCATGTCGTACTGCGCTAAATATGCCAGTGCGTTCTACGGTCCATTTCGAGATGCGCTAGATTCTGCTCCCAAAGCAGGCGATAAGAAAACTTACCAAATGGATCCGGCCAACAAACGAGAGGCCCTAATCGAAGCCAATCTAGACATAGCGGAAGGAGCTGATTTTTTAATGGTCAAGCCAGCAATTCATTATTTGGATGTGATTCATTTACTACATGAAAACACCGACTTGCCGATTGCAGCCTATCAAGTGAGTGGCGAATGTGCTATGTTGGTGGCGGCAGCTCAAAAGGGCTGGTTGGATTTTGATCAAGCCATGCCAGAGGCGTTGTTGAGCATCCGGCGGGCTGGAGCGGATGTAATTTTGACTTATTTTGCAAAAGATTGGGCCATGAATCACGCCTAGTATACAATAAATTGGAGGGTAGAAACCTTTTAAAACCAAGGATAAATACCTATATTTACCATAATAGGATATTATTTATGACGAACGACCAACAAAAGCTTCGAGTTGAGATAGAAGAATTAGAAGAGAAAATATCTCAAAAACAGCAGAAGCTTAATGAAATATTAGATATTCGAACCCCAAAAATAGGACCGAATATTGGAACTAAAAACAATCTAGAAAGCGTTTCGCAAAGAACCATAAATTTTGAAGAACGCGTACAAGAAATGTTTTTAGCGTTTGAAAGAAATAGGTTAAAAAGGGATAATTTTAGAACTTATATGTACTTTATTTCGTTTCCTGTAGTTCTAGGATTTCTTGTTGCTTGCAGTTATGCTATTTATAAAAACCCAGGAGACAAAAGCATCCTCGGTATTGGTGCTGCGGCACTAACCGCGCTTTTAACTTTATTAGGATATTCTTCTTATAAAAAGAACAAAGATTAAATCGTATGCTTAACACCATCAATCTTCTATTACTCGGCACGACTCAAAAGTCGCTGATTACGGCTTGGTCTTTAGCGGCTGTTTCTTTAATCGTGGTGGAATCCAATCCTAACCTACCAGAAATTGTCTCCGCTATTGGTTATATTTTTACAGGGGCGACCCTTGCCATTGGTTGCTTTTTTCTAGGCAGACTGATAGCACAATATCAAGAACAAGCAGAAGTACGTGACTTCGAAACCTATCTGGCCCACTACCGAAAATATCAAGAAAAATTTACCTTGCTACAACAACGTGTTAGCGATACGAAAAGCGAAGTAGCTTAAGAAAAAATACTTTTATCTTCCGTTAAACTTTTAGCTAATTACCTAGGATACATCTTAGTATCTAGTTAGCCTCTCTAAACCAATTCCTTTCTTCAACTGTTTGATCTTTGTCTCTTACAAACACTACCTTTTACAAGCATATTTTTAAACCCTATTCCTTTGTCCAACTTCTGGGAAAAAATAAAATCGCTATTTCAAGAATCTGAACAAAGTTCACCTTCGCAACCTGTGGTCCACGAGATCATCGAACGTAGTGAAGCGGATATGATCGCTTATGAAAAATGGAAGGTGACGCTTTCTGCCAAGCGCATGCTCGATTGGCTCAATAATCAATATACTGCTTATCTCTCTCCCACGGCAAGAACGGATGATGCCATCGCTTTTTTAAATACTCCATCCGCCAAAGGTTTTGTCATACATTTTCATCAAACACAATATCGAAAGACAGAAATTATTCACCTTTTTGATCTGCTCCGCGAAAAAGTGTTGAAAATGAAATACCATAGTTATGTGAGCGACGTTCGCACCTTCAATCGACCGCAGTGGGTCGAGTCTATTCAACGACATTATCTAAAGCCTTCTTTAAATTTTAAAAAAACTAAAACAGAAAAATTTAATCAAGGATATGGAAATATCAAAATTGAGTTGGAATTCCGTAATGAACAAGTCTACAACTTGCGCTTTAGTGCCACCACCTACCAAGATCATAATTTTAACAAAGCGGACGAATTTAAAGAATTGATGGGAATGGTCTTGCGATAGTGTAGATACTGAGGTTCCTTAAGACCTATATTTATGAAGGATCTATGCAATAAAATATTAAAAACTTTGTTTATATAAGAAAGCTTATTAATTTTACGGTTCACTCTCTCGCTTTTGAACAGTTTTTCACAAAACTGTCTAAAATATAATGGTTGGGAAAACTACCGTAACACTATGGAGGCATAGATACTTCCAACCAAAACAGGGCCGGCATTTGCCGGCTTTGTTCGTTTTAGGCACTTGGCATAAAGTAAGTTTCTACGCCTCTTCCCCCAACCTGTTTTCCTAATTACCCGTCTTTTTAAGTAATAACGTTCCTAAAAGGGCAAATCTGAGTAGATTAAATGATAAAACGCTAATTTTTTACGCTTTTTCCCGTTTAATAGATGATCGTTTCCATATTGGGAATTCGTTAGAATTTGAGAAAAAAAACGTAAATTTGCACGTCTATGAATAAACAAATGATCTTCGGTGTTTTTATCGGTCTATTCCTTCTATTAGGAACAGCCTGTAAGAGTGAATATGAGAAACTGCGAACCAGTACAGATACCGAATTATTACTGAAAAAGGCCAACTATTATTACGAAAATGAGGAATGGGTAAAAGCACAAACCTTATTCGAACTAGTGATTGGCGCTTATAAAGGTCGTCCGGAAGCAGAAAAAGCGTATTTTTATTATGCTTACACCCATTATCATCAACAAAAATTTACGTTAGCTTCTTATTATTTTAAGAATTTTTCCAACACTTTTCCTAATAGTCAATACCGGGAAGAGGCCGATTACATGGAACACTACGCTAATTATAATCTCAGTCCTTCTTACCGTCTGGACCAGACTTATACGCAAAAAGCGATTGACGGATTTCAGTTATTTATTAACACCTATCCAACTAGTCCAAAGGTAAAAGAAGCCAACTCGCTGATTACCAAAATGCGAACAAAACTGGAAAATAAGACGTACAAAGAAGCAGAGTTATACTACGATCTAAAACAATATCAGGCAGCTACGCAATCTTTTCAGAATTTGCTAAAAGATTTTCCAGATTCGCCGTACGCCGAACGGGTAAGATTTTTGATTATAAAATCTAACTTCAACTGGGCAGAAAACAGCATTTTTGCCAAACAAATGGATCGGTACAATAACACATTAAAATATACAGAAACCTTTCTTCGTAAACATCCAAAAAGTAAATATGGAGACGAGGTTCAAAGTATTATCAATAAATCCAATAAGCAATTAAAAATTATCGCTAATGTCGGACATTAAATCAAGAGTTCAGGGCCTAGAGCCAAATTGTGGTGCACGGGATATTCACGAAATGATCAAAGACACCGAAAATGTCTATAAGTCGCTCGTTATTATTTCTAAAAGAGCCAAGCAGATTTCTGTTGATCTTAAGCATGAATTGCATAACAAACTTGAAGAGTTTGCAGTGAATACTGATACGATTGAAGAAATTCACGAGAATAAAGAGCAAATCGAAATCTCTAAATTCTACGAAAGATTACCCAATCCAGTACTGATTGCTAGCGACGAGTTTAGCAACGGCGAAGTACACTATCACGATCGCGAAGAGAAAAAATTCTAAGCAATCTTTTTAATAAATGCTGGCTCTCGGCCAGTTTGCTGATTAGCCCTCTTCTGCCATGTTTTATTATAAGCATCTTCTGGAAGAGGGCTAACTAGCTTTACAGCTAAACCTAAAATTTTGGATACTATCCTATCCGGTAAAAAAATTCTCCTCGGTATTAGCGGCAGTATCGCTGCTTATAAGTCAGCCTTGCTCACTCGACTTTTTATCAAAGCGGGTGCAGAAGTACAAGTCATCATGACATCCGCTGCCGTCGACTTTATCAGTCCCCTCACACTAAGTACGCTTTCTCAACGGCCTGTTTTTTCTAACGTTCATAGTTCCGAAGGATGGAATAATCATGTCGAACTTGGACTCTGGGCAGACGTAATGATCATCGCTCCCGCTACCGCCAATACCCTCGCCAAAATGGCCAACGGTATCTGCGACAATATGCTGCTGGCCGCGTATCTATCCGCCCGATGTCCCGTATTTTTTGCACCGGCCATGGATCTAGATATGTGGGAACATTTTACAACTCGTAGCAATCTCGAAAAACTAATCGCCGGTGGCAATCATCTCATTCCGGTAGGTCATGGAGAACTAGCGAGCGGATTAGTAGGCGCCGGTAGAATGGCAGAACCAGAAGATATTGTTCAACTGATTAGTGATTTTACCAATCGAACCCAAGATCTGAAAGATAAAATAGTCATTGTTACCGCAGGCCCTACTTACGAGGCAATTGATCCAGTCCGCTTTATTGGTAATCGGTCCTCTGGAAAAATGGGAATGGCCATCGCTGAAGAACTAGCCAGTCGTGGAGCCACAGTTCAATTGGTTTTGGGTCCTTCTAATTTAAAAACGGCTCATCCTAATATCCAAACCATTTCGGTGGAATCTGCGCAAGAAATGTTTACCGCAGCAACGGATCTTTTTAAAAAGGCGGACGTAGCTATATTAGCTGCTGCCGTGGCGGATTATCGTCCGGCAGAAGTCTCAGACAAAAAAATTAAAAAGAAAGCTGGCGATTTATCTATTCGATTGGAACGAACTCAGGATATTGCGGCTACCTTAGGCGCCAATAAAACCAAAAAACAGTTGACCATTGGCTTTGCCTTGGAGACAAATGATGAAAAAACCAACGCAAAAGGTAAACTCCACAAGAAAAACTTCGATTTTATCGTTTTAAATTCACTGAGGGATAAAGGAGCTGGATTTAAACACGATACCAATAAAATCACCATCCTGCATTCCGATGGAAATATGCTCGAATATCCCTTAAAATCAAAAACTGCCGTGGCTACGGATATCGTCAACGAATTGGTCAAAATAATTTAATTATGAAAAATATTCTACTACTCTTTATTTGCTTATTGGCTTTTAACCCTGTTCAGGCACAAGAAATGAATTTTCAAGTAAAGGTAAACGTACCAAAAATCCAAACTGTTGACCCTGCTGTCTTCGAGGACATGCAACAGCAAGTCCAAGAATTTCTAAATACTCGTAAATGGACGGATCAGGTGTACACACCCACCGAACGCATCAATGCCAATATTCAGATCAATATCACGGAAGAGCTCTCTGCTACTGAATTTTCAGGTAGCCTCCAAATTCAGGCTTCACGACCGATTTATGGAAGCAGTTCCGAATCAGTATTAATCTCTCACAATGACAAGGATCTTCAATTTAGCTACCAACAGTTTCAACCGATCCAATTTAGTAATAATTCTTATCAAGATAATTTAAGTTCAATTTTGGGCTTTTATGTTTACTTTATTTTAGGATTGGACGGAGATACTTTTGCTCCTTTTGGAGGAGAAGAACATTTTCGTCGGGCTCAAGAAATTGTGAATACCATCCCTGCTAATGTCGCTGGTACATATCGTGGATGGCGTTCCCAAGATGGCAATCGTAACCGCTATTGGCTACAGGAAAGCATGCTCAATCCTCGACTTCGCCCTTACCGACAAGGAATGTATGATTATCATATTCGAGGGTTGGATTTGATGCACCAGGATGTAGAAACGGCCCGTTTGGTAATGGCAAAAGTTTTAGAAGATGTCGGTAAAGCCGAAAAATCCTATCCAAACTCCATGTCTCTACAGGTATTTGCCAACTCTAAAGGTAACGAGATTATTGACATTTTTAAAGTGGCAGACAGTGCTAGTAAGAGCACAGCAAAAAAGGTAATGTCGAAAATCGACGCCGCCAATTCAGCTAAATATCGGTCTATTGGAAGGTAACACATTTGTTGATTTGTTGATTCCTGCCTGCCGGCAGGCAAGGTGTTGATTTGTAAAATCATTAATTTTTTGTTAAAAAAAGCGGTACCTGATAAATAATAAAACATTCGTATCAAAGCAGTGTTTTTATAATATACTAGATTTAATTTTTGCCTCTAGTGTAGATATAATTCAAAATTTTGTTGAACTGTTGAAATAAAGTATTGGCGCTAAACAGTTCAACAATTCAACAATTTAACAAGCACATGCGTACATCCTTTTTAATTTTCTTTTTTACGTTGGGAATAATTACGCTGCTCTCCGCACAACTCAACGATAAAACACAGCTGGATTGGGGACAGGAACTCAGTGAACCTTCTGGCACCTTTCTTTCTGAAATTATCACCTCCAATGAAACAGGTATTTATGCCCTACGAGAAAAAACAAAACAACAAGGTTTTGATGGGCCTAGTAAAATTTATTTAGAGCATTATACCCCGCAAATGAAACTGCGGAAGTCCGTTAAGTTGGATATGAAGTATAATAAAAAACGAGTGGAATTTGAAGACATTATTCCTTTCGGTGGCAAACTCTATTTATTTACTTCTTTCAACAATGAAGCTAAAAGAATAAATTATCTGTTTGCGCAGGAAGTAAATTATCGTCGATTACAACCTTCCAGAAAACTGACCAAAGTAGCAGAAAACCCAACCAAAAATCGAGCGCGCGAAGGCTATTTTGATTTTAGTATCTCCAAGGATAGTTCTAAATTATTAATTTATAATCAAAATCCAGAGCGACGCAAAACGCAAGAAACTTTTTCTATCTACGTATACGATCAAGATATGACTTTGTTATGGGAAAAAGAGGTCACCCTGCCCTATCCAGATCAAAATGTCAATATCGAAAGTTTTGAAATCGACAACGATGGAAATGTTTACTTAATGAATACGGTCTTTGATAAAAGCGCTAAAGAGGTCAAAAAAGGAAAAGCCAACTATCGCTATACGATTCTTGCATATTCTGCCACTGGAGAAAAATTTGTCGAATATCCACTAGAATTAAAAGATTATTTTATTACCGATCTAACGTTTAAGATCGCCAATGACGGTCATCTGGTTTGTGCTGGTTTCTATTCTCAAAAAGGAATTGCTAACGCTCGGGGTACTTACTTTTTCCGACTGAATCCAATTACTAAAGAAATCTACGCCAACAATACCAAAGAGTTTGACTTTGATCTGCGAACCGCTGACCTTTCTAATCGTAAACGATCACGAGCTGAAAAAGCAGAACAATCTGGTGAGGTTAGAAAACAAGCAGAATTAAGGTCCTTTTCTCTAGATCACCTCATCTTACGCAACGATGGTGGAGCTGTTTTAGTGGGAGAACAATACTTCGTAGATGTTGTCAATTCGTTTGATAATTTTGCTGGAAATCGATTTGGCGGTGGTGGTAATCGTTATGATTATTATTATCATTACAATGATTTAATTATTGCCAATATACGACCTAACGGAGAAATTGAGTGGGCTACTCGAATTCCCAAAGAACAAGAGACACGGAATGATGGCGGTTATTTTTCTTCCTACGCCATGTCCATTGTGCGCGATAAATTATTTTTTATTTTCAATGACGATTCGCGTAATTATGATCGGGATGATGATCGGCTTTATGGCTTTAATGGTAGTACACGACGTACGCTTATTTCGCTTGCTCAGATCAACCGCGATGGAAGCCTTGAAATGTCACCACTCATCAATAACCAACAAGACAACTTACTTTTTCGCCCCAAAGTATCTCGTCAAACGGGAAAAAGAGAAATGATTTTATTCGGTGAAAGAGGGAAGAAATTTAAATTGGCTACCTTGCAGTTTTTGGATTAGTTTTTTGACTGGTTGGCTTTTGCTTTCTTCTATCGTTTGATTTTTTTTAATTTGCTGGTTGGCCTGTTGGCTGGTTAGCTGGTTGGCTTCCTTCTATCGCAGAATTTGACGGAAGCCAACTAGCTAACAGGCTAAATAGCCAACCAGCCAACTAGCCAGACACTTATGCTTAACATAGCCATCTTTGCTTCAGGTGGAGGCTCCAATGCCGAAGCGATCATCAGACATCTAAAAGATCATGCTGAATTATCAGTTCGACTGATCGTCTCTAATCGAAAAAATGCGGGCGTACTGGATCGAGCAGATCGACACAATATTGAGAAATTATTGATTGATCGAAAAGGGTTTTACGAAGAAAAAAATATAATTACTAGACTAACTACTGCAAAAATTGACCTCATTGTTTTAGCGGGTTTTCTTTGGCTAATTCCTGAATATTTAATTGAGCATTTTCCTAACAGAATTATCAACATTCATCCCGCCCTGCTGCCCAAGTACGGAGGTAAAGGGATGTATGGCCACCATGTGCATCAAGCCGTTTTTGATAATAAAGAAAAAGAAAGCGGCCCCACCGTTCACTACGTCAATGAACATTACGACGAAGGAAATATTATCTTACAAGCCCGTTGTCCATTGACTGCAGCCGATCAACCAGCAGATATTGCGCGCAAGGTTTTACGCTTGGAACATCAGGTCTATCCGGTGGCCGTAGAGATGGTAGGACGATTTATAATGGAGGAAAGAAATTAAATTAGTATTTTAATAAAAAAGGTATTTCTGTTCTAATAGGACTTCTTCGATCATCTGATTATCTTCTCTGGCAACTTTTAACCTTTTTTTACGATTAAATAGGTAGTATTCTCCTTAAATTTGTTTAGAAATGGCGATCGAATAGATTGAGAAAATAGGCAAAATATTTTTTATCAACATTCCTTATATGAAAAGGCTTCTAATAAATATCATCTTTTTATCATTGCTTTTTACAAGTAATAATCTTTTAGCTCAAAACTGGAAACAACTTTCCCGCTCTGCTAAAGAATTGAAAAATAAAGGTGACTATGCAGCTGCTGGCCAAGCTTACGAATCTGCGTACCGACTCAAATCCAGCAAAAAAGAATTTATCAATGCTGCCGGAGAAGCTTATCTCCTTAGCGGGGATTATGTGAGTGCAGAAAGAGCTTTTGGAAAAATTCAGTCAGATGAAAGATTCCCTTTAGCAGGTCTAAAATATGGTCGTAGTATCAAATCTCAAGGACGCTATCAAGAGGCAAAAGCAGCTTTAAAAACGTATGCACAAACCTATAAAGGATCAGATAAAGCACTCATTCAAAAATTGGTGGACAACGAAATTGCCGGCTGCTTATTAGCGGAAGGAATGGAAAATCCAGAGCCACAACCTACCCTATCTCGATTGGGCAATGCCGTAAATTCTTCATCGCACGATTTCGCACCTATTCCTTTCGCCTCTGGCATTCTTTACTTTACTTCTGCCCGTGCTAAAAAATCAAACATCCTCCGTTCTCGTTTAGAAGGTGGTGAATGGTCGGTTGCCATTGAACCTAAATTACCAACCGTAGCGACCGGTGCGCTTAGCCAAGGAAGTTTCAGCTCAGATGGTCGGCAATTTTATTTTACCATTTGTAAAAATAATGATTGGAAAGGAGTTCGAGCCGAATGTGATATTTATGTTACTAGAAAAAAGGGGAATAGTTGGTCTGCTCCCGCTAGATTACGAGAGTATATCAAGATGGAAGGAACTACTGCGATGTATCCGTATGTGGTACAAAACGGAAAGCATGAAATCCTCTATTTTGCTTCTGACCGCCCCGATGGATTTGGAGGAATGGATATCTGGTATGCTACTCGACGAATGGATAGCGATGCTTTTGATTTTAGTTTTCCTAAAAATGCGGGTACAAAGATTAATACCTTAGGAGACGAAATAACGCCTTTTTACGATCCACAGCAAAGGACTTTATTTTTTAGTTCTAATGGCCATCCAACACTGGGAGGATTTGATATATTCCGCAGTAATGGAGAACCCGACAACTGGAAACAACCAGAAAATTTAAGACAACCTGTTAATTCTCCCTCCGACGATTTTGGTTATATCTATCAAGATAGTAAAGAAAATATTTTTCTGGTTTCGACGCGTGATTTTAGTGGTAAAGAAGGAAAAAACGATGCAGACATCTACACCATCAATAAGTTTGGCAGTGGTATGTTTGTAGAAGGTACTGTAACAACTCCTTCTCGTCGCAACAAAAAATACAAAGCTGCTTTGTATGAGTTAACCTCCAATGGACAGAAGCGATTATTAGTTTCCCGCTTTTTTGAAACAGAGCATTTCCGATTCGATGTCTTACCAGAACGAAATTTCAAACTAGAAGTCACGCAAACTGGCGCACCAAAACTTTCTTACGATTTTAATACACACGATACGAATCAGAAGGTTTATAAAAATGATTTTAAAATAGGGACTCGACCAACGTCCAGTTCTTCCTCAGGAATTACGTCTAGTCATACAAATCCAATTCACCATTCTAACACAACAACCACTCCTACCAAGCATACTTCCCCTGTTCGAATCAGTACACCAGCACCTACTGCTTCAAATACTATAGAAAAAAATAAAACCTATTCTGGTACCTATTATAAAGTTCAGCTTACCGTAGTGGTTGAATTTTACGAACAAAATTCCGAATATGATAAGGTTCGAGCTTATGGAAATATTGATACGGAATATCTGTCAGAGCGAGGTTGGACCCGGGTGCTACTTTCTCCTTTTTTCACTTTAAAAGAAGCACGTGAAATGATGAACAAAGCAAAAGCAATGGGTTATCCAGATGCTTTTCCTGTACGGTATCGAGATGGAAAAAGGATGACGCCCTAATTTTAGCTTTGAGTTGGTGAGTTTTTGAGTTATAAAATCCGCACATCAACACCTTGCCTGCCGGCCGGCAGGAATCTACTAATCTACTAATCCGCCGGTGTGAATCACTACTATACGACTTCCGTTCGGAAAGAATCCTTTTTCAATTAAATCAAAAATGCCGTACAGCAGTTTCCCCGTATAAATCCATTCTAGCGGAATACCATAGTTTTTTTTGAAAGCAATGATAAACTGATCCAGTTCCACCGAACGACGCGCATAGCCTCCAAAATGATAATCGGTATTAATCGACCAATTTTTAGGGTCCGTAATCTCTGCGTCTGAGAGTAATTGTCGAATATCTCTTTGGTGAAAATCTCCTTTTAACACTGAAAAACCCAATCCCCTACTTTCTCCATTTAATCCACTAATAATTCCCGCTAGGGTACCTCCTGTGCCACAGGCTAGGCAAATATAATCAGGCATTAGGGAAAGCTGTTCTTTGATTTCTGCCACGGTACGTGCGCAACCAGGTATGGCATGCATATTGGTTCCTCCTTCTGGCAAAAAATAGTATTCTGGAAATCGAGTTTGGTAGATGCTTGCGAGCTTTTCTTTATCTCGGTAAGTCGTTCTATCGACGTATTCTATCTTCATCCCCGCCTCGGTAGCAAAGGAAAGTCTGGAATTAAGAGGCAAGGTCACCTCTCCTCGAATGATCCCAATAGTCGGAAAATCAAATAGTTGACCAGCAGCAGCAGTGGCATAGATATGATTGGAGTAAGCGCCGCCAAAAGTTATGATCCCTTTCTTTTGCGTTTTTCTCATCTCTTGAATATTGAACTCAAGCTTCCGCCACTTATTTCCAGCAAGGTGCGGATGAATTAAATCTTCCCGTTTAATCCAGAGATTTATTCCTTTTTTTTCTAAAAAATCGGACTTCAAAACAACTAAAGGACTTGGCAGATTAAGAAAATCACTCACGATTTGGCATTATTCTTGAATTATATAGACAAAGTTATAATAACATTATTTTTAATATAAAAATTACCCCTTAATAACAATTTAAACAAAACACACGATGAAACATCAAATTTCAAGAAAAGGAGACGGCGGTTACGCCTGGGTTGGATAAAATATCTACCCTTTCCTTACTGTATACTTTGATCATTGATTTGGTCAAATATCACCTGAAAAAACCCATTTTAAAGCGGAAGCCGATTTATTAATTTAGATCGGCTTTTTTATTTAACCAGATTGAACGCTGTCTATTCTGACATAGAGCCATCCATTTTATCTTTTAGAAGTTATAAAAAAACGCTATTAGATCAAAGGTAAAATTATTTAACAAATTTTTTGGAAACGTTCCACTGGACATCTTGCTAAAATTTATTTATTTTTCGGGTAGAACTTACATACCCATGAATAAACAAATCAAACTTACCGGCGAGGACTTTGCCAATATCCTGACCCATAGTCTAGGCCTTATTTTCTTTTTGGCCGCAACACCATTTTTGATATATCAATTTTTGCAAACCACTAGCATTTTGGCGGTCTTTGGAATAAGTATTTTTTGTTGTTCACTTGTCATGGTCTATCTTTCATCTACGATCTACCATTCAGTAACTACCCAACGTAGTCGACGGATTCTAAAAATCATTGATCATATCTGTATTTATTTTCTAATTGCGGGAACCCATACACCTTTGATTTTTCTGTATATGGATCATTTTTATGGATGGATTTTCGCAGCCGTGCTCTGGCTTTTTGTGATAGCTGGAATATTTTACAAGATATTTCTGATTGGTAAATATCAGCGATTATCTTTATTTCTCTATTTTATGATGGGTTGGAGTGCTGTCTTTACGCTGCCTTTTATGTGGGCCTTTATTCCAGGCACCACCCTTTTGCTTTTAGGCATTGGTGGGTTGTTCTATTCTTTGGGTACGATCTTTTTTGTCTGGGAAAAGCTACCTTATAACCATGCAATTTGGCACCTCTTTGTGATTGGAGGCAGTGTGAGTCACTTCTTTGCTTTTGTGTATTGTATTGAATAATTTTATTGACAGCGAATTAAATACACTGTGTAATAAATTCATTTAAATTTTAGAATGCTTCTTTTTGGCGATTACTTCGTCTAAATTTCATCAAATAGCTACGGCTATTTTCAAAAATATTAGACTCGTACTCCCCAAAAATAATCTACTCAAAAAATAA
>CALFWZ010000050.1 GCA_937928405.1 uncultured Saprospiraceae bacterium
CTTATACACCAATTTAATTAACCAAAAGCTATCAAAACGTTGAAAGCTTATTATCTTTACTGACAACCTATACTGGATTAAGTATTTTAAGTGACAACCTATATTGGACCTTCGATTTGTGACTGTCAACCTATACTAATCATATTTTTTAACTGACAACTTATTTTGGGACGATACAGCTATTGGTTATTCTACTACTCCACTATAATAACTCACTGAATACCCACCCCAGACACCTAAACCTCCTTCGATATTAGAATCTATTCGGGTATAAGAACCAAAAGGGCCTTGATTAAAAAAGTTAAATTCTAACGTACTCCAAAAATTAAAATGATTTTCATCTAAATTACACCATTTTAACTGGATGGAATCTCCTACATTGAAATAACCATAGTCTTGAGGATTAGATGGTTCTAGCCAAGTTTCCCCTTGTGTTATCGGGAATTCAAATTCCTTACCATCTATCAGTAGATCATCCCCTACGGAAGCAATAGGAGCATCAAAAAAACTATTATTAGTACTTGTAAAATATCGATAAAAATCAGGACGATTTTCAACATCAGAAATTTTAGCAATTAACTCAAAGTATTCGGGTGAATTATCTCCCGGACGATTTTGAAAATAAAAACTATCAACGGGTACGTGGGGTGGAATGGTAGTTACAGCGGAAAGTTCCTGACCGTCAGCCGCGATATTCAGTGTATAGGTCTTTCCAATTTCTCCCGGCATTACCTCATTAACATCAGCGTAGACACATAAATTAACACCAATAGAATCATAGCGATTGCCAAAGTTTTCGGAAACCAACTTTTGTTGATCCTCTGATAAATCTTCCCAACAAATTTCATCAAGGGTTACCGTTTGCGCTCCATCACTAACCGTGATGATGGCATCGTGCACAAACAAATCATCTATTGACAATTGCCTGCCATCCGACGTAAATTGGAGGCTACGCGTCAATAAAACTACTGGGGGAATTGGTATTTCTCCAGCTTCGATTACTCCCTCTACTACCAATTGCGGAGGTGTGTCATCACCTATTGGAAATATTTGTTCTTCACAAGAAGTACAAAACAATATAATTATTGAAAATAAAATTAAAAAGTATTTTTTCATAGAATTATTTATTAAAACTAAAATTCCAAGTAACTGAAGGGATAATTGGAAACAAGGAAACTTTATAATAAGATGCATTTAAATATCCGGTATCCAACTCTAATAAAGACAAGTCAGGAAAATTATAAAAGGTATTAAATCTATTATAGACATTATAGATAGAAAAAATCCATTTTGATTTAAATCGTTTTTTGGAATCTGGATTAGGAGTGAAGGTAGCAGATAAATCAAGTCGGTGATAATCATCAATCCGCGCGCTATTACGATCTCCATATTCGGGACGTAGCCGTCTTTCCGCCAAAAACAAGTTGGTAATTGGTGTAAAAGCATTTCCTGTTCCAAAAACAAAGACTCCTCCGAAAGTCCATTTCGAATTTAGCTTATAATTGGCGACGACGGATATATCGTGGGTTCGATCAAATTTCGCTGGAAATATTTCTCCATCATTAATTTCAGGAAAACTCCGCTCCGATCGGGATAAGGTATAACCAATCCAACCATTCAGGGGCCCTTTTCTTTTTTTGAAAAATAACTCGACCCCATAAGCCCGCCCTTCCCCAAAAACAAATTCCTGTTCTAATTCAACCGCAACATTATTGATATAACTTTCTCTATAATCAATCTGATTAGATAGATCTTTATAGTAGGCCTCCACCGAAGCTTCGTACCGATCATCTTTGAAGTTTCTAAAATATCCTATCGCGTATTGAATTCCTAACTGAGGTTTTACCAATGGTGAACTAGGCACCCAAATATCAATGGGTAAGGTAGACGCAGAATTACTTACCAGATGAACAAATTGGTAATTGTGGGTATATCCCGCTTTGATAGAGCTTTTCGAGTCTAAGGTAAATTTGGCGTTGATCCGTGGTTCGAGGCCAAGATAAGTTTTTACATTCTCTCCGCTATCCGTTTCATTTCCTTCCCCATCCACGTATGGACCAAGATGATTAAAGATTCCTAAACGAACACCAGCGTTCACACTTAGTCGATTGGTCAATTTGATTTCATCCCTGGCAAAAATAGCAGTCTCTGTTGCATACTTTGGTTCAGGTTTACTTTCAAAATTCACATCTCCAGAAGTTGCCCTCGCAATATTGGGAATGAGTTCGTGGTAAGTGGCATTAACTCCAAACTTAATTTGATGTTTTGGATTTGGAAAATAATCAAAATCTAATTTTAAATTATAATCCTTTACGCCAGAAAATACATCCACCGTAAACTCCCCCTGTGACCCACCAAAATTAAAATCATAGGCATTATAAACGCCCGTCAGATTCATAAAAAACTTTTCTGAGAATAAATGATTCCACCGAAGGGTAGCAGTTTCATTTCCATAAGCCATCCGGAAATTAAGTCCCCGTTGGACCGCATTAAAATTTAAAATATCTCTACCAAAATAAGCACTGGCAAAGAGTCGATCCTTCTGAGAAAATCGATGGTTTAATTTTAAATTTAAATCATAAAAATAATAATTAGTACCCGCAAAATCGGTATTATTAATAATGGGTTGGGCCAAGTCAAAAGCATAGGTACGTCGACCAGAAACTATAAAAGAACTCTGATTTTTTTTGATGGGACCTTCTACTGTTATCCGAGAAGCTACTGCTCCAATTCCACCTTCTACCACGTACTTTTTATTATTACCATCCTTCATCTGAATATCCACTACCGAGGATAATCTTCCGCCGTATTCCGCTGGCATCCCGCCTTTGATTAACGTAGTATTTTTAATGGCATCTGCATTAAAAACCGAAAAGAATCCCAAAAGGTGTCCACTGTTATAAACCACTGCTTCGTCTAATAAAATCAGATTTTGATCAGGACCACCACCACGAACGTAAAAACCACTATTTCCCTCTCCAGCAGATAATACTCCAGGTAATAATTGCAGTGCTTTGAGGACATCCACCTCCCCCATCAGCGCTGGCAGTGTTTTGATACTTTCTACTGGAAGAGAGATGGTTCCCATTTGAGTACCTTCAATATTTTCATCCTCCTCTTCTGCCGTGACCACTACTTCTTTGAAAGTAACGCCGGAAGAAAGCTGAACATTCAACTCTTTATTTTTATCTAAAGTAAACCGAATTTCTTTGGTATCGAAACCTAGATATGAATAAACTAAGGTGTAATTACCCGCTGGTAAGGTCAAAGAATAAAATCCATAATTATTAGAAGTGGTTCCTTCACTAAGATTAGCTTTATTGAAAACATTAGCTTGTATAATACTTTCTCCAGTTTCAGCGTCATTCAAATATCCGCTAATGGTGTATTTGGTTTGAGCGGATAGTATGAGATTAAGAAATAAGCCAAATAATAGCAGTAAGGTTTTTTTCATCGTTGGGAGTCTAGTTCTCCCTTTAAACGTTCTCATACTAGCAAGGTTGTTTAATATAGCTAGATTAACAGATGAAAAGGTGCTTAAGACAGTACAAATTAGAATTTATGCCCGCATTCAGGTCAAGTTTTTGGCCAAAAATGTTTTATTTATTCAACCTGAACCACCTATTAGGCCTTTAAAACCTGAAATATTGAGTACTTATTTCAGTTTTTTTATATCAAAAATTTGTGACTATTTTTTTGTAAAAAATTTCAACGTCAATTTAGAAGTCCAAAAAAATTAGAGATAACTGCGTTTATGATTTTTCGACTCAAAACTGAAAAACAACCTTTATTTTTCAAGAATTTAGCAAATAAATTGTGACAGGCATTTTTATCTCCCATTACTAATCCATAGGTTTCATTATAAGTTACAGTCTTAACTTTTGCTTAGGAATTTCTTCAATTTTCGCATCCTCCTTTTTTAGAAACCAGAAAAAAAGGGTGTCACAAATTCTACTAAAAACTACTTTTTTTTGGTTATTGGTATAATTCCTGTCTTAATCTTATTAATACCAAATGTTCCTCTCTCTCCAATCAATATACTTTCCTTCCCTTTGTTCAAGGACTATTTTTAATTTTAAAACTACTTGTTATGAGATTTTTGCTCAAAGCTAGTTTCCTTTTTGTGCTTTTCAACTTAGGATTTACAGCTAGCCATTCAACGAACATCCCAAACCATTCATCTGCCACTACATCATTAGCAGTTTCAGATACAGACGGAGATGGGATTAATGACTTGGATGATTTAGATGCCGACAACGATGGTATCCTAAATACGGAAGAACTTATTTGTGCTGGCACCCCAGATCAATTGATATTTGCTAATCATTGGGCTGCGGGTGTAGATCCAATTTCTACTGCTGCCTCTCCACCTACTACTTTTACAAATACAACCGTTACACTTGAACGAAGAGATCCAATGGGTATCGTTAGGATTGAACCAGGCGGTACGGGTATCAATATTTTTAACGGTGTTAACTCCTACAAACTTCGGCAAACTTCGGTTGCAAATGGAGTAACAGAACATATTTTCAAATTCAGCAACCCTGTTTCTAATCTTGTAATGGCTGCCATTGATGTCGATGCTTCTGATATCAATGCATACGTAGATAATGTAACCTATAATGGCTATTACCAAGGAGAAATATATAGTATTCAACCTGCCGATATTGTTTCAGGTGTTGCCAACACCTTTAACATTGGACAAAATAGTTTCACTGGTACATCTGTTACCTCAATTTACCCTGAAGGGTTAACCCAAGTAACCTTTCCAGTACCAATTGATTCTGTTGTCATAATATACTTTAATACCGGTACTGCTCCAGATGCTAACCAAGCAATTTCTTTTCAAACAAGTTTTGATTTTTGTGAAGTACGAGATACCGATAATGATGGTACGCCAGATTATTTAGATCTTGATTCTGATAATGATGGATGTCCAGATGCCATCGAAGGAAGTGGTGGATTTACAGTACTGGATATTCAAAACGATACCCTTACTGGTGGTTTTGATGCAAATGGTATTCCCATTGTAGCCACCTCCGCAGGACAAAACATAGGCAGTTCTCAAGATAGTGTCTTCCAAGCCGATGCTTGCCAAGACGCAGATTATGATGGCATCCCCGACATAAATGATTTGGATGATGATAACGATGGTATTTTAGATTCTCAAGAACTTTGTGGAACTGATCCTCTAACGCTTGCAACTTCTGATATAAATATTTCTATAAATTTAGATAACTATCCAGGAGAAATAACTTGGTCTATATCAGGTCCATCTGGTACAGTTGCTAGTGGCGGTCCCTACAACGGACAAGCCAACACCACAATTACAGACTTAGTAAATGTCTCAGAAAATGGCACCTATACTTTTACTATTTTTGATAGCTACGGTGATGGTATGTTAGGAAACACCTACACCTTAAGTGGAACTGATTTTGCAACCATCACGACTCCTTTTGTTGACCAAGGATTGACCAATACGCCCATTTCTCAGTCAGAAACATTTAATATTACCAGCGTGGTCAATAGTATTTTTTCTTGCTTAGCGGCAGACCCAGCGGCTGACAGTGATGGAGATGGAAGTCCAAATTACCAAGACCCAGACTTTTGCACACTAAACGCTAATAATGTTTGTAGCACCATGGATGACGATGGAGATGGAATTATTAATTCACTTGATTTAGATAGAGATGGAGATGGTTGTCCAGATGCCATTGAAGGTGGTGGAAATTTTACGTATGCCGATCTTCAATATGATACTTTATCAGGTGGAATTGATAATAATGGAGTTCCTATCGTTGCCACTCCAGCCGGACAAGCAATTGGAACTTCTGATAATGCCAACCAAACTGCTTCAGCATGTTTGACTATAGCAGAAAACGATATTAACCAAACACCACAAGATGTCAATGTCAGTGGCAATATTCTAACGAATGATTTTGATCCTACTTTAGACGATCAATCCGTTCAATCTGCCGCTGGTCTTGATGTCTTAGGTAATCCAGTTAATATCCCTTTGGATGGTTCACCAACTGATATTTATGATGGGAATAACATCCTCGCTGGAACCATCGCCCTGAACCCGGATGGGTCGTATACCTTCGATCCAACGCCTACTTTTACAGGAGATGTTCCTGTGGAATATATCGTTGTTGATGATCATGGAAATACTGATCCTGCTACGTTAATTATCAATGTCATTCCTGCGGATGATCCTACACAAAACGAACCACCAGTCGCCAACGATGATACCAATACTACTTTAATCGATGTCAATATTTCTGGTAATGTTATTCTACCAAATGACTCCGATCCAGAAAATGATCCGCTTACTTTAACTGCTGCTTTAGCAGATACTGATGGCGATGGATTAGTTGATGAAGTT
>CALFWZ010000051.1 GCA_937928405.1 uncultured Saprospiraceae bacterium
GCTGTACAAGGTGAACCACCCGTCGCTGGTTGGGCAATCGGTAAATCATTAATCACTACCGTCGTCACTCCCATATCTGAGACACAACCATCTACGGTGGCTACTAAACTATAATCGCCGGATTCGATCGCATCCGTTGGGTTTTGATCCGTGGAGATATAACCGTTTGGGCCACTCCAAGCATATTCTACTAACATCCCCGTTGCATTGACACTTCCCGTCAAGTCTATCATATCTCCCGCACAAAATGGTCCACCATTATTCGCCGTCGCTATCGGCGCAGCGTTGGGATCAACCACCAATTCTACTGGCAAGGAACTACATCCATTCAACGTCACCGTCAAAAAGTAGGATCCTTCTCCATTATTCATCGATGGATTTTGTTCATTAGAAACAAAACCATTCGGACCCGTCCACGAATACGTCTCTCCCATACCCGATACATTCGAATTTCCTAATAATTCTATCGTCGTAGCTGTACAAGGCGAGCCGCCCGTCGCTGGTTGAGCAATTGGTAAGTCATTAATCACTACTGTAGTTGCCTCCATATTTGAAACACAACCATCTACCGTTACTACTAAATTATAAGTTCCCGACTCGGTCGCATCTAATGGATTTTGGTCTGTAGAAATATAGCCGTTGGGGCCACTCCAGGAATAATTTGTAGTTGTTCCAATTATATTAGTGCTACCCAGTAGTTCGATCGAACTTCCAGCACAATATGGACCCGTATTCAATGTTTGGGCGACTGGTGTTTCATTTAATTCAACGTTCACATCAACTGGTGAGGACGCACAACCATTCTCAAAAACCGTCAGCGTATATGTTCCTCCTTCTGAGGCGGTGGTTGGATTTTGATTACTAGAAATAAAACCATTCGGGCCTACCCATGAATACGTAGCCGTAGGTGTACTTGCATCTCCAAATAATTCTATATCTCCAGGATTACAATATGGGCCATCAGTGGAAGGAAGCGCTGATGGCAACGCAGTGATCATTATTTCAACATCATCAGCAATAGCTGCGCAACCATCTACAATAACGTTTAATACATAGATCCCAGCATCCGATATATCTGTAGGGTTTTGGTCCATGGAAGTATAACCACTAGGACCGGTCCAGCTATATTCGATATTTGTACCCGTAGCATTTACACCGCCACTTAAGGTAATCAAATCCCCTTCACAATAAGGTCCAGCGGTACTAGCATTTGCTAAGGGAGCTGCTCCAGGATTCACATCTAAATCTACAGGAATTGAACTACAATTTCCATCACTAACTATTAGGGTATACGTTCCAGGTCCATTTGCCATAGTTGGATTTTGATCGTTGGAACTAAAACCACCCGGACCCGACCATTCATAGGTAACTCCTGGCGTATTTGAGCCACCTACCAACTCAATGTCTGCTGCGGTACACGGGGAGCCGCCCGTTGCTGGCTGTGCAATAGGCAAGGGAGTAATCGATACAGTCGTCATTTCTGATAATGAGATACAACCATCTACCGTTACCACCAAGCTATAACTTCCTTCGAGTGTGATATCACTTGGATTTTGGTCCATCGAATTATATCCGTTAGGACCAGCCCATTCGTAACTTATATCTGTCCCGCTGGTTGTCGTACTTCCCATTAATCCAATTGGTTCCCCGGCACAAAAAGGTCCGTTATTAGAAGCAATGGCATCAGGTGTTGCATTAATTGTCACATCTGTCGTTTCTGCTGCCGATGGACATCCATCCACGGTTACTATTAATTCATACGTACCACTCATCATGGCATCTCCAGGATTCTGTTGATTGGATGTATACCCACCAGGACCTGTCCAGGCATAAGTCGTAGTTCCACTTAAGTTAACCCCTCCTTGTAAAGAAACCGATCCGCCTGCACAGGCAGGACCATTATTGGACGCCGTCGCTACTGGTGCATCGGTAATAACCACTTGTGTTGTTACTAATTCAGAAGGACAACCATCTACTGAGACCATTAATTCATACGTTCCGCTCATCATCGCATCGGTAGGATTCTGTTGATTCGACGTATATCCACCAGGGCCCGTCCACATGTAGTCCGCCGAACCACTTAGATTGACTCCTCCTTGTAAGTTAACAGGAGTGCCTATACAAGCAGGACCGTTATTGGACGCCGTTGCTATTGGACTATCCATAAACGTTACTTGTGTCGTTTCAGGGGCAGAAGGGCAACCATCAACCATTACTATTAATTCATAGGTGCCGCTCATCATCGCATCCGTGGGGTTCGCCTCATTGGATGTATAACCACCGGGACCGGTCCACGCGTACGTCGTCGTACCAGTCACATCCACACTACTTTCGAGGGTAATTGGTGAGCCTGAACAAACTGGGCCGCTATTCGACACGGTTGCTACAGGAGCATCTGTAATCGTCACATCTGTCGTTTCAGGAGTGGAAGGACATCCATCTACCGTTACTATTAATTCATATGTACCACTCATCATCGCATCCGTAGGATTCTGCTGATTTGAAGTATAACCACCAGGACCCGTCCAAGCATAAGTCGTAGTTCCACCAATATTTGCGCTTCCTTGTAGACTAACAGAATTACCTGCACAAGCAGGACCATTGTTGGATGCGATCGCTATTGGTGCATCCGTAATCGTCACATCTGTTATTTCAGGAGCAGAAGGACAACCATCCACCGTTACTATTAATTCATATGGGCCACTCATCATCGCATCGGTAGGATTCTGTTGATTTGAGGTATAACCGCCAGGGCCGGTCCAAGCATAGGTCGTTGTACCACCAACATTTGCACTTCCTTGTAAAGTAACTGATGTACCTGTACAAGCAGGACCATTGTTGGATACTATCGCTATTGGTGCATCCATAATCGTCACATCTGTCGTTTCAGGAGCGGAAGGACAACCATCCACCGTTACTATTAATTGATACGTACCACTCATCATGGCATCCATCGGATTCTGCTGATTTGAGGTATATCCGCCAGGGCCGGTCCATTCATAAGTTGTTATACCACCAATATTTGCACTTCCTTGTAAACTCACAGAATTACCTACACAAGCAGGACCGCTATTAGATGCCGTAGCTACGGGAGCATCCGTAATCGTCACATCCGTCGTTATTGGAGTCGAAGGACAACCATCTACTGTTACTATCAATTCATACGTTCCACTCATTGTTACATCAGCAGGATTCTGTTGATTGGATGTATATCCTCCTGGGCCCGTCCATTCATAAGTTGTTGTACCCATAATATTTACACTGCTCTCTAAAGAAACTACAAAGCCTACACAGGCAGGACCATTGTTCGAAGCCACTGCTACTGGTGCAGGGGTAAGGATTACATCCGTTGTTTGGGGATCAGATGGACAACCATCTACCGTTACTATTAATTCGTAAGTTCCAGCCATAGTAGCATCTATAGGGTTCTGCTGATTTGAGGTATACCCACCTGGCCCTGTCCATGCATACGTAATGGTTGTGCCACTCGCATCCACACTACCCTGTAAGGTAATCTCACTTCCAGGACAGGCAGGTCCATTGTTTGACGCCATTGCTAGTGGACTCGGCTCTAGAGTAATTAATAATTCAACTGGTGCGGACTCACAACCAGCAATGGTGGTCGTTAGAAAATAAGAACCTGGACCATTGGCTACAGTTGGATTCTGTTCATTAGAAATAAATCCTTCAGGGCCGGTCCAAGAGTAAGAAACCCCGTTAACATTAGAATTGCCGAATAATTCAATATCTTCACTATTGCAATAAGGACCACCTGTGGTTGGCACAGCAGCAGGCGGTGGCGAAATTTCAAAAGTAAGAGATTCAGTATTTTCACAACCTGTACTACTACTAGTAAATGAATAAGTGACTTCGTGGAAGCCTACTCCTAGGGCAGAAGGATCAATAAAACCCGCTTCGTTTATTACGCCGGTAGAAACGTCCCATTCTCCCGTTCCATTTTCAAAAGTCCCGACAATAATTTCTTGGGAAATGGACGATCCACAAATAACACCTGGATCAAAGATGGTGATATCGGGGTCAGGTAAAATGTCTACTACTACTTCAGGTGCTTCGGCCGTACAACCAGCAGCGTCTGTAACTGTTAAGTTATAAGCACCAGGTTCCAAAATAAAGACCGTTTGGTTATTATCTATTCCCTGAGGGGTCGTCCATTCATAGGTATAACCAGGTGTACCAACTAACCCGAAACCATCGAGAATAGCCGTTAGTTCATCGATCTCTCTTTGACATAATTGTAAATCACCGATGATTTCAGCCATTGGAGATTCTGTAATGGTGATATCCGTAAAACCATCATTTGTACATCCGTTCGCATCTGTATATTCGTAGGTTACCGTGTGAGAACCAGAACCAAGGAGAGAAGGATCAAAAGATCCACCAGGTCCAGCTGCACCTCCCCAAGTTCCACTACCCCCTCCAGGATTTGCAGTAAGATTAATAGGATCATTAGCCGAACAGATAAGGCCAGGATCAGGTATTTGGATATTGGGTAAAGGCACAACCTCAATAGTGATATCAGGTGTAACCATATCACAAGCATCATCCATTACGGTAAGATTGTAGGTCAAAGTTCCTGTAAATCCAGGAGGAGGAGTGACCGTAGGAAATGGGCTGTTTGGATTGTCCAGATAAGCAGTAGCACCATTTTCTCCAGTCCAAGTATAGTTTACGTTTCCTGTTTGTCCAACTACATTACTATTTAAATTAAAAGGTCCCGAATCCTGACAAATCTGTGTGGTTGCTGAGGCATCTGCCATTAGTCCACAAAAAGGACTGGCCAGACAATCGAGAAAAGGTGCAGCAGGTTCACCAAATGAAATACTTGCAGCCGTATTAGACTGACTGAAATTATCCACTAATAAAAAGAACCCATCGCCAGGGTTTACTGTAATTTCACTTACAAATCTATCTCCTCCTGCTCCTTCACTAAAATCGTTAGCCGCTGTAGAAAGTCCTGTTGGGCCAGCCAAAGCAGCGTATGAACATCGCAATGGACTACCTAAATTATCACAGTCCGGTACATTCGGACCAAAAAGGGCAAAATCATAATCCACTGGAATGGCTGGATTAATGAGAAATGTAAAAGCCGAACCAGGAGGAGTATTAGCATTAAATTCAAAATAAAACCAAGTAGAAGCACGTTCATCAGAAGATAGACAACCAGCATTATTACCAGGCAGTGAAAAGTCATCAAATCCAATTCCTGAAGGATTAATAGAAATTGAACTACTATTACAAATGGTTGCAGCAGAAGAACAATCAGGCCCACCTTGTTGAGCATAGGTAAGATTTGTGGTGAGCATTACCATGCTCACCAATTGTAAGATTTTCTTGTACATGAATTAGTTATTTCTCTCTCAGTTTTTGGCAATGTAGCCAGTAGAATCTGGTCAGATCCCGTTGAGGCTACATCTTGCTGATAATTAAAAAATGATATTCTGTAGGCAATAAGAAGTATAAAGTATTTAATATACTTGAAATGACTCCTACTTTGATTGAGTATTCTTTCTGGGATTATTGAATATAGGTATCAATATAGGAATTGAGTGTCAACTGATTTGAAAAAATCAGTTAATCTACGTGGAATGTCAAGAAAATTAACGTGTTTGGGTGCTATAAATGCACCAGAATTAAATTTGGAAGTTAGTGCTTCTAACTTCTTTTCGATATTTAATTACCGTAAAGATAGTTATAAATATTTTTATTTACTTAAAAATAAGCCAATAATTATGAATTCCGTGCGTTAGCCAGTGACTAATTAAACCCATAATCCGTAAAAACAATCCCAATTGTATAAAAAAACTCACTAACGCACCGAAGTACGTTAATGAGTTTTTCTTACCCTCTTTATATTTTTTATTTCACTACCGTCACATCTCCACTATACAACTCCTCAAATCCATCTATAAACTCAATCTCGGCTACATAAACAAATACCGCTGGGTTAACCGCT
>CALFWZ010000052.1 GCA_937928405.1 uncultured Saprospiraceae bacterium
GGCCAAAGAAGAAGGTATTTTTGCAGGCATGAGTAGCGGTGGAGCCATGGCTGCTGCCCAAAAACTATCCCAGCAGATCGACGAAGGGGTGATTGTCTGTATTGCTTGTGATCGGGGAGATCGCTATTTGAGCTCTGGTGTTTTTGGGTAGACAGTATCTTTGATACCAAATAAATTTTGATTTTTATTCATGAACATTTAACGAAAATTCATTTTGGAAGCTAACTGGCCAACAGCTAGCATGTTCAATCTACCCTAGACTTAAATAAATCTTTTTCTGGATTTTATTGAGCAAGGGTTTAAAAAATACTGCGATACCCGCTGAGGGCGTCCACTTAACGCCAATAATATTGGCTATCATACTGAGACCGCTCTCTTAGGTCTCACGGTCAATCCTAGACCGCAGAGCGGTCTCAGTATGTTAGGCGAAGGTTCCGAGGCAAAGTACACGACCACAGAGTGGTCGCAGTATTTCACAAAAGGTACAAAAGTTTTATTCGTTAATTGAACACCCTAGCCAATAGCTAAAACCAAAAAATCCTTAGATTTGCCTTTTACCAGTAAAAAAAACATACATGATAACCGTTGAAAAAATTCCTTTCGAGCAAGTACCACAATTTAGTGACCGTGATGTTGCTTATGTTTCTAATAATGAAAAACTAAGACCGTTTTTTAAATATTCAGTTACCTTAGAAGCTTTTGGAGATATATTTAAAGATAAGGCAAAAGATCAAACCGATCGTACGACCCTAGTGCAAGTGCTAAAAAAACAATATGCCTCCCTTGCTCCCAGTCCAGCCGTATTGAAAAATATCGAAGCACTGGAAAAAGAAAATACCTTCACGGTAATTACCGCCCATCAGCCTAGTCTTTTTACGGGTCCATTGTATTATATTTATAAAATAATTTCTACCATTAATCTGGCGCGTCAACTCAACGAGGAGTATCCTGATTATCACGTAGTTCCAATTTTTGTAACGGGTGGAGAAGATCACGATTTCGAAGAAGTACAGAAAGCCAATATTTTTAATAAAACCCTGGTTTGGGAAAATGAGGAATCCGGTTCGGTTGGTGCGATGAAAACGGATACCCTCAAAGAGGTGCTATCTGAATTAAAAGATTTGTTGGGTACGAACCCCAATGCTACGGAAATTTATCAGATCATTGAATCAGCTTATACCCAAAATAAATTATACGCTAACGCAACAATCCAATTGGTCAATAGCCTATTTGGAACCGATGGATTAGTAGTGGTCGGGATGAATAATGCGGAACTCAAAAGAGGCTTCATTCCCATTATGACGGAAGAACTCATTCAACAACGTTCTCACCAACTGGTCGGCGCTACCAGTCATCAACTCAATGAGGTCGGATTTAAAACCCAAGCGGCTCCTCGAGAAATCAACTTGTTTTATCTCCGTGATCAAATCCGTGAACGTATTGTTTTTGACGAAGGTCGCTACCAAGTGTTAAATACTGAGTACTCCTTTAATGAAACAGAATTGCTAGCGGAAGTCAACCAACACCCAGAACGTTTTAGTCCCAACGTGGTCATGCGCCCACTGTATCAAGAAAAAACATTTCCCAATCTGGCCTACATTGGTGGCGGTGGCGAACTAGCTTACTGGCTGGAACGCAAAACACAGTTCGATCATTTTAATCTTAACTACCCGATGCTCATCCGCCGAAATTCGGTCTTATGGTTGGATAAAGGAATGAATAAAAAAATGGCGAAGCTCGATTTAAAAGTGGCAGATATTTTCGTGGAAACCGAATCGCTCATAAAAACATTTCTAAAGAAAATTTCGGAAAAACCATTACACCTGAATCCAGAAAAGGAACAACTTGAAAAAATGTTTGACGATATTGCTACCCGTATCAAAACGATTGATCCAACCCTAGAGGCCACCGTCAAAGCAGAAGGCGCCAAACAAATTAAGAGTCTTGAAAATTTAGAAGGACGTCTGATGCGCGCCGAAAAACAAAAGCACGACGTAGCCGTCAACCAAATTAGAGCCATTAAAGACAAACTCTTTTTCAATAATGGTCTTCAGGAAAGAAGAGATAATTTTTTATCTTTCTATGTAAAATATGGCCCAGCATTTTTCGAAACCCTAAAAAAAGAACTCGATCCATTAGATAAACGTTTTGTGATCATTAGAGATGCGTAAAATTAGCGTGTTCAATTAAGGAAAAAACCTTTGACCTTCTAATTAGCAGGTAGTTATCTGTTTATGACTGCCCAATTAGAAAACAGGGTATTGAAATTGAGGTTGAGGTTGAGGTTGAGGTTATTTTTTTGAAGTATTTACTTTCCTATGGTAGATTGAAAACCCTAGCGTAAAGTATTTTGATAAAGGAGATGGTCGTTTTACCACAGTAAATATTAAGGTCAGCTTTTAGATTTAACATGTTCTTAAGCACCTTTTTTAAAAAACTTCCGTTAAATTTGAGGAACTTTACTCAATCAGATATTGTCTGAAAGAATAGCCTCCCATGAACAAAAAAGTGATATACCTACTATTCTATTGCCTTGCGACTGGCTTTTGTTTGCCGGCTCAAGAAGTAGATAAATGTGGTCACGATCTTTTGTTAGAACAATCCTTGGAGCGAGATCCGGCCGTAGCGGATCGTATGGCTGCCGTAGAAGCTTTTACGCAGGCTTGGTTAGCGGATGATGCCAATCTAGCCGCTCAATCACGAGAAATAATTACCATCCCCGTGGTCGTTCATGTGCTTTGGAACGAAGCTTCAGAAGATATTTCCAACCTACAAATTTATTCACAAATTGGTATTCTCAACGAAGATTTTCGAATGCGAAACGAAAACGTCGGAGATATTCCAGATGATTTTAAGTCGCTTGCAGTAGATGTAGGTTTCGAGTTTTGTCTCGCCACGCTGACCCCAGAAGGAGACATCACAGATGGTATCACCCGAACGCAAACCGAATGGCCTTGTATCGGCGATTTTAATACCACCACAGAATCTGGAATTCCACGATTATTTTATAGTATCCTAGGTGGAAAAGATGCTTGGGATCCCCGCCGCTATTTGAATATTTGGGTGGCTCCCACTTGTAATGCTTTTCTCGGTTTTGGATTTAATCCAGGACAATCTGTTGCTTCGCAAGAAGACGGAGTTGTGATTGATACCGATTATTTTGGGAATGTCTGCAACGATGGTCGCAACCATCATCTTGGTCGAACGACGACCCATGAAATCGGGCATTATTTCAACCTCAAACATATCTGGGGCACCAAAGGCTGTGGAGAAGAAGATGACGATGATTTTGTAGAAGATACCCCACGACAGGATAATTTTCACAATGGCTGTCCTACCCATCCGTCGGTTAGTTGTGGCTCCGCTGATATGTATATGAATTTTATGGATTATACGGATGATGCTTGTATTTCCATGTTTACCATTGGTCAGCGCAATCGGATGTTGGCGGCCATCAGTGGTCCACGAGCAGGCTTGCTCAATTCCAATCGTTGTTTATTTATCAATCGTCCCAGACCAGACCTCGGAATTACCGTATTCCCCAATCCAGTGGATGACTGTATTCACGTAGAATTTAACGCCAATTTTGATAATGATGTAACGGTACTTTTATACGATGCTGCTGGCAAACTCATTTACGAAGCGATCAACAACGCCTCTAATATTCGCAGCATCCCCGCCAAAGACTTGGCGACCGGCGTGTATTATCTCCATCTGACCAATGGCAGTACCAAAGTCAGCGAACGCGTTATGGTCTATTGATAAAATGAAGTTGCTTTTTTATAAGCGCCACCTGTCCAAGGTGATAATAACTATGTTCAATTACCCCTTCCATATTCCGCAGGTACGTTCCATATTTTTCATCTACAAACGGACCTAATAATTTTTCGTCAGAAAGACTTCGTACTTTTTCAATAAATTTTTCAGCATTGCTTAATAAATCATTGACTAGTCTTTGCCAGTCTGCTTCTGTTTTAATCGGCGGTAGATCAAAACTATACTTATCTTGAATATCCAATGCTCCCCCATCCAATACGGGTAAAAGCCCTCCCAAAAAATAGTTGACATGATAAGTCAACATGGCAATCGTATTGAGGTTTCCTATTTTCGTAGTAGCCATTGCTTGATCTACCTCCGACAATATTTTTTTATAATTTGTATGGGCGATCCAAGTTCCATCAAGATATACTTCTCTTAATCGATCGGCTAGGTTATTTGATATTTTCATGGTGAGAAATCTGAGTAAAGGGCAAAGGTTTTAAAAAATCTTCTTTGTGACTTCGTGGCATTTAATTTTGCCCTGTATTAAGTTAAGAAATATTAAAAGCGCAAAGATACTAATTTCGGGTTTTGGGATACGGTTTCTTTATATAGTATGGAAACTATGATAAAGTATTGAAATTTAGTGAGAGGAAGTAGATACTCAGTTGGGATTCATAGTTTTAAAAGTTACATTATTTTTTCTAGATACAAAAGCATTTCAATTAAAAATAATACCGTATATTTATGTTTTTTAAATGTTATTCAAATATAGACAAGAATATAACAAAGTGAAATTGACGATAGGATAATAATGTAAAATTATTAACCGACCGTTCTTATCCTCAATTTACAAAATAAAACTCAATAAAATATGAAAAATTATGACTACGTTGTTTATCAATTGAATGTCCAAAGAAGCACTAAAAATCTTGACAGTGCTGTACAAATAAAAATACAAGAATATAAAAACCAAGGCTATGAATTTCATAGTCAAGTATACGTACCAGTAGCGATATCTCCTGGTTGTCTTGGGTCACTACTTGGAGGAAAAACTCAATACTTTAATGCCCCGCTTTTTATTTTTAGAAAAGAAGTTTAACTCTATAGGGCCAATAATAGAGTTAAAAAAAGAAAGCTATTCAAGTAGAACACCTCGATAAAAAAACTAGTCGAGATACACCTCTTTCTGGCACAACAGCAGACATTCGGATCGTGTTTCAGGTGGTCCGACAAACAAAACAACCTCCGCTGTTGCGGACGACACTTGTCATTATTCGGCTAGTCCCATCAAGAATAATTCTAAAAACAAATCAGAATGTTGATTCTAAAATTTAATTAAATTCAATATGGATCCTAAATTAATATCAGTTTTTTTTGCCGGAGTAATCGGACTAATTTCATCTTTGGTTACTGTTTATTGGCTTAAACCTATAATTGACAAGAAATTTCATTTGTTTCAATTAGAGGAAAATTACAAACACGAACAAGCAAAAAAAATTAGAGAGACTATTGGAAAATATAGGAGTCAGTTAATTAATTCTGGAGAACTTTTAAATAATAGGCTTCAAAATTTTGCAAGAAACTATTCTAAAGGCTGGATAGAAATAGATGGAGATTACGAAAACTTTCATCATTATATTGATACTACAGTACATCGATTTCTTGCATTTTTTGCCTACATAAAATTGATTGAGGAGAATTTGGAATATCTGGATACAACAAATAGTGAATCTAAGGATTTAGAAATGATCCGATATTTTAGAATATTCATAGATATTATGACAGATGTTCAATTATTTGAAAATTCTGATTATGATTCAGATTATCAAACTGACCATTTTTTCAGAAATAGATTTGATCAATATGTTCGGTCTATAATTGTTAAAAATAAGGTCTTGAATTTCAATCAGTTCGAGTCATCGAAAATTAATTTTATCAAAGATATCAAGCCTATCTATGAATTCTTTGATGGGATAACAAAAGATGAGACACGATTAAGACTTGAGCGTTTGAAATGCTTTCATTGCGTTTTGATTGGTTTTCTAAATTCTTATGGATATGACTTCCAAAATACAGACTTGAATCGAGTTAACGACCTTAAAAATAGGCTTGGAGAAGTAAGGTTTAAAAAAGGTACTCTTGAAATTATTAATAAGTATAAGTTGAAACGAACAAAGAATAATTTGGAAATGATTCTAAACAAATACTAAAAAAGTAAGCTAGGAAACAAGCCTGCTGGCGCTATGCATACCGCCATCGCATCGCGTGAGCCATTAGAGGTAATTAGCATTCCAAATACAAACAAATGAACATCAAACTAATTATCATAAGTTTTATAGTCTTCCTTACTTATTTTGAGGGAAAAAGTCAAAGTGAATATGACACATTAGTCTATGGCAGTTCCCAATATGCTGAATTGACATTTCAATTAGGTAATTCAGAAATGTCAGAATACTTGGTCAATGAAAATGATATATCTATCAGAAATGGCGAGATTGAAAAAAATAAACATTCTACAGACACAATTGGACTAAGGCACTTTAAAATTGATGACTTGTACGATGGTTACGAAATTAGACTAAGTGAGAAAACTTGGCGTCAAACGCTGTTTGGAAAACAATGCAAATATTTAGCAGATAAGATAGAAAACTATCCTAATTTAATCTTACAAAGAAATCGAATTTCAAAAAAACTATCGTTCGTGGAACCAAAAGTCATCGGTGATTTTATTAAAACAAATTACTTAAACCGTATTGACTGCATAGATTCGTCCGATGATAAATACATGAAAAAACATTTATTAAGATGGATACAAATGATAGAAAATGATAGTATCAATGAATTTTCGACTGGATTATCTTCACACTTTATGCATATTTATTCGTTGTTTGACTTAATAGTTCCAACTAACTTTAATGATACCATCGTTTGCAAAATATCAAATAAGTCAACTGAGAATCCTGTTGAGTTTTCATATCAAACTAGCAAGCGGCTAAATGAGGACGCTACAATTACGTATCATTTTACAGACAAAGTCAATTCTGAAAATTCAAATGAAAAAAAACACCTTGAAAAGGTATATAAAATATTCGAAAAGCACCACTCCAAAGAAGAAAGAAGAATAAATGATATAAGATTAAAATCAAGAACAAGTGAAGATAAATATTCTATCGAACTTACTAAAGCTGGAGAATTTAAACGCTATTTGAGAATTATAGAATCCTTAATGCTAGATTCAAAACTCAATCCTAAACAATCAATATACAATTACGAAATAAAATTGATACCTACCTCTAACGATAGATAATGATGCTATAGCTTCTGGTAAAACCTACAACCCTCAATTCACCGTCACCCGTACATAATCACTAATCGTAATCAGCTTCGCCTCCTCTCCACTCAGATCAATTTTGTCTTTATCATAAGCCGTAAACCGCAATAAATAAGTGCCAGCAGTACTAAACGTGGCCGTAGTCGTACGACTATCACTATCGGCAAAATTCACATTACCCGTCCCCTCCTCTACGGTCCAATCGACGTCCCAAGTTAAGTTGGGCGTACCTTCCTGAAAGACCGCACCATTCAGCGTAACCGGCTGTCCAGTGGTGGCCGTCAGGTCTGGACCAGCATCCGAGTAAAAGCCAGTTCTAATTTCCGCAAAAGGCCAAGGCGGGGTCAACATCGCGGGAAATAACCGACGGTAGAAATCTATCCGGCCATCCCAATAATCATTCGGATGACTATGATCTAAATTTTTGACATGTACCAAAGCTTTGGGGCCACGCAGGGCGTTATGCGCCGTTAAAACCGTCTGTGCCGGACAAATCGTATCCTGATATCCAACTACTCCAATACTGGGACCATCGTACCGAGCCGCAAAAAAAGCAGCATCGACGTAGCTCGTGGCTTGTAAGGTTTGCTGGTATTCACTTTCGGAAAAATTTTGTTCTCTGGTCTGATTAAGATAATATGGAAATCCACTGGCCTGATCATAATATTGACCATGATTAACGCAAAGCGCCGAATTACTATAGGCCAAACCATTCACCCGATCATCCAATCCAGCAATAATCATCGACAATCCACCACCTTGACTCACGCCATTGACTGCCATATTTTGGCCATCAAATTCCGGTCGAGTAAAAATATAATCGATCACTCGGATGCCAGCCAAGACGGCCAGTTTATAATAAAGGCTATCTGGGTTGGTAATAATATCTGGTTCGTAGGCGTCCGGATCTTGCTGGTTTACATCCGCATTATGAATGGTAATCGAAGCTGCAATCGCTCCGCCACGCTCTGCCATGGCATCAGGAATTTGGGTTCCATTGGCATTATCACCGAAGGCTGGTAAATTTAAAATAGCCGGATAACTTCCATTGCCTTTCGGAATTGAAATATAGCCATAGACCCGACGATTATTGACGGTTGCTAAACTAAACTCATAACTTTCTGAATATTCGCTACTGGTTTCAAATTCTATATCAACATCAATGGGGACGCTCGCCAGTTCTGCTAACTGCTCATTCCAAAAATCCATGAGATCCGCTGGCGCTTCCATTTTTGTTTCGATCGATAAAGGCGCTACAGCCGCCGCTGCCAATCTGGCTTGAAAATTTTGGTAAACTTGACAAACGTAAATACCTGGCTCGCTGGCCTGAAAATGAATGGTATTGGTCTCCCAACTGTGCAAATCAATTTTACCTTGTTCCAAAGAAGAGGTAAAACGATCACTAAATATACGATAGGAAGCATCTCCAGATCCTTCCACATTGAATTGAATAATTTCACCCGGCTGATAAATTGCCGTATTACGATCTACTGAAATTTCAACTTGTGCATTTACCGTGGTGAATACAAAAATCAAAAAAAATAGTATAAGATAAGATTTTCTCATGGGTTACTTTTGGATCTGGTACAAAAGTATTGAAATCTAAAGACAATTGCTGTAGTTGTTGTTTAGAAACTTTGTATATTTAAGTTGATAATATCAGTCTCTTGGTTTGATCTAAGGATTTTTCAATAAAAATGATTCCCAAATCTTATGGAAAACATACTTCAGTTTTTTGCCGAACTCCCCAACCATTATAAACTACTGTGGGTTTTGATCTGTCTTTCAATCAGTTGGTTATTAGAATTTGCCGTTCCGTTGGTACAACTCGATTACCGAAAATGGCGACATGCCGGCGTGAATCTTATTTTTTTTAGTACCTCCCTGATCATCAATGTACTTTTTGGATTGGCTACTGTGGGTATTTTCCTTTGGACCGGTCAGCAAGAGTTTGGCCTATTTTATCTAATCAACCTTCCAGTTTGGGTAGAATTATTACTAGCGATCATGATCCTGGATTTTATTGCACAATACGTAGCACATTATCTATTACATCGAGTGGCATGGATGTGGAAATTTCATTTGGTACATCATAGTGATACAAAAGTAGACGCTACGACTGGTACGCGTCATCACCCTGGTGATTATTTTATTCGAGAATTATTTGCGTTGGCTGCCATTCTAATCACCGGAATGCCCGTTGCTTTTTATATTATCTACCGAATCACTAGTATTCTATTCACCTATTTTAGTCACGCGAATATCGGCTTACCTACTTGGTTAGATAAAATGATTAGCACTGTTTTTATTACCCCCAACATGCACAAATTTCATCATCACTTTGAACGTCCTTGGACCGATAGTAATTTTGGAAATATTTTTTCTTTTTGGGATCGGCTCTTTGGCACCCTAGTTTATGGAGATCCCTTACAGGTACAATATGGTGTAGACGTCGTAGACCCAAACAAAAGCGAAGATGTTTTATACCAATTTAAATTACCTTTTGATTCCTCTATCAAAACGGATTAAATAAAAGTTAATCTTATGAATAAGTTTTAGAGCAATCTATATTATTGATAAGTTTGCAACATATAAATTTGTTTAAGAAAGACTAAAACCCTCTACCATTTATGAAATACATTGCTCTGGTCTTAGCTAGTTTTTTTTGCCTAACTACGGTCCTAGCCCAACAAAACAATAGTTTTGATCAAGCTAAAAATCTCCATTTAACCTTACAAAAATCGTCCTCCACTAACGATTTTATTTCCGAATTAATAGATATGGATATTCATCCAAATGTCTCATTTTTCACAGCAGCCGTTTTTGTAGACGCGCCATTTTCAGGCAACTTGCAGTATCAAATAAATGGAGCGGAATGGCAATCATTAGAACGGTATCACGAAGCGACTCGAACCGATCGAGCAATATTCGAATTGATCTTTTTACCGAATGAAAGCATCACTATTAAATTTAAATCTGACCAAAATATCGACGCCGGTCTTTCTGTGCGTAGCTTAACCTTAGCCAGCACAAAATTACTTAACGATCCCATCGCTCAACTTCAGGAAGATTGTAACTGCACGCAACCAGAATTTTGTGGACGTAACTGTTGGTGCCCCACTGGCGACTGTCCAACGGATGCTACGCCGGTTGCTACCGCACCAACCCATATTATTGTCCACCATTCCGCTTCCGCTTCGATGAGTAATGATTTTCCGGCAGTGGTTCGCTCCTATTGGGATTTTCATGTGAACGTCAACGGTTGGGATGATATCGGTTACAACTGGTTGATTGACGGAGAAGGAGTGATCTATGAAGGGCGAGGTTCTGGGACGCAAGGTGCTCATTTTAGTTGTATGAACAACCAGACTACTGGGATTTGTATGATTGGAAATTTTGAAAATAGTACCCCAACACAAGCAGCCATTACTTCTTTGGAAAATTTAATCGCATGGGAAGCTTGTGATAAAACTATTGTTCCAGGAGGAAGTTCTAATCACATCACTTCCGGATCATTACTGAATCATATTTCAGGACATCGAGATGGGAATGATCTTCCTAGTAGTTGTACCAATACGGTTTGTCCGGGAGCAAATCTCTATCCGCTTCTACAGGGTATAAGAGAACGAGTAACTGACAAAGCCTGCTTAAACGATCTAGTAGATGTCGAAGATATTGAACAACCTAATTTCCAAATATTTCCAAATCCCAGCTACGGCTATTTTCAACTATCCGGTGATCTTAATCAAATTGCCGCACTTAATATTTATTCCCAAACTGGTCAACAAATCGCATTTAAATTTAATCAAAATGGCAGCTTAGCACTCCGTAAATCAGGTCTTTATTTTTTAAAAATCATGCAAAAAAATGGTGCAGCTAAGATCCATAAATTAATAGTGCAGCCTGCTCCTTAAATTCTTTTTTATAACCCATCATCATTTAACCTGATGTTTTACACCTAAGGACAGCGTTTTGCTACTGGTTACCAGTTGGCTTTTTGCTAGTTAGCCCTCTTTTCCGTAAAAAGAGGGCTAACGGGCAAACTAGCAAACAGGCCAGCTGGCAATATATTGCTACATCCTTATCGAATTAACGTCAAATCACCTTGCATTTTCTCAATCGTTCCGTCTGGCAATTGAATTTCGGCTCCGTATAAATATACATCCGAGGGAGCCAATTTACCATCAATTCGACCATCCCAGCCGTGACTAGTTCCGGAACCTTCGTGCACCAATTCCCCAAATCGATTCCAAATTCTCATACTCAACACATCAATATTTCCTCCCGTAATTTCAACCTGAAAAACTCGATTAATATCTTGTTGACCATCCGGAACAAAAGCGTTAGGAATTCCATATTGCGCTGGTTCAACATCTACTGTAATAGTTGCCTCATCGGTACAACCATTACTATCTGTCACCGTTACACCATAAGAAATCTGGGGTATTTCTAAAGGAATTACCGTTTCGGTTACTCCAGTTCCTCCGCTACTCCAATTGTACATAATGGCATTATCAGGCTCGGTTGTTACGGCTAATTGAATCATATCTCCTTCCACAATTCCCATCTCTGGATCAACCATAATTTCGGTAATCTCTACACTAGGCACTACCTCCACGATTATCTGTTCATCTGCCACAGGACACCCGTTTTCCGCTTCAAACGAAACCGTATAAATCGTCATCTCTGTCAAATTATTAATCGTTACTTCGTCTCCTGTTAAATTACCAGGATTCCAGGTGAATGTTCCAGGCTCAGTAGAATTAGCAGTTAAAGTAAGTGACATTCCTATACAAGCGGTCGCCATTTCAGGAACCGTCAATACCGGTGTTTCTTCCACGTTGATGGTAAAGCTTTCCGTTTCACTACAAGCTACTCCCGTCGCAGTTATTTCATAAGTAGTCGTCACGGTAGGACTGAAAATATTGTTTAAGGCGCTTGGATCCGCCACTCCTATGGCTGGTGTCCAAGCGTAAGTCACACCAGGTTCTTCCACCAAACCACTCAACTCATAAGTATCATCATTGGTACAAAACAATTGATCCTCTAGTGTTCCAATTACTGGTGATTCAATTACTTCCATGGTAACCATTCCAACTTCAGTACATCCATTATCTGCTAAAAATTCAGCCGTATAGACGGTAGTAGCATTGACATCATTAATCGTAATTTCTGATCCAGTTAAGTTTCCAGGCGTCCAAGTAAATTCACCTGGGATACTTGCATTCGCGGTTATAGTTACATCCGAACCAGAGCAAACCACATCGATTGGATCGATTGTAATCACCGGAGTTTCCGCGACATTGATCGTAAAGCTTTCTGTATCACTACAATCCCCTGCTGAGGCGGTTATCTGATAAGTAGTTGTTTCGGTAGGACTAAAAGTATTGTTTAAGGCATTAGGGTCGGCAACTCCTGTTGCTGGCGTCCAAGAATAAATTACACCAGGTTGCTCCGTCAAACCACTCAATTGATAGGTTTCATCAGTACAAAGTAATTGGTCGGCTAGCGCCCCTATTACCGGTTCGTCAATTACTTCCATAATAACCACAGCGGCATCTTCACATCCATTATCGGCCGTAAATACAACGGTAAAAGTAAGCGATGAATTGACATCTTCGATCACCACTTCAGGGCCCATTAATTCAAAAGGAAACCATATGAATTCTCCTGGAAGCGTAGCATTTGCCGAAAGGGTTACATCCGAGCCAGGACAAACCGCCACAACTGGATCGATGGTAACCACGGGAGATTCTGCTACGTTAAGGGTAAAGGTAGCCGTATCCGCACAAGCGCCTACCGTACCCGTCACCTGGTAGGTCGTCGTATCCGTCGGATTAAAGCCTGCATTCAACTCATTCGGATTGATGACACCAACGGAAGGTGTCCAATTGTACATCACGCCAGGTTGTACGGTTAAACCACTTAATTGATATCCATCCACAGAACAGATAGATTGATCCGTAAATTCATCAATCTCTGGTGTTCCCAACGCCATAATGTTGATGGTTTCTGTGATCGATGGAAAACACTCCCCGTCGGGTGTAAAGGTGACCGTAAGACTGATATTTTGTTCAATCAGATCTGTTGTAATCGATCCTCCCGTGGAGCCATCTGACCATTGATAAGTACCCGGTACATTACTGACAGCCTCGAGGTTTACAATTGTTCCTACACAGGCTGATAAATCTTCCGTTACCGTTAGGGTTGGTTCCGTATCACCGATGACCGTAATCGTAAAATTCGTCTCTGCGATACAACCATCCTGTGAAGTAGTCAACGTATAGGTGGTAGTTTGGGTTGGATTAAAACTGGTAACAATACTACTTGGATTACTGATGCCGGTCGAAGGAGACCAACTATACGTTACGCCCGATTGCACGTTTCCATTTAAAAAATAACTTGTTCCAGAGCATATTTCCTGATCTTCAAGGGTTGGCAAGCTAGCCTCATTCCCAATCATCACTACCACACTATCCATAATAACTCTCGGACAAGTCTGATTGGTAACTTCCAAATAATAAGTAATTGTTTCGGAAGCTGTAACCATTGGGTTGGCATCTGTAGAGGTAAATCCTGGAGGATTTGAAGTCCAAGAATATCCAGCATTGGGATCCGTAGCACCTCCCAGAGACAAGACTAATTCCTCGCACGAACTGGTATCTGCTAAAATAGCATATTCAGGAGCTACCGCATCCAAAATCGTAATAACCACTGTATCTGAATTACTACAAAGCAGCCCACCTACTTGATAGACAAAAGAAAATTCTCCTGGTCCTAAAAGTTCGGTATCAACGGTGGGATTTGGACAATTGATACAACTGAGGGCATTGGTATTTTCGCTCCAAAAGCCCTCCGTTCCAGCTCCCGTAGGTCGACCAACCAACTCAATAGGTTCACCATTACACGCTTCTTGATCTGCACCTGCCATAGCTTCTAGCACGGCAACCTTAACCGTTAAGGTATCCATATTACAAGCATCACTGACGATCACACTAAACTCGGTAGTCTCTGTGATGGTAGCGATCGGTGTAGGGCAAGTATTACAATTTAATCCATCGCTACTATTTATCCAATTAAAAGCTAAACCACCTCCAGCTTCCAACATGACAGGACTACCAGGACAAGTGACCGTATCAGGACTAATGGTAGCCATTTGACCAAATTCTGCTAATACGCCTGGCGTAGTCTCCGTAAAATCCATGTTGATTCCACCTTCTTCGATCGTACCTGAAAAGTCATTTACAAGGACTAAGTACCATTCTCCTTGCTGAACTTGGATGGTAGAAACATAACCATCTGCGTCTCCGCCAGCATTTTCACAAACATCTGTCACTGCAACTCCCGTTGCAGGATGGACATCGGTAAGTCCAGTCAGATTGGGTACATTGGGGGCATCCCAAGTACTACGAACTGGTTGGGTAGTTCGCATGACATCACAACGCATTTCGTCTGTTGCATAAGGTCCCCAAACCTGTATATCAATATCAGAAGCAGTAGGGTCTTCAGCGTTGTTGGCTAAAAATCCAAAATTACCATCTGCCTGTGCCTGAAAAGTAAACCAAGTAAATCTTGCTTGTCCAGTACCTGACCAACAACCATCGTTGATGCCTGGCTGGTAGGCTGTATCATCCTCTGAAGGCATCTGATCTACGTTGATAATCTGAGGTTGATTTCCACAACCATTTATATTCAACGCATTTTCGCAATCTATGGCAGGAGGTAAAGTGATCGGACAATCTATGGATGTTATTTGCAAATCAAAACTACCGCATCCTTCTGATGCTTCTACCACAAAATAATAAGTGCCGGGATCAAAAAGACGAACTAATTGAATAACGGCGGTATCTCCCGTAGTTACCTCTGCAAAACCAAAACAATCAGGATCATCGACGCTACAACCATCCAATGCAGAAATCGTCGTTCCAAATCCAGCGTTCTCTAATCGAACAGTCAAACATTCACCTCCGATTGATTCATAAGCATAGATATAATCCTCTCCTGGACCCGATCCAAAAGAACAATCGTTGTTGCCTTCGGAATTGGTGGCTCCACAAGTAGAGGCATTATCCATATACGGAACGCTACCAATCATGATTGGAGCATCGCAGGTAACTGGCGCATCATTCGCACAAGTAACTGAATTGACTGCAATATCAAAATCTGTACAAGCATCAGAATTATCAACGATGATATAATAAAGTCCCGGTTCTTCTAGATACGTCATCATCACTACCGCATTACTACCCACGGCTGAAACATCTGATCCTAAACATTCGGTCGCTTGCTCGGGACAATTATTATAAATAGACAAGGCGGTTAAGGGATTAGCATTACTCACTTCCACCATGATACATTCGTTTCCGGGAGAGGCGTACGTAAATACATGGTCATCGCCTGCCAATAATCCGGGCGCATTACATGGTCCACTTTCTACCGCATTGAGCGCACCACAAGTGCTAAAACCAGATTCTGCATAAGGTAAATTCATAATCTCAGTAGGAGCACCACAAGTACTAAAAGGGTTTTCACAATCTCCACTTGTACAAGTCCAATTCAGTTCAAATCCATCACGGGTCACCGATCCATCAGATGTAAACTGAACGGTAACACAGGTGGAAGAAATATTAAAAGATGTTGGGCCACCGGTTCCATCAAAAGAAAGGAATAATGGATCACTGGTTGAACTCCCAGAAAAAATATTCAATTCATCAAAACCACTTTCAATATCGTAAGCGGGGATTTCTATTTCAATACAAGAAAAATTAGCAGTTGGACAAATAACAAATTGATTATTTTCACTATTACCGTAAGGACCATCGGCTCCACCAGAATCAAAAAGTTGACCACTACATAACATCGACCCATCATCTTCCCCAATATTAAAAATAGGATCTGGTGCTTTTACACAAAGCTCAAAATCACCTGAATTTGGTGTGGCAGAAGCGGTCCAGTCTTCTATTCTTAGAAAAATCTCATTTCCAGCATTTAATCCAAAAAGCTCTAGTATGACCATATCTTCGTTGAAGGCCGCTGAGGCACAACCTATTTCTGCTAATTCGTCTTCTCCACATTCTCCACGATAAGCTGCGATTTGAGGCTGAGAAATCGGACCGTTAGCGCCGGTGGTTGGAGTTACTTCAATAATCAAGTTTGGGGCACTCCCATCCGCCGGAACTTCAAAAGAAAACCAGACATCATTGTCTGGTTGGGAGCCACTAAAGCAAGCAGGCTTATTGAGGGTCGGATCACTTGAAATGACACTAGCCGTAGCATCTACATTTGTGAAGGTTCCTATCACAGGACATAATGGCACTACGCCTAATTGGATCCTATCAACACATTCATCATTCACGGGCTGAGCGAATGCAGAAAACGCCAAAAACATTATAAAAAAGATGGTAGATATTAATCGCATAGCAATTTTTTATATTTAAAATATTACAACTATCAAAATAAGCTACCTATTGGATTTACAAATCATAGGTAACCATTTTGTAGTTCAGCAAAACCAAATGTAGTATTTAAGTTTGAATTTATATAATCCAAATTGAATAAGTATGCCGTTTACAGGGCAGAAAATCTATTTTACCTGCCACAATTGAAAATATCCATAAATCGAGTAGGAGAAACGAGCGATGCCTTTCATCGGTCGTTTCGTCCTCTCACACCACCGAGCGTACTCTCGT
>CALFWZ010000053.1 GCA_937928405.1 uncultured Saprospiraceae bacterium
AAACTTCTTTCTCTGAAATCCTTAATTACTTTCCTCGCAAAGTACATGCAGTTACGCCTCAAGGATTTATCCTGAAATTAGTGCTCTTCATTTGCGCTTATACTTTTGAACGGGTAATCTAATTATCCGCAACTTGAATTATAATATTCAAATCTAAAAAAATGATTATCAAAAAAATTGAACTTAAGGAATCGTTTGACAAGGAAGATCTCGAAATAATAAAAAAGTAAAAGCAGCACACAGATTGCATCAACTCAATAACCCAAAACTCAATAACTCCCAAACTTGCTACTTTACAACTTTCTCTTATTATTCTACCACCTATCCATTCGCTTAACAGCGATCTGGAATCCCAAAGCCAACGCATGGGTACAGGGGCGCATAGATTGGGAGCAAAATATTAAAGCAAAACTTCCCTTCCATGAACAACCGATCTGGATACATTGCGCTTCTCTGGGAGAGTTTGAACAGGGACGGCCGTTGATTGAAAAAATAAAATCGACCTATCCGCAGATTCCGATGGTCTTAAGTTTTTATTCTCCTTCTGGATTTAGAATTAGAAAAAACTATCCACACGCAGACTTGATCATTTATTTACCCTCAGATTCGCCAGCAAATGCTAGACGTTGGTTAGATCTGCTCCAACCACGCATGGCTTATTTTGTTAAGTATGAATTTTGGTTAAATTATTTATTTGAACTAGACCGGCGAGAAATTCCCAGATTTTTAATTGCAGGAAGTTTCCGGAAAGATCAGATCTTTTTTCGATGGTATGGAGGATTATTTCGAAAAGCATTAGAAGGATTTAAAATAATTTTTGTTCAGAACAAATCTGATAAAACTTTATTAAAAAACATAGACAATCCCGAAATCATCGCAGCGGGTGATCCAAGGATCGACCGAGTTACGGAAGTGGCTACCAGTCCTAAGATTATTCCAGCCATTGCTGATTTGGCTCAACGAGCACCGCTCTTGATTCTAGGGTCCAGTTGGCAAGCAGAGGAAAAAATATTAAATGCTTTTTTACAAAAACATCCAGAACTACCCTATTCCATCGTCATCGCTCCACACGATATTTCAGAGACCCATCTCAAGGAGATTGAAAAAAATGCTCCCCTTCCTATTCAGCGATTAAGTCTGGCACAAGTTAGCGAACTTCTGCCAGCTACTCGAATTATTTTAGTAGATAGTATTGGCCTGCTTTCTTCGATTTACCAATATGGAAAAATTGCTTTTATTGGCGGCGGTTTTGGAGCTGGGGTACATAATATTCTAGAACCGGTCGTCTTTGGGCTTCCTACCTTAATCGGTCCTAACCATCGTAAATTTCCAGAAGCTACCACGCTTATTCGTGATGGTGGTGTTTTTGAAATTAGAGATGAGGAAGATTTTGCGGAGCAGATACTCGCACTCCGTGATCTGGATCGTTATAACCACGCCGTAAAAATCAATCAGGATTTTATTGACAAAAATCGAGGAGCTACTGATCTCATTTTTGAGCAATTAATGCTGCGGAAATAAGACCATTTTCTAAGGCAAAAAGACTTTTTTAAAAAAAACACTATTTTTTTATGGAATTTTCTAATCCTCTGCATCTAAGTATAGATCAGTTAGCAACCAAGTTATCTTTGGTGGCAGCAAAGACGTTTGTAAAAAAATACGGATCTTACTTTCCTTAGCGGCCATGTTCTGTGGTCGGGTCTGGATGGCCACTGCTTTGCTTCCTCTCAAGGCACTGGCTAGGAGCGGGACTTTGGGTCTCGCGCAGGGGGTGGGAAAAGCAAGCCCGCCCTGCGGGCTTGCTATGTTGATAAGAGTATTTTCAATCTAGTTTTTTGCAAAAAAAGTAATTATTTTATTGAGATAACTGATTAGCACCTGCCTCCTACAACGACAAAGGGATTTAACTAAAATTAAATGAAGTCGATTCCAACCGATCAATATTAGCCTGAAACGTAAACGTTTGCGTCCCCAATTCAAATGCACACAGATGTCCAAAACCCAAACTTTCAAAAGGACAGCCGTTGTCAATATCTATGGCCGGTATCTCCGCTAATGCTCGAATACTATTTTTTATTTCTAACTGCCGAGTTGGCGTATGCCCATGTACAATAATTCGATCTCCCAACCATGCTCGGTCGATGCCTTCGTACCAATGTCTAATCCAAATCATCTCTGTTTTATTGTCAAAAGGATTGTCAGATTTAAAATTCAAGCCAGCATGCACTAAAATATATTGATCTACTTCTAAATAAAACGCCAAACCTTTCATCCATTTAATATAGGATGTAGGAATCGTATCAATATTCGACGTACCAAAACTCGCTAGGGTCTCCGCGTATCCTCTGGCTTCCTGGATGCCCAATAATTCAACTCGTGCCTCAATGGCGTGTAAAAACATCTGCTCATGATTGCCACGTAGACAGTGGACGGTATGTCCCGTTTCTTCTAAGTGCCAAATATAATCGATCACCCCTTTACTATCCGGACCACGGTCGATATAATCGCCCAGCAGATAGAGTTCGTCTTTTGGAGAAAGCGAAATCTTATCGAGCAGCGCCTTAAAAGTTTTGGCACAACCATGAATATCTGAGATGACATATTTTTTCACGTCTATCTAACTATTTCAAAAAAAATAAAGTTCCGAAAATTTAACTTTTAGGTCGAAACTATCCCTTCCTTGCTGTCGTATATAAATATAATTAATACAATATTATACTATGAGTACACCCATTCTCCACTGGTATTATTGTATTTTTCTTACAAAAAGAACCAGAACTTTCCTTCGCTCACCACCACAGCGAAGCATTTGCAACACCCCATAAGGAAAATGTATATGTACCAGGAAAGTCCATTAAAAATGCTTATTGCGCTGATCTTCAGCCTATTATTTACAACCACACTGCTAGCGGGTGATTGCCCAGCAAGGGGCGGAAGTCTGAGTTTTTTAGATGGATCTCAGCATCGTTATGTTTGTAAACAGAACAATCGTCAAATACTCGTTCATCTAAAACATAGTGAGTTAGCAACTGATAAATATGTTTATGTAATTACCAACGAAGCGCAACTAATTCTTGGTTATTCAGAGGATCGCTCTGTTGATTTATCAGATGCTCCTCAAGGCAATTATCAAGTATGGGGTGTTTCTTACTCTGGTCAACCACAGCGTCCCGTAGATGTATTGATTTCTGAAGCTAAGTTTTCTAACGATTGCTTTTCTCTTTCTGAGAATGCTGTCCGGATCAGCTACGCAGATTTAACACCACAGCGTATCGTCAGTGATCAAGAAGAATATATTTCTATTACCGAATTAAAAAGTCCGCTGATTAGTTTTCAGACGGCAGAAAGTACGGAGACGGAGTTTATGTATGTAGTAACAAACTATCGTCGACGAGTGATTGGATTAGCCAAGGATAAATTCAATTTCAATGATTTTGGAATTGGAGAATACCGAGTCTATGGATATAGCTATACGGGTGAATTTAAAATTAAACCAGGCGATTTTATGATGGGTGTCATCAGCGAAGGTTGTTACGAAAAGTCTGAGAATTATATCACCATTGATAAATTGGTACCTGCCGGATTTTCACCAGTAGATATTCCTGAAAATCCCTTATCCAATACGGATGCGATTATGGCGTCCACTAATGCTGATGAGTTGGCTTATGGAACAGCTGAGTTGCCTGCTGCGGCTGCTTTAGTTTTCGATCAGGATGCGGCAGATATGGATCAACAAATGATTGAAAAATTAGCAACTTCGCTCGCTACGACCTGCAATGCCTACGCTGGCAATTTAGCACCAGATAAAAATCAATTATTTTACCATAAAGAAAATATAACTATCTCTGCCACTACCACTGAGGCCGCCAATACGGACTACTATACAGAGGTCCAATATCTTTTGGTCAGTGAAAAAACTGGAACCATTGAAGCCATCGCATTGCTGCCTACTTTTATGATCGGAAAACCAGGAACCTATCATATTTATCCAATGGTCGCTAACTTCCAACACGAATCAGTTGCGGGATACTTTAATAATAATAAAATTTTATTGGGTAAAACTACCCTCGAAAAGCTACGCCAGCAATTAGCTGTTTCAGATTTTTGTTCAGACTTAGCGGGAGCACCTGCTACCTTCGTAGTTACCACAACTGGTGATCGCTGCGAAGCGAATGCAGGAACCATGCAAGGGAGTGCCACCACCGTAGATTTAGCAGCCAATGAAGTGATGCTAACAGCAGAACACCTTGATACACCTATCATCCCAGCAGGTTATAAAAAAATATATTTATTAACTTGGTTAAATCAAATCATCGAAAAAAGTGATACACCCAGTTTTTCCGTCAATATGGAAGGTAGTTACGGTATTGTTTGTTTAATAACTAAAAACACGACCCATGCGACGGATGCCGATGCGCTTAATCTACGGAAAGTAAGGAAGGAAGTTGGATCTTCTATTTTTCAATTAATTGAATATATCGATATGAATGGGATTTGTGCCTCTGTTTCTAGTTGGAGTTTAACGGAAGTCGTACCCACCAATAGTCTAAGTTTTGGTCAAACTAGAACTAGCGGAGTTTATGTAGTCAGCCAGTAAAACATTGGTCATCTTCTACAAATAGCGTATATTTGCAGTCCTATAAAATGTAAAAAAAGGTATCTGGTACCAGATTTGTTAAAACAACTTTAAAGCTATCTAAAATTCTAATGCTAGGCTGTAATCGGCAAATTTTATATTGTTTCTCGCCTTCAAAAAATTTAGACAGCGCTTATACTACCCCATTCTATCAGATATTCAAATATACTACTAACACTTAATCTCTCAGACAATGTCAGAAAGTAATCGCGTAAATAAAAAACTAAAAAATCCTTGGCATGCTATTAAGCCAGGTCCTAATACTCCTGAATACGTTACAGGCGTCATCGAAATTCCTAAAGGCTCAAGAGCTAAGTACGAACTAGACAAGGACAGTGGCCTCTTAAAAATGGACCGAGTTTTATACTCCTCTGTTTATTATCCAGCCAATTATGGTTTTATCCCACAGACTTATTGTGATGATAATGATCCACTAGATATTTTAATTTTATCTCAAATAGATATCGTCCCATTTTGTTTGGTGGATGCCCGGGTTATCGGTGTCATGCGAATGGTAGATAATGGTGAAGCGGATGATAAAATTATCGCGGTAGCAGAAGGTGATATGAGTGTAAACCATATCAACGACATCAGCGAACTACCTGTTCACTTTACCCGTGAATTAAGAACCTTTTTTGAAGATTATAAAAAATTGGAAAATAAAACGGTCGTCATCGAAGAGTTTCAATCTAAATTTGTAGCACTACAAATTGTGGAACAAAGCATCGTTGATTATCAAGAAAAATTTGGTAAAAAAAACAAAAAGGAAAAAAATCCTGAGATTATAAATGGTAATTCTTTTTAGGTATGGAAAATGAAAAATGAGATAATGCTTCTTCTATCTTATTTCTTTTTGTAAAAAAGCGTCTCGACTTTTAGTCGAGACGCTTTTTTTTTGTTAAGTTGCCCCTCTCTTTTATAGGATTAAAATTAATTTGCGTAAATTTATATCAAATATTTTTTTATAACAATTCATATAACAAAAAGGACATTAAAAATTGTTTTATCTATTAGATAAAACAAAAAAGTCCGCTCATTTGGACATCCTTGTCTTAATAAGCATCTACAAAAGCTATGTTAAATGGTTGATAACCTTTGAACATAATCAAAAACATTATTCGCCAAAATAAATTAAAATGAAACTTAAACTACTGTTCCTATCTTTTTTTCTAATACCAATTCTTTCAGCACAAACTTTTACAGAAGTTTCTTTACCTTCTGATTTCGGTACGATTGGGGGAACGCTTGCCTTTTCGGATGTGGACGGAGATAATGATCCTGATGTCCTCGTTACAGGGTTGAATAATTCATTTGATCTATTTGCAAAACTGTACAGGAACGACGGGCAGGGCAATTTCTCCGAAGTAACCGAGACATCTTTTATCGGCGTAGGTTCTAATAATTCTATTGCTTTTTCGGATGTGGACGGCGATAATGATCCTGATGTACTCATTACAGGGTCAGTAGGTTTAGACAATTCAGTTGCTAAGCTGTACATTAATGATGGACAAGGCAATTTCTCTGAAATGTTGGGAACGCCATTCGACGGTGTGATTGAAAGTTCCATAGCTTTTTCAGATGTGGACGGTGATAATGATCCTGATGTGCTCATCACGGGGAGGACCGATTTTATGGGAAACATTTCAAAATTATATACCAACGACGGGCAGGGCAATTTCTCCGAAGTGACCGAGATACCTTTCGAAGGCGTTAGGAATAGTACAGTTGCCTTTTCTGATGTAGACGGTGATAATGATCCAGATGTGCTTATCACAGGAGAAAACTCCGTACAAATTACTAAGCTGTACATCAACGATGGACTGGGCAATTTCTCCGAAATGTCGGGAACGCCTTTTCTCAACGTTTCGCTTGGATCGATTGCATTTTCGGATGTAGACAACGATAGCGACCCCGATGTCCTCATCACGGGCATAACCAATTCAGGCGAGTATATTGCAGAACTGTACATCAACGACGGGCAAGGTAATTTCTCCGAAGTAACGGGTACACCTTTCGAAGGCGTTGTGGGAGGTTCGATTGCTTTTTCGGATGTAGATGGCGATAACGACTCCGATGTCCTAATTTCGGGGTCGTTAAATGGAAGTTCAATTATTACCAAGCTCTATAATAATGATGGGCTGGGTAATTTCACCGAAGTAGCGGGAACACCATTTGATGGCGTTTGGTTTGGTTCCGTTGCTTTTTCGGATGTGGACGGAGATAACGACCCCGATGTCCTAATTTCGGGAACGAATAATACTGGCTATCTTTCGAAACTATACCTCAATGATTTGATGGTCTCTTCTACTGATGTCGAATTCTCAGAATTTAATTCTAACATTATAATCTGCCCAAACCCCGCAGCATCGAGTGACCTTAAAGTAAATTTCAATTCAACAGAAAATGGCTTTGCAGTAATAAAAATTTACAATTTAAAGGGACAACTTTTAAGTCAGCAAAGGGAAACTACCTTGGTAGGCTCACAGACTATTTTGGTTGATATTAGTCGTTTATCCGCTGGAAATTATTTTATTCAAATGGATAATAAAAAGGGAACAAAAGTCGCCAGGTTTATCGTTCCTTAGTACATGATTATTTTTTTTTAAGATTTCATTTATTACAATAAAAAACTCGTCTTAACTAACTAAAGTTGAGACGAGTTTTTTTATTTATAAAGAGATAATTACCCAATATGTTTTACACGATAGATGGTAGTATTAATTATTCATTAGAAATACGAATCGCTTCCGGCTTACTCCAAGTCACTGCCTCATTCGCATAATACAACCAAGCTGAAGAGGCTGCCGCGGAATATTCACCAGGGATATCTGCTTTCAAATCCAAGTTAATTTCTTTCGTAGCAGACGGACCTAATTCTCTAAAATAGAAAACCAAATAACCATCAAATAATTCATAATAGTCAAAAACGGATTGCGCTTCCATTTCTTTTAGCTGCCAAGCTTGTACACTCAGTCCAGCAGGAATACCCAATTTGATAATCGGATTGGTCACCGCTTCCGTGGTCGTATTTTTCAAGGTTACTGCCAGTCTTTGCTGATCGCCCATTTTCGCTTTCTTATTTTTTAGTTTCGTAGAAAGCTTCAATGCACAATCTTCATCACTCACAGGAAGTAAGGTATGGTATTGCAATCCAAGGTAATAAGGAATCGCCTGATCGGTATCAGAAAAGCTTATTTTCACTTTATTTTTTCCAGTTTTTAAATACGGTGCTAACTTATCCAACACCACGTCCTCGCCACGCTTATCTCCGTATTTTTGCTTACCCGCTTTCTTGCCATTTACAGAAACGGTAATCGTACCCGTCCGTTGACCAGTGTCTACCTTTTGTGCGTAAGTCACCATCGCTTTCATCGCTAATACCGTGGCTTGGGTAGAACCATAACCATAGGTTGATTTACCGTTTCGAATATAATTCATGGCCTGTAATAATTCGAGATGCGACTCATTGTCTTGCATGATAGCCAGCGCCGCCAAAGCCGTTGTTTCGATGTCTTTAGAAACACCGCGAGAGTTGACCACGGTATTGGCAGCTCTACTCCACTTCCCGTCTTCTCCCTGCTTTGCTAATAATAATTTTAGAAACTGCTTCGCTCTTTTATCCTCTAGTTTAAAAAATGTATTCGTCATCAATCCTAATAGATAAGGATCTTCGGAAGACAACGCTTCTTTGGCTGATTTTTCAATTTCCTTTTTTATTTTTGTCCCCATGCCCGCTTCTACCAACGCCCAAACGATATAGGCATCATAAACCGGATCATTGGATTTCCAACTATGCAAACCGCGCTTACTCAACAACCAGCCACCATCGCCATTGCGACGCTCTAACAACCATTTGGCATTGCGATCAATCATTTTTTGATCTACTGGAAAGACGCGTTTCATATCCGTAAACTGTAATATTCCATACGCCGTCAGCGCTTCGTGCCCAGGAGGTTTACCAAACCAATCAAAACCACCGCCTTTTACTTCATAACCGGTCAGTCGATTGTATCCCGACTTTAGATGCTTCATTAAATTCTTCTTTGTTTTCGAATCCAAATTTCCAGTCGATTTCAAATATTCTAAAATCAAAAGATTAGGATAATTAGACGAAGAAGTTTGTTCAAAACATCCACGAGGTTGTCGCACCATCCGCTTTAGGTCTGCTTGTAATTGCTGATCTATAGAGGTCTGGGCATTCAGCGTTAGGTTAATAGAACCTGCCACGGGATCTTTCACATCTAATATAAACGTCTGCGATAATTCCTGGCTGGTAAAGCCTTGCTCGACAGGAAAACCACGGGAAAGAATTTCTATTTTCTCCGTTACATTATCTTTAAATCCACCACCTGCAAAACCAATTTTCAAGGTAGTGCCAGGATGTGGTGACAAAGCTTGTACTGGAATAAAAATAGTATTTCCTTTATTTGGCAACAACTTAACTACTTCATTAAAACCATCCAATAATTTTAGTTCGGCTGGTAATTCAAGCTCTAATTTTCCAGTAACTGCTTGATTCGTTTTATTATCAAAGATAACTGGGATACGCAATTCGTCGCCCATCAATACCCGAGCCGGGACTTTGACATTCATACCCAATGGAATCTCATTAGAAAATATTTTAGTACCTCGTCCAATGCCACCATCTTGTCCAAAACCTTCCAAAGTCGCTCGGAAACTCGTCAAAGCATCAGAGGTATAAAAACTTACCTTCGCGGTACCGTCCATTCCAGTTTCCACTTCTGGATTCCAGTAAAGCGTTTTTCGGAAATCAGTGCGCTGGCCATTAGGTATTGCTTGTTCTTTTTGCTCATAAACTGGCGCGTAAAATTCTTCTGGTTGATGAAATCCCCATTGACGATAGGCGATAACGGTTTGAGTTTGAAGATTACCATTCGTTCGAGCGGTAGAGGGTGCTATTCTTTTCTTTTTCTTAGCGATCCGATCTTTAGCTGCCGGTATTTCATTGAGTGTAGAAGCTTTTTCTTCTCTCTTTTCTTTCGCAGCACCCAATCTTTCATCTGCCATGACTGGTGGAGGAGCAGCTTCTTCCGCAAGGACTTCTTCTTTTTCTGGAATCAACTTACCACGAACTCGAATACCATCAATATAATAATCTACTGCATCCGATCGTGATCCACGCACAACTACATTTTGTCCTTCGTCTACTTGAGACATTCCAGCAGTAGTGGCAGCAATGGCATCTATGTTTTTGGTGGGAAGTTTTTTAATATCCTTAGAAGTAATGGTCATTCCAGAGGTGGTATTGTCTTTTTCAATTAATGGGACCGAATACCCTACCACTTCTATTTCATTCAGGGTATTGCCACTTTCGTAAAGAGACAAATCGACTTCGTGTTTGGTATTTTTTTTCAACTCGACAGTTCCAACAAAATCTACATAACCAATATAACTAACCAAGACATCATATTTTCCAGGATCTAATTCTTCTTTAAATCTGCCATCCACATCTGCCAGAACTCCTTTAATCAATTTACCATCTTGCATAAATTGGATATTTGCTCCAATCAAGGTTTCTCTATTATGCGCATCCAATACATCTCCAGCTATAGAGGTTTTCGAATCAGCCATTTTTTCAGACTTAATTTCCATTGATTCCATTTCAAAAATCCGAACATTCAGATCATTCTTAAATCCATAGAAATATGCTTTTTGTTGAACTTTATTCTTGGAGACAGTGACCAAGGTATGTCTTGGATTCAATGGTATATCATCAATCTTATATCTACCATTTACATCGGTCATCACAAATTTATCTGTTCCAGTAATTTCTACTTTTGCATGACTAACTGGATCACCATGTTGATTCGTAACAACTCCCGCAATCGCTATTTCTTCATGCTTAAATTTCATCGCAGCTAATCCTTCTCCTCGTGCCGCATTCCAATCAAACCGTCTCCACCCTTGGGTCAGCATCAAATGATCCAACGCCAACACTTGATCTTTTTCTGGATGATCTTCCGCAGGATCAAAATAGAAATTAGGTTCTTCAACGGTGCCTTTTAATTCTGAATTTAATAAAACAGAACCCAGAATATTGCCTTGCTTGTCATCCGCAAAAGAAAGCAAATTATCATCTGCTACTGCCAGAGAAAACTTCCCACTCAAGGGAATTCCACGGTCATCACGAACCGCAATTTTTAAATTGACAGCATCACGAGGTTGATAATTCGGTTTGTCCGCCGTAATGTCAATGGAAAGTTTTTTATCTGGATGTAAAAAGACCATGCGTTCCGCACGAGGCATTTCCTGTGCGTCAAACAACGTCAACTGTGCCATTCCAATCTTGGTATCTTTCGTAGATAATCTCACTTCTTGTACGCCTGCGATTGGAGTTGTAGTGACAAACCCGTATATCTCTCCTCGGCTTTGTAAAACCAACGTCATAGATTCTGCTTCCGTACTATTAATCGCCACAGTCAATTCGTCTCCTGAATTTTTTAGCACCCGCAATCCATAGCCCTTTTCTACAGCAGTTGGTAAGGCATATTCTTCTTTGATGCCTTCCGGCTGAATGATACGCGCAAAATAAGATTGGTTATTTTCTGGTTTGAAGTTCAGGGCGCCCATGCCTTGGTGGTAAGTAGAAAATTCCGCTACTTCGTTTCCTTTTTTATCGACAATGATTCCTGTCACATCGGCAGGCTTCCCAAATTCGTTGAGGGCTTTAAACGCTAAGCCATTTTCTAATTCCGTTAATAGATATCCTCCTTCTGGTAAAAACTGTAAATCAATTTTATTTAAAATAATAGGAACAGAACGAGCGATAGATTCGGTTTGTCCAAGGTGCTCAATTAATATATTCACCAGTCCATCGGTCGTTTTCAGATTATTAGGTAACGAAAATTTAATCTTTGCCTTTCCATCTCGATCCGTTTTAGCGGTTAAGACCTTTTGCTTTTTACCATCTAACAATAAAACATAGCTAAATTTCTTTTTGGACAGTGGCTTATTGTCCAATGCTTTTAATGCTAAGTCAGCAGATACTTCATCGCCAGGACCATAGGCCTCGCGAGCCATATCGAGGGTCATCTTTAGTTTAGGCAATACCGGTTTTTGTACTTGAATTTTTTGTTCAAAAAACAAATCCTGATTCTTTTGCCAATTCGTGTACGCCTTAATCGTATATCGTCCACCAACCGCATTTGCATCCAATTTAAAACTTCCTCTACCTGCACCATTGGGCGCCAGTACCTTAAGGAATTTCAGTTTATTTCCGTTGGGGCCTAATAATTCGACATAAAGCATATCACTCTTTCGGCTAGGCTTTAAAGAATTGGCGTCCCGCAAAAAGGCATTAAACCAAATCTTTTCACCGGGCTCAAAAAAGGGACGGTCAAACTGTAGATAGACTTTTTCGGTGGCAAAATGTTCCTCGTGTTCTGCTAAGATATTTTTTAAACTTTGTACAAAAACAGTGGAGGTAGGTTCACTTGGGGTATTATCAACGATATCTGCGACGGCGGTATCAACGGGTGCTGTTGGCTCCCGTTCGGTTTTAAAAATAGTTTTATAAGGTGTTGGAAAAATTTTCGGGTCACCGTGACTAATTGGTGGCACATAGGCGTTCATATCCGAAGCATCATTGACCACCATTTCAACTACAATACTAGTATCTAAAGGTGTTGCAATAATGGGTGTAGTAGGTTGCATCGCCTCGCTCAATTGAGGTGGCGGAATTGGGTTGGCGGTCGTGCCGCTCAACATATAATATAAGACTAAGAATAACATCATCGTAAAAAAGATTAAGGACATTAAGAAATAATACCTACGAGATGAGGTCGGCGGGTCTAGAATGCCTTCCATTTTATTCCATGCATGGTCAGAAAATTCGAACTCGTAATTTTCGATTTTCGATTTTATTTTTTGATCGATATTTTTGTTGGACGATTTTTTCATATCCTAATTCGATTAGGGTTATATTGAGACAGCTTTTGCTGTAATATTTTGCGGGCAGCAGCTAAATGATATTTGGAGGTCTGTGCACTGATCTTGAGCAATTCTCCAATTTCCCGGTGTTTATAACCATCTACCACATAGAGCGAAAAAACGGTACGGGCGTGAATGGGAAGCGCTTGAATCGCTTTGTATAAATCCTCCGCATACAACTGGTCTATCACTTCCGGATTTACTTCCATTTCTTTTTCACTATTATAATCCATCACTTCCCGATATTTTGCTTGGGTACGCACGTAGTCGATGGCGGTGTGAAAAACGATTTTTGAGAGCCAACCAGCAAAAGGACCTGTTGCTTCGTATTGATCCAGTTTTTGAAATATTTTAAAAAATGCTCGATTCAATACATCGGTGGCTTCTTCCTTATGCCCCGTATATCGCATGCAGATACCGAGTAGCTTACCATAGTACCGCTGGTACAATAGCTGTTGTCCTCGGCGATCTTGCCGAATACAAGCTTTGATCAATTCCTGATCGGTACTATGATTGGTTAATTTCATTTAAAATTATTGCCTTCATTTATATAACGAGGTGAAAAAAGCTTATGGTTGGTGAGGTTGGTGTTTTTTTATAAAAAATAATGAAAATCAAGAAGGTTGAAAAAGATTTTAGCCAACAATTCCGAACAGCTCTACCCTCTTTAGGTTAGGAATGATTAGACGTATTTTTATCATGTTTTAAACTTAAAAAAATAATCGCACCTATTTTCTATCACAGAAAACAAATTAATATTTTATTTTAAAACATATTTATTATTGAAATAAAAGTATTTACACATTGACATCCTATAATTCACCAGAATATCCCCGTCACAAAAAATCACAAAGTCTGGTTGAATATAAGGTAAATAGGTTGAGTTAAACCGTGAATCACCCTATCTTGGACTCGAAACGACGATATATTACCTTCCTTCCTTTTTTCTCCCACTATTTTCTTCTCCCTTTTTCTCCTCCTTACGACTTACATTTTACGACTTCCCCCGCTTACAATTTTCAACATGACATTAAATTTACGAACCAACCTAGCGGGGCTATTTTTGCTACTCACAGCATTACCCATTTTTGCAACTAACATTGCTATTATCGAAAGCCAATCTTTTCATCCTTTACAAACAATGGATGTAGCATGGGAAGAAATCATCACCGGAATGGGACATCAGGCCACGATTCTACCACAGTCTACCTTAGATGATATAACCAATCTTAATGATTACGATGCTTTAATCGTTTCTTCTGGATTAATAGCGACACCAGACATGCACAAAAACACGATCGAAGCTTTCGTACAAAGCGGTCGTAACGCTTATATCCAATCAGAATTTTCGGTCACCCATTGTGGAAATGTCACCTTCGCACAAATTGTTAATAATAACGGAGGAAGTTTTCAGTGGTTAGGAGCACAAGCAGGAAGTGTTGCTCCAATGACCATTGCTGCGCCTTTCAATGAAGGTGCTGGTACGGTAGATGCACTTTTCTATTTTTGGTATGGTACCTATGGAGAAGGTGACGACACGGTTGTTCCTTTTCTGGAAGGACAAGATAAATCTTGGGGTTTTGTTTTTAACAGCCCTAATCCAGATCACGGAATGGCAATTACCACAGCCGATCAGGATTGGATCAGAATTCGTCATAGTGATCTTTTGATGGAAAATATTTTATTACAACTAACTTTCGAACCAGTAGCAATTGAGCCAACAGTTACTATTGAGCAGACACTCACACCAGATTGTGCAGGAGAAGATTACGAATTCACTGCCAGCATTATTGATTCCATTCCTGAAATTACGTTACAATGGCGGATCAACGGCCACGCTGTAGCAGGTGCCAATCAAGCCATTTTTACGGTTACTAACCTGATGGATAGTGATGTGGTGGAATGCTTACTTGGTTTAAATAATAACAACCAAAATTATCTACACCTTTCAAACCCAATTCTAGTGGCACCAGTAGCACCATTAGCAGAAATAACCGTAGAAATTTCCGCTAGTGAATTACTAACCTGCGCTAACGAAACCATTATTCTAACCGCAACCGGAAACAACTGGGGAACTCAGCCAACATTTGCGTGGAGCGTTAACGGTGTAGAAATTACCAATCAAAACAATGCTAGTTTTACAACTACTGCCACGGCTAACCAAAATATTACTTGCACGGTAAATAGCAATGCAGCTTGTACTACAACTGCTTTGGCCATCTCAAATACAGTCACCATTGATACGATTATTACGACTATTCCTACGCTTAATATCGCTGCCAATAACACAGAAATTTGTGCCGGTACAACAGTCGATTTTTCTGCAGCAGGTGATGATTGGAATGCAACTACTAGCTTCGAATGGTTGCTGGATGGCATTGCTGTAGCTAACACACCAACCTTTACATCAGATCTTATAGAAAACGGACAAACGGTAACAGCAGTACTTTCCCACACCAATGAATGCGGTGACTTAGTGACTATATCTTCCAATCCTATTGCGATTACGGTCAACAATCAAGTTACACCATCGGTCACTGTTTATGCCAATCTTTCTCAGGCTTGTCCAGGAGAGGCGATCACTTATACGGCTACCGGAGATCACTGGGGCAACAATCCACAACTAAAGTGGATGGTAAACGGAAATACGATTATCACCACCGCTAGCAACGAATTTGTGTACAGCCAGTCTGCTACTACGCAGCTGATTAGTTGCGAATTAATCAGCAGTGAATCTTGTACTACTGAAAATAATATTATTTCCAATCTAGTATCTGTTGCTGCGCTTTCTACCGAAGCCGCAACCCTAGCGATCGAAGCAGACAATCCATATGTATGTAACGGAAGCGTCGTTAATTTTCGGGCTTTAGGAGATCATTGGGGAGAATCTCCAAACTTCGAATGGCGTGTAAATGGAACAGTGGTAAATACAAGTTCTGCTTTTTATTCTGCTGCTAATTTACAGACTGGAAGTCAGGTTACTTGTCGACTAACAACAAACAAGCCTTGTCTTGGTTTGGCTACTTTGGAATCGAATACCGTATCTATTGAAGCGAGTAATTTTCAGCTAGAATTAATTGAAAAAACAGATGCTACTTGTGGCAACGATAATGGTTTAGTCGAATTCGCCATCGAAGGCGGCTTAGCACCTTACCGTATTCAGTGGAATAACGGATTGAACGAGAGTTTTAATGACGAATTAGCACCCGGTGTTTACGAAATTTTTGCAATTGATGCGAACGGTTGTACTGCTGAATTAGCAGTTACAGTAGAAGGAATCATGCATCCACAAATCGAAACTTTAGCCGTACAAGATGCTACTTGTGTAGGTTCTCTTGGTGAAGCTACCATCGAAATGGAAAACCCAACAATCGACTATACTTACCGTTGGGTAAACGAGCAAAATTTTATTGTGAGTGATTCTACTCGCTTGGTAAATGCACGAGTAGGTGACTATACTATTTTAATTACTGATCCAAATGGCTGCACAACTGAGCGAGAGATTACCATCACTGAAACCGTAGAAATACAAGCAGAAATTCTAACAGATACGATCATCCAATTAGGAGAAGAAGCGACGTTGAGTTTAGATATTTTTGCTACGAGTCCTGTAAGTATTGCTTGGAAAGATTCTACGGTATTGAGTTGTAATGATTGTTTTGAAACTTCAACTATTCCAACGGAATCTACTATTTACACAGCCGTAATCACTTCTCAAGAAGGTTGCCAAATGGAAGTAAGTCAAGCCATCAAAGTTACTAAAGCAAAAGAAATTCATATCCCAAATGCTTTCTCACCAAACGGAGATGGTATCAATGATTACTTTACGGTTTTTGGCGGAACCTCTTATGTTCGCAATATAAAATCTTTACAAATTTTTAACCGTTGGGGAGCAAAAGTATTTAGCAAAAATAATATGGATATCAATGATGAAGCCCAGGGATGGAATGGAAAATTAGGTGCGAAAGATAGTGGTATGGGTGTATATATCTACGTAGCAGAAATTGAATTTATCGACGGCGAAACTACGGTAATGACCGGAGATGTTAGCCTGATGAAATAAAAAATATAGTCGTTTAATAATGTCATGTTCAGGGAGGTTACTTCGGTAGCCTCTCTTTTTTTTTGTATATTAGTATTGAATTTCAATTCAAACTTATGCTAAAAAAAATATGCTTCAGCTTTTTATTTTTCTATTTAATTCCCTTTGGAATCCTATCTGCGCAACTAGCCCTCCCTGCTGATTTCCAAACAAAACTTACTGCCACAGGGCTGAGTTTTTTTATGCCCGTGGAACATAATTTCAAAATAGAAAAGGTCTATAAAAATGACCTACAACCTTATGATTTCGCAATTCGTCAAAAAAAGAATAAGGTAGAAATCAGATATTTAGTCATCCCTGACACTGGAATTATTGCTGGTGGCTACCCACATCTCAACTTTTCTAATCGAACCATGACGCTAGCTTCTAACGATGATGACGAAGCTAATTCTGCGATTTCTGTTTTACAAATATCTGAAAAAACACTCCATGAAAAATACCACGCAGACTGGGGAGCCATTTCCTTTTTCAGACCCAAAGCATCTTTCTCTTATGCACATTATTGTAAGTTGGTAGCACTCTACCGAGAAGGACTCGGCTATGTTTATACCTTCTTTCTTTACAATGATGTGAATGTGGAATTTAACGCGGGGTATGATTTGTTGGAATTTGAGGAATGGACAAAGTGAGGAAGGAACTTTTTGTTCCTACTTTTTATTACTGCGAAAAATGTTAAATTTTTGCAGGCATTCACCATTGCATTTGCGTTGAAAACTTACATTGATTTATGGCAGTTTTTTTTTCGAGGAAATTTTAGTGATTTTTTTTTAAACAGGAGCATTTAATTACATTTTTTCACAAATGAATAATAAAAATAGTACTAATTCGCTATTGCCATTTTTCATTTTCTACCAGTTGATATTTAACAACTATTAAAAGTTCATTTAAAAAAATATTGTTACTTTTTTTATTGTTACGTTTACGAAAGGCAGTCATAATAATTATTGAAAACAATCTGTCCCCTTCATTTTAAACAACCCCAAAGTTGACATTAATAACATTAATATTCATATCTAACCCTCACAAGGATTAGTTATTATTTTCATTTCGTAAAATAAATTTAAATTATGCAAAAGTCACCTTTTATTTCTGTTTACCGATTATTACAACTTTTCTTTATTAGTATTCTTTTGGTTTCGCTAAATAGCTGCCAAAATGAAAACTTATTAACTAATGAGGATGAAGATGAAATCACCCACACGAATGTCACTGCTGAAACCCATGATACAGAAGATGAAGCATGTAGATTAGTACCTGAATTTTGTAAAGAAACTAATGATACACAACTTGGAATAATAGGCAACGACCCTAAAGCGGGAATTTTAGTAACTATTGGGGATGAAAACTTTCAAGTTTTTCCGATTGAGTTATTTAAAAATTCAAAAGAGCTTGTTGTTCGTAAAGGAGAAGAATTATTTATTCTTTCAACGAATAAAAATGAGTATTATACTTCAAATTCGTCAGATTATCAGTTACCTTCCCAATTGTCTAACTTATTTAAGCTTGATTTTGAAAAAATTATTAATCAAAAACTTTCAATTGAAGAAATAGCAAATAGCTCGGGGGGTACGGTAAAAGAGGTGCTAGGAAGTAGGAAATCTATTGATTTTACTAATAGTAACCCACCGCCATCTACTTTATCAACAATAACAACTGAATATTGTACTATCAGATTTGTAGCAAATGTGCAAAATTATGTAAATGAGTTTGCATATGGAGGTTACATAACTAATACTACAAATTTAACATCAGCGGTAGAGCAAGCATTCGAAAATTGCCCTAATCTCTATCCTGAGAATTTTTGTAATAGTTGTAAAGACCCTGTCTGTATTATAGATAATTTGTCTGAGAATTTTAATATCTCAGATTTTGAAAAGACTGTTATTAAGGCTAATTATTTGAGATTGCTTGTAGGGCTGGAAGATGAGGAGTATAACTTGTTTATTGCAGGTGAACATTCAACTTTGGTTGAAGATTTATATAGTTTATTCTCTGAAGAATCTGCCTGTACCAATAAAGAAAAAATTATTGAAGCATTTAGTGATGAAAATTGTAACCTAAATACACAAACAAATGAAGAATACACTATTTGTCTTTTAAATAGACTTGGGAGTGCTTTTAGTGATGTAAACAATACGAAAGTAAGGGTTGAGAATGGCGAAGTTATTGATGTTCTGTCCAACATTCTACCTTATAGCTGTTTCTCGTTTAATCTACAATCGACGTTACCCAATAACTATAATACTACTATCTCATACTGGAAGCCAACATTTACTGAAATATCACTAATTCCTTGGGGTTTCAAGATTTATGATTTTAAGGTTTCACTCGATATTCGAATCGTATCAATACCTGGTGAGGAATATTGTATCGTACAAAATACGACGGCAGATGCATTCAATAATTCCGTAGAATCAGCTGTTTCCTTCATTGGTATGGACAAGATTTACAGGCTTAATAATGCAGACGAAGAAGTAGAAATTGCCTTGGAATTTTATCTAGAGCAACAACTGCTTATAAAATTTCCTTTATCCCCGATTGATAATGTGACCTCTCCAGCAGAAGACCCATCTTTAGGATTTCCTCTGATTAGTACTATTCCTGGTCAAGCAGATGATTGTTGTGGGTAGTTTTAGTATATTTAGTTACCTTAGATTGAAGTTGTTTTAAAATAGATTATTTAGTCGCAGATTGTTAATTGTCAACACTTAAGCTAAACTTTAAAGTCTATTTTAGAACAATTTCATTAAAAAATATATAATATGAATGGACTATATATTCACACAAATAAATTTGATGGCTTTAAAACCGAATTTGTAAATTTGAAGATGGTGAATATTGATATAGCCGAGAAAAGATGTAGGTTCTTTTCACATATTGGAGAATCCTTGGGGGAACTCGAAATTGAGCGCATTGACTCAACAAAAATAATTCTTAAAAATAGCCAAATGGTTTTGTTAAGAAATAACGATGAGAACTACATAACGATGAGAATTACTGATGAATCCAAAGAAAAGGATTTTTTCTACCAAAGAATAGTTCAGCAAAGCTTTCAAATAGATAAAGAGGAATGCATATTCTCAGACTTAATAAAAATAGTTGACGGTTACCTTTTTTATTTCCATAAAGGTAAGACAGGTGTACCTTATTATTTATTTCCAGTAATAAATATAGAACATTCTAAATTAGAATATTTAAATCTTCTTCTGGATAAAATCGAGTCGCTCAACAGCAGAAAATGAATTGAATGTTCACTACGAACTTTACATAATAGAATTTTCTTATTAAAATGGCTATTTGTATTATAATTCATAGAATTTCAAACCTTAAAATTCAATAGACATATATTTCAAAACAAAAAAAGCAATTCTTCTAATAATTGCCATATTTTTTATAAAAGCCACAACAGTTCTTGCCACTCACCAACTAGGCTCAGAAATGTATTACGAATACATTGGGGAAGGAGCATGGCCAAATTCAAAAATATTTAAATTTTTCGTTGTCACTTATATAAGTTGTTCAGAAAATCTAACAGGATTACCACTTACAATTATTCCTGTAGATTCTGAGTTGCGTGAACTTAGATCTTTGCTTGCGGATAGTATTCAACCATTTCTTTATAATAAAGTTGAATGCAATAACAGATCAATGGATCAATGTTTTAAAAAGTATTCTTTTTCAGATACTATTTCGTTGCGATATGATTTTTTACCTTATGATATTATTACCCAAACTTGCTGTAGAATTCCTACCATTGATAACCTTATCTCTCCTGGAATGACGGGAATTATGACAAACATTACTATAGATGAGAAAATTTTCGATGCTAATAATACAAGTCCTAAAATAACAAATACAGCTTTGCTTAGTTTTTGTGTTGGTGAACCAGTTGACTTTAAATACAATATTATCGAAGAAGATGGAGATGAAGTGATTTTTTCGCTTTGCGCACCATTAGGAAAAAGTCCTGGTTTTCCGATTGTATTAGGTGCTCCTTATCCAAATGTTCAATTCCTTCAACCAATTTATAGTGCAGATTTTCCACTTGGCCAAGGAAATTTAGCAATTGATTCAAGCACAGGTCAATTATATGGGACTCCTGATTTGATTGGAAATTTTGTTTTAGGAATTTGTATGGAAGAATATCGAGATGGTGTTTTTTTAGGAACAACAATACAAGACATTACATTATCTGTTGTGGCCTGTTCACCATCTTTTCAAGCTGAAATTGAAGCCATAGCTTTCGATGATGCTGGAAAAAGTATTTACCATCTTTGTAACGAGTCCAATCTCACATTTCAAAACCTTAGTAGTCTTACCGGATCAATCACCGACTATAAATGGTTCATTGACCACCCAGACCAACCAATGACAAGTACCCTAGAAAATCCAACCTTCACCTTTGACCAATCTGGAACATTTAATGGTCACATGGTTGTGAATCCAGATAGTCTTTGTAGTGATACCGCATTTTTTGTTGTGGAAGTGTCGGAAATTGCTGCTGACTTTGATTGGGTAGTTTCCATAAATGACCAATTTTTGCCAGAAGTGCAACTTGTAGATCATTCAGTTGGTGCAGTCGCTTGGGATTGGAAAATTTCATCTGATCCTTTAACATACATCGAATCCAATTTTATCTATGAATTTGATACTTATGGCTCACAAGAAATTTCTTTAATTGTAGAGGATATTAATGATTGTAAGGACACTAGCAATCAAGTTATTAAAATCCCATATCCAAGTACTTACTTCCTTCCAAATGCTTTCACTCCAAATGGAGATGGACTTAATGATGAATTTATTGGCGTGGGTTTTACAGAAGCTATTTCTGATTTTAGTCTACAGATATTTAATCGTTGGGGAACATTGATTTTTTCCTCTAATAGTCCTGAAACCGGATGGACAGGAGAAGACCTTTCCTCTGGAATATACATTTATAAAGTCTCTTTTATCCAACCAAATGGTGAATTATTTTTGAATCAAGGAGAGGTAGCATTAGTCAGGTAAAAAATGGTTGTAATATTTCTAGTGGTCAACTAAAGAGTGACGCCCCACAATCCTTCTACCGTTCTGCTAACCACTGCACCATCAACTTCCTCAAATCATTATCAAAAAAATTCCAACTTCCTACATCCAAATGCGTACCTTCCGGAAGGATATAAATCGTTAAATTTTCAGCTTGTCGTTCGGATATTTTTTTAATAAAAGCCTCCGCAGAGCGGTAGGCAACCAATCCATCTTTGGTACCGTGCACCATCAACACAGGGAGTGTTTCTTCAGGTTGTAGATAATTAATGGGACTGGCATTTTTAAACGCTGGATCAGCGGAACTACCTGCATAAAACCAACGTACAGGACTTGGATACATCAACGATAAATCTAGTGCTGCTCCAAATAGTAAGATGCCTGAAAAAATGATAGGATCGACATTTAGAGCTTCCAGCTTTACCCGGTCGTAGGCTAGCAAGGCCGCTAAATTGCCGCCAGCCGAGGTACCGCCTAAAATTATTTTATGATTGGCTATCTCTAATTCTTTCATCACTTCTAGAATCTCCAAAAATCCAGCATCTAAATCTGCTCTTATTTCAGGATAACCATAGAAGGGAATCCGCCGATAAGAAGGCATAAAAACATGATAGCCTCGCTTGGTAAAAAAAGCAGCGTTGAGTTTAAACATCTCTGGACTTCCTAGACTCCAGCCGCCGCCATGAAAAAAAATGACTACTTGTTTTTTTTCAACTTCATTTTCTGAGGGCGGAAAATGCAAAAAATACTGTTTGGTATCGGTACCATAAGAATGCCGATAAAAGTCAATTGATCCGGGACGATTTTTAAACAGACGATAATGAAAAACGGGGAGATGCAACAATTCATGCAGAAGGGTCCCACGGATCATCAGTCCGACAAAGACAATCAACATCAGAATCATCAAAGAGAAATAGAATAACAATTGTTTTATGGATTTGAGTTCAAAACATTTTTTATGCAGCTATTACTTTACATTTCGTAAGCCTTCCAAAGTAGCAAATAATGCTCCCTTTGAAATAAGACAACCCGCTTCAAGCATCGCGAATAATTCTTTTTCTCGGTTTCCTTTGTAGGGTTTCTCGGCTTGATATAATTTCAGCTGTGCTCCGGAACTTTTAAACTTCGCCATCATCTCCTCAGACGATTGATCGGTCGTAAAGTCTATATCTTTTGCACCCTCTACACTCAAACCAATTAGCTCTATTTTATCTTTTCCACAACGAAAAACCTTGAGGTCATCTTTTAGTTTCATCTCCAAAAACTCTACCCCCATCAAAATTTTCTCAAACACCAGATCGCTAAATTCTTCTAAATAAGCGTTTACACGCTGTGGATCGCTAGTTTTCATTTTTTCCCAATCTGGACCAGGAATACTGCGGGTTGCAAGAAATCGGATAAATTCTGTCTCCATTTCAACAAATTCTTCCTTATCCAGTAAACGGTATTTCATATTGACTTCCTTTTTTCGTAAAATTGCAAAACTAACCAAATCCGGCACGTAATGGCAATATTTTTCGCCGCAACCTTTTAGAATTCGCCGTCTCTTTACAATCTAGACTCACTGTGATTGCGATCAGGTTAAATATTAACGAATGAAATTATCCTTCTATCTTTTTATCACTTTAACGCTTTTGTCGGCCTGCCGCCCGAACCCTAGTACTCCAACTCCTAAAAGCTCAACTGAATTTGTCAAAATATCAGGAGGAACAATGGGTACCACTTACAATTTGACCGTAGCGACCAATGACCCCGAGTCCTTAAAAAAAGAAGTAGATGAATTATTAATCGACATTAACGCTGAGGTCAATACGTATCTCGATAGTAGTTTTATCACCCGTTTTAACCGATCAGAAAAAGGACTAACCCTGGCCGGAAAATTTGTCGGAGCCGATATGCCCAATCGTCATTTCTTGATGAATTATTACCGAGCTAAAATGATCAATGAGCAAACCAACGGTAATTTTGATCCTACCGTGATGCCGTTGGTCAGCTATTGGGGTTTTGCTAGAGAAAAAAGAGAAGTAACTGTTCGCGATCAACAGAAAATAGATTCACTGCTACAGTATGTAGGGATGGATAAAGTTAGTCTGGACGAAGGAACTCGATTTTTGTCTAAAACTGCTCCTGGTGTTTCGCTTGATTTTTCGGCCATCGCAAAAGGATATGGTGTAGATGCTATTTGTGAACTATTCGACCGAAATAAAATGGTTGACTATTACGTTGAGATTGGAGGCGAAGTACGTACTAAGGGAATTAGCCCACGAAAACAACCTTGGATAATTGGCATCAATACACCAGACCCTAATGCTTCGCTTACGGATCTTAAAGCTCAAGTTAAACTCTCTGGCATGGCCTTAGCATCTTCGGGTAATTACCGCAATTATTACGAGGTGGACGGACAAAAATATGGGCACACGATTGACCCCGTCACCGGATTACCAAAGATGACCGATATCTTAAGTGCTTCCATTTTCGCCGAAGACTGTATGACCGCAGATGCTTACGCTACCGCTTGTATGGTAATCGGGGTAGATGCCGCCTACCAACTCATCAGCAAAATTGATGGCATTGAGGGCTATTTTATATTTGGAAAAGAAGATGGAACGATGGGCGTGAAGTATACAGAAGGAACAACTGCCTTTTTATTGGCAGAAGTAAAATAAAATTAATTCAAAATCAAACTAAATAGAAATATTGAACATTCAATATTAGGATTGTTCGAAAGAATCTAAAAGAAAAAAATATCCAGTGTTGAACCTGCCGGCAGGCAAGGTATTCAATATTCAAAAAAAATTCTAAATCAGTTTTCGTAAAAAAAGCTGTCAAAAACTTAAACATGATAAAATTCTTCCAATTAAGCCTTTGTACTTAGATTTTTAGTATTTCATTTTTATTCGAGATTGGATATTCGAGATTCTTAGTCTCCTCTAAAATCTTTCGAACAACCCTAATTCAATATTCTAACCTTAACCTTTTTAATTAGACTAAATACTATGAAACTCAATCTCAAAAAACCGCTTTGTTTTTTCGACATAGAAGCCACTGGACTCAGCGTTGTTTCCGACCGAATTGTTCAAATTGCCATTATCAAATATTTTCCCGATGACCGAGCGCCGATAGCATTAAATGAGCTAATCAACCCTGGCATTCCAATTTCCCAAGAAGCCATGGATGTTCATGGTATCACGCCAAAAATGCTTGCCAATAAACCAACCTTCCAACAAGTCGCTAAAAAGATGTACGATTTTATTGGAGATGCGGATCTAGCTGGTTATAATTCTAATCGCTTTGATGTACCGATGTTGATGGAAGAATTTTCACGGGTAGGAATAGAATTTTCAATTCAAAAACGGAGACTGATCGACGTGCAGCGGATTTTCTATAAAATGGAACCACGAACCCTGCGTGCCGCCCTGAAATTTTATTGCCAAAAAGAATTCGAAAATGCACACGATGCACTGGCAGATGTTCGAGCCACCATCGATGTTTTTATGGGACAGTTGGAACGATACGCCACCGAAGACTTTCATCAAGATGATGGAACCATTATTCCCACCCCTATTCGCAATGACATTCAAGCGATTCATGACTTTACCAATGATCTAAATTTTGCGGATGCTACCCAAAAATTTAAATACAATAAAGACGGCGTAATCGTGTTTAATTTTGGGAAACAAGCTGGACTCCCAGTTGGCGAAACCCTTTCGAAAGATCGGAATTTTTATAATTGGATTTTAAATAAAGAATTTACTTCACAGGTAAAGCAAATTGTAAAACACGAGGTCAAGGAATATGAAAAAAATCAAAAACGCTAATATTTATATTTTCTGGGTGCTATCTGCCTTTTGCCTTTTGGTCGTCCCGTCCGCCTGCCTCGAAAAAGAAGATGGTTGCCGAGATGTTGACGCTACCAATTTTGCAGCAAACGCAGAGGAGGATTGTGAAGATTGTTGTACTTATCCTAGTATTTTTTTTGAAATTGACCACGCCGCAGGAGATACTTCTCTACGCTATGGAGATACCATTATATTTGAGGACAAACTTATTAATATACTAGCCGTCAGTTTCTATATTAATGGACTTTCACTAACAGGAGCGGACCAAACCATTACCGTCACCGATCAGATCACCTTGACCGATCGAGATGGAAATGAGAACATGACTATCGATGACATTGCAATTATCTCACGAGATATTGCTAGCTTTAGTTATGAAATTGGCTCCTTTCGAGGATCAGGCGACTATGTAGAATTGAATTTTCAACAAGGCCTCACGGCCATTCAGGAGGCCACCAACCCAGCCAGCGTTCCATCTACTCATCCACTTGCCCCTTCAAATGGACTGTTTGATTTACCTGATTCTACCTTTGTTTTTACACAGATATCCTTGGTAGATTTGTTAAATGAAGACACTTTAGAATATAATATCAAAAATCCCGTAAACATTAATCTACCTTATACAGTTACCATTGACAGAGGTTTTAATCTGACGATTCCAATTAAGGTAGATTATCTAAAGTGGATTGAAGGCATAAATTTTGCGGATAGTGCAGATATAACCCAACAAACTATCGTCGCCAATTTATCAAACGCCATTTCTATTCGAGAATAGGATCCTAAATTTGAAAAATTTATATATATTTGGTGGACAACTTAAATTGCGCTTTCAAAGTGACTAAAATTTAATTCAAATGAAATATCTCACACTTCTTTTACTTGCCTCCGTCCTATTTATCATGGGTTGTGAAGACAAGCCAGATGAACAACCAGTCACTAGCCTGGACCTTACGTGGACGGCTAATTACGATGGAGAAACTTTCCTAACTTTCAAGGATTACACCTACGCGGATGGTCGTAAAATTCAATTTAATAATCTCAATTTTTTCGTCTCGGATATCGCTTTGATTTCTGCGGATGCCAATAATGCCCAAACAGAATTAGTAGAAATTGACTATGTGGATCTTTCTTTCGATGAAACACGGACTAGTGAGGCGGAGCAAGGAAAAACCGTTTCCATTCAGGATCTTCCATTGGGCGAATACTCAGGAATCAAAATTGGTTTTGGTGTACAAGCCGATCTGAATCGTTCCAAACCAACAGATTACGGTAATGGACATCCATTAACTCGTAATTTCTGGGACGGCTGGTCTTCCTACATTTTCTCCATGATAGAAGGTGCTGCCGATATGGACAACGATGGAAACATCGTAACCGGTGGAGCCGATACTGAAAGCTTTACTTATCACTCTGGAACAGATGAGGTTTATAATGAAGTAACCGTTAGTAAAGCAATTAATTTAGTAGATACCAATGCACCACTTCAACTAAAAATAAATGTGGCAGAGTTATTCCGTAACTCCAATATTGAATTTGACACAAATGGTGACGGATATTTAGATATTGAAAATTTCCCTGGCACACACTCTGCCAGCGGAGAAATGACTATCGCAAAAACAATCATGGAAAATTTTGGTCGTGCTTTGACGATTGAATAATTAATTTTATTTGAAAATATTCAGCCGAATAAACGCCCTATTTATTGGGTTCTTAATCCTGGGAACAGGATGGATATGGTGTATTTCCTGTTCAGGAGATACACCATATCTTGTTTTATCTCCTTCCCTTTCTCCTACCCCTTATACCCTACCACAACCTTGGGGCTTTGGTACCATGGAGATTCCTAGTGATAATCCAATGACAGTGCAAGGAGTCGAATTAGGGCAACAGTTATTTTTTGATCCCATTCTTTCCGCTGACAGCACGATGTCCTGTGGAAGTTGCCATTTTCCAAAACGTGGCTTTACCGATAATTTACCTGTCAGCCGCGGTATCCACGGAAAACCAGGCGTTCGTAGCTCAATGAGTTTAATGAATGTTGGGTATATGAATACGGGTTTATTTTGGGATGGACGAGTGATGGGATTGGAAGATCAAGCCTTACTTCCCGTCGCTGATTCTTCTGAATTAGCACATCAGTGGTCGCACGTAGAGTGGAATCTCCGAAAACATCCCGAATACCGTCAGGCGTTTAGTGATGCGTTTGGCATTAGAGATACTTTGTCTTTGACCCGTGATCTCGTAGTGAAAGCACTGGCTCAGTACGAACGTAGTCTGGTGAGTAGCGGTACTTCACGCTATGATCGCTTCCGAGCTGGAACCCTCGAACTGACGCCAGATGAACAGATCGGGTACGATTTATTTTTTGACATTTCTCCTGAAGTTAAAGATGCAGAATGTGGTAATTGTCATAATGCCCATTTATTTACTACCAACGAATTCGTCAATAATGGTGTCCAAGCAGCTAAGACTTTAGCTGATTTTAAAGATACAGGTCGAGGAGCCATTACAGGAAACCGTTATGATAATGGCAAATTCAGAATTCCAACACTCCGTAATATTACCCTTACTGCCCCTTATATGCATGATGGTCGGTTTGCTACTTTAGAAGAGGTCATTGACCATTATAATGAAGGAGGACAAATCTCACCCAATATTCATTCGTTGGTACGTCCACTGGGATTAACAGAAAAGGAAAAAGGACAACTACTCGCTTTTCTACACACTTTAACCGACGAAGAGTGATAGGAATTCAAATCATTTTCAGAAATGTAGAATTAGTCATTATCCTTGATCTCAGAGAGATCAAAGTACATTAGGCATATATTTTAATGCGTTTATAGGCCCGACCTCGGAGAGGTCGTAGTATTTATCAAAATAATAACAAAATTATTTTTCTGAATACCCCTAATTAAGAATTGGCTGATGTTTTACCAAAATTCCCTAGTTAGAACACAAACATTCTGATTATTTCGTTGTATTATTGAAGGATGGTGTTTAAGTAATTGTTCATAATAATGAATTAGGAATGTTCAGAAAGATTTTAGGGTATAAAATATTCGAAAAAATTAATGTCCAATATCCAATGTTGAACCTGCCGGCCGGCAGGCGGATATCGAATATAGATTTGGGGTTTCAGATATTTGAGTATTCTAGAGGTAAAAGGAACAAGTGGCTTGTAGCATGAACGGATGGATTTAAAGGCCAGTTGCCTAAATGAATATTGAACATTCGAGATTGGATATTCAATATTATCTTCGTAATGTTTGGGCGTTAAATTAAGAAACAAAGTAGCAAAATTATTTCTGAACACCCTTAATAGAAGTTACTTATAATAAAAAATCACTACGCTTTAACGAATCTTACGATCAAGCTTTATGAATAAATTTCCTTCGTTATTAATTACCGGTATTTCTATTCTATTATTATTGCTAACCGCAGTAGCTTGTGGGGATAAGGAACCGATCGATCCAGGTCCTATTGACTTACCGAACGACTTACTGCAATTTCCCTACGAACCAGAAACCCACACGGTAGATTATCCTGACTGGCTTGGTGAGATGGAAATCCCGGAAGATAACCCAATGACCGTACAGGGAATTGAACTAGGACGCAGATTATTTTTTGACCCTATCCTATCAGCCGATAGCACCATGTCCTGTAGCAGTTGCCATAATCCTACGCAATCATTTACGGACGGCTTGGCGACTAGTCCTGGAATCGATGGGAATTTAGGCAGGCGAAGTGCCATGAGTCTAATCAACATTGCCTTTGTCAATAACGGCCTAAACTGGAATGGTAGCTCGCAGACCTTAGAAGAACAAGCATTAGAACCCGTCACCAATGAAGTAGAGCTCCACGAAACTTGGCCTAATGTAATTAGCAAGCTCCAAAGGCACGAAAGCTATCCTCAGTATTTTCGGGAAGCTTTTGGCATTTCAGATCGAGATGAGATGACCAAAGAATTGGCTGCTAAAGCCATTGCGCAGTTTGAGCGCACCTTAATTAGTTATAATTCAAGATATGATCAGATTCGATATGGAACAGGCATTTTTTTCGAAGATAATGAGTTCAACGGACGGGATTTATTCTTCTTTGAACAAGCTACTGTATTCGATGAACATCCAGGCTGCAGTCATTGTCATGGCGGCGTACAATTTGCAGAACCAGATTTTTTTAATAATGGCTTGACTGAAGCGGCTACTTTTGCTGACTTTCCAGATAAAGGTCTTGGAGAAGTCACCAACGTACCAAGTGATAATGGTTTATTCCGTCCACCTTCTCTACGAAATATTGCGTTGACGGCACCCTATATGCACGATGGTCGATTTGCTACTTTAGAAGAAGTCATTGATCATTATAGTTCAGGTGGTCATCCTTCCCCTAACGTTAGTGCCAATATCCGGCCTTTTACACTCAGCCCCCAAGAGCGGGATGACCTGATTGCTTTTTTACATACACTGACCGATACCAGTTTTATTAATAATCCGGCTTTTCAGAGCCCTTTTTAATTACGTATGGAAATCAGGAGTTGAAAGTGAAGCAAATAATCTCTTTTATTGAAAATTGAGTTAAAAAAATTTTAATCCCTGATTCCTGTCTAACAATTTTACGATTTTCTTTTTTTACAAAATAAAACTCGGTAAATAAAAGGTAGTGACGAGCGTCATTCGGAATACTTGTTCATTACCATACCCTCTTCACATTTCGTTCAAAAATATGTGTTCGTTTTTCAGGCTCACTAGCTTGCACTACCCTACTTTTGGTACGCTGTTTGCCTAACTTTAGATACAACCATATCACACATAACCAATCCAGCAAAGTCAATCTTGACATTAATCAAATCCCCTTTGATTATCAGATGACTTTTTCCCTCGCTACCCATATCCCCTGTTTGGTGTGCCGTTAGGTAATTCTTACCGAAGCACCGGCTTTTATCCTACTTTTAAAAATACAGTATTATGAAACGTTCATTTTGCGCATTTTGCGTAATAATGCTTCTGATGGGTATGTCCTTTTCGACATATGCACAAGGTAATGAGGGAAAAAACAAGCTACCGGGCGTAGCATTATTTCAGAGTAATCCACAAGCTTTTGCAGCAGCAAAATACGATGGGTATTATTTTGTTAATTTGAGCTTTGATCAAATTCCCAATGCGCAGCAACAAGCAGTATTAGCACAAGAAGGAATTCAATTATTATCTTTCCAATCTGGAAAAACGTTTAGAGCTGCCATTTCCGTAAACAAAAAAAATACAGATTTAGGAGCGCTTGGCATCCATAATATTACCACCATTCCCGCCACTAGTAAATACAATCCGATATTACTAGAAGAGACCATTCCTGTGCACGCCCAACGTGCTAATGAAAAGGTTGCTATGGCGATTATCTTCAACAATAATATTTCAAATAAGAACATTCAAGAGGTATTACTAGACTTTGATGTACAAAATATAGAAAACACACACCGCAATGGTAAAACCATTATTGCGGAAGTCAATCTAGATCAATTAGCCGCGTTATCCAATCATCCGGCCATCCACTTTGTAGATTTACTTCAGGAACCTGTGTCCATGCTAAATCACGAAGTGAAGACACACCAAAATATTAATATTCTTAATTCCATCCTTCCTGGCGGATTTGGATTAAAAGGAGCAGGTGTTACGGTAGGAGTTGGAGATGGCGGAGAGTTGGGGAGTCATATTGATTTTGACGATCGTATTATCAACTATGCCAACGGAAGTTATTCTTCTTTTGGTGATCATGGTGATCATGTTACTGGTATCATTGGTGCCGCAGGACATATTAACGAACGGCACAGAGGGATTGCACCACTCAGTGATATTATTACACAAAAAACAAGTTTAATAACTTACTATGCTCAAGACTATTGGGAAGATCATCAAATGGTCTTAACCAATAACTCTTATGGAACAAGTTTTCTCTGTTCAGCGAATGGAGCATATAATTATACCAGCCAAACGTTGGATGCACAGATGCGAGATCTTCCAAAGATGCTACACATTTTTGCAGCTGGAAACAGTGGTTCAAAAACCTGTGATCCTTATCCGCAAGGTTACAGAACCGTATTACGGTATTACCAAAGTGCTAAAAATGTACTCACGGTAGGAAATGTAGATGAGAATTTAAATCTAAGTAATGGTTCCAGTCGAGGGCCCGTAGCAGATGGGCGATTAAAACCAGAAATCTGTGGAATTGGTACGAATGTTTATTCTACGGGGAGAGATTTTAATTACCGTAAAAAAGGAGGAACCAGTATGGCCGCTCCAGCTGTTGTCGGTACGATGGCCTTGATGAATGAGGCCTACCGAGCAGAAAATGACGGAGAGATTCCTGATGGTGGACTCATGAAAGCAATTGCCTGTAATACCGCTCAAGATTTAGGAAATCCGGGACCAGATTATTTTCATGGATTTGGATTAATCAATGGTCGTCGCGCGGTTGAGGTGATCAATCAAGGTAATTTCTATTCAAATACGATTACCCAAGATGATCATCAACAACAGCCAATAACCGTCACAGCAGGTCAGGCACAACTAAACATCATGTTATACTGGCCAGATAAAGAAGCAGATTTAAGTGCCACAAAAGCACTTGTAAACGATTTGGATTTGGTCGTTCTAGATCCGAATGGTGTTCCAGTTTTACCTTGGGTTTTGAATCCATCACCCAATGCAGTCGATCAACCTGCTCAACGTGGGGTGGATACCTTAAACAATATTGAGCAAGTGACGATAGCTCAACCAATACCGGGCGTTTATACCGTCATTGTTTCCGGAACACTGGTACCGGGAGGGAATCAAAATTACTACGTTACCCACGAAATAATCAACAACGATGTAACCCTGACTTACCCTTTTGGTGGAGAACAATTGGTTCCTGGAGAAGTGGAACGTATTCGTTGGGAAGCCGCACCAGACAACACGCGTAACTTTACATTAGAATATTCTATCGATAATGGGAATAGTTGGACCACCATTTCTAACAATGTAGCGCCAGCTGATAGAAGTTATAACTGGACCGTTCCAGCTAGTTTTACAGCGCAAGGCATTATCAAAATAAGTAATTCAGATGCTTCCAATCGGTATTCCCAAAATGACACGCCTTTTAATATAAAATCTATTCCTACCAACCTGGTAGTAGAAACCATGTGTGAAAACATGCTAAGCTTTACCTGGGATGGAGATAGTGGAGAAGATTACGAACTTTGCTATTATGATGGTACAAAAATGCAGGCATTGGATACCGTCAGAAATACCGTTTTTGAATTGGATGATCCTCGTCTTGAATCGGGCACTCAATACTGGTTTGCGGTACGAAAGTTAGATGGTCGACGAACAGAAGCCATTAGCGCGGTACCACAACTTACCGGAAATTGTCCTTGGGATTTTGATGTAACCTTAAGAGCTATTAACGTGCAAAGAATTGGTCGAGCTGAGACTTCTATTGCACTCAGTAATCAAGAAGATATCGAAGTACTAATTCTTAACCAAGGCGTAGAACCAGTATCTGACTTGACGGTTAGTTATCAACTAAATCATGGAACTATCATCTCTGAGATGGTTCCCACTACTATTGCACCAGGAGATTCTCTTACGTACGCTTTTGTGCAAAAAGCAAATTTATTCACGCCTGGACTGTACAAGATAGATGCTTGGATCAGCAGTGAACAGGATAGTCGTATTCAAAACGATAGTATTGTTGGATTAGTAACCGCTAAACAACTTCCCAATAATCCTGTAAACCTAAGTCCTACTAATCCAATTCAAGAGCGATTTATAGCAGCAGACTATACTAATTATCAAACTACCACCACCGGACTACCGGGAATAGAAGGGTGGGACTACCAAACTGCTAACGAGCAGTCAGCACTATTAATCAATCAAAACACCGAGGCAGCTCATTTAGTACCTCGAGCAGATGAGTTGGCTCCTGATTATAATAATCAAATTTCATGGACGCTTAATTTATCCAGATTTGACTTAAACGGTCCCGATATTCTATTGAGTTTTGAATATCTGAATGATACCTTAGCACCACTTAGTAGACCTACCTATCAATCCAATCAAGTACTGATTAGAGGAGGAGATCAAGATGAGTGGCAATTATTAACCACTATCCAAGGAAGCGGAGAGCAATGGGAAGTTGTTCGAGACCTAAACATCAGTGAAGTGTTGAGAACCGCCGAACAACCCTTCTCTAGTAGCTTTCAAGTACAGTTTCAGCAACTAAGTGAAAGTGGACTAGCGATCGATAACGTAACGTTATCACAACTAAATGTCCTCCCGGTAGAACTAGTGGATTTTCAGGCCAGACAAGTCCTAGCGGATGTACAACTGACCTGGGAAACACAATCCGAAAGCAATAACGACTATTTTGACATCGAACTGGCCATTGGCGACGAGGCGGTCTTACAGGACCAATTTATCGTCATCGGACAGCAGAGAGGAAATGGCACAACTAACATACCTACTTTTTATGAATTCATGGATCAACAACCCAAGAAAGCTGGAAACCGATATTATCGGCTAAAGCAAGTAGACTTCGACGGAACGTATTCGTACTCTCCGATTCGCATGATCTCCTTTCCTTCTGGCGTTCAGGTGGAAGTTTATCCAAATCCTTTTTGCAGTATACTGAAATTACATTACCAAAGCAGTACGGCCAAAGAACTGACCATCCAATTAGTGGATAGCCAGGGAAGAATAGTACTGTCAACCAAAAAACATACTGTAGAAGGTGAACAAACACTGGATATTCCGGTCGATCAAACCCTAATGGAGGGAACTTATTATCTGAGGATTCCCGAGGAGACAATGTTCTTGCCAAGGGCAGTGGTCAAGACCAGAACCAACTAGTAAATGTTCACCGAAGGATGAACCATAATTGGAATGAAACGAAAGGCAAACACGTAAGTGTTTGTCTTTTTTTTTGGAAAAATGGATCATTTTCCCGCTTTTTTATTAAAAAATAAAGAAAAAACACATTCATTTTAGCAAGATTTTTATTTATTTTTTTCACAAAAAATATAAACTAAAAATCATAAATTACTAATTATCAACTACTTAACTTTTTACACTACAAATATAAAATTGCACAATATCCGAATTTTGTCTTTTGTTTAACCTTAGTTTATACCGATTATTGTAATGTGGAAAGAAAGTAATAGTGTAGAAAGGTGAACAAAAGGGTTCATCGAGACAAAATGTATATGTTCATGGGATTATAATTTGTTGATAGTGAGTCGTCCCGAATTCAGTTCGGGACGATTCCTACTAGCTTTCTTCCCTTGTAAAGATAAAAAGCCGTTTCACCATCCTGATTGCAAAAAGTATTGTGAAATGCCACCCTTAACTGGGTGTTTTCTCGGCGATAAGCCGAGAACTAATTGTATATGTTCATGGGATTATAATTTGTTGTAGTAGTTGTCTAGGCTAAGTGTCTAGACAACTTTACTTTTTTAGGGATGACCGAATGATCTCGAAGAGTCGAGCACGACAGTGCGAGAAGTGAGGGAACCGCGAAAGCGGACGGGCTGGGCTAACAAAAATTCACCCTAACTTCTACTTTCCATCAATCCGCTTATCTTTGCCCATAAAAACATCTAAAATGCTAAAGGCTTACCAATAAATTCTATCATTTGCAAAAGCCTTGCAATCCAATAATTCTATGCGTCAAAAATTAATTCTAGTTGGCCCCACTTATCCCTATCGAGGAGGGAACGCGCTTTTTATGTCATATCTTTATAATGCTTTGATTACAGAATTTGATGTAGAATTTATCAACTATAGCGTTTTATATCCAAGCCTACTTTTTCCAGGAACTACCCAGTATGATGAGAGTGAAGAACACTTTGATCAAGTTCCTAGCAAACGCATACTCAACTCAATGAATCCGCTTACTTGGGCCAAGACTGCCAATTATATTAATTCCAAAAATCCTGACCTCATTGTAGTGGATTGGTGGCAACCTTATTTTGGACCTTGCTTAAGGGGCGTTACTTCACTGATAAAAAAGGACCTTAAATCCAAGATTCTTTTTATAACGGAGAATGTTATTTCGCACGAGGCACGATGGATTGATGGTTTTCTGACTAGAATGGGACTAAAACATGCGGATCGATTTTTAGCCTTATCCAAAAGCGTTGTTGACACATTAACCCCGATGGCAAAAGGTCGAAAAATCTATCGTTCGGAATTACCTGTTTTTGGTCATTATAGCAAAGATGAAGAACTAGATGTGGCCGCAGAAAAAGAAAAATTGGGATTTGAACGCGATGCGACCGTCTTATTGTTTTTTGGCTATGTACGAAAATATAAAGGACTCGATATTCTGATTGAGGCTTTCGCAGAAATGGAAGAAAAATATCCAGATTATCGATTATTGATTGCTGGAGAATTTTATGATAACCCACAACCCTATTTACAATTAATTGATAAATTAGGGATTGAAAAGAAAGTCCGAGTGGTCAACAAATTTATTCCGAATGAACAAGTGGCTGCCTATTTTACACTTTCTGAAGTCGTGGTACTCCCCTATCGCAGCGCTACACAAAGTGGTATTTTAAATATTGCATATGGTTATGAAAAACCGGTGGTCATCACCAATGTAGGAGGGCTATCAGAATTTGTCGAAGATGGAAAAACTGGAATTTTTGTACCCAAAGCAGACAAATCAGCAATTGTCAAAGGGATAGAAAAATATTTCTCACTAAAAGAGAACGTAGATTTTGGACGTAATATTCAATTAAGAAATGCGCAGAATAGTTTTGGTGGAATTGTAGATACTTTTCATGAGATTTTAAAAGATGGTAAAACAACCTAATCTCATTTTAACACAAGGAAAGCACAGCACATAAAAAAACTGACTATTGGAAAACCAATAATCAGTTTTTTATTTTTTCTAAAAGTTAATAGCCTTATAAAAAAGGTAATTATACTTTTATTAAGCAAATTTCTTGACTAACCAAACAATCAAGGAAATTGTCCCAAATGTTCCAGCTAATCCTGCTAAGAGTAATAGAACTCCAGCAATACCGAATCCACCACTAGTTCCGATAGCAAGAGCAATAATCGGTAATACTAAAGCAGCACCCCAACCTAGAATCCAGAACCACATCCATTTTTTAGAATCATCAGATCCACGGCGCTCCATTTTCTTTTCAAACTTAGCAATACGCTTTTTAAGACGCTCAGCTTTTCGTTCTTGTTTTTTAAGTTGACGAACTTCCTTCTTAGTCATTTCTTTTTCTACTACTTCTGTCTTAACGTCAGCAGAATTAGTAGGAGTTGTAATAGCCATAGCAGATTGTGTAAAAACTAGGCATAAAACCAAAGTTAAAATTGTACATACATTTTTCATAAAATTCATTTGTAGTTGGTTGTTAAAAATAAGGTTTTGTGTCGTAAGAAGGATTAAAAAAAAGTTATTTGCCCTTCCTTTACTAAAACAAAGATAGAAAAAATCATTAGTCTTGCAACTGACATTAATTTATTTTTTGTTAAATTTTTTATTCAAAAAAAAAGTCCTCATATGATTGTTAATTTACTATTAAAGTCCTAAAAAATTTGGTTATATGATATTTTTTTAGAGATTGTCCAATAATTCCAAAAGGAAGGGTCAATTGGGAATTTTTTTAGAATTTTCTTAATGCTCACGCCCTTTTATTTCTCCTCTTTGAAATAAAATTTCCTCTTCTTTCTGTTGTTTTCGTTCTGCCTCTGTTAATTCGAATCCGGTGATTTTCCTCAAGTCTGGTTGTCCAGCATCTACCCAAGCGGTAAACCATGCACTACCAATAGCTAAAATCGATGCCTGCATCCGGTCTTCTACCATCCCTCCCATTCGTTGGTTATAGGCAGCAGCATATTCCTTACAATACGTACGAATCGTGGTCTGTAGCCGCTCATCATAACAATATTGTTTATCTTCTGGAAAAGTACGACTCATACTTTTTTCAATCAATAAAACACTATCTAAATAACTATGACTCGTCAAGACAATATCCCAGTAGTGTTCTGTCGGATCTGAAAAATAATTGGCTTTCCCAACAAAATAATCCCAATCTTGATCAGCAAATAATTCCGGAATTCGACTTTCCCAAAATCCATGAATCCCTACTTGATCTGTCAACTGTCCATTGTAATTTTCAGTCGTATGCAAAGGCACGTGGGCATCGCCGATATAGTGACCAAATTCGGCAGAAAGCCGCAAGATTTTTTTTACATCTTTATCTTCAAATGCTTTGGTTAACCGACGTTGCATGGCAATAAGATGGTAAGGTAAGATTCCGTATTCACTAAAACGATCCTTGGCAAAAGCTGATGAACATTTATAGTTTAAACCCGCTTTCGAAAATAAATTCGTTACTGCTTCACAATCCACGGTCCATTCATCTTCATAATATTGTGGTAGAATATTATCTTTAAAAAATTGTTTGTAATCTGCTTTTTTTAGCGTTGGTTCACCTGTCATTTTCTTTAAAACTCGAGGACTTTTTAGCGTTAAATTTTTATCTCCAAAATCCATAATATCATCCCCCATGATACGCAATGTATCACCAGACTTGGTGGTCAGATAGATATCCGTAAACTTCATCAGCATCTCCGTCCAATCTCTCGGGACATTATCAAAAGGGGCCGTTCCCCAATGGTCAACATCTATATAATGACGAACTGCTTCGTGCTTGGTTGCATAGCGGCGCTTATCAGGATCGACCGCATGATCAGTCAGAAAATCAATATTTTTTTTATAAACAGGCATCATTTCTGGTGGCAGCGTAAATACGGCCATCCGATTGATTCGTCGATGGCCAAAAAATCCCCAATCACTTTGTGTAGCTAAAACTCCAAATCCTATTAATAGAAGAAACACAATCCCGAAAAAAGAACGTTTATTTTTCATATCATCTGAGTTTTGAGAAGTACTTATGACCATTTAATCACTTAAAAAAGTAACTATAAGGTACGAATAAATTTCCGATCACGAGCTGCTGCACCAATTGAAAATCGCCATAAGAATTATTAACAAAATATCTTTCTATCGTTCCTTTATTGGCCAATACTCGGCCTGGAACATTGGGCATTTCATATTCCATATCCACTCGTTCAGGAAAGAAACTTACGGTTTGATCTGCTGCCCCTTTTCCTTTAATGGTAATTTCACAAAATGGTACCAATTGACTGATAGAGTCTCGTCCCGGAAAATCATTCATAAAATTTTCAGCAATTTTTGATTTATATATTTTTAAATATTCTTGTATCGCAGCCGGATTAGCGGCCTTTTTATTAACGGCAGTAACCTCATACAATGGACGAACATTATATGCGTTCGCTTCTTTAATTATTTCAAAAGACTGGGATTTGTTACGAGGATAATCAACTTTAAGGTATTCAATGCTTTTAGGGTTCCAACGCAAGACGGAACGATCTCTCCAATTTTCTGGATTATCCCAAAATCGTACCCTTAAACCTCCTTCCCAACCTGGAATATGCATCACTAAGGGTTGATTAGAATTTTCTGCTATCATATAAGTACCTACTTCATCGTTAGTCATTCCACCAACATAAAAATTTAAAATAGAATTTCCGTCGGCATCGTACGTTTCTACTTTAATTCCCGAAGATGCAATGGACTTAACTGCATTCTCACTGGCACCTTTAGTAGGAATAAATTTAACTCGCTGTCGTTGCAGTGTTTCAAGAATGTAGCGAATTTTTCCTGGCCGAACTCGGTACTTATTATTCACATACCAAACACCATCTTTTTTTTCTAGGTTATATTTGGTCCCCGTCTTTTTAGCAATAAAAATTCGGTGAATTTTATCAGTATCAGCAATAGTCAAAGAAGTATCCCAGCCCTTTCCAGAACTTCCTTTGTCCGGAGCTTGCTGGATAAAAAAATAGGTTCCTCCTCCGATCACTAAGAATAAAATAAATAATAGTATCGTTTTTTTCATGGTTTTAATTATCAAGTTGTTTAAATAGTAGCAAATCTTTTCCTTCTAACAAATCTAAATACAAGACCAAAAAGCACTAAAAATATCAGCGGTAGACCTAGATTAAAAAGCTGCCAGCTTGTTTTTTCATTTTTAGCGCGTACTTTATCTAAGAGACGTAGTTTTACTTCTCTTCCTCTGGCTTCAATCACTCCTTCGTTGTCTAAAAGATAATCGATGGCATTTGTCAAGAATAAGGTATTTGCGAAAGTATATCGTTCAAAACGATTATAACCCAACGGTTCAATTTCACCATTTGTAGGAATAATGTTGTTCCGTGCTACATCACCATCTGAAACTACAATCATCTGGGTAGGCACACTTTGCTCTTTATAACTTAGACCAATATCTTTCAGGCCCGCTTCCATCTCTGAAGGTACCCGATTTCGATACAAAGAAGTAAAGCTCCCTTCCACAAGCACTGCCAACGGCTTGGAGGGTTTGTTGAATTTTGTCTCGTCAGGTTTGTAGCGTGCGATTTGTGTATTTACCCGTACTGGATTGTACTGGGTTCGCGTATAGGGTGAACTTTGCAATAACACCGTTTTTTTGACAGGTGTCGGGGTCGTCACCGTTGTATCCAGTCCGCTAGGAAAATACATCTGGACTCGATCTAGACTCTTTACGACAGGATGATCCGAACGAGAGGCAACAATGGCATGATAGTACCAAGGAAATAATTCTGTTTGTGGTTTACCACCCGTTTCACCCACCACCAATGGGATACGACTGGATTCCATATCAAGTACTAGATTGGGTTCAATTTTGACACCATAGCGAAAAAGAATATCTTCTAAATTTAATGGATAATCCATGGGTATATAAAATGGTTTACCCCGCAAGCTATCAAGCGTTACATCCATCCGATCAATCATCCAGAGGACCTTTCCGCCATTCATCACGTATTGATCAATTTTAAACTTGTCTTTTTCTGAAAAAGCAGCAGTCGGTTTGGCAACCACTAATACACCTACTTTTTGAGAAATCTCAACGGTACTATCTAGAACGATTCGACCAGTGGCTGCATATTTACGCAGTTCTTTTTCCAGAGAGGCGGTCTGTTCTGGGATCAATTCTCCATGACCAGCAGTAAAGGCAATGACCGGCGGGGTTTCAGATTTTATTTTTTGAATGGCGTCGGCAAATTTATATTCTAGCAGGCTAATAGAATTATTGATAACCACTTCCGGATTGACGCCAAGCGTCTGATTTTCTAGCAAGTTGACATTACGAAATCGATTTTTATAATAGATAATCACCCAAGGATAAATGTATTGTTCTGATGATTCATCAATCTCTTTGTCTCTTAGTTTAGTAGGAATAATGCCATCTTTAGCCATCTCTCGTTGGCGGGCCTGCACCTCTTCTGTAGTCCCTACGAAAGGGTCTTCAAAGATATATTCGATATATCCATTTTGGGCATTAAAGTCGCTGAGCATTTCTTCAGTAGCCCGTTGTAATCGTTTGAATCCTTTGGAAAATTTTCCGGTTAGTAAAACACGTACCGTCACTGGATCATCAATGGTCGCTAAGAGATTAGTGGTCGCTTTCGTTAAAGTGAATCGTTTGTCTTCGGTCAAATCAAAACTAGTATACAGGTAGCTTCCCAAGATATTAACAAACAATAAAATACCGCCAAAGAGCAGTAGCTGAATAAGTGCCTGTATTTTGTTGCTTTTGTTAGCCATATTATTTTTAAAACTGACTTTAATAAATTTGAATGAGTATTTAATAGTTATCGGTCTGGTAGCTAGTAGTTGGTTAACGTTCATTCTAACGTACTAATCCGATAGAGGGAAGCTAACAGCAAAATTTCATCACCACTTTCTACGACCTAATGAAACTACGGTCGCCGCAATAAAAAAGCAAATGACCGAAATAAAATATATTAAATCTCGTGTATCAATTAAGCCTCGACTGATGGAATTATAATGATAATTGATTCCGAACATCTGAACGATATCATCTACCTTACCAACAAAAATTGGCAGGGTACTAATCAGATCAAATCCCCAATGCACTAGAAAACACAACAAAGTTCCTAGAATAAATGCAACTATTTGGTTGCGTGTCAAACTTGACGCTAATAATCCAATCGCTACAAAGGCAGCGGCTAGCATTACCAACCCAAAATAAGAACCAATTACCCCACCACTATCTAAATTTCCAGGAGGTGATCCCAACTGATGAACACTATAATAATATAATCCAGTTGGTAATAAAGCGAATAAAACCAACACCAGCCCTGCAAAAAACTTTCCCAGTACGATAGACAAATCACTGATCGGTCGGGTAACTAATAATTCGATGGTACCGGTCTGTTGCTCTTCTGCAAAGCTTCGCATACAAATCGCCGGAATTAAAAATAAAAAAATGATGGGTCCCATTGAAAAAAGCTGATCCAACGTAGCATATTCATAATCAAGAATACTATAATCGGGAAATACCCACATTAACAAACCAGTCATCAATATAAAAACCCCAATGACGACGTAGCCAATTATTGAACTAAAAAAAGCATTGATTTCTTTGATAAAAATTGCGTACATCTTAAAAGCTTGTCTCGATTTATTATTTAGGGTTTGAAGCGGTTGTTTTGATGACATGACGATCGTTATAGATCAGCAGACATTTAAACATTTTCTCTTCCAATTCATAATCTTCCACTTGCTGGAGTGCTCGTAAAAGTGTGGGATCATCTTGTAAACAAATCGCCATGTTTTCAAAATTATAATCCATCACTTCTCCTGTCTTCAACAATAGTATTTTTTCTTTTTTAATTTTCAAGTTACGTTTTTCAACCGAACTACGAAAGGGTCTAGCGGTTACTGGATTAAAGGCCGAAAAAACGATATCTTTTTCTTCTCGTATTTCATAAGTAAAATAGCATAGTTGTCCTCTTACCCGCATTCCAGAGAATAGCGTAAGGGGCTCCTCTTTCTTTTTTTCAATTTTAATATAAGGTATCCCTCCTATGGTAAGCCCCCAGATACTATCTATCAAGTTTTCTGGGGCGGAACCTGTTGATTTTTGTTTTAAAATCTCTGCCTTGATGGTAAAAGCTTCCGGATTTGAAAATAAATTTCCTTGTATTTCTTCCCAGCGAAGTACGGGACGATTTTGCTGAAAATCCGAAAAGGAAAAATAGATTCCGTCATTAAACTTATAGTTTTTAGTGACCACTTCTTGCTCCTCTTGAGCAGCAAGCGTTCCATTTGCCAATAGCAAAAGCATCCCTAACAATAATCCGACATCCTGTATCCACTTATTTCTCATTGCTTAGTCCCTAGTTAATTCTTGAAAAACATTTTCGACACTACGCACCTGCTTCTGCATGGCCAGTAAAGTCAGATTATTTTTGACGGCAAATTTAAAAATTGCTTCCCGTGCATCTCCTTCCTCATCTACCACTAACTCCCATACTCCTCCGGAAGTGTTTTGAGCAGACTGAACACCTGGAATCTGTTGCAACAAGGCATTGGTTGTTTTTTCTTTAAATTCTACTGCAATCGTTTGGGCATTAGAAATGATGCTTTGCAGGGCATCAATCTTTTCATTGGCCACTGCTTTTCCTTTATTGATAATCAATACCCTATCGCAAATCGCTTGTACCTCCTGCATGATGTGGGTAGAAAAAATAACCGTTTTTTCGTCTCCAATATTTTTGATGAGTTGACGAATTTCTACCAACTGGTTGGGATCTAGACCACTCGTTGGTTCATCAAGTATAAGTACTTGCGGATCGTGGAGCATGGCTTGAGCCAGTCCGACTCTTTGTCGATATCCTTTGGAGAGTGCTCCGATCAGTTTATTTTGTTCTCGCGTAAGCCCTGTCTGCTCGATCATTTCATCCACCCGAGCGCGAGCGCCAGAAAGTTTATGCAGTCCAGCGACGAAGCGCAAATATTCTCTGACATACATATCCTTATAGAGTGGGTTATGTTCTGGAAGATAACCAATCTGACTTCTTACTTCCATCGGCGAAGAAGCCGTATCGTAACCACAAACTTCTGCTGTTCCTTCCGTCTGTGGAATAAAACAAGTTAGAATTTTCATGGTAGTCGTTTTACCTGCACCATTCGGTCCTAAGAACCCAAGAATTTCTCCTTTTTCTACCGAAAAACTGAGGTTATCAACTGCTCGTTGGTCCCCATAGATTTTAGTAAGTTGATTAATTTTTACTGACATAGGATGTTTAGACCTGTTTTGTCTAAGTTCTTATCAAATTATTTGTTATTGGCTGATTACCCTATTGGCTAGTTCGCCTTTTTTTAACGTTGGTAAAACTACTAAATTTCATCTCCCCTACAAAAAGGAAAAAATGCTCATTTTTTGTCCGCTTGCGGTTATTTTGTGAACTTCCTTAAAACACTTCGTAAGCTTTAGCAGTTCTTAAAGCAATAAGTCGCTTAAAATCTAAACTTAATAAAAATGAAAAATTTAATTCCACTCTTATTATTAGGAATATTAACCGTTATCGGTTGTCAATCAGAGCCTAAAAACACCACTTCTAATGACGTAACTATCGCTTCAGCATCTGTTCCGGCGGCTGCGCCAACACCCGCTCCCGCTCCAGTGGCTCCTGCTCCTGAACAAGAAGTTATGGAAAAATCACCGATCATCGACGAAGCACCCGCCGTGCCCGCTGATCTTACTCCCACTAATAAATCGGTAAAAGATATGGAGACGAAAGCCAATCCTACCGCTGAAAAAATAATAAAACCCAAAAAAGTAAAAGAAATTATCACTGAAAAGAAAGAAGATTTGGAGGCAAAAATGGCCGCAGAGAAAGAAAAACTAGCTGTAGAAGCCGCTAGAATCGAAGCAGAAAAGAAAAAAAAGGCAGAAGCTATAGTGGACGAATTCAAAGAAATAGGGGCTAAAAAGACCAAAACGGTAAAAAATACTGTGGAAGAAAAGATTGAAGAAGTAAAAGAAATTGAAGAAGTAGTCGTTTTTTCTCACCAAGCATTTGATGGATTGCTGCGCAAACATGTAAGTAGCACTGGGAAAGTGGATTATACTGGCTTTAAAAAAGATAAGGCAAAATTAGATGCTTATCTTAAAGAACTAGAAGGCCAAGCGGTAGAAAGCAGTTGGAGTAAAGACAAGCAGCTCGCCTATTGGATTAATGCTTACAATGCTTACACGATTGATCTGATTACGCGCAATTATCCCCTAAAAAGTATTACAGACCTAGATGGCGGGAAGCCGTGGGATAAAAAGTTTATTAAGCTAAATGGTAAAACTTTATCACTTAATAATATTGAAAATGACATCATCCGTCCTACTTTTAAGGACGCTCGGATTCATTTTGCGGTTAATTGTGCAGCAAAATCCTGTCCGCCATTGATGAATAAAGCTTGGACAGAAAGCAATCTTCAAAGTGAATTAGAGAAACGTACTCAGACTTTTATCAACAATACTAATTATAATACGATTAGCACGGGCGCAGCCAAGATTTCAAAGATATTTGAATGGTATGCGGTAGATTTTGGTGATTTGAATGATTATCTCGCCAAATATAGTAAGACAACGGTTAATGGTTCCACAAAAATCAGTTATCATGAATATGACTGGTCGTTAAATAATTAGGTAACTGCTGATTGGTCTCAAAGAGGAAGGAACACCCTCAATATTAAAGCCTTTTTGGCTATCTTCGCTACATGGTGAAATGGATTTTTGGGCTATTCCTTTTATTTGGACTGATAAGTTGTCAATCGGACACAACCACCGACGCTCCTGATATATCATTGCCACCAGAAAGCGGAACCGTAGCCTCTTCTTCGAAGACTACGGTTCCGCTTATTTTTTTTCAAAAAGAAATAGAGATTTTAAATTCAAGAGATCGGTTATCTATAGGGGACAGTTCTTTATTTCGCAGTTTGCCACCGGGCGTTTATCCTATTGAATCAGATACCATTCTTTTTGAAGAACTTCCAACGCAATGGATTAGTAGTGGTATCACCCGTTGGCCAAGGACAGGAAAGGTCGCATTGGCAGATTTTATTATTTCAGATACCCCAATATTTACCAATGAAATCGCGATTTTCCCGCAAAAACCTGCTAAAAATGGATACTTACCGGGGTGTTTCGGATGCCCCGATTGGATAACACGACAATATGGAGCTTTAGCTATTTTTTGGGAGAAAAAGCAAAAATAATCCGTTCTAAATTATACGAGGCACTAGGTTCCCTTCTCTCAACACCAAAGCTTAAGTATCTGACAACCAACTATTTACAATAACTTCCTGATACTTAAACAAGTTTAATATAAAAAGCCCGCTTTTCATACTGAAAAGTGGGCTTTATTAACGTGCTTGTGCAGGTCTACTACAATTTCGTTGGGATACGAATTTGCTGACCAGGAAAGATTTTATTAGGATCCTTTAGCAATGGCTTATTAGCTTCGAATAATTTCTTGTATTTCATTGGATCACCATAGAATTTCTTTGCGATCTTAGACAAACTATCACCTCTTTTTACGGTGTAAAACTCCGCAGCAGGCGCTTCTTTATCTACTTTGATACGATCATCTACGGAAGCAATACCTCCTACATTTCCAAGTGTAAGCACCAAACGCTCTTTATCTGCCATCTTCTTTACCTGTCCGTAAATCGTAACGGTGTCGTCGTTCAAGTCTAATTCGAGGTTTTTAACCTTAATTCCTGTATTGTCTACGACGCTTTTTAATAAGAACATTTTTTGCTTCCGAAATAATTCTTCCTCCATTTTTTTGATTTCAGGAGACTTTATCTCAGCCGCTGCCTTTTTGGTTAAAACCTTTGATCCGGCATTTTTTAAAAAAGAAAATAAACCCATTTGTAATAAAAATTTAGTTGATGATGTGAACTTTCGTCCAAAAAAAGATTAATAACTTAGTGTAAACCAAAACTATTGGAAAAACACATCGTATTCTACATAAATGATTAAGATAGCCAATAGTTCATAAAGAACTAGTCTAACTAGTGCAATTATACGGTAAAACCAGCAATTTTCAGTTAAAATTTCTATATTTGCACCGTTTTTTCAATAGACTTTATGTATTATATGAAGCTGGTTTAAATAAATAGATGATTTAATATACAAGTCATTGAATGTCAATCTCTATTTTATTAACAATTTTCATAGAATAACACTTTAGTCTCCATAAATCCAACTAAAATTTAAACAATGCAAGGTAAAGGTATTATTAAGTTCTTTCTGGTGGTTTTAACCATCATGTGCCTGTTGCAGTATTTCTATTTATTACCTACTTCAAAAGTAGAAAATAATGCAGAATCATACGCACAATCGCTCGCCTCCAGTATCGCTGATCCAGCAGAAAAAAATGAGGTAATTTCAGCGGCCAGAAGTGCTTATCTGGACTCCATGTCCAGCGAGGTGATTTTTAGTATTCCCATGCTAAAAAAGTATACTTACGAAGATTTAAAAAATGCTCAACTTAATTTCGGGCTTGACCTGAAAGGAGGAATGAGTGTAGTACTTCAAGTAGACTTAAAAGACTTCTTGAAAAATGTCGCAGGAAATACCTCCGACGTGGATTTCAATGCTGCGCTAGATAATGCTGAAAAGGCACAGGCTAATTCACAAGCAGATTTCATCAGCTTATTCGCTGACGAGTATAACAAAATAGCACCCAACGGTTCGTTGCGTAATATTTTTGCTCGTGGTGCACTAAAAGAAGAGATCGGCACCAAAAATTCTAACGCAGACATCATCGTTTTACTCCGTGAAACAGCTACTCAAACCGTAGATCTTACTTATAAGCGCTTAAAGGAACGGATTGACGAATTGGGGGTAGTTCAACCCAATGTATCTCTAGATGCAGCGCGTGACTTGATCTTGGTAGAATTACCTGGTATTTCTAATCCAGAACGTGCTCGTAAATTCTTAGCTTCCACAGCTAAACTAGAATTTTGGAAAACCTACCGAATCACGGATAATAATATCCTTGCCTCTTTCCGAGAAGCAGATCGTAAATTAGGTATCACTAATGGAACGACAGAAGAAGCTGCTGCTGATTTCACGGTAGAAACGAAATGGAATTATAGTTATGATGATACTGGTAATATTACCGATTCTACTTCTTACCAAGATACCATCCGAAACGTTGCCAACCCACTAGGTAGTGGTGGTCCATTATTGAGTTTATTACAATTGAATGGCCAAACTGGTGCGAGTGTTAATTACCCTTACACGGTAATGGGTGTCGCAGCTAAAAATAAAATTGACCGGATTAACAAATATCTGGAACAACCAAATATTAAGAGTTTATTTCCAAAGGATGTAAAATTCATGTGGGGATACTCTAATGTCGAGTTATCAGAAGAAAGCACACAGCCTATGTATGAGTTGTATGCTATCAAAACCACTCGTGGTAAAGACAAAGCCTTATTAGAAGGAGATGTAGTCACTGGTGCTACTTCTAACCCTGATCCAACCAACGGTGAAATTAGCGTTTCTCTTCAGATGAACGGAGAAGGTGCTAGAAGATGGGGACAGATTACCACAGAAGCGGCACAGGACAATAACCGAGAGATTGCTATTTCACTTGATAATAAAGTAGTAAGTGCTCCTAGTGTAAGAGGTGCGATTACCGGTGGTAATTCTGCCATTTCTGGAAACTTCACTCAGCAAGAAGGTGATGACCTAGCAAAGATTCTAGAGATTGGTAAATTACCAGCTCAAACAAAAATTATCCAAGAGCAGATCGTCGGTCCTTCCTTAGGAGCCGAAAATATCAGCCGCTCCCTTAACTCCATGATTATTGGTTTAGGATTGGTTTTATTATTTATGATCGCCTATTACGGTGGTGGTGGTGTCGTTTCGATTATCGCCCTACTGGCTAACCTATTCTTCATTGGAGGTGCCTTAGCCAACTTTGGTACGGTACTAACCTTACCAGGTGTTGCAGGTATCATCCTGACCATTGGTATGGCGGTGGATGCCAACGTAATCATCTACGAAAGAATTCGAGAAGAATTGCGCGAAGGTAAGAGTACCCTAGCAGCCATCAAAGATGGTTTCCAACAATCTTATTCTGCGATCATTGATGCCAACGTAACGACGATTTTGACGGCTTGCGTTTTAGCATACTTCGGACTCGGACCGATTAAAGGTTTTGCTGTTATCCTAATTATCGGGGTAATTTCTTCCCTCTTTACGGCAGTGCTCGTTGGACGTTTGATGATTAACTGGTGGACTGAGAAAGGAAACGATATGACTTTCTGGACTGGCTTTTCAAAAGATGCTTTTTCTAACTTAAATATTGACTGGTTAGGAAAACGTAAAATGGCTTATATCTTTTCAGGTATTATCATTTTGGCGGGTCTAGTATCTATGTTTACTAGAGGTTTCGAATTAGGCGTAGATTTCAAAGGTGGATATTCTTATAATATTCAATTTGAAGAAGGTCAGAACGTAACTGCAGCTGATTTACGTCAAGCACTTGCCACTCCATTTGGTAAGGAGCCGATTGTAAAGGCAGTAAGCACACAAAATACGTATAACGTTACCACTGATTACTTAATCACAGATGCAAGTGAAGAAGCTGCCGATAATGTCATGAGCCAACTATTTACTGGAGTCAATAGTCTAGTAGGTGGAAGTCTTAGCCTTGACCAATTTAAGAATCCAAACGGAATCGGCGCACACGTGACGAGTAGTAATAAAGTAGGACCTAATATCGCAGATGATATTAAGACCAGTTCTTTTTATGCCGCAATTCTAGCATTACTATTTATCTTCTTCTATATTTTTGCCCGATTTAACAGATGGCAATATAGTGCGGGTGCGGTAGCGGCTTTGTTCCACGATACCTTAGTCGTATTGGCGATCTTCTCGATTTTCCACGGGATTTTGCCTTTTGCGATGACGATTGATCAGGCTTTCATTGCAGCGATTCTAACCGTGATTGGATATTCTATTAACGATACGGTGGTTGTATTTGACCGTATTCGAGAATACATGAACTTATACACCAGCAAATCAAAAGAAGAAATCATCAACGGCGCTGTTAATAGTACCGTGAGTAGAACGGTGATTACCTCTTTAACCACTTTATTTGTGGTAGCGATCTTACTCTTCTTCGGAGGAAGTAGTATTCGAGGATTTGCTTTTGCCTTGTTCATCGGTATCATTGTCGGTACTTATTCTTCTGTTTTTATTGCGACACCAATCATGTCCGATTTAAGCGGAGATTTAAAGCCTAAGAAAACAAAGAAAGGTTCTTCAAGAGAAAGTGCATTTAAGCGCAGAACGGTTGAACCTTAGACTATGTAGACATTTTAAAAAGCCCGCTCCTATTTCGATAGAGGCGGGCTTTTTTTATGCAAAATCTAGATCTCAAGCATCATTTGTTTTATTTTCATTAACGGATCTACCTAGATTATTTCAATATAAAAATTAAAAAATCAATTTAGCATCCATTTCTGGCACAGTAGTTGAATATACTAGCAATGTAAGTTTTGGTTAAAAAATTGTAAGATTCGTTTCCTAAGTCTGATGTCTAACATCAGACTTATTTTTGTTATATAGACTTCGAGTGATTTTTTATTTTTTTTTCTTCCAAATCTGCTTAGTTGTTCTCTCCTTCGTCGTTCTCTGCCTGCGCATATTTGGAAGAAAAATCAAAAATGCACTCTCAGCGGGTATTTTAGACTTCGAGCCATTTTTTATTTTTTTAATTCCTAATCTACTTAGTTCTTCACTACTGCCTCTCTCCTAGCCTGCATAAATCTGGAAAAAAGATATAAAATGCACGTTCAGCAAAGGTGTTTTTCAAAAACCTTTCTCTTAAGTTCCTGTCTAACGTTAGTTTTACTTCGATTAATTATGCGATTCACAAGTTCGTATGCTATATTTTCATGAAAGAAATTAAAAAATAGTACGACCAATGGCTTACGAACAACCTATTCTGTCTCCGGTACAAGATCCGTCAAGATTCCTTCGTTATGCTTATATTTGTTAGAAAGCTGGTCGAAAACTTCAACTTCACACCCATTATTTTCCTACACGCTACCGGACTAGTACAATAATTGCTGTATTTCAAGAAAATCTATTGTTGATGAATAAACTGATCACCCTTTGTCTTCTCTATTTTTTATTTCCCTTATTGGCTTTTACGCAAAAAAACGCCCTTCCTACTGCTGAAGAGCAAGCACGTGCCGAAGGACTACGAGCATCTTATCCCGAAGAAGAACTCGTCATTTTAAACAAACTGGAAGCATATAATTTTGAATTTAATTCCAAAACAGGAAAGGTAGAAGTCCAAAAGACTTCAAAACAACGTCTAATGTCAATTGATAAGACGGATCACAAAAAAACTTTTGCTCAATTCTATGATCAAGAATCCACCATTGAATATATTGAAGTGTTTAATAAAAAGAAAAAGAAGGTTTCGATATATGTAAAAGATGATTACTATCAAAGCGACGATTTTTTTTATACAGATGCCAGGGTAAAATATTTCATGCTTAATTTTCCAGAAACGGGATATCAACATCAAATCAATACAGAGAAAAAATACAAGGATATAAAATATTTTACTAGCGCTTATTTTAACGATGCTTATCCAGTAGAATCTACGACGCTTCGTTTCGCTGTACCACGCTGGTTAGATTTAGAATTAAAGGATTTTAATTTTGAAGATTATGATATAAAAAAAGAGGTAACCTATGACGCAAAAAAAGACGTTGATATTTACGAATATCAATTAAACAATTTACCTGCAAGATCGAATGATCATTACGCTCCAGGACCATCACACGTCTATCCGCACGTGTTGGTTATTGCGAAATCATTTGAACAAAAAAATAAAAAAACGCCCTTGTTTGGTTCTGTGAAAGATCTCTACGGATGGTATAGCAGCCTTGTCCAAGGGATGGACGACGACGCAAGTGTCCTCAATGATAAAGTAGCCGAATTGACCAAAGATGCAAAAACGGAACAGGAAAAAATTGAAGCCATCTATTATTGGGTGCAAGATAACGTCCGATATATTGCCTTCGAAGATGGCATTGCAGGATTTAAGCCAGAGCTTTGTCAAAATGTTTATAAAAATAAATATGGTGATTGTAAAGGCATGGCCAATCTAACCAAACATATGCTTCAGATTGCGGGCTTTGATGCTCGACTCACTTGGATTGGCACCAAAAGAATTGCGTATGATTATTCGCTCCCCTCTCTGGCGGTAGACAATCATATGATTTGCACCGTATTGCTCAATGGAGAATATTATTTTTTAGATCCAACAGAGTCTTATAATGCTTTTGGAGAATATGCAGAACGGATTCAAGGCCGAGAAGCTATGATTGAAGATGGAGAAAAATTCTTCATAAAAAAAGTACCAATTTCACAAAAAGAAGAAAATATAAAATTGACCAATCTTAAGGTGACCATAGATGGCGAGAAATTGGTCGGCACAGGATCAGAAATTTTTAAAGGCGAAAGTCGAGCGTCTATTCAACACCGATTGAGCCAGATTGAAAATGACCGTCGAGAAGATGCTATCACCTATTATATCACCGATGCAGACAAAGGGTTTACAGTCAGTGATGTTTCTACCTCAGATCGTCAGATACGAGGTAAAGACTTTACTATCGATTATAATTTTAGCCAAAAAAATCAAGTTTCTTCTTTTGGAGAGGAACTCTATATTGATTTAGATTATGATAAGGCATTTAACGATTTCACCTTTGAAGATACTAGACAAATTGATTATTTATTTCCCTATAAATTAGTCAGAGAAAAAACCATTGAGATGGAGATTCCCTCTGGTTATACCGTTTCGGAATTGCCCAAAAATATTCAGGAAATCCATCCTGATTTTTCTTTTGATGTCTCTTATCAACAAACCGACAACAAAATCATTTATAAAAATAAAGTGTCCGTTGATCGAGCCATTATCCCTAAAAAAGATTTTACTCGTTGGAACAAAGTTGTGGGTCAATTGACCGAGATGTACCAGCAGCAAATAGTTTTGACTAAATCCAAGTAAGTGTAGCGTGTTTAAATTTAACTCAATGAAAAAAATTATTTTCTTAATATTAATCAGTACTATTTTTACAATTTCTCTTTTTGGACAAAAGAAAAGTCAGGAAGAAATTCGAGCCTCCTTCTGGAATGCTGACGACCCTTACCAATCGGTAGTTGATATTCCAGAAAAATGGAACAAGGAATCTGCCGTCATTATCTACCAAGAATTTAATTATCATTATCGAAATAATCGAAAATTATTATACTATACTGAATCTACCCGAAGACGTATTAAGCTGTTGGATAAATCTGCGATAGAAGATTATTCTGAGTTTTCGTTTTCCGAAAAATTTACCGTAAAAAAAGGTTTTTCAAAAAAAGGAGGTCGAGCCTTTGCAGGATTTAAAGTGATTAAATCTGATGGTAAAGAAGTGCTGATTGATTTAAAAGATGCCGTAGAAGTAAAAAATGAAGGAAGTGAGGTAATGAAAAAAATTGCCATCCCTGATTTACAGATCGGAGACATCATTGATTATTTTTATTATATCTATGAGCCGTTTGAAGCGAGAGGAACGCACGTGTTTGATCCTGTCATTTCCCAATTAGGTGGCCAGTATCCGATTATGAAACAGAAAATGGAATTCAATGCTGGCTCTAGTTTTTATATTAATTTTAATTCTATCAACGGGGCCCCACCCCTAAAATCTATTTCATCGGACGATGATGAGGTCGTCTATCAGCTCGTTGACGAAGACCGAGAAAAATACGAACGTATTCGATGGTTCTATCCCCGACGCGTAGTTCCAAGTATTAAATTTCAAGTTTCTTTAGCTCGTAAAGAAAAATCTAAAGATGGATTAAAAGCTTTTTTGGGTGAAAAAAGAGAAATCAAACAATCTATTTCCAAAAAAGATTTAATTGATTATTACGATAGACTCTATCATTGCGAACCAACTTATGGTGCTAAGTCCATCAAACATAATAGTTTTGTCGCCGAAGCCATAAAAAAGAAAGATAAAGCGGCGATGATTCGTGAAGCATACTATGATATCCGTTATGATAATCTCCTTTCCAAACTGGAACCTTTTCAGTTTTTAGAAGAAGGTTTTATCATCGGACTTCCGATGCATTATGGAAATTTTATGAGCGAAACCAACTTTATAAATGCGATGGGTTATTTTTTAATTGAGCAAAAAATGGATTTTGATATTGTATTGGCTTTATCTAGAAGTATTTCTACCGCAGAAGAACTGCTCATGCCCGAAGAAGTAACGCCACTAATTCGAGTCAATTTACCAGAACCCATTTATTTAAGTCATTTTAATCTTCACAGTAATCCGGGGTATTATTCCTATTATCTAGAAGGGTCGGAATCACTACTAATCGAACTCAATAAAAATAAGGACTATGATATGACGAGAGTGGTCCCGTTTACCATGCCAATTTCTAACCCAGAAGATAACCAGTCACTTAACGAAATCAGCGTCTCTTTTACAGATAATATTCTAGGCGAATTACAAGTCGATCGTAAGGTTATACTAAAGGGTTATAATAAGACGGAAAACCAGTTTGACCTACTCATTTTTGATGACATACTCCCAAAAGAGTACAAATATTTTAACATCAAGCCCTACATTCAAAGAGCTGAAATAAAGAAGAAGAAAAAACCAAAAATAAAAGAAAAACTAACACTGATCGCCGAGCAAAATCGAGAAGAACAAAAGAAAGCTTTTGAAAAAAACGCTAGAGCAGATTTTGATATTCCCATCAAAACTTATGATGATTTTGAAATATTAAAACAAGGT
>CALFWZ010000054.1 GCA_937928405.1 uncultured Saprospiraceae bacterium
AGCACTTATTCGGAAAACCGAATAGGTGCTTTTTTCGTTGTATAAGGAGTCATGCTTCGCGGGTAAAATAAAATCATCGCAAATTTTAAAAAAAATGAAGGAAGTCTTAATCGAATTTGAAGAACTAGTTAAGGATGTTCAGCACTATTTTAGAGGAGCCGCTGAATTTGAAATAAGTAAAAAAAATGATCCCCAAAAATGGTCGAAGAAAGAGATCTTAGGACACTTAATTGATTCTGGAATCAATAACCTCCAACGGTTTACAGAAATTCAGTTTATAGATAAGCCTTACAAAATAAGGAGATACGATCAGGATGCGTTAGTAAAAGCAAATGATTATCAAAATTCAGAAACGGAAGAAGTGCTTAAATTTTGGGTTGCTATTAATCACAGGATTATAAATATAATTAAACAGCAAACAGAAGAAACACTGAACTTTCCAATTGAATTTTATGATGGAAAAATAGCTGATTTGAGATTTCTAATGGTTGATTATGTTGCTCATTTAAAGCATCATCTGAATCAGATTAAAGGTGGCTAACAATGTTTTTTTACCTTCTCTTTTAAGTTAGCGAGGTGGGTTGCTTTTTTAGGTTGTCGCTTGATACGACTGCTTTCTGTAAAAAAGGTATGTTTTTCCAAAAAATTAATCTGCATTTCGTCCCATTCTTCTCGTGTTTTGAGGTAATGGTAGGCTTTTAATTCTTCAAAAAGCGTATCGCCTATTTTCTTAAAGTCATCTCTCCCTAAGTAATCTAAGTCCGCATCACAAATAATTTGTTCAAGTTTGTTTTTGGGAGATTGAGGAATCTTGGTGGACATGATCATCCCACAGATATGTTCAATGGCTGTTTTAGAATAACCAAATTCTGGTAAGGATTCCCGAACAATATCGCAGCCCAAGACTTCGTGGTTGAGATTGTTTCGCAAAAAGCCAGCATCGTGAAAAAGGGCAGCTGTCTTTAAAAGGATGGTGTCATGCTCATTAATATTTTCTTCCTTGCAAATAAATTCCGCTGCATCTAAGACATCTAATGTGTGATGCAATCCATGATAATACAGATCCGGAGACAGCTCCTTATCTAATTTCTCTAAGATATAATTTTTACTAGCGGAATAATCCATTCTTATGCTGTTTCAAGTTTTGAATCAACGAAATACATCTCTATGGCTCCTTTATTTTTTACGAGAATTTTTCCTCGTTCTTCAACTGCAAATTTATTTTTCACTTGCTCATACGTTGTATGAGAGATATTTACCTGACCTGCTGCTCCGCCTGATTCCATTCTGGCTGCGAGATTTACGGTATCTCCCCAAATATCATAGGCAAATTTTGTGCTACCTACAATTCCTGCAACTACTGGACCAGTGTGTATACCGATGCGGATAGCTAAATCAGCTATTCCTCGCGCTGAGAGTGTCCGATTATAGTCTCTTACAAATTCCTGCATTTCCATTCCTGCTTTGACCACATCCAGTGCATGGGTATCATTAGGTACCGGAAGTCCACCTACACACATATACGCATCACCAATGGTTTTTATTTTTTCAATACCATATTTAAGTGCAATTTTGTCAAATCCGCGAAAACAATCGTCCAATAAAGTCACTAATTCAGTAGCGGACAAAGTCTCGGCAATTTGAGTAAACGATACAATGTCGGAAAATAAAACAGTAACTGAGTCATACTGTTTAGCTTTTGTCTTACCATTTTCTTTTAATTCTTGCGCTGTTTCTGCGGGCAAAATATTTAGCAATAGATCATCACTCCTTTTTTTCTCCATTTCAATGATACTATTTTTTTCTGCCAGTTCTTGATTTGCGCGCGATTTGATTCGGTATCGATTAAAAATCAAGAGTGCAATAGCCAATAATCCCAGTGTACCAATAATTAGAGAGTTACGAAAAAGGGTGGTGCGCTGTAACTGTGCCTCCTGCGCAATTAACGCTCTTTCTTGTCGCTCGTTTTCTAATTGTACTTGATAATCGCCAAAAATTGCCTGACGACGGGCATTCTGCTGTACAATATCTTCACTCAGTCGTTCATAACGAGTTTCGTCATACTTTTTTCTAAACTTATACGCCTTTTTATATTTTTTTAAATCAGCGTAGACCCGAGATAAATCCTTATATGCTTTTTGTATAAATTTTTGATCGTCCATTTCAATGGCCAAATCAAGATAATCCTTTGTATAACTCAACGCCTTATCTGTATCGCCTAATCGTCGGTAAACATCTCCAAATCCATTATAAGTTTCTATAATTCCTTTACGATTATTAAGTGCTTGGTGAATGGTCAGTGCTTTATCTAGATAAGATAGCGAACGATTTAGATAAATATCTGCAGAATCTTGTTGTTCTAATTCTAAAAAATAACTTCCAAGGTTTTTATATACGACGCCGAGGTTGTTATTAGCGTTACCGGCTCCTTCTTGATCTTCTGTTTTTTGGTAGATGGATAAAGCTCGTTGTAAATATTCCAACGCTTTTTTGAATCGTGGCCGCGCTGCTGCGTAATTTTCATCTTTATAATCCCGTTCGGCGAGATCGTCTAGCATATTTCCTAGATTATTGTAGGCAATGGCTAATTCGTAATCGTCCCCAATATCTTCGGCAATGGTGAGCGCCTGTTGGTAATAATTGAGAGCTTCATTATAGATTTCCAATTCAACGTTGATGTTACCCAATAGGGTATAAGCGTTGAAGAGGCTGTACGCATCCTCCGTTCCTTTTAGCAATTCTAGATGACGTAACACATAGTCGAGCGCTTCGGGATAATTACCCATCCGTTCGTGAACATAACTAATATTGTAAAGTACCCGAGCCATGCGTTGGGTGTCTTTGAGTTGTTGACGAATGATAAAAGATTGTTGGAGGTTTTCTAAGGCACTTAAATAATCTCCTTTTTCTTCCTGTAGATTACCCAGATTATTGTAAAGCGAAGCGACGCCTTTTTGATCGTTTAATTCCCGACGCAGTGACAATGCTTGCTCGTAATTGGTCATGGCCTGCTCAATATCTCCCTGAATAGCAGCGACTACTCCAAGGTTGTTAAATGCTTGCGCAGTTCCTTTTTTAAAATTTATTTTTTTAGAAAGGGTAATAGATGCTTGTAAATATTGACGGGCTCTGACCTCATCATCATATTTATATTCCCATCCCAAATCGTTGAGCAGGTGCACGCGTTGGGTATCGACCGATTCCGTGTTGAGTACTTCCAGTAAACTGTCAGCCAGCGATTGACTCTCCATATTTGTTGAAAAGCAAAGAAGCAGAAATAACCAACAGGCGGAAGATATACGCATCGAGGGTGATTATGAAATGGATAGGACAATAGAAAAGGGTTGGTAGCTTCGTTCTAAAAACATAAGCTACCAACCCTTTGAATAGAATTTTTATTCTTCCACGATTACGACGCCATAAGCCATAAATTTCAATTCTTCTACTGGTTCGGTAATCTTCGCAATTTCTTCTGCGGATTGTCCCTCGTCTTCTGCATAGTGGCGAAGCTCGTCCACGGAGGTTTCTTCGCGGTATGCTTTACCGGCCATCACCACTTCTTTTCCAGCTAGATCTAATGGCATGAAAAACCCGTAATCTTTAAATTTGACGAACATTTCTGGTTTACCTTCTTCTGCCGAAACAATGGTCATCCAGCAGCCTTTGGCTTGACAGACACCGCTCACTTTTCCTTTTACTTTGGTTTCAAGTGAATCTTTAGTATTTAAGCTAGTCAGCATGGCATCGTAAGAAATCGCATCTTTTGCCGAAATTTTTTCTCCAAAGTGCTTAGCAGCAGCTTCTTGTTGAGTAGAATTGTCTGTTTCGGTCTTGGCCGTGGAAGCCTTTTCTTTACAACTTAAAACGCTAAGAAATAATACAAAAAAGAGCAGATAATTTTTCATGTTTAAATTATTTTTCTGATTGGAATTTTTAATGATTGTGAATAAAAAGTTCATAGAACTGCTTATAGACTCAAAGATAATAACTATTCCACACAATATAGTTAATTATAGAGGGGTTAGATAGATGTGTTAATAATATCCTAAAAAATAATATTTGCCTATCTCTTCAGTGCTACATTTTTATTAAAAAAACTTTAGATTCCGTTTTAACCTTATCTGTATATTGCAGTCATATATTGGTATGGTTTTGAAGTCTCTTCTTTTTTGAGCAACTTCCATCGTCTAAAAGTTCCAAAACCCAAGGTGTTATGAAAAATCTATGTAGTCTCGTGGCGCTGTTCACGCTTTTCTCTTTTTCTTCCGTTCAGGCCCAATGTACTAAGGGCAATTGTAAAACTGGAAAGGGTACTTACCTATATCCCAGTGGTGCGAAATATGTGGGAGACTTTAAAAATGGTAAAATTCACGGAGAAGGAATGCTGATCTTTAGCAATGGCAATCGCTATGTTGGGCAGTGGGAAAATCAATTCCGTCAAGGGAAAGGTAAAATGACTTTTGCCAATGGAGATGTTTATAGAGGTAATTTCAACCAAAGTAAATTCCAGGGAAGAGGAACGATGGAATTTAAAAAAGGGGATAAATATGTTGGTCAGTGGGGCAACGATCTCCAAAATGGAAAAGGTACTTATTACTACAAGAGTGGGAATAAATATGAAGGCCAATTTAAAAATGGAAAACTGCACGGCCAAGGCACCATGCACTACAAGGATGGAAACAAATACACTGGGAACTGGGAAAATAATTATAAAGACGGCCAGGGTGTTTTCTATAAGGCAGATGGTAGCGAAATCGCTGGACTCTGGCTCAATGGTAAATACGTCGAAGAGGGTAGTAGTATAGACGAAATAGCCGCAACAGAAAAAATAACTTCCGAAGATAATAGTATTCCTACCGACGAGCTACCAGACTGTACGCGTGGTGATTGTCCTGATGGGATTGGTGTCTATGCTTATGGTGATGGCTCTAAATGGGTCGGAGAATTTGTCAACGGCTCTCCTAATGGCGAAGGAACTTGTTATTACGCCAACGGCGATAAATACGTTGGTAACTGGAAACGTCATGCTCCCCACGGAGAAGGTATTATGTACTACGCTAACCAGCGAGTAGTTGGGGCTATTTGGGAATACGGAAATCCCATCGAAGAATTGGAAGCGAGTAATGATATGATCGCGAAAGAAAAAATAAAGGTAGTTCGAGATGATGACGTTAAGATCTGGGCCGTGGTCGTTGGTGTGGCGCGCTATGTTCATATGCCTGTTCTCAAATATACAGACGATGATGCGTATCATATTTATGCCTTTCTAAAAAGTCCGGAAGGTGGTGCCTTACCGGATGAGCAAATTCGTGTACTCATCGACGACGATGCCAACCGCGCGAATATCATTCGGACCATGCGACAGGTGTTTTTACAGGCGGATGAAAATGATGTAGTGATTCTTTACTACTCTGGTCATGGATTACCTGGGTCTTTCTTACCTGTAGATTTTGATGGGTTCAATAATAAATTGCAACATAAAGATATCAAAGATGTCTTTGGTGAAACAAAGGCGAGACATAAATTAGTCTTAGCGGATGCTTGTCATTCTGGTAGTCTGTTGTCCATGCGAGCGGCTTCTTCCAATACGGCTGTGCAAGCTACCCTGAAAAAATATTACGACGCGTTTGAAAATTCTAAAGGCGGAACGGCACTATTATTATCATCTAAAGGAGATGAGTATTCGTTAGAAGATAAAGGTTTACGACAAGGAATTTTTAGCCACTACCTAATTCGAGGCCTGAAAGGCGAAGCGGATAAAAACAAAAATAAAATCGTGACGGTCACTGAATTATTTGACTTTGTTCACGGTAAAGTGCGTGTCTATACGGGCAACGCACAGACGCCGACGATTACGGGAGAGTTTGATCCCAACATGCCAGTGGCGGTAAGTCGGCGGTAAATTTTTGAATCATAACAAGAAAAAATCGGTAATCATGGAAGTGTGATTACCGATTTTTTTATGTTAGAAATATCTTAGAACCGTAGTTAAACGCTGGTCTAAAATACGCCTTCTTTTACCTCTGGAATGGTTAAATTATCTTCGTGCATTAAGGTCACTTGCGCTGCCGAAATTTTTGGCAATTCGTACTTAAAATAAAACTGCATCGTAGTTATTTTATTTTCATAAAAGTTAGCAGTGTAAGTTTCGTCGCCAGTCAACAGCGCTTTTTTCGCCACCGTTGCCATCTTAAGCCATTGCCAAGCAATGACAATATTACTCATCATTTCCATGAAAATAGTCGCATCGGCTACGTACCGTTCGTGCTGTCCTTCCATCGCAAACTGTAAGAGATGCATTAGCGAAGCTTCGAGTGTTTTAGAAGCTTCTTTTAGGGTCTCTGCGTATTTTTTTAGATCATCGTAAGTACTCGCTTCTTTGATGGTCCCGATAATTTCTTTAGTCAATCGTCTCATGGCGGCTCCGTTTTTCATCGTCACTTTTCTACCTAATAAGTCGAGGGACTGAATCCCCGTTGTTCCTTCGTAAAGCGCCATGATTCGGATATCACGATAATATTGTTCTAATGGAAAATCGGTACAGAATCCGTATCCACCCAAAATTTGTAAACCATTATTAATGGATACTCTTCCCATTTCTGAAGGATAAGTTTTCGCGATGGGTGTCAAGATTTCGAGCAAGTCGTGGTAATGTTCTCGTTCGTCTTCGCTTCCACTTTCTTTTGATAAATCGTGATAAAGCGAGGTTTGAAATAATAAAGAGAGCGAACCTTCTACGACAGCACGCTGTAACAATAACATTCTTCTTACATCAGGATGGTTGATGATAAAGGTCTGCTCTTGCTCTACGTTCTTTTTGCCACCTGCTAGAATACGTCGTCCCTGTGGTCTTTCTTTGGCGTATTGTAAAGAAGCGTGATAGGCTGCAGTTGCGGTGGAGGCGGCGGTCATTCCTACGTCGATCCGTGCGCCATTCATCATCTGAAACATATATTTCAGACCTTTATTTTCTGCTCCTACCAGCCAGCCTTTACAATTATTATTTTCTCCAAAAACCAAATGGGTAGTACAATAACCTCTTTGTCCCATTTTTTGGAAATCTCCGGCGGTAATAACATCGTTGGGTGTCAGATCGCCGTTTTCGGCTATTCTAAATTTTGGAACAACAAATAGTGAAATTCCCTTTGTACCAGCAGGCGCTCCTTCGATCCGTACTAAAACCAAGTGGACAAAATTGCTTGCGTATTCGTGGTCACCCCCCGAAATAAATATTTTTTGTCCGGTGATATTAAAACTTCCGTCTTCGTTACGAGTGGCAGAAGTGGTAATATCTGAAAGCGAACTACCCGCCTGCGGTTCGGTTAAACACATCGTACCGCCCCATGCTCCTTTCATCATATTTGGAACGTACCGGTCAATCAACTCTTGGCTACCATAACTAATAATCAAGTTAGCAGCTCCACCTGTTAAGGCGAAATAGCCAGGAAGACTATTATTAGCCGATTGCATAACGTGCGCACTGGCCGATTCTATGACGTGGGGTAGTTGCATGCCGCCCACTTCGTAATCGAAAGTAGGACCGATATACCCATTTTTACCACTGGCTTTCATGAGCGTTTTTACCACTGGATGTACCACGATCTTTCCATCTTCGTAGCGAGCTGGATTTTCGTCCATTTCTTTAAAGACCGGATACATCTCTTTATCCGCAAAAGCCTTGATAGAATCTAATAACATATTAAAACTCTCCTGATCGTAATCTTTGAAACGAGGAAGTTCACAAAGTTGAGATACATCGAGTACGTCGTTTAAGATAAAACGCAGCGTATCCATGTTCATATATTCAGCCATAATTTAAATGCTTTGTTGTTTTGATAATTAAATGCAGAGAAGACGCACTAAGATAAGTATTTTTAGCGAAAATTCGCTGATGAAAAAGCGAAAATATTTGACTATGGAGTTTAGAGTGTTTAATCGTTTATTTGTTTAGAACAATCTTTTCTCAACAATTAAACAAAAAGCATCATCAAATTACCACCACCACTTTCCCCTTTACCTTCCGCGCCATCATTTCTTCGAGCGCTTTTGGCGTATCCGCCAGTGGATAGGTAGCATGGATGTGTGGCTTTAATTTTCCACCTAAAACCCATTGCAGTAATTCGAGACTATTTCTCTTGTTTTCTTTTGGAAAACGTTTGGCAAATTCTCCCCAAAAAACACCCACAATTTGACATCCCTTCAGCAAGGTAAGATTGAGTGGAATTTTTGGAATATCACCAGCGGCAAATCCAACGACTAAAAATCTTCCTTCCCAAGCAGTGGCCCGTAAAGCTGCTTCGGAATAAGCACCACCAACAGGATCATAAATTACGTCAGCTCCTTTCCCATCGGTCAATTCTTTGATTCGTTTTTTCAAATCTTCTTTTTCATAATTGATGGTGGCATCGGCACCGTTGGCTACGCAAAGGGCTAACTTGTCCTCGCTAGAAGCTGCGGCAATTACCCGTGCGCCCATGAGCTTCCCAAGTGCAACGGCTGCCAATCCTACGCCACCAGAAGCACCGAGTACGACGAGGGTTTCTCCTGCTTTTAATTTTGCTCGATCTTTTAACGCATGGTAAGAAGTACCATAGGCCAGTAGAAAAGAAGCAGCAATAGGAAAGTCTATGCCATCCGGTTTTGGAAAAATTTGATGAGCAGGTACAATAGCCTCTTCCGCAAAGCCTCCTTGCATTGTAAAACCAAAAATGGCATCTCCTACTTTTAAGTGGTTTACGCCTTCACCAATTTCTAAAACGACTCCCGCAATATCATTGCCGGGCGTAAATGGCAAGGGCGGTTTAAACTGGTAAAGTCCTTGAATGATGAGGGTGTCTGGAAAATTGACACTACAGGCTTTGATCCCTACGCGTACTTGACCAGCTGCTGGTTGTCCAATCTCCACATCTTTATAGACCAAGGTATTGGGTAATCCGTATTGTTCGCAAATGATGGCTTTCATGGTTAGTCCTCTTTTACTTTTAAAACCAACTTCCCATTCTTCTCCCCCGTAAACAACCGCTGAAAGGTTTCATAAAAATTTTCTATTCCCTCATAAATATCTTCTCGACTCTTTAGTTTTCCTTGCATCATCCAGCCGCCCATGTTTTGGGCAGCCGTTCGATAATCTTTGGCGTAATCCATTACGACCATTCCCTGCATGGTTGCTCGGTTGACGAGTAAGGATAGATAATTAGAGGGTCCTTTGATGGCCGTGGTATTATTATATTGAGAAATAGCACCACAGATCACCACACGAGCGTGCATGCGTAGTCGTGCTAGCGCAGCGTCTAAAATTTCTCCACCAACATTATCGAAATAAACATCAATCCCTTTTTGGCAATGTGTTTTCAAGGCTTTGCTGACTTCTTCATTTTTATAATCAATCGCTCCGTCAAATCCGAGTTCTTCGATTAAGTACTTGCATTTTTCTGGACCACCCGCAATTCCAACCACTCGGCATCCTTTAATTTTAGCAATCTGACCTACGACACTCCCTACCGCTCCAGCGGCCCCAGATACCAGCACGATATCTCCTGCCTTGATTTTTCCTACTTCTAAAATTCCAAAATAAGCCGTCATGCCCGGCATACCCAGTGTTCCGATATAGGTTGGCATGGGAGCTAGGTTGGTATCTACTGGATAATAATTTTCTCCATTCGTAAGGGAATATTGTTGTACGCCTCCCCAACCGGTGAGTACGTCTCCTACTTTATACTTAGGATGATTATTGGATTTGATTACTTTGCCAATACTACCAGCTCGCATTACTTCGCCGAGTTGTACAGGAGGAATATAAGATTTGCTGTCGTTCAGCCAACCGCGCATCGCTGGATCGAGTGAGATATAGTAATTTTCAATGAGTACTTGACCATCTCCAGGTTCTGGAATAGGATTGGTCAATAATTTCCAAGTCGCTGCATCGGGCATACCAATGGGACGTTTTTCTAGTATCAGTTGTTTATTCATTGTTTTTATTTATCGTTGGCTGGTTAGCCAACTGGCCAATAATTAACCAGTTAATTAATTTTTTTCTAAGTACAGGATGAAAATTCTATCACAAAGGAAAGAAGATTTTTTCGAAGAAAAAATCCTTAGTGACTTCGTGGCATTTTTTAGATTTTTTTTAGTATTTCTAGTGCCTTTTTTTGGTAAGGACTTTTATCATTTTCTGCGAGTTCATAGAGCAGTGTTTCTGCTGCTGGCTTTTTGTTTTGTGAGAGGTAAACGGCGATCAATTGCCAGGTAGCTTCGTCATAATATTCGGGTGCATTAATGCGAGTGATTTGTAGCTGTTTTTCGGCGATTTGCCAGTTTTCTAATTTTGCCGCAGACATTCCACTATAATAAGTAGCCAACGCATTTTCGGGATCTTTGTTCAGCGCATCTGTGAGTATTTTTAGACTAGCATCATACTGTTTATTTTGGTAAGCCTCCAATCCATTTTGTAAAGCAACATTGGTGATGAGCGAATTATCCCCTGAGCGGAGTGCGCCTATTACTGGATCTTCTTTTTCCATAAAGTTGGCGGCAATGATTCGTTCCGTTTCATTGCTTTGCCAGTATAAATAGCCTCCAAGTGGAATACTTAGTAAGAGTAAACTCGCTGCAATTCGCATAGCCCAATTTTTACGAGCGGGGAGTTGTTTTACGATGGTTGGAGTAGTGGCCTCTGTAGGTTGTGAAAAATCAAGTTCGGGTAAATCATCTATATTATGATTGTTGGCGAATCCTTCCACGGCATCGGTACATAAGGGGCAATCGAGTAAATGATTTTCTACGTCAAAACGCTGATTCTCATCGAGTTGCTCACTAAGATAATCCCGAATTTGTTCGGGTTTGAGACAGGTTGTGTTGTTGAGTATCTTATTCATATTTGTGCAGTTCGAGGAATTGTTTGATATTACGTTTCCCATTTTGCAAATAGCTTTTCACTTCTTTTGTAGTGTAACCAGTGATTTCTACAATTTCTTTATAACTCTTTTTATCAAAAAAGAAGAGTTGGATACAGGTACGGTGTTTCGGTTTTAATTTTTTGATGGCTTCGATGACCATTTCCTCTCGATTAGCTGCCTCCACGGTAAGACCATTTCCTACTTGGGTATTGTCACCATAACGCGGAGTAAAGGTATCACTATTTTCTTCCAGTCGATGAATATCTTCTTTAAGGTGGTCATAATGCTTGTTTCTGCGGAGACGCATTAAGCATTCGGATTTAATGACGGTATACAACCAAGCATTGAAGGCAAGAATTTTCGTATTTGGAATTTTGAGCATCAATTTTTCAAAAATAACGGAAACCAGATCTTTGCTCTCTTCAGGATTTTTAACATATTTCATGCAGGCTCCGTATACGAGATGTCCGTATCTTTTGTATAACTCACTGATCAGTTTTCGATCACCAGTGGAGGCGAATTCTTGACAGATTTCTTCGTCGGAAAGGGTTTCAAGTTGTATTGCTTTTACAGAAAGCATGGGCGTATTTCAGTATGTTTACCCTAAAGCTAAAGAAATAAGTGGAAAACAAAAAAAATCCTACCAAATTATTTTGATAGGATTTGTTAAGTCTTTGACTTATCGAAACGTTATTGCGTTTTTGAAAATTTTGTTGATTCTATGATATACTCTAAATGCATCATGTAATCTCTTTTCTTTTTGCCTGGCGCATGTACAAAGCAATCAATAAAAATAAGTTCATTGGTTTCTTTATTGAGAATCAGATAACTTAGAAATGGGCCACCCATAAAATCGTTTACGATATCCCAGATACCACGTGCTTCAATTGCATATGCTCCATTTAAATCAATGGCCTTGGTAAGCATGGGTAAATCCACATCGTTGGTACGCATATAGGTATCTTTTATTTCGGTGCTGATATACTGTTTGCCAAGCGCATCTCTCAAATTTTTTATGCCTTCTTTGCTTAGCTGATCTTGGCTGGTATAAGCTGTTTTATGTACTAAAATATTACTACTGATAAATTCTGTTTCTTTTCTTAACCAAATGCTTTCACTATCCTGAACAGCCACAAAGTAGTCGCTGGGAATTCGTAAATCCATCTCAAATTGATCCTTTACTTTTTGCTTGACGGACTCGTTTTCTCCACCAAAATATATCGTTGCTTCAAATTGCTCTTTGTCTGTTTTATGAAGTTTATTGGCAATCGCGAGAAAATTTCGCTCTGAAGCATCTAACAGATTATCCTTTGACTGAGCAAATAAATAAACCAACGTTTGTCCTTGTGCCCATTTATCATATCCAACTTTGATATTAAAATCTGATTGCTCGTGGGCCTTCCGTACGTTTTCCGCTCCCAAATCTTTCGTGATGGATTTTACAGTAGGAGATGCTGGATTACTTAAATCGCCAACGATGAGATAGGCGCGTAGCTCTTTACGGTAAGGATCTAAATCGAGCTCTTGTGGGGTGAAATGTTGAAGATCAAACAAAGGCTCTGGTTGTGGAAGAATAGGGTAGGCCGCTCCAAAAAGGTAACGGATAGAATCTCCAATGGCTCCTTCCCAGACGTCTTGATCCGCAATTACACAAAGCCGATTGGCTTGTCCAAAAGCATTTTTCGGTGCGTTGAACTTACTGTTCATATCATTGGCACATCCAGTCCAAATAACTACCAATAACAGCGGGAGTATGATTTTAGGAATCATATTTTTGACAAATTTTAAATATTTCATTTCGACGATTTTTATAAATGTTGAGATAACGCAGATATTTTTGGGCAGTAGAAAATATTAACCATTATCCTTTACCTATTAGATGCGTTAAAACCTGTTTTTGGTGGTTTAGCAAAGTTACAGAAAAGGAATGAATCGTCGAAAATGCTTGACGAAGGATACAGATAATCTTATTTAGTCATTATTCAAGCTTAGTGAGGTGTTCTAAAAGACATTTTTAATGTAAGGATTAGTATATATTCCAACAAGAGAAAGCGAAGGCTATAAAACTGAATTAAATTTTCTTTTTTTGACATATCTATAGAAGGTGTTTAAAACTCCCAAATTATTTATGAACTGATAAAATTTCCTAATTTATCGTCATTTTTCTGGTTTTATAGAGTGCATGACTATATCTCCATTAGTAAGATAGTTATTTTAGAAAATTTTCTCTAGTTCTTGATTACTTATGAAACTATTAAACAACTTCATTTACAAAATATTATGCGTAATGGGAGAATGTTAATTTTGGTTATATTTGTATTCTTTTAATATCATATTAAAGTCACTTTTTGAATACAAAGAAAAAATACATAGGGTTACAATTAAAACGTGAAAAAAAGGAATTAAAGCGCAGAAGAAAAGTTAATAAAAAACTTGCATTGTACCGCAGGGCTAATTGGATAAATACATCTGTATTTTTACAAAAAATAGCGAAACTTAAAGTTCAAAAAAACTATTCTCAGCTTTATCACTATCTCCTTGAAAATGATTTTTTTGATTTAAAATTAGAAGCTGATAAAATAGTTGTCCCACGTGTTTTTTCCTTTAGGGAAGGAAATGCCAAAACTATTAAGTGTTTAAAGTCTTTATTTACTTCTCTTTATTCTTTATTTGAAAAAGATACTAATGAAATTGAACTATCCTTTGAAGATTGTGAAAAAGTAGACCTGGGGGCATTACTTGTTATGATTGTAATCATTAAGGATTTTCTTAAACATCAGAGGAAGTTTACGAAAATCATGAACCAATATGGGAGAAAAAAGGTAATCATGGCAATAACGCTAAATTCTGCAATTAGACCAGATATTAATAATTTATTATACTCTATGCATTTTCCTGTAAAACTTCAAAATGCAGATGAAATACTAAGGTCAGGATTTGGTGTTGAAACAGGAATAAGAAAAATAGGGAACTACTCAGAAAATTCAAAGGGAAGGATTTCTTCAAAAGTCAGAAAATATATAAATAGCTGTCTCAAAATACACGGTGTAGAACTCAAACCCAAAGGTATAAACCTGTTTGATAACTTGATTGGAGAAATCTTAAATAATGGAGAAGATCATAGTAAAATAGAAAATTGGTTCGTTTATGGCTCTTTAATGGAAAAAGATTTCAATGACGATGGAGAATCAGTAGGAGAGTTAAACTTAGTGTTTTTAAGTTTTGGAGAGTCAATTTATGAAGGCTTTGAATCTACAAAGGGTTTAAATAAAGAAATGTATGGTGAGATGGAAACTCTGTATACCTTAGTAAAACAAAATAGTAAAACCAATGGTTTTACCAAAGAAAACATGATTACTTTATATGGCTTGCAGGAAGGATATAGTAGATTAAAACATATAAGAGAGAGCAGAGGAACGGGAACCATGACTTTTATACGTGCTTTTATGGATCTAGGAAGTTTTAGTCATGAAAGATATAAATCGGAACTATTCTTACATTCAGGATGTACTTTAATAATATGTGATACTGAACATAAACCATTTGAACTTGATAATAGATATTATTTATCATTAAACTCAGATAAAAACTTAGCTTTACCTCCTTCTGACAAACATTTGATTAATTTAGATGAAAAGTTTCCAGGAACAATACTAAGTGTTAAAATTTACCTAAGTCAAGAGTATTTTCAGAATAATATACTAGCATAACATATATAGAATGGACAAAAAATCATTGTATTTAAAAAAATTTAGAGGAAATAGTAGTTCATCTTTTACAGGAAGACCTGAAGGTGAGTCAGCGAGATCTGAATTAAAATTAAATGAGTATGACGAAGATACTCAACAGTATGAAATAATTATACCTAAAGGAACAACTGCCTTTAACCCTTCTTTCTATTTAGGTTTATTATTCAAGAGTATAAAAAAATTGGGAATTGAAAAGTTTGAAATAAAATATGATATAGTATTTGAAGAAACTCATGATAGGTCCACTATAGAACAACTAGACATAGATCTATATGAAGGCAAACGCCATGCTCTAAACGAAATACAAAAGAAAGGAGGAGGATTAATGATGTTTTTAAAAGAATTGATGTAACTTATGTTAGAATTAGACTTGACAACAGTAGATTCACTTCTCATAATTATTGATTCACTTCAAAATACGATTGATGAGAAAAACGTAGGATTTGAAGAACTTAGAAGTATTCATCTTACAAAAACGTGGATCAGTTCTGCTGTTATAATTGGTTTATTCCTAATTGAAAGGTTTATTAATTATTATTTGACTCGGAGAGATAGAAAAAATCAATGGTTTATGAATATAATTGCTAAACCTAATCTAGATAAGATCATTGATTTTTATTCCAATGCATATAATCATATTGAATCTTCAATTAATGAGCTAAATGGAATGGCTAATACAACTGCCTCTCAATTAAATAGTGCAAGTAAGAGCAAACTAAGAGAATTTAAGAAAAAAAAGGTCAATTTTGACCATGCGTTTATTAGCTTAGTTCGTTCACAATCGGAGGAAAAGGCCAAAAAATTAACAAATACCTTAAATGACCTTGAAGATATAATAACTAATTGTTTTACAACAACTAGTATTACTGATGTAGATTTAGAAGAACAAAAAAAGAAAGTTCATGAGAATAAATCTAAATTTTTCGAAGTATTATATTCAACTAGTTGATTAATCTTTTTTTTATCGTTTCATCCTTTTACAACTATGTGGGATAGGACCACTTTTTGTGAAATCTATAGGATATTAAGTTTTTTACAAAAAATAACGATTTAAGAATTTATCTAAACAATCGCAAACTAATATTCGCAAAATATCTTAAGTATATTTATCTATTTTTTTATTTTAAAATAATCCTTCGATTACATTTTCTTCTGTGATACCTTCCGCTTCTGCTTTATAATTACGAACAATTCGGTGCCGCAATACCAGCTTAGCGATAGCCTGTACATCCTCAATGTCTGGACTGTACTTGCCATTGATAGCGGCGTGGCATTTGGCGCCAAGTACTAGATATTGAGACGCTCGAGGACCAGCACCCCAAGAAATATAATTGTTCACCTCGGCAGTAGCTCGTGGCGTATTCGGTCGCGTTTTGGTCGCTAGAGAAACGGCGTATTCTAGTACATTATCCGCAATCGGAATTTTACGAATTAATTCCTGAAAGTATAAAATTTGTTGACCCGTCACAATGTGATTTAGATCGTACTTGGTATTTTTGGTGGTCGCTTTTACTACCGCAATCTCTTCTTCGTAAGAAGGATAATCGAGCGAGATATTAAACATAAAACGGTCAAGCTGTGCTTCGGGTAGCGGATAGGTTCCTTCCTGCTCAATAGGGTTTTGAGTCGCTAGTACAAAAAACGGAGCAGGTAAGATATGACGTTGACCACTGACCGTCACGGACCGTTCCTGCATGGCTTCCAGTAAGGCTGCTTGCGTTTTAGGTGGCGTACGGTTGATCTCATCTGCCAAAACAATATTGGAAAAAATAGGACCTTTATTAAATTTGAACTGTCGATTCTCTCCTAAGATTTCCGAACCGGTAATATCAGAAGGCATTAAATCTGGCGTAAATTGAATTCGCTTAAATTCTAAATCTAATACTTTAGCAATCGTACTGACCAATAGTGTTTTTGCTAGACCGGGTACACCGACCAGTAAACTATGACCATTACTAAAAAGAGAAATAATGACGGCTTTCACGACGTCCTCCTGTCCTACGATGACTTTTCCAATTTCTTGGGAAAGATCACGGTAAGATTTGGCTAATCCATCTACAGCCTCTACGTCGGTCTTATAAGCGGTATCTTGCATAATTATTATGATTGCGGGTGATTATAGTTGTTTTTGAGAACTTCAAAATATTGGGCAAAAGTACTGGTTTTCGAGGAATATGCGGCTACCAAACTTAAACGTCATTTTTATATGGTTTGTTTCGTGTGTGCAGGGAATGAATGCTAGTTTGGAATGGAGAAGACGATTTGAAGGAATTTACTCTTCACAAGCCCATCGCATATCAGCCGTTTTGCGTCGAACACCTCGGTAATTATAATGCCACCATTCGGTGCGAATAGAAGAAAAACCATGTTTGGCCATCGTAGATTTTAATAAGGCACGGTTTGCTTGCACCGTGGGACTATGATGTGCGTAGGTATGATGACCACGGGCACCAAAATAGTCAAAGGGTGTTCCCATTTCGAGCGTGTCGCCGTTGAGATGGGCAATCGTCAAGTCTACGGCCAAGCCGCGGTTGTGCATCGAACCTTTTTTTGGCGGGGTTACATAACTGGCATTGGGCATAATATCCCAGAGTGCCTGTTGTACGGACCAAGGACGATAACAGTCAAACAACATTAGGGTATAATCCAATTTAGATAATTCGCGTTGCACGGCTAGCAAGGCTTGTGCGGCGTCAGGATGTAAAAAACAGCGAGGGCAATCATAAAGTTGTCGATCGACAAAGTTATCCTCAGTGGCGTATTTTAGATTAAGAATAAAATTTTTGTCCAATCGGATTAATTCTGTCCATTGGGTGGTATCGTAATCTATGGGTTTAACTGTTTTTATTGCTTCATCAATCTCCTTAACCTCGAAGGTATCAACAGGAATGAATGACAACGTATCCGTTTTACTCGACCTAACGGAAGGAGGTGTATCGGTCGGTGTCGTTTGACAGCTAAAAACCAGCAGTAAGGTAAAAGCCAGGAAGGAACCAAAATATTTTTTAAACATTTAATTTTTTGGTGTTTTTGAAATTGAGATATAGAACGGCCAATATATGGGTAATGTGACTGTTTAGGAAATATTATTGAATATATAATATCTGTGCCTAGTATGTGCACCGCTAGTGAAAGGTATCAAATTATTCTGGAGGGTGCAAGTTCCTTGTATGCGAGATTAGGGTTTTGAAGTACTAGCCAGTCGCAAGGGTGTTAGGAGTGATCCTAGATCTGAGGCCTAGTTGCAGACATACGGGGAAGCGAGACTACAAAAAAAAAACTGGTTCTGGCGAACAGGAATTTGATACAGTGGCTAAAAGAGTCGGGTTAGTAAAGTACATTTTTAATTTTAGTCCATCATCAAGCGCACTTTAGCTAGCAATTCGGAGCGGGAATGGACTTGTAGTTTATCATAAAGATTGCGTATGTGTGTTTTTACCGTATTGATACTTACGTAATTTTCTTTCGCAATTTGTTGGTTGTTTTTCCCCGAGTAAATGGCTTGTAGCATGTCAAATTCTTTTTGAGTAATGGTGGCGAGCAGTGCTTGATTGAGATGATCTAAATTTAGCTGATGTTTAGATAGTGTTTTTGAAAAATTAAACAGTGCTATCTCTATCGTGCTAAACAAGCTGTTAAAATCGATGGGCTTAGTAATGTATCCCAAAGGATGACTTGTTTTAGCTTGATCGATAGTCGTTTTGTCACTATAAGAGGTTAAAAAAATAAATGGGATATTTTTGTTCCTATTTATAAAATGAGCTAATTCAATCCCTTCATTTCCTTTACCTAAATTTATGTCAAGGAGGGCCAAGTCAACGGAAAAGGTGTTTAAGGCTTTTACTGCCTGCTCTTTGGTGTAACATATTTCTAAAACATGATACCCTTTCTCAAACAAAAAACTCGAGATGTCTTCGGCTATGATTAAGTCATCTTCTACCAATAAAATATTTACTTCACTATTCATTTTTATTTATGCTTTGGTTGTTCAAAAGCTATTTGTAAAGTAGTACCATTTTCGTGAAGAATATTCAAGGTTGCGTTTAGTTTTTTAACAAAAGCCTGAATCATTTTGAAACCGAAGGAATTTAATTGACGGAGTTCTTGTTCATCAGGCATGCCAATTCCATCATCGGATACTTGCAGCATTACTTTTCTCTTTTGTTCTTTCATGACAATTGAAATGGTGCCGCCTTCTTTTTCAGAAAATGCATGTTTAATGGCATTGTTAATCAGCTCATTCAGAATCAAACCTAATGGTATTAATGTGTCCATATCCATTTTTATGGTTTGGATGTCAAGGTTGTAATTAATTTTGTTTTGATCAATCGAATAGGTCTTAAAAATGTAATCAACTAGTTGATGAATGTAGTAGTGAGCATTGATATTGCTTAAGTCATTATTTTGATAGAGACTTTTGTGAATCAGCGCCATAGATTCCACTCTGTTCTTACTTTCCTGAATAGCTTCAATTGCTTTCGGATTTTTAATTCTTCTTTGCTGAATATTGAGTAGACTGGTGACTACCTGTAAATTGTTTTTGACGCGATGGTGAATTTCTTTGAGTAGCAACTCCTTTTCTGCTAATGATTTTTTCTTTGTTTGAAAGGCATAAAATAAAACTAAAGCCAATAAACCCAGTCCGAGAATTCCTAAGGTATAAAAAAAAGATTGTCGACGTGATTGATTTAATTTAAATTTTTGAACTTCGTTTTGCGCATTGAGTAAATCTATTTTTTGTTGTTTTTTTTTAGTCTCAAATCGAGTCGTTGCTTCCACCATTGCTTTATCTTTTTCTTCATTAAAAAGAGAATCTTTTAGCACCACATGTGCTTCATACATTTCTAACCCTTCCTTGTATTGGCCAACTGCTGCATAGTAATTGGTCATGGCCTTAGTAGCGCCAATTTCTCTTTCCAGTGATTTGTATTCACGAGATAAACGTAGGGCTTTGTCCAGATAAGATTTGGCTTGATGTGGCGTCTTTAATTTAATGTAAGCTTTGCCAATGTTTGTATTGGCAATGGCTACTAAAGACATGTCCTTGTTGGGATCAATGAAGTCAAGTGCTTTAATAGAAGACTCCAAGCTTTTCTTAAACTCTTTTAAATAGAGGTAGCTTGATCCTATATTAGCCAATGCTAGTCCTTGATGATGTAAGTCTTTGTTTTTTTGATAATATTTTAAAGCTTTTTTATTGTAGACATTGCTTTTTTCGTATTCCTTAAGATTAAGATATTGTACGCCCAGATTGATGTTTACATTGTTAATCCATTTTTCGTTTTTAATAGCTACGAAATAACGAAGTGCTTTGTGATAATATTCGACTGTTTCTGCTACTTTTTCTCGATAGAGATAACAAGCACCTATGTTGTTGTATAATATACCGATGAATAAACTATCCTTGGCAGCTTCAAAAAACTCAATCGACTCCAAATAGTATTTCATCGCTTGTTCTGCATCGCCTCTGACATGATAGCACATGGCTCGAAAGTTCTTGCCTTTCCCCAAATATTTTTTAATACCTGTGTTTTGTGCAATCGAGTCGTAAGTTTCTGCAAATTGCAGTGATTGATCTGGATAATTCCATAAAGTATTTTTGATGAGTTCATTCAGAACCTCTAATTTGGCCGTATCTTCTTCCATCTCCATCTGGGCCAAAACAGTCAGCAAGCTGTCTGTATTTGAAAAGGCAGAAAAAGAAAATCCTAGAAAAAGGAGCAATGGAAATCCAATGATTTTTTTCATTTGATAAAATTTGAAAAGCTGGGGTAGGAGTATTAGCAAATTTACTAAAAACTAGTTGAAATAATGATTCTTAGTTCATCCGTTCTTTTTAAGATCAGTTCATAACCGGTATGGATCAAAATATCACCTTTTTGGGTGAAAAATTCTAGCGCGTTTTTTTTCAATTTTGCAGTCTTATTTTTAATTTAAAAACTCCTCCAAATGAAAATCTATTCTTTATTTTTTATCTGTTTATTTTTTGCATTCACCACGAATGCGCAAACTATTTTTTGGACTGGCAATAGTTCTCAACATTGGGAAGATCCAGACAACTGGGACACCAATACTATTCCTGGCCCCAATGATGATGTCTATATCGGTTCTACCTCAGATCCAGTTATTTATGAAATGGAGAGCAGCACTATTAAAAGTCTTCTTCTAGGTGGAACGGCTCAAGTGATCATTGAAAAAGAAGCAACCTTAGAAATGTATAAACCCAATAATCGAGGAATCAGAATTAATAATAATGCCTCGTTAACCAATAAAGGAACCCTGTCGTTTGCCAGTATCCCTGGAGAAGGGATTTTGGTGAGAGGAAGCTTTGTGAACGAAGGAACAGGACTAATGAAGTTTAAAGCAGTTAATAGAGAGGCGATAGAGGTATCTACTGGAAGCTTCTCAAATCATGGATATGTACATCTATTGGGTGGGAACATAGGGCCAGCGAACGTAGGGCAAGGAATCTATGTTAATAACAATAGTTCTATGATCAATACAGGTGTGATAGAAATAGAGCAAGGCTATCCAGGACATTTTAGGGTTAATAATAATTCGAATGTTGCTAATAATGGGCTGATGGACTTTAGGACTATCAATGTTTATTCATTACAAATATTTAATGGAAGTGCTTTTTTCAATCTTTCTAATGCTATTCTTGACATAGAAAGCTTTACGGATGGCTTTCCAACCATATATACTTTATTCGGTAGTACTTTTGAAAATGAGGGAAGGATTGATATCTTATTGGCGGTCAACAATCCAGCTACAACAGTAGGAATTGCTGTGGCAGGTACCTCTTTTGATAATCATAGTAATGGCGTTATTAATGTTAAAGGTTACACAAGAGGGATAAACGTAAGTCAAGGTACAAAATTTAATAACTTTGGTCATCTAAATCTTATTGATTGTATTGGATATGGGGTTTGGAACGAGGGTGATTTTAATAATTATGGCGCTTTAAATTTATCTGGTATAACTGGATTCAGAAACCAACTTACTGGGTCTTTAAACAATGATGGAGGAGTGATCACGGATCAAGGGTCATCATTGAATTCTATTCAAAATGCTGGTTATATAGCCAATAAAACTTGTAGTGATATTATTGTAAAAAAGAGGATTAATATGGTACAGCAAGGAACCATTAATAATTATGGTTATCTAGCTTGTATTGAGGACGGTAGCAGCTTTGGTCGTGCGAATCATCTTTTTAATTATGGAATTATTAATGATCCATTTGACCGTTTTATAAACACCTTCGATAATCAGGGTGTTTATATTGGATCGCTTGACAACCTCGTTGCTGATTTCTTTTTTGAATTTGTGCTTGATATAGCTTTCGCTAATAGTTTCGATTTTGAAGTTGACGAAAACTGGTATTCCCAACCTCCTTTTAATAACACTAACTACGTTGGTTTTTATGATCAACCGTCTAATTTATTTTGGTTGGACGAGGATTATAGCACGAATCCTTTACCCTATTATTATACCACCATTACCCACCTGCCAAGCGGTTGTGATAAAATCGTAAAAATTCGAGTCAATCCTGCTGTATTGCCACCTTCTGCCGCTGCCCTTCCTCCTGGGTCTGGCTTAACTGATGCGCAAGGAGTCCTTATGAAATCAAATTCACCAATCGAATTGTCTGTTTTTCCAAATCCAAGTGCGGGTAATTTTGTCGTTCAGTTTCCTAAAAATAGCAAAGGTGAATTGGAGGTTCGAGTTATTGATTTGCAAGGGCGCGTAATTGCCAAATATCAAAAAACGGAACAAGCTGCTTTGTCGATTGACCTAGAAGGGCAGTTAGCTGCTGGTCTATATTTGTTGCAGGTCTCTCAACAAGGAGCAGTGGTTAGTACAGAGCGCGTGGTGGTAGAATAGTAATAATTGATTGTTGAGTTATAGATAAAACCAGATCGTTTTTTCAAAATTTTGCAGTCTTATTTTTAATCTAAAAACCCTCCAAATGAAAATCTATTCTTTATTTTTTATCTGTTTGTTTTTTGCATTCACTACGAAAGCGCAAACGATTACTTGGACTGGCAATAGTTCTCAGAATTGGGAAAATCCAGACAATTGGGATAGCAATACTATTCCCGGTCCCGATGATGAGGTTGTTATCGATATTACCTCCGGTCCAGTTTTATATGATATGCAGAGTAGCACGATCAAGAGTCTTACTTTAAGTGGAACGGCTCAACTCGTCATTGAAAGACGGGCAACCTTAGAAATATACAAACCCAATTTTCGAGGAATCTGGGTTTCTTCCAATGCCGCTTTAACCAATCATGGAAACCTATTATTTTCATCTATCCCTAGTGAAGGAATATTGGTAGAAGGAAACTTAGTGAACCAAAGAAGAGGAATCATGGAATTTAAGGAAGTTAATCTAAGAGCGATCATCGTACGTTCTGGAAACTTCTCTAATCACGGATATGTACAGATGTTGAAAGCGAACGTAGGGCAAGGAATATCAGTTGATAACAATAGTTGGATGATCAATACGGGTGGTATTGAAATAGAAAAAGGCTATCCGGGAAATTTTCAAATTTCTAATAATTCGCAGGTTTTCAATAGTGGACTAATGGATTTTAGCATTATTCATACAATGCCATTTCGAATGACCAGTAACTGTTCTTTTTTTAATGCTTCCAAAGCTAGCCTAAAGATAGAACGCTTTTCTTCTAGTTCTTCAGCCATGTTTATTAGTAATGGGAGTGTTTTTGAAAATGAAGGATTGATCGGTCTCCAAAATAAATCTAGGAACCTCAACCCGACTACAGGGATCCAATTGCGAAGTAAAACTTTTGATAATCTTAATGATGGAATTATCAATGTTCAAGGTTTTTCAACAGGAATATTAGTAGACGCCAATCAAAAATTCAATAATTATGGACAAATAAATATTATGGATGGTGGTGATACTGGAATTTTGAACAGGGGTAGTTTTAATAATCATGGTGCGTTGAGTTTAACTGGCGATACTAGATTTAGAAACGATGTCACTGGTAGTTTAATCAATGATGGCGGACTGATTACAGAAGAAGGAATATCAATTACCTTTATTCAAAATCAAGGACAAATAATCAATAAAGTTTGTAGTGATATTATTGGCAAAAGCAAATTCCTCCTATTAGCCACAGGAAGCATGAAAAATTATGGTTATCTCGCTTGTGTGGAGGATGGTGGCCAATTTGGTAACTTTGATCATATTCTAAATTATGGAATTATTAATGATCCATTCGACCGTTTTAGACAAGCCATTGTTAATCAGGGAATTTATATTGGACCACTTGACAACTTAGTGCTAGATATTATTTTTGAATCTGCCCTTGAGATAGCCAATAATAATGATTTTGAAATTGATGATGACTGGTACTCACAAACGCCTTTTAATAATACCAACTATATTGGTTATTATGATCTTTCGTTCAATGAACTTCAGTTGGAAGATGATTATAGCACGAATCCTTTACCCTATTATTATACCACCATTACGCACTTGCCAAGCGGTTGTGAAAAGATCGTAAAAATTCGAATCGACCCTGCGGTACTTCCTCCTGCTGGCGCTGCACTTCCTCCTGAGTCTGGCTTAATTGATACGCCAGAAATCTTTACTAATTCAAACTCCACGATTGAGCTATCTGTTTTTCCAAATCCAAGTGCGGGTAATTTCATCCTTCAGTTTCCTGACAATAGAAAAGGCGAATTGGAGATTCGAGTACTTGACTTCCAAGGGCGAATAGTTGCCGAATATCAAAGAACGGAAGTAGCTTCTTTGCCAATCGACTTAGAAGGGCAGTTGTCTTCTGGCATGTATTTGCTTCAGGTTGCTCAACAAGGAGAAGTGATTGGAACAGAGCGGGTGGTGGTAGAAGGTGGATCTAGAAAATAGCCCCTTTTGAAATATTGCAGTAATCGCAATAAGGATTGGTTGCAGCGTCTCGATCAAGGGTTGAGGCGCTGTGATTAAATGTTATAACCTCTTATCGTGTTTATGTGTTTACAAAAATTAAATAATCATGCATTTAAAAAATGGACTACTTATCTTTTTTACCCTTTTAATTCTATCTAATCTGTCTGCTCAAAATGTTGGCATCGGGGAGCCAAATCCTTCTGAGAAATTAGAAGTCAATGGTAGAATAGCGGCAAAGGGATATAAGAACTCTATCTTTACGGCAGCAGGTGCTAGTAGTATAACTGTTCTCGAAGAATTCGACTGGATAGATATCGACGGACTTTCCGTTACCATTACATTAGATGCTCCCACAACCGTAATTATATCTTCAAAAGTACATTGTCGGGCTTTTTCCTCTAATTCAATTATGGCAACTAGATTATTCATTGATGGTACAGACTATGACCCTACAAAAAACACAATATTTGTAAATATAGATAGGACAATTGATAATGAGCATATATTAGAACTAGGTGCTGGCACTCATACAATCAAAACTCAGTGGAAAATAATATCAGGCACTGGATGGTTTAGTGATGTAGATGCTAACACCGAACGAAAACTTCAGGTGCTCGTTTTCGGAGAAGCAAACTGATAGAAATTCTGCTAATTTTCATGAAATATTAAAAAGACATGGCAAAAAATATGCACTTCTGGTTATTCTGTATTTTTCTATTTATTTCTTCACAAATCTATAGTCAGATTACTATTCAAAATGGCGCACAGTTAACCGTACTATCTGGGGAAGAAATTACTATTGAAGGCGGAGTAGTTAATGCTGGTGTAGTTTCTGGAAAAGGGTTATTCACTATTGGAGATGATTTTATCAACCAAGGTACGCTTGCCATTGAAATTGATGCAGTAGGACATACTACTTTTAATGTAGGTAATGAACTTACTTTAAACGGAACATTTACTGTCACCGATAATTCTATTCCATCAAATGGTGACCAAATAACCATAGCGACAGCCGGATCTACTATTACCTCCTCTTTCTCATCTCAAACCTTGAAAGTAATAACTGGTTTGCTAATTATAATCTACCTAACGCTGGAGAATTTACCATTTCTTATTTAAGTACGCTTCCAGTGGAGCTAATTAACTTTCGTGGACAATATGTCGAAGAAGAAATACAAATAGATTGGCAAACTGCCTCTGAGCAAAACAATAAGGGGTTTCTCCTTCAACGAAGTAGAAATGTAATTGATTGGGAAAATTTGAGTTTTGTAGAAGGTATGGGAACTACCTCTGAGTTGCAGCATTATACTTACATTGATCGTTATCCATTGATTGGAATTAATTATTATCGCTTAAAGCAAATTGATTTTGATGAGCATTATGAATTTTCTGAGATTATTAACGTTAATAATACTTTCCAATCAAGTGAGATTATTATTTTCCCTAATCCAACATCTGATGTACTCCATGTTGATTTATCAACACTGCTGGAACAAACGACTACTATACAATTGATTAATAATTTTGGGCAAGTTGTTTTTGAGACAAAAAGAGAGGAACAGAGTTTCCCATTAGACCTGTCTTCCTACCCGAGTGGGCCTTACCACTTACAATTCATACAAAACCAAAGGCAGATTTCGAAAAAGATTTTTATCCAAAAATTGTAACCCGATTCATAAATAATCTCAGGGCTTTAATTTTTCCTAAATTCATTGACTTTAAATAGTTTCAATATCAATATTTCAACAAAAAATCAGTTTGCCCCCTTTAAAACTTCCCCAACCTTCGCTTCTAATGCTGGGCCCCGTAAATTACGAGCAACGATCCTACCTTCGCGATCTAACAAAACTGTAGCGGGTACGGAAGTAACGGAATATAATTGTGCCACCTGGTTTTGCCAGCCCCGTAAATCGCTGACATGCGGCCAAGTAAGTTTGTCTTTTTCGATGGCTTTGAGCCAGGCGTCTTTGCGTTTGTCGAGGCTGACACCAAGAATTTCAAAACCTTGATCTTTATATTTATTATACATTTTTACGACGTTTGGGTTTTCGCGACGACAGGGACCACACCAGCTGGCCCAAAAGTCAACGAGGACCACTTTACCACGTAATTCGCTGAGTTTGATCGGTTTGCCATCTGGATCATTCTGCGCAAAATCAGGAGCGACAGCCCCCGTCATAAAGCTACTTGCGCGGTTGACAGCCATTCGGAAATTCTCAATCATCTGAGATTGTTCGTCACCATATTTATCTAGAAATAGGGTTCCATATTTTACAAAACTAGGATGATTTTTAGATTGTAATCCGATGGAAATTCCGCCCAAGGCATATTTATAGCCTCGTCCGTTAGGATTTAATTTTGCTAAAGTTTGATCTAGGTATTTGTGGAATCCTTCCACTGGAATAGGCTGCATACTAAGTACGGTGGCATAGTTTTTAGCTGCCTCAAATAAATAAGGAATTTGATCGTAATCAGCATTGTTTAAATCAGCAAACTGAAAATAATTGCTTGCGAAATAATCTATTTCATTGCTGAATGTTCCTGGATTGTTTTGGAAACTTGGATAGGTGCCGAGTGCAGCTACCCGAGCAAGATAAGGATTGTGTTTTTTTAACGTATCGAGATAAGCTAGTTGTTTTTGATCGAGTTTGGCCAACCTATCCACGGCTGCTTGAGCTGCCTGTGGATTGTTACGACTTTGTGCGAATTGCCGACCGAGTTGTTGACGTTGACCGCCTACCGTACCAATTTCTTGGATGATGTTTCCGTAAGCATCATTCAATTCGGAGCCAGTAAATCTGGTAGTCTGTCGTAGATTTTGACAACCTCCGGTCATGGCGATGGTATGTTCGGTCCCTGCTATCACAGGCATCTTTTGTTGGCTGTATTGACCAATATAATAAAACTGTGGACGGTCGGTCTTAGTAATATCGAATTGAAAACTATCTTTTCCAACTAGGCGAGCGGCAGCTAATTCTTTAAACCCAACTCCATCAAATTGATAAAGTTTGATAGGTTCTTTTTCGCAGTCTTTTAAGTGTGCGTTGAGGATAAACTTATTATTTGCTTTTTCGTTAACGGTGGCTACGGTAGCTGATGGAGATTTACAACCAAAAATCAACAAACCGAAAACGGCAATGAGTGCGTATCTAAAAATCATGATAAATTATAATTTTATTCAGATTCAAAGATAACGAAATTTTGGATGGTTTATTAATAGGTGTTTAATCGTTTATGGTGCTTAATTGTTTAAAGCATATTTGGATTTTTTTAACTAAAAACCAATATTTTGGCAGGGTACCACCGCTAACTGTGTCATTTGCCAACCCGCGCTTTGTATTCCTGAAAGAAAGCCAGCGCGCTGATACACTTTATCAGAAAAATTTCCCAAATGTTTTGGACACTACAAGTATTCAGGATACCACTGATTTTCTGCATCACTATAGAATTTAAACATTCTATAAACAGTTAAACAAATAAACGACGATTAAACAGCATCTATTATCCCTCAATCCGCTTTAAAAACTCCTCCTCTGTCCAAATTTCCACTGTGCCTAATGCCTGCGCCTTTTTTAATTTAGAACCCACTTTTTCACCCGCCACTAAGATATTTAATTTAGAACTGACGCCACTGACATTTTTAGCACCTGCTTTTTCGGCCATTTGTTGTGCTTCCTTGCGATTAATGGTGAGTGATCCTGTAAATAAAATCGTTTTCCCAATGAGCGGTGCATTAGCGTCAGCAACCTGTGGAATATCTTTTTCTGTCTGTTGAACGTTGACGCCGTTGTCTTCGAGTTGTCGGATGAGGCTGATATTTTCTTCATCTCTAAAAAAGGCCGTTACATTTTTAGCTACCACTGGACCAACGTCTTTAATATCTGTAAACTGCTCTTCCGTCCAATCTTTTAAATCCATAGCGTGTTTAATTTCCGCAGCGATTAACTTAGAAACCTTGCGGCCCAAATGATGAACACTTAAACTGTATAAAAAACGGTGAAGTGGTTGTTTTTTAGCCTTCTCTACGGCTATTCGAAGGTTGGTGGCCGATCGATCTCCAAAACCTTCCAAATCAGCGATCTCGTCATAATCAAGTGTGTAAACATCTGCAATACTCTTTAGCCAACCTAGCTTGTGAAATCGCTCTACATACGAGCGACCAAAGCCGTCAATATCCATCGCATCTTTGGAAACATGATGGATCATGCGCTGCACCAGTTGTGCTTGGCAATGATAGTTGGGACAACGCCAAGCCGCTTCTTCCTCTTGACGGATCAGTGGGGTAGCACAAGATGGACAAGCCTCTGGAAACTTGATGTCAATTTCGCTACCGTCACGGAGTTCGTCCATGGTTTTGACAATATAAGGGATGACATCTCCCGCTCGTTCGACGAGTACCGTGTCTCCGATTTTTATATCTCTTTCCGTAATAAAATCTGCGTTGTGCAGAGAGATAGAAGAAACCGTAACGCCGGCGAGTTGGACCGGTTCAATTTTAGCTACAGGCGTAATGGAGCCGATTTTACCAACCTGATAATCTACGCTGATTAATTTAGAAGTAGCTTGTTTGGCTTTAAATTTATAAGCGATGGCCCAGCGAGGATGGTGGCTCGTGTAACCACAACGCTCCTGCAAAACAAGATCATTTACCTTGATGACCATGCCGTCAATTTCATATTCGTAGTCCTCTCGTTCTCGTTCCCATTTTGCACAAAAATCACTGACCTCTTTGATCGTTTTACAGACCTTCCGTTCTTTGGTGGGAATTTTAAAACCTAAGTTTCCTAAGAGTTCAATCCCTGCATCATGACTTTTGAAGTCTCCCATTTTATCGTTACCATTGGCATCCACGGCGTATCCGAGTTGATAAACAAAAGCTTCGATATGACGAACAGCGGTTTCTTTTGGATCTTTGGTACGCAGTCCGCCAGTGGCGGTATTTCTAGGATTGGCAAACAATTGTTGACCTGCTTTCGCCCGTTCTTTGTTCATTTGCTCAAAGCGATCTTTACGAATGACGGCTTCGCCTCGTAGTTCTACTTTTGCAATCTTAGATTTTGAAAAAGCTGCCCGTACGGGGATGGAACGCATTGTTTTTACGTTAGCAGAAATATCTTCACCTTCACTTCCATTACCACGTGTCGCACCACGAACCAACAAATCATTTTCATACACCAAAGCGAGGCTGCCACCATCGTATTTAGGCTCTACACAATACTCGATGGGATAATCTTCATCCACGTTGAGCAATTTACGAATAGAGGTATCAAAATCTTTTAAATCTTCGGCGTTATAAGAGTTGGCAAGTGAGAGCATGGGTACCAAATGCGTGACGGAAGATCCATATCCGGATATGTCACTGCTCACCCGTTGCGTAGGAGAATCTGGAACGATTAATAATGGAAAAGCTGCTTCGAGTGCTTCTAGCTTTTTATATAAAGTATCATATTCAAAATCACTAATTACGGGATCATTCTTTACCGAATATCGCCATTCGTGATACACCAGAATTTGTCGAAGTTGGGCTGCCTGATTTTCTGCGCCAACCGAATCGGTTGCGGTCGGTGCTTCTAGAAGTTGACGAGATTGATCGACAAATTTTCGTTGTTGTTCGGTAGTGTACATATGGTAGTGTTAGAATAATAGTAATAGAAAGAGGGGCAAAGATAGGGACTTACTTTTAAAATAAAAAGTTTTAAATTTCTTTTATTTTTGGGTGTATTTTGGAGAGGGTGGTGGGTCTTTATTTACTGGTGGAAATAGTGGGAAATTAAAATAATAGCGGGTAATTATTTAGTTAAGCTCCAACGCACCAGCCGCTTCCGCATCCAAAAAGAACGTAACATCAGCACCACTTCTGATGATGAGTTGTGACGGTAATTTCTCCGGATTAAAATCTCCGGTCAGTACTTCTTTTAAAACGTCCGCTTTATTTTTTCCACCAATTAAAAATACAATGCGAGCTGCTTGGTTAATAATCTCTGGCGTTAAACTAATGCGCGTCGTATCTAATTTTTCTACAAAAACCTCTTTGACCCAATACTCATCTTCGTAAAGAATTTCTGTATAAGGAAACAGCGAAGCGGTATGTCCATCGTCACCCATGCCCAGAAAGCAGAGATCAAAAACCGGTTCATGGTCGCCAAAAAAAGTTTCTAAGGTCGTTTCGTAATCTTCAGCGGCGGCGATGGGATCTAGCGAACCATTGATGGCAAAAATATGTTCTTTCGGAATCGGTACTTGATCGAATAATAAACGCATGGCTTCACCACTATTGCTGTCTGGCGAGTTTTGCGGTACCGATCGTTCGTCACCCCAAAAAATAAAAAGCTTTGACCAGTCTACTTTATCTTTCCAAGCATCTGTCGCTAGCAATTTAAACATCCGTTTGGGCGTACTGCCTCCAGACAAACAAACAGAACACTTATTCTTTTCAGCAATGACTGCTGCACAGGTTTCCACAAAATAGGTGGTAGCCGCTATGGCCATCTCTGGTCCGTCTTGATAAGTTTGAAATTGGTAAAGGTTTTCCACAAAAAATTAAATTATATTGTAATCAAAAAATCGAGTGTGTTCATTTAACGCTGTTTAGACTATTAACTCAATTTATCTAGTTGCAATATTTTATTAATGAAAATATGTTAACTGGTTGATTGGTTAATTAGTCCCTTCTTTCTCAATGCTAACGCAAGAAAGACAGGCTATTGCCCAAATCAAAAAATCAAAAATCAAGAAATCCGCATATTCATGAATCCGCACATTTGCACATCAAAAAATCTACTTCTCCCCATCTTTAATCGGCGTAGTAATCCAATGAAATCCATCCGCAGCAATTAATCTTTCGGCAGATTCAGGTCCCCAACTGTTAGCAGGATAGTTAGGAAATTCAGCAGGACTATTTTTCCAAGCATTAATGATCGGCATCACCACTTCCCAGGCCGCTTCGACTTCATCGGAGCGCATGAATAGGGTAGCGTCGCCCGTCATGACATCGTGTAGTAAGGTTTCGTACGCTTCCGGTTGTTGGGTGTCATACGCATCGCTATAGTTGAACACCATGTCTTCTGGTCCAAGTCGCATATTTAATCCTACTTGTTTGGCTTGAAATCGAATTCGGATGCCAGTGGCAGGATTGATACTGATAATGATCCGGTTGGGTTGTAGGCTTTCTGCTACACCCGTTGGAAATATCCGATGCGGAACGGGACGAAACTGAATCGTAATCACAGACATTTTTTCGGGCATTCGTTTACCGGAACGGACATAGAACGGGACGTTTTGCCAGCGCCAATTATCCAGATGAAATTTTACCGCCGCGAAAGTTTCTGTATTAGATTTTGGATCTACTTTATCTTTTTCGCGGTAGCCTTCTACCTGATCGCCTTTCATCCAACCCTTACTATACTGACCACGAGCCGTGTTTTCAAATACTTCTTTGGTATCGTATTTTCTGATGGCGCGAAGGACGTCCACCTTGCGACTTCTGATTTCGTTGGCACTAAAAGAAACGGGCGGTTCCATCGCTACAAAACAAAGGAGTTGTAAAACATGATTCTGAATCATATCTTTTAAGGCACCAGACTTGTCATAATATCCACCTCGGTCACCGACACCGACGGTTTCGGAAACAGTCATTTGAACATGCTCAATATATTTGCGATTCCAAATAGGTTCAAACATGACATTGGCAAACCTGAAAACAAGCATGTTTTGTACCGCCTCTTTTCCAAGATAATGGTCAATGCGGTAAATTTGTTTTTCATCAAAAATACCAGTGAGTAATTTATTTAATTTTTGAGCACTTTCTAGATCGTGACCAAAAGGTTTTTCAACGACAATTCGTGAGCAGTCTGGATCATTACAAATACCAGCTTTGCCAAGGTTGACGGCTACTGGTTCGATGAGGCCGGGTGCGATGGCTAAGTAAAAAAGTACGTTGGGATGTTCGCCCCATTCGCCTTCGATTTTTTTAATTTCTTTGGCTAGTTTTTGATAATCTTTTTGTTCAAAAACATCAGATTGTAAATAAGAAATATTGGGGGCAAAATTTGCCCATTCCTTCTTGTCAATTTTACCTCGTCGGGAAAATTTATTAACCCCTTCGGCCAGCATGGATCGAAATTTAGTGTCTGTAAAACTGGTGCGACCCAATCCGATGATGGCAAATTTTTCCGGCATTTGTTTATCTAGAAAAAGATTGTAAAACGCCGGCGTCAATTTTCTTTCGTTCAAATCACCACTTCCTCCAAAGATGACAATGATAGTAGGTTTTAGAACTTCTTTATTAATCATGATATTTTAGCTTGTTGGCCAGTTAGCTGTTGGCTAGTTGGCTTTTCTTTTACGTAAATACTTTTTTGAAAAAATGACTTTAGAATATTCCAAATAATAGGAAGTTAGGTTTAATGATTTTTTATATGTAGAAAACGCGTTAAAAGAAAGCCAACAGGCCAACTAGCAAACGAGCTAACTAGCAGATTACCCTTCCCATTCCGTATGAAACACCCCTTTTTTATCTACTCGCTCGTAAGTATGCGAACCAAAGAAATCTCTTTGTGCTTGAATGAGATTGGCGGATAAACGGGCGCTTCGGTAACCATCATAATAGGCTAAACTGTTGACGAAGGCCGCAATGGGCAATCCTGCTTGGATGCAAATGGCCAGCACTTCTCGCGTGTCTTTTTGTAGTTTATTTAATTTTTTGGCAATGTCTTTATCGACCATTAAATTGACTAGCTTTGGATTGCGATCATAGGCTTTTCTAAAATCTTCTAACAGTGCCGCGCGGACAATACAACCTCCTCTCCAAATACGAGATACACCTTCTAGGTCGAGTTTGAATTTATACTCCTCAGAAGCTTCGCGTAGGAGTGCCATTCCTTGTGCGTAAGTAACGATAAAAGAAAAGTAAAGTGCGTTGCGTAGTTTTTCAATAAAGGCGGCTTTATCGGTTGTTTTTATTTTATAAGAAGTTCCTTTTAAAATTTTAGAGGCCGCAACTCGTTCGTCTTTTAGTCGAGAAATGTATCGAGTACCTACGGCGATATCGATGGTTGGAATAGGCATTCCAAGGTTCATACCATCTTGAGAGGTCCACTTGCCAGTTCCTTTAGATTTGGAAGCATCCATAATAATATCGATGACATATTTTCTACTTCCTTTTTGCTTTTTCTTAAAAATTTTGGAAGTAATTTCGACGAGAAAAGAATCTAATTCATGCTCGTTCCATTCTGTAAAATGTGCCGCAATTTTAGGATTGGAAAGGCCACATCCTCTTTTCATTACGTCGTAGGTTTCGCCGAGTAGTTGCATTAAGCCATATTCGATACCGTTGTGCACCATCTTGACATAATGGCCTACAGAACCTTGTCCAAGATAAGTAATGCAGGGTTCTCCGTCTACCTTGGCGGAAACCGCTTCCATAATTTTTTTGATTTTATTATACGCCTTTTTATTTCCGCCAGGCATCATACTTGGGCCGAGGCGTGCGCCAGCCGCTCCACCGGAAACACCCATGCCAATGAAGTGAATTCCTTTTTCGGCTAGGGATTTTTGTCGGGCTTCCGTATCTTTAAAAAACGAATTTCCACCGTCGATAATGATATCATCTTTATCGAGTAAAGGAAGGAGGTCTGCGATGACATAATCCACAATTTTTCCTGCGGGAACTAGCAATAAAATTTTGCGAGGTGATTCGAGAGATTTGACGAAGTCTTTGACGTTTTTGGCGCCGTACATATCGTAGGCTTTGGCCTCCTCCATGAGCGTATCCACCTGTTTTTTATTTTTATCATAACCGGCTACGGCAAAACCGCTATCGGCCATGTTGAGTAGTAAGTTTCTACCCATAACTCCTAGACCGATTAGTCCGAGTTCATATTTCTTTTTAGGCATAGTAAAGGTGTTGTGTTGAAAGATGCGTAAAGGTATACATATTTGTTGATTTCTGCCTGCCGGCAGGCAAGGTGTTGAACTGTAGATTTATTGAATTTTTATTGGAAAAAGTTCTATAAACCCTGTTCCATAAAATTGAAAAATATTCAATTAATTAAATGTTCATTGCGTAAGCATCAATTCAACAACTCAACGATTCAACAGTTCAACAACTCTAGTAATCAAAATAAATTATATCACAAGTTTTCAAGTCTGATTCGAGGACTACCTGTTTTTCTTCTTGGCCGTCAATGATGGTTAGTTGAGCGGTGTTGGGTGGATTGCGACCTAGGTTCATCGCATAGAGCATCAAGTAATTTCGATTGGGATTATTGCGATCTTTTTCTAGGTCAATGGTGAATTCGTAAGGCTGCTTGCTTAGCGTATAATCTTTCATGATCCAGGATCCTTTGAAATTTAAGGAAATGATATCGCCATCCACTTTTTTATAATCAAAAATTTTAACGGTTACTTTTGAATTTCTTACTTTGATCCGACGACCACTTTTAATGGAACGCTGGGTCAATTCTTCTGGAGCAGCATCTGGTTTGTCGGCTTCCGTTTCTGGTGGCGGTGGTGGGATATAACGAATGAATCCTTTTTTCTGATCCGTATAAACGCGGGCGAGTTGATCATGAAAATCATAAGCTCTGTTAAATATATTGGGGATGGTCAAAGTACCGTCGGCAGTGACATATCCGTATTTTCCATCTTTTTTTACTCGTCCGAGGTTTTCAGAAAAGGGAAAAGCCTCTTGATAAATTGGCTGGATAGCCCATTCCCCTTTGGAATTGATGTATCCCCATTTGCCGTTTAATTTGGCAGCTGCCAATTGCGAGGTAAAATTAAACAAGCGATCAAACTTGGCAGGAATAACCATTTTTCCATCCAAGTCAATCATTCCAAATTTTCTATTTTGCTCCACCACCGCTCGGCCTTGCTGAAAGCTCTGCGCAGAGGTATAAGTTGGCTTTATTTTAAACTTACTTTGAATAGTTAAAAATCCCCACAACCCATTGATTTTGGTAGCAAATAAATTATCTGAAATATTGAGCATATATTCATAATCATTATCCACAATAAACTGTCCGCGTTTGTTGATAACCCCCCATTTGCCTTTGGCTTTTACGGCAGCATAGCCTTGATGAAAAACATTGGCTTCTTCAAATTTTGGAAATAGTTTCCATTTTCCAGTATTTGTGATATAGCCCCAAAGACCTCGATATTTGACACAGGCAAATCCTTCTTGCATGGGACTGGTCACTTCAAAGTCAGGGTCGATGACAAAATTTCCACTACGGTCGATAAAACCACTTTTAGAGTCCATTGTTTTATAGTCGGTGAATCCGGCACTTGCTACGTTTTCGGAAAAGGCATCAATAATATGAAACTTGGGTTTAATAAAAATATTTCCGGTAGTGTCCATAAAGCCTCGCTCTCGCCCTATTTGAATAATGGCTAAACCATTATCAAAATCATTAAATCGATCAAAGTTTAGGGTAAACGCCCAACGATACGTCTCTTGCGCGAAACTCTGATGGAAAGTATTGAGTAGAAAAAATAAGAAAAGTGTATATTTCATTTTTTTATTATTGGCTAACAAGTATAAATACTTACTTATAACGAACTAAATAAGATTTTGGTAACGATTTACGTACATTATTTTTCTGAACCACTGCCAACCTCGGTATTTGAGGATTATTTATTGCAACTTCCCGATGCAATGGGCAAAAAAATAATGCGATACCGAAAATGGGAAGACCGGCACCGCTCATTATTGGGTAAGGTGATGCTGCGTCGTGGATTGGATGAGCATGGGTTGAAAGATTTTGATATGAAGGATCTTACTTATAATAAGCTCCAGAAACCCAAATTGCCAGGAAAAGTACAGTTTAATATATCCCATGCGGGCAACGTCGTCATTTGTGCTTTCAATACGGCTGGCGTCATTGGGGTGGATGTAGAAATTATCCAACCAGTCGTATTGGAAGATTTTGAATTTATTTTTGATGCAGATACATTTCGACAACTACGACAGGCGCGAGATCAAGAAGGAGCTTTTTTTGAAGCTTGGACGATTCGTGAGGCAATTCTAAAAGGGTCAGGCAATGGTATAACCGAGGATGCAAAAAAAATTGTCTACAAAGACGAAATAGCAAAATTTAAAAATCAAACATGGTTTATCAAACCTTTTCCAGTCCCTAAACAACATATTGCTCATATGGCAACTACGACGCCCGTAAGTACTTTGAAATTGATAAAAGTCTGATTTCTAGATAACATCAAAAAAAGAGAAGCTCCGAAATCAAATCGACGGAGCTTCTCGTTATTCATCAAAGTTATTATTAAAGGGTACAGTGTATATATCTATTTTTTTAGTCCAATTTTAGAAATGGTGTCGTTATATGAAGTCGAGTTTGTGTTATTCTAATTATATAACGACCCGCTGGTAATTCTTTAACCGAAAACTGCCATTCGTTTAATCCTTTTTCAAAAGGTAATATTCCATTACGAACTATTATTCCATTAAAGTCAATCATCTGAAATTGACCATCTTCTGTTGTTTTATCTTCAGGTAATTGATAGCGTAGCGTTAATCTATCTACAGAAGGATTTGGATATACCATCATTTCAAGGCTACTTTCTGTTAGACTATTTTCGTCATTATCAGTCTCGCGAGTAGGAGCTGTTGTAGGAATTACAGTGATATTCGTTCCTAACGGATCCAATCCAGCACAAACACCGGATGCATCAAGCAGAAATGCCAGCGTCTCAAAAGTTGTAACACCAGGAACCACAAAATTCAGATCAAAAAAGTCTGGACTAAATTGATCCGTAGTTTCTGCGACTAGCATAAAAATATTATAGGTCCCTGTTTCGTCTACGACGAACGCAGGAGCATCAGCGATTTGTACAATTAATTTGTCGGGACCCAACGCTGCAAAATAAGTTACCTCATAACCAGTAGGAACAACCGGTGCGACCAATTCGTTGGCGGAAATAAAAGTCAAAAATTGTTGTGGTACTTCGGATGGATCGGCAAATAATAAGCCTGGAGCTGCTTCACAAGCTGTATTTTCAATAACGGTAATCTGTACGCCCATGGCATCAAGATCTGCACAAACTTCTTGAGCACTGATGGCTGCCAACACGTCTTCTGCGGTGGAAACACCGGGGATGATTTCGGAGCCGTCAAAAAAGTCTGGACTAGCAGGATTGTTTAATTCTGCTACGAAGGTATGAATTCGGTAATCCCCTGCTTCGGTAACCGTAAAAAGTGGTGCGGGACTAATCATAAGAATGGTTAGTTCTGGACCAGAAGTAAGCACATAAACTTGATCAAAATCACCAGTTACTACCGCATCACCATTTGGCGAAGCCACAATATTAGCAAGCCCACCAGACAGCGTGACCATCATTTGCTCTGAAGAGACCGTTCCTGCATCAACGGTGCAGCTTGGCGGCATAGGAGCCGCTTCTGTATTTTTACGTACAAAGATAAAGTTATCACTCTTTTCAGAACATCCATCAGAAATTAATCCACTGGCGTTCATGCCAACACTAAATTGAATTTCACCGATGTAGGAATATCCGTAGACAAAATATTTCCCAGGTTTTTCGAAAGCGAAATCATAACCACTTTCAACAATTGCAATAATTTTATCGTCTGGACGGGTAATTACGTAGGCAAAATCTGCGTCGTTGTCACCATTATTAATAAAGTCAAAACTAGCAGCTGCGTTATCATCAATAGTTGTACTGGTAGATCCATCAGAAAGACTAATTTCTGTCTCTTCGGTTTGACGACGAATGATGGTAATATAGTTTTGAGAAAGGTCAAAGCAGTCATCAGATAGGGAAGCAGTCGTGAGTTCATCTCCTAGTTCCGCGGTGAGTCTTCCTTGGTAAGATAGTCCCCAAACTCGGCAATCTCCAGTTCCTGCACCTTCAAAATTTGCAAAACCACTTTCAGGTAATCCTAGAATGATATTGTTGTCATCTGTGATTACGTATTGATATTGTACTCCGGCAATGCTGGTATTGTCAAAACCCACATAATCATTTACGCCATTATCCACGCAAGCATAAGCCACAGTCTCTCCGTCTTTCGTTGTTACGGTAGCTCCTTCAGTTAAACACCCATTGATAGAAGATTCATTAGATTTACGAATAGTAATTAAGTCAGAACTTTTGACGGTGCAACCATCGGAAAGCGCATTGTTCGAAATATTATTCCCAGGCATGAGTAGAATATTCCCAGAATAATTATATCCAAAAATGAAATAGGTTCCAGGAACTTGGGTAGCTAGATCGAAAATACCTGTTTCGTTGATTGCGATAATTTTTCCATTGCTTCTTTGTAAGACGTAAATATAATTTTCAGAGAGGCCATTCATATTGGCAACCATGACCATGGCACTGTTATTATCATCAATGTTTACTAAATTATTTTGTCCTCCAGAAACTAACATAAGATTACTCTCTTGAAGTTCTCGGCGTTCAATAGTGATAAAATTTTCCGTTAGGTCAAAACATTCACTAGCCAAATCTACAGTTGCTGCATTCTCTCCGACTTCCCCTAGCAGGTCTCCTGTATAAGAAAGTCCCCATACGCGACAATCTCCCACGTCTGCTCCTTCAAAGTTGGCGAAAGCATTTTCAGAGAGGCCGAGAATAGTATTATTGTCATCCGTGATTACATAAATATAATCAGTCATGGCAAGACTATTATTATAAAAAGAAATAAAATCATTGTCTCCGTCATTGACGCAGGCATAGGCTGTGGTGGCTCCGTGGTCAGTAGTAATACGTCCGCCGTCACACTGAGCAGCAAGGGTGTTTAAAATAGGAATTGAAAAAACTAAGCACAGGATTAGTAAGATTCGTTGCATAACATAGGATTTTTAGTAACAGTTTTTTTTAATACGTTCAGCCTATTTATCAGAGATAGATAGGGAATTGTCATCGAACAGTTGTTCTCTGGAGTATGTGCTATGTGGCGGTTCTTAGGTGTGGAAGACTGGTGGTAGAGAAAATGGTGAGGATGTGTGAAAACAGTCAAAAGGAAAGCGACTGTGGCACATCGTTTATTAGTATGAGATGTAGTTAGTTTAAGTAGTACCAGAAATTCCTTTGCAATCGGAAATCTCGTAGTATTTGCATACTAAGTAAGATTTTCATGGGATTACGATGTAAATATAAACAAATATTAATTAAGTTTATAATTAAAAAAAGCGATACAAGAAATAAATCTTATAACGCTTAATTGAAGTAATCCGGTAATAAAACCGGACTACTTCGTATAAAACAGGCTACTTTCCGTGATGAATATAAAGATGAATGTTTTTTAATTTTAAATTAAAAAATTGATAATCAATTAATTACACCTTTATTATAGAATATTAATAAATCAAACGATTGCCTTATTGAATGATTGTTTTAGTTATTCTTGGAAAGGAAACACGGATTCTCTGACTTGGTTGAAGATTTAGGGTAGAAATGTTAAAGAATGGCAAAAAATAAATTTTTTTTATCAAGAAGGAGATTTCTCTATAGGGTTTGCCATAAGTAGAAGGTAGCATAGCCGCGCCAAGGTTGCCATTTAGTACCAATTTTATTGATCGTTGCGAGATCTGGTTTTTTTGGTAGGTTCATTTGTAATCTAAGGGCATTGTGTAATCCGACATCTTCTAGTGGAAATCCGTCTGGATAGCGTAGACATTTCATGATAACATAATTAGCGGTCCAGTTACCGATTCCTCTAATTTTCACCAATTTTCCTTTGGCTTCTTCTGGTGATAGTTTTAATAAAGCATTTTTATCAAGATCTCCTTGGGCAATTATTTTAGCCACCCCGATGAGATATTCGGCTTTACGTTGAGAAATCTGATCAGGGCGCAAATCTTCCGGTGATAGTTTGGCGATTACTTCTGGATCGGGAAAAGCGTAATAAGTGTTGCTTTTGTGTTTAAAGGATTTACCATATTTTTTGACCAGCCGTTCTTTGAGTCGGTAGGCAAAGGTGAGATTAATCTGCTGGCCTAAAATAGCCCAACTGACTGCTTCGAAGATATCTGGAATGCCTATTAGTCGCAAACCATCGTACGTTTTTACCACCTCGTTTAGTACACGATCATTAGCAGCCATTTTATAAAAAGGTTGTAGGTCGCGGTCTAGATCAAACCAATCGACTATGAAATTATGAATAGCATGTTTCCAAGCAACATTTAGTTTGCCTCCATTCAGATTTTTTACAATTAAAAAATTATCCTTTTGTTTTATTTTTAAGATGACCGGTTTTCCCGTGAAGTAAATTAATTTATAGACTTTATCTTTCTCTACTTTGTGCATGATTTCTAAAGGCGAGCGATTTAGAAAATCAAGACAACGCTGGAAATTAAAGTTATTAGGTACAGGTATTTTTATTTTAGACATCAAATTAGTTTTAAAGAAAGCTTGACTTTGGGGGAAAACGCAAGGATTTACGACCTTTATTGAGCGTATGTTTAAAATTAACATTTTGTGATAAAACTGCTTTTTCTTAGATGACTCATCCTCGCCTGACTGACCGGGAAGGGTCAGTCAAACGGTCAAATATCTAGATATAATCCTGTTTTCCTGACTCGATTCATCTAAAAACAATCTACTTTTATCTACAATAGCCAATTTTTAAACATACGCTTATGAAAATAAAGGAGCATATTTTTCTTGAAAAATTTGTAAGTGATGTAGTTCATGGCCAGCGATAACATACACAAGTGCCAGTGGGGAGGCTGGCTGATTACTAGCTTCGCCTAGTCGATTAAAGTCAGCATTAGTCATATTTTCAAATAAACTAATACTGGCCTTTCTTACGGTACGATATTCTGCGATTAAAGATGCACCAGAGCGGTGATCTACCTTACCAATCGCCGCATAATCATCCTGGTCGAAGCCAGGAAGTGGGGTCTGATCTCCTCGACTGATGGCCAATGCTCGATAGGCCATAATCCGTTCTACGTCGATCATATGTAATAAGCTCTCTTTAACGGTCCACTTACCTGTAGCATAACTTATATCCCAATTGGATGCTGAGAGCTTGGAAAAATAGTCTGCTATAATATCTTCTTGCTGGTTCAGCATATCTATAATATTTCCATCCGGTACTAGGTCAATATACTTTCTAAAATAGGTTGATGAGGTACCGATAGCAGGCCGCTCAGTGAGTGGTTGGTTTGACATAATATTGAGTTTTCTATTAGGAAGTGATGATTCAGTATGCTGTGTATTTAGATGGAATCTTGATGAATTTCCAATATAAGGAACTATTGTAAAATACCTAAGGTTTTGTTCATAAGTTTTGCATCTTTCTACAAAAGGCTGGCGTAGAAAGAGCGGCGCGATTATCCCTATTTGTTTCCCTGTTCTTTAAATATTCTTATTATTTTCGCGCCAGTCAGATAACCAAGCATTTATACTTACTAAAAATAGATATGAAAAGAAGAATTGAAATTGCCGAGGTTTTAAAGAACCCAACGTTAAACGAATCCATTCTTGTTAAGGGCTGGGTGCGAGCCTTTCGTAGCAACCGATTTATCGCCTTAAATGATGGTTCGACCATTAATAACATACAGGTGGTAGTGGATTTTGAGAAATTTCCAGAATCCTTAGTGAAAAACATCGGATTTCACGCTTGCTTAGCTATTACCGGTAAGCTAGTCGAATCTCAAGGCTCCGGTCAGGCGATGGAAATTCTTGCCGAAGAAATTGAAGTATTAGGCTCCACTAACCTGGAAACGTATCCATTACAGCCCAAAGCGCAGTCGATGGAGTTTCTACGTGAAAAGGCACATCTGAGAATGCGAACCAATACGTTCAGTGCCGTTTTCCGTATTAGGCATGCTGTGGCTTTTGCCGTAAATAAATATTTTAATGACAAAGGTTATTATTATATGCACACCCCGATTATCACGGGCAGCGATGCCGAAGGAGCTGGAGAGATGTTCCATGTTACCGCTTTTGAAACCAACAAAGCACCGCTAGATGAAAACGGAGAAGTGGATTATAAAAAAGACTTTTTTGGTAAGGCTACTAATCTGACGGTTTCTGGACAACTGCAAGCCGAAATTGGAGCGCTGGCACTAGGTAAAGTTTATACGTTTGGACCAACCTTCCGAGCGGAAAAATCAAACACGTCCCGTCACCTAGCAGAATTTTGGATGATCGAACCAGAGATCGCTTTTGCAGATATTCACGATGATATGGATTTGGCAGAGGATTTTAGTAAATACCTGATCAACTATATTTTGGACAATTATCCCGATGATCTGAAAATATTGAATGATCGAATTGCCAAAATGGAGCAGAATATGAAGAAAGAGGAACGTCGTCCCATGGGATTGATTGATACCTTACGCTTTGTGGTGGATAATGATTTTGAAAGAATTACCTATACCGAAGCAATCAATATTCTTCGTAGCTCAAAGCCTTACAAAAAAGGAAGATTCGAATATGAAGTAGAGTGGGGCAAAGACTTGCAATCGGAACACGAACGTTGGTTGGTGGAAAAGAAATTTAAAAAACCGGTTATCGTGGTAGATTATCCAAAAGACATCAAAGCATTCTATATGCGGATGAACGACGATGATAAAACGGTGGCGGCCATGGATGTTTTGTTTCCAGGAATTGGTGAAGTAATCGGTGGTTCTCAAAGAGAAGAAAGACTAGATTTTCTACAAAAGCGAATGGCCGAAATGGATATCCACGAAGAAGAGCTTTGGTGGTATACAGAATTAAGAAAGTTTGGTGGGTGTCCACATGCTGGATTTGGAATGGGCTTTGAACGAATGGTCTTATTTATTACGGGTATGACCAATATCCGAGATGTAATTCCATTTCCAAGAACGCCAGGTAGCGCAGAATTCTAAAACAAATAAGCAACTTAATTGTCTTAATAAGGAAGAATTAATGAAAACTCGACTGGAATTAAATCTTGTCGGGTTTTTCATTTTAAATATGCGCTTAATTAAAAATGCTAGAGTAGTTATTATTAATTATTCATTAAAACATTATTAACTTTTTTATCAACAATTCAACAATTCAACAAACCCATATGCTCGTCGTAGAAAATTTAACTAAAACCTATCAAGGTAGCAATCGGTTGCTGACCGTACTAGATCACGTGAGTTTTGCTATTCAGCCCGGCGAAACCTTTTCGATTGTCGGTCCTTCGGGGAGTGGCAAAACCACCTTGTTAGGATTGTGTGCTGGATTGGATCGCGCCACGAGTGGTTCGGTCATTTTGAATGGGCATAAATTAGATGATTTGAGCGAAGATCAACGCGCCGCTGTCCGTAACGAAAATGTCGGTTTTATTTTTCAAAATTTTCAACTTATTCCCACGCTTACGGCCTTGGAAAATGTCATGGTACCCATGGAATTGCGCGGGATGAAAGGTATCCGTAAAGATTGTATGGAGTTGTTGGAGCGAGTAGGACTAGCCGATCGCCACGATCATTATCCGACACAACTATCAGGAGGAGAACAACAGCGGATTTCACTGGCTCGGGCTTTTGCCAATAAACCTGCCATTCTCTTTGCCGATGAGCCTACGGGAAATTTAGACGAAGCCACCAGCGACACGGTAGAAAATCTTATCTTTGAAATAAATAAGGAGGCCGGTACCACTCTAGTGATGGTGACCCACGACTTAGAATTAGCCGCTAAAACGCAACGAGTAATTAAATTACGGGGCGGGAAATTAGTGGAAGAGTTGGTGAATGGGTGATCCGACTTTTAAATCAAATTCCTAAATTAATATTTCATGTTTTTAAAAATTTGTAGCCTATCTCTACTATTTATTCTCGCCTGCAACACCCCAAAAGGAAGCGAAGCTAGCCCAGCAACAATGGCAAAAATAAAATTTGATTTAAGTGAAATTGACGAACGAGGATTGACCGGCCCCGTCACTGGAAAAGTTGCTGTGGATTACGAGTTTTGTATCCCACGATCACAAGAATACGCCAATCTAGTTAAAAAAATAAATCCTAAAATTCGAATCTCAGACAAAAGCCGTGGACGGATTGGATGCACGCGAGCCGAGCAATTATGCCTAGGCACCACCAGCCAAGAAAATTGGAAAAGCATCCTGCTAGAAACCGCCAAGCTAGATTTTGTAAAAAGTATTGAACGAACTTTTTATGAGTAAAATTAATGAAGAATTATTTTTTTTTCATTAAAATATTTTTCATTAATATTCAACGCTTCAACGCTTCAACGCTTCAACGCTTCAACGCTTCAACGCTTCAACGCTTCAACGCTTCAACACATCCGCACATCAACAAACCTATTTTACCTGACTCAACGCCGTCAAATCCTCCATATTCCTGATATAACTTGGATGCGTACGACCTAATTTTGTCTCTTTAATTTTCAAGGATTCACGGTATAGTTTTTCCGCTTCGTCATATTTTTTTTGTAATTCGTACAGACTTCCTAAGTCGTGTAAAACTTCTGCGTAATCTGGATGTAGCGTACCAAATTCTTCACTACGCAAAACCATGACTCTCTTATAAAGTGCTTCCGATTCGTCATACCGCCAAGTGCTTTGATAAAGATTTGCTAGGTCGTGTAAAGTAGCGGAATATTCGTCTACGTCTAACTGTTCTTTAGTTTCATGAATTTCAATAGCTTTCACTAAATGCTCTTCCGCTTGTAAATTATTACCCATTCTTTGATGGAGGGTCCCTATATTTTTCAGACAAGTAACGTAGTGGTCACTAGAAATACTTCCCTCGTTTTTCAATACGGGTATTGCTTGTTGATAGAGTGTCTCTGCTATTTTTAAATTACCAATACTTTGTTGTAAGTCGGCGAGCCGATACAAACCAATGGCAAAAATTTCATCCTCTTGGCCGTATTTAGCGGCAGCTATTTTAATGGATTGTAAATAGATGGATCGCGCTTCCTCAACCTGTCCTAACATAAATTTTGCGCTAGCTAAATTGTGTAAACTACAGATATAATTAGCGTGAGCATTACCAAATTGTTTCTTCGCTAGATCACGGGTATACTTGGCTTTTTCCAATGCCATATTGTATTCTCCGTTTTTTATTTCGGTCAATACATCTTCGTTAGAAACTTGCCAGTCTTGTGCTGATGTGGAAAAATTACATAGAAGGAAACAGCAGAGTGCTCCGTAAGAGAGGCTTTTGCGTAGGTTAATTAATTTCATGGTATGTTTATTATAATTGTCAATAGGTCATGACAGATTCACTTAAATCATTTTTCAATGATCAGGAAAATCTACGATGACTGCTCAATTGGGTTAATCGTTGTCAATCTCAGCGGTTAGCCAAGTAAAATCTTGTTGGAAATAGTAGGTGCCTCGGGGTGGAAAGGTAATTTGAGGTGGGGTAAAAAATTATATACGAGATATAAAGATACAACAAGCTAAGTTTAAGTGCAAGTTTTCATTGGAAAGAACAACGTTAAAACCTCCACAAGCCAGATTTTTTTTCCCTAAAAATGGTTATTTTTAGACTACTTCTTATATTTTTTCGGAAAAACACAAGTTATGAAACGAATAATCCTACTACTTACTTTTCTCGGGACTCTGAGTCATATTTCAGCTCAAACCTTTAGTGAAGACATTGCACCAATTATTTATAACAACTGTACCACTTGCCACCGAGCAGGGGAGATTGGTCCGATGCCGCTAACCAATTATACCGAGGTGAGCCAGTGGGCACAAACGATCGCCTACGTCACGGAGATAAAATACATGCCGCCTTGGAAGCCAGACCGAAACTATAGCACCTTTGTGGGAGAAAAAGGATTGAGTGATGAAGAAATTCAACTCATCAAAAATTGGGTAGATAACGGAACCCCTCAGGGCGATCCTGCCAACGAACCTCCGCTACCAGAATTCCCAGATGGATCTCAACTGGGTACACCGGATTTGGTGTTGGAGATGGCGGAGTCTTATACGGTAGAAGGTAATAATGAAGATGATTATCGAGTATTTGTTTTACCCACTAACGGATCACAAGATCGTGAACTAGCCGCTATCGAGTTTCGACCTGGTAATACTAAAGTAGTACACCATGCTTTGATCGCCTTTGATGAAACAGGTGCTGGGGCAGCAATGGATGCGTTGACTCCTGAGTACGGATATTTTTCTTATGGCGATTTTGGAATTGGAATACCGGATTTTAGCACAGGATACACACCTGGTATTCAAACCATCCGCTATCCACAAGGAATTGGAGAGGTCTTACCCGCTGGAGCCGATGTATTAGTACAGGTACATTACGCACCCACGCCAACAGAAGAATCAGATCAATCTTCGGTGAATATTTTCTTTAAAGAATCTAACGATCCGATTCAGCGGCCGATTCAATTGAGTTTGGTTTTGCCCAATATCTTACCAAATGGCTGGGCTGAATTTATTATGCAACCCAATCAAACAAAATCCTTTCACGGAAGATATCCTGTCAACCAAGAGACTAGCTTGTTCTCAATTTACCCACATGCTCATTTGCTTTGCCGTAACTGGGAAGTATTTGCCGTAACGCCTTCCAATGATACGATCAACTTGATAAAAATTGACGATTGGGATTTTAACTGGCAGGGAGCATATACCTTTGAGCGGATGCAGAGAATTCCCGCTGGTTCGATCATGCATGTCTTAGCTACTTATGATAATACGGTTAGTAATCCCTTGAATCCAAATAATCCACCGGACTTTGTTACGTGGGGGGAAAGCACCACAGACGAAATGTATATCATCGCACTTAATTGGGTACCCTATCAGGAAGGAGACGAATTGATTGAAATAGGAAATGATCTTACCAACATAGAAAATCTTTCCATTGATAATACCCTGAAATTATACAATCCAATACCGAATCCAGTTGACGACGAAGTACGAATTAGTTATTATTTGCCAGCTTCTACAGATCTTAACTTAGCCCTATTTACCCTAGATGGAAAACAGGTAAAAACAATTAGGCAAGCATCTACAGAGATGGCAGGCAATCATGCCATAGACGTTCAAGTAAATGATTTAGCCATTGGTACGTACTTAGTCGTGATGGAAACCGATGGTAAGAAAATCTCTCAGAAATTAGTGATTATGCGGTAGGGTAGCAGTTTTATAAGATTTTTCAGAAAAAAAAATAATGTGTCGCAATTTGTTGTAAATCAACAGGTTGCGACACTTTTATTTTTAAAATGTAGAATTTTTTTTAAATTTTTTTTAAATTTTTTATGGAATTTTTAAAAGTCGAGCATCTAAGTACCGACAATTTTATTTCAAACTTTTTAAAATTCTAAAACATGCAAGCCAAACCATTGCACACCGAACTCATCAGATCTGGTAACCGTAGTTTCTTTTTTGATATCAAACAGTCTGAAAAAGGTAACGCTTATCTAACGATCAACGTTACTCAAAAGCAAGAAGACGGAACGTACAGTCGCGACAAAATTACTATCCTGGAACACGAAATGGTAAAATTTGGAGAAGGAATGATGCGAGCGATGATCAATTTCCGACAAACGGGCCGCGAAGCTATTATCGAAAGTGCCCGAGAAAAATACCCAAATGCTTTTTCTCCCTGGACAAAAACGGAAGATAAAACACTCACCGACTTATACGTCAAAGAAGTAGCTATGATTGAAATTGCACAAACGTTAGGACGTAACGAAAACGCAATTAAAGCCAGAATTGAAAAGCTGAAACTTGATCCCAAGTACGCTGTAGCAACTGCTTAATTTCTAAAAAACTACCGGGTTAATTTCCGGTAGTTTTTTCCCTTTCTATTTTTAATGATTTTTTCTAAAACAAACAATGATGAATACCACTAATCCTTCTAATTATTTTTATGCAGGTGACCGCACTTATTTTTTCAATATTAGAAAAACCAAAAAAGGCGCTAGCTATCTGAACATCAATATTTCCCAAAAAGATGAAAAAGGAAAATTTAAAAACAAAGGAATTACCGTTTTCGAAAATGAAATAAATGAATTTTCTATGGCCTTGATGCGCTCTGTGATTAATTTTAAAAAAACAGGCAAAGAAACACATATAGCAGAAGTACAAAAATCTTTCCCCAATGCTTTTAAACCTTGGACAAAAACGGAAGAAGAAACGTTGGAAGTTCATTTTGCCGACGAGAAAAACCTTACCGAGTTATCCGAAATTTTAGGCAGAAAAGAAGCTGCTATCCAAGCTCGAATTGTAAAACTCAGATTAGAGGAAAAATATATCCTTTAAAAAAAACGAGAAATTTTCTACTAACCTGTTGAGTTGTTGAATCCCTTATATAAATTCAACAATTCAACAATTCAACAATTCAACAATTCAACAATTCAACATGACCGAATACGTCAATAAAATTTCAATTAAATCCTGGGCCGAAGCCGATCGTCCTCGCGAAAAATTGCTGCTAAAAGGCAAACAAAGTCTAACCGATGCCGAACTCATTGCCATCTTGATGGGGTCTGGCAATCGGGAATTATCAGCCGTTGGATTAGCGCAAATAGTTCTTCAAAGTACGAATCACAACCTGAATGAACTCGGAAAAAATACCGTAGCAGATCTAGAAAAATTTAAAGGAATTGGCCAAGCCAAGGCGATCAGTATCATTGCGGCACTGGAACTGGGACGTCGCCGACAACTTTCGGATATTCGTGAAAAACCACAAATTCGTAGTAGCCAGGATGCTTATCGAGAGATGGCACCGATGATACAAGATTTACCACATGAAGAGTTTTGGGTCCTTTTGCTCAATCGTGCGAATCGCATTATAAGTCGGGAAAAAATCAGTAGTGGAGGAGTCTCCGGAACCATGGTAGACGCAAAGCTTATTTTCAATAGATCACTGATGAAAAAGGCCTCCTCTGTCATGCTTTTTCACAATCATCCTTCCGGCGGACTAACCCCTAGTCAGGCGGATATATCATTGACCCGTAAGCTGAAAGAAGCCGGTAAGTTCTTGGATACCCAGGTTTTGGATCATTTAATTATCTCAGAACGAGGATATTATAGTTTTGCCGATGAGGGAAAATTATAGTTATTTGTGATCCTAACAAAATACCTTTTTCCTTCTAATAATGTTAATCAGGGATGAATACCCTGTCAATATTGACTATTCAAAAGTGAGAGCACTCCAAAAAGTATGAAAATCGAAAACTTTAAATGCATGCAGCTAGTTTTCAATATTTAAAGTCTTTGCGTTAAAAGATAAACACGTCTGCCCTGCCGGACAGGCAGGTTAGAAGGTCTTCCGAAACAAGTTCGGAACGGGTGCTGGGTCTTTGCGCCTCCCGAAACAAGTTCGGAACAGGTCTGCGAGAAAAACACTTTATAAGAGCAATCTCAATATTCAATAGTTTAACCTAGAACGAAGGAGGATTTTAAAACCATCCGACGTCCCTGTTGTTTGATAAAACGACTACCTTTGTGTTCGATTTATGGATAAAAATAAAATAGATTTTAAATTGCTGGGAAGGATTTTGCGATTGGCGATGCCTTATCGTAAAATTTTTTTATTGGCCACCTCGCTTACGGTAGTGTTGGCTCCTTTGGCGGTGGTCCGACCCTATTTGATTCAGCGGATGGTGGACGATTATATTTTTAAATATGATCTAAATGGTCTGGGGATGATGGCTTTTATTTTTTGCTGTGTCTTACTCGTAGAGGTAGGAATGAATTATCTTTTTATTTATTCGAGTAACTGGCTCGGACAGTCGGTGATCCGAGATTTACGAATTCGAGTCTTCAAACATATCACCAACTTGCGACTTAATTTTTTTGATAAAACACCAATTGGTACGATTACCACTCGAACGATTAATGATATTGAGACGATCAATACGGTGTTTTCTCAAGGTGCCATTACGATCATTGCGGATATGTTTACACTCGTAGCGGTATTAGCCGTGATGCTTTATACGAGTTGGCAACTGACTTTAGTTTGTATTACTGTTGTCCCTTTTTTAATTTTAGCTAGCTATATTTTTAAAGAAAAAGTAAAAGCTAGTTATCAAAGAGTAAGAACCCAGATTTCAAAAATGAACGCCTTTCTTCAGGAACGAATCACGGGGATGCGGATCGTGCAAATATTTAATGCGGAGGCCGATGAAATGCAAAAATTTAAGGAAATCAATCAGGCTTATACGGGGGCAAATCTTAATGCTATTTTATACTATGCCGTATTTTTTCCTGTGGTAGAAATTATCTCTGCCGCTGCCTTAGGGTTGATGGTTTGGTGGGGAGCTAGAGGAGTGATCAGCGGAGAAATTTCTTTAGGTGTCCTCATAGCTTTTCCGATTTATTTGTCGATGTTATTTAGACCCATCCGGATGTTGGCCGATAAATTTAATACGCTGCAAATGGGCATGGTCGCCGCCGAACGCGTATTCGACCTCTTAGATATGGATAAAGTGATCGAAAATAAAGGAACCAATAAGGTCGAAAAGCTTAACGGTCGTATCGAATTCAAAGAAGTATCTTTCGCTTACCTAGCAAAAGATTATGTACTCAAAGATTTGAGTTTTACTATCGAAGCTGGACAAACCCTAGCGATCGTAGGAAGTACCGGATCGGGCAAATCCACCATTATCAATATTCTCAGTCGCTTTTACGAAACCCAAAAAGGTAATATCGAAATTGACGGAATCAATATCCGAGATTACGAACTGCAAGCCTTGCGTAATCGCCTCGCGGTGGTGCTCCAAGATGTCTTTCTTTTCACAGGAACAGTATACGATAACATTACGCTTCGAGATGGAAGGATTACTAAAGAAGAGGTCTTAGCTGCAGCAAAATTAATTGGTGCACATGAATTTATTGAAAAACTTCCTGGTGGCTATAATTATGACGTGATGGAACGGGGAAGCACCTTGTCTATGGGCCAACGACAACTCATTTCTTTTGTGCGAGCCTTGGTTTTTAATCCTGATATTCTAATTTTAGACGAAGCAACTTCTTCAATTGACTCAGAGACGGAATCGGTTATTCAGTATGCTATTGAAAAATTGATCGCCAAGCGAACTTCTATTATTATTGCACATCGACTTTCTACCATCCGACATGCGGATAATATTCTTGTCTTAGATAAAGGTCATATCATCGAATACGGTTCGCACGAAGCTTTACTAGAAATAGAAGGCGGTCACTACAGAGAATTGTATGAAATGCAATTTTTACAGGTAGAACAGTAAAATCAAGGCAAACCACTGCAAAGCTACACCGCCATTATAGATACGAAAACAGCCCCATTCATCCCAAAAATCCTTTTGTTGGTCTAATCGTTCTTGGTTTATGAGAACAATTGCTTAAATTTATAGTTATCTTGGAAGTACGGTTTGGTGAGATTTTAAACATATGCTAATACCAGTTTTAAGAAAATAGTATTTTGTTGAGAATCTTTGCTCCATGAAGCGGATTCAACAAATCAACAATTCAACGATTCAACATAAAACGATGACACAAAAAAGAATTGATATAAATCCCTTTAATGCGATCGGTGCTATCTTGGTCGCTATCTTGGTCTTTTGGGGATTGTTTACGGTGGCTAAGCTAGCTTTTAATGCCCTAGTTTTTGCAGCTCCTCTTTTACTAATTGGCGCGGCGATTATCGACTATACGGTAATTACAGATTTTGTTAAATGGGTTTTTAAAATGCTCAAAGAGAATGCTTTAATGGGAATAGCGGCTATCATGCTGACTATTTTTGGATTCCCAATCATTGCAGGATTTCTATTTGGAAAAGCTTATCTACGCAAAAAAGTCCGAAAGATTGCCTCTAAATATGACGTCGAAACCAACGGTGAAATAGTGGATTATGAGGAAGTAGAAGATATCGAAGAAGATTTTGAAAAACTAGAATTACCGCCCAAGCGTAGAGCAGAACCTATTCGTCAAAAGAGAGCCGAAGAAAGCTCTAGCGATGATTATGAACAATTGTTCGATTAATCGTCTCCTAAACATATGAGCTGGCTGCTATTAATTCCCTTGCTATTGACGGGATATTATATTTATTTGCTAAAACGCTATCTACGATGTTGGCAGCAAATTCCTCAATGGGAAATACCCGCCTCTTTTCAGCCAAAAACCAAAGTCACTGTCATTATTCCCGCTCGTAACGAAGCTGAAAATATCGCTGCTTGCCTGAATACTGCCTGTCAACAGAACTTTCCAATAGAACATTACGAAGTACTCCTCGTCGATGACCATTCTACAGATCAGACCGGTGTTATTGCTGCTGATTTGGGATACTCCAATTTGAGAGTAATTACCCTTGCTGATCATGTTGATAAAAACAAAATTCAGTCTTTTAAAAAAATGGGAATTGCTACCGCAATTGATCAGGCTACTGGGACACTCATTGTTACCACAGATGCAGATTGTACGGTCAGTCCTGATTGGTTAAATTTTTTGGTCTCTTTTTATGAAGCACATCCTTATAAATTTATCGCTGCTCCCGTTAATTTTTATAAAGAAAAAAATATACTGGAAAAATTTCAGTCACTCGACTTCCAAGGAATGATGGGCATTACAGGAGCAGGGATTGCGGGAGATTTTATGCGGATGTGCAATGGTGCTAATCTTGCCTACGAAAAATCTGCCTACACCGCTGTCGATGGGTTTGTGGGAATCGACGAATTAGCTTCTGGAGATGATATGTTGTTGATGCAAAAGATCATTAGAAAATTTCCAGGTAGTGTTGGTTATTTAAAAAATCCAGCAGCTTGTACTTATACAATGGCCCAACCAGATCTGAGTAGTTTTATCAGTCAACGATTGCGTTGGGCGTCGAAGTCAGCGGCGTATCCAGAATGGCAAGTTACTTTTATGTTGGCGATGACCTTCTTTTTTTGTTGGAGTATTATTGGTAGTTTTTTGCTCATTCCTTTTTATGGGAAAATAATGTTGGGGGTGTTTTTTGTTCAGTTTCTAATAAAATCAATTATGGATTATCAGTTGTTAAGCACGATGACTCATTTTTTTGATCGAAACGATTTACTAAAAACTTTTTGGCTTTCACAAGTTTTGCACATCCTTTATGTCGCTGGCATTGGCCTCTTAGCCAATCTAAAAAAAGAATACAACTGGAAAGGAAGAGTAGTGCGGTAAGTTCAAAAAAAATACCGAAGCCAAATGACTCCGGTATTTATCAAATACAATTTTTTCTTTTTATAGGATCTATGGTGTTTATACGTCTACGTTGGCGTATTTAGCATTCGCTTCAATAAATGCTCTACGAGGTGGTACTTCATCTCCCATCAACATGGAGAACACTCGGTCTGCTTCTACCGCATCCTGAATGGTTACCTGTCGTAGAATTCTAGCAGTTGGATCCATCGTAGTTTCCCACAATTGTTCTGCGTTCATCTCACCCAATCCCTTATATCGCTGAATCTTAATATTTGAATTTTCTTCAGTTAGACTACCACCGTACGCAACAATAGCTTCGGATCTTTCCTCTTCATTCCAGCAGTATCGGAATTGCTTACCTTTCTTAACCATATAGAGTGGTGGTGCGGCGATGTACAAATATCCCTGCTCAATCAACACCTTCATATAGCGGAAGAAAAACGTCAGAATCAAGGTTACGATATGACTACCATCAATATCGGCATCACACATGATGACTATCTTGTGGTAACGTAATTTTTCGATATTCAAGACCTTGCCTTCACCTTCTTTATCTTCTATACTTACTCCTAAAGCGGTAAACATATTCTTGATCTCTTCATTTTCATAGATTCTATACTCCATCGCTTTTTCTACGTTAAGAATTTTCCCTCTTAATGGTAGAATAGCTTGGAACATTCGATCTCGGCCTTGTTTGGCAGTACCACCTGCCGAGTCTCCCTCAACAAGGAAAATCTCCGAGGCATTTGGATCTTTAGAAGAGCAATCGGATAGCTTACCCGGTAGACCGCTTCCGGTTAGAACGTTTTTACGTTGTACCATATCCCGTGCCTTACGGGCTGCGTGTCGAGCGGTAGCTGCGAGAATAACCTTTTCGATAATTCGTTTAGCCTGCTTAGGGTTTTCTTCTAAATAATGGCCAATGATTTCACCAACGGCCCGCGAGACGATTCCGGTTACTTCTGAGTTCCCAAGTTCGCCTTTGGTTTGTCCTTTAAATTGTGGCTCAGGTACTTTTACGGAAACTACCGCAGTTAGTCCTTCTCGAAAATCTTCTCCAGAAATAGCAAACTTTAGTTTCTTAAATAAACCATTATCGTCACCATATTTTTTAAATTCTCGGTTAACCGCTCGACGGAATCCCGCTACGTGCGTTCCTCCTTCTCGAGTATTGATATTGTTAACGTAAGAATGGATATTTTCAGAGAAAGTTGTGTTGTACTGAATGGCTACCTCAACTTCCACATTGTCTTCCTTTCCGGTTACGTGGATGGGTTTATCAATTAATTTGGTTTTACCTTCGTCTAGGTAAGCCACAAATTCCGATAGACCACCTTCGGACATAAACTCTTCTTTGTGGAATTCACCATTTTCGTCTTTCTTACGTTCGTCGATTAAGACCAGATGTAGACCCTTGTTTAGGAAGGCAAGTTCACGAATACGAGTAGCAAGCACATCATACTTATATTCTAGTGTTTCAAAAATATTTCCATCTGGTTTGAATGTGATGATTGTTCCATTTTCGGAAGAACTACCAAATTCCTTTACCTCTGTAGTTGGTTTACCTTCAGAATATTCTTGGGTGAATATTTTACCTTCTCGGTGTACTTCTGCTTTAAGATGGCTGGATAATGCATTTACACAAGAAACACCCACCCCGTGCAGACCCCCAGACACTTTGTAAGTGTCTTTATCAAATTTTCCACCTGCGTGCAAAACGGTCATTACTACTTCGAGCGCAGATTTTTTTAATTTTTTGTGCATTCCAGTTGGAATACCACGACCGTTATCTTTTACGGAAATTGAATTGTCCGGATGGACCGTTGTAGTGATGAGCGAAGCGTGTCCCGCTAAGTGTTCATCGATGGAGTTATCAATAACTTCCCAAACTAAGTGATGCAGACCTTTTGTATCGGTGCTTCCGATGTACATTCCGGGTCTTTTTCGTACTGCTTCCAAGCCTTCAAGTGCTTGGATATTATTGGCACCGTAGTCATTTTTTTTAGACGCTTCGTCGCCTTTTTTATTATTTTCTTCCATGGTGCGAAAATACGCATTTTATTCGGTTTTTAGAGGCGTTTTGGGGGATAAAATTGCCTAAAATCACCCCAGAAAATCTAGACGAAACATCTCTGGTTTTTCTATATAAATTTCCTTAAAAAGAGGGGGTATTTAGTAGTTGGTTATCCCTTAATTTGAATACTCAGTCAAATCTTCTTGAAAAAGCCAAAAAATAGGCGAAATTTGTTCTTCATCAACCTATACTTTACCACCAATCCACAAAAAAATAGCGAAGTTGAACTCATGGAATTAATTGTAGAAAATTTGACGGAATTGCAGGCAGCAGCCAAAGAAATCGTGGAATACGCAGCCGATCATAAAATCTGGTTATTTTCCGGTGAAATCGGAGCGGGAAAAACGACCTTAATTCAGCGAATCTGCCAGTCCAATGGTGTGACGGAAAAAGTGACTAGTCCCACCTATTCCCTAATCAATCAATATGAGGCTAACGGGGGCATTATTTACCATCTAGATCTTTATCGGCTAAATAGCCTAGATGAGGCGATTGATATTGGAATAGAGGACCTTTTGTACGGTGATTCTCTCTGCCTAATTGAGTGGCCCGATTTGATCGCTCCTTTGTTGCCATTGGAGGTTCTGAAAATAAAAGTTGAAATCGTTGAAGATTCAAAGCGGAAAATTATACTTTTGTAGAGTTCGCATCAGCGATTTATCAAATATTTTCAAATAATACTGCATGAGTGACGAAAAGAAGAAGAAGCGGATACCAATTCCTAAGATTTTTACAGAAGGTGGACTTCAGACTCAAACAGAAATGCTGCAAGTCCAGCGTAAATCGAATACCATGTTTATTGGTATTCCTAAGGAAACCACCATGCAGGAAAGACGGGTAGCACTCGTCCCCTCGGCAGTAGCCACTTTAGTCAATCATGGTCACCGAGTAGTTGTAGAAACAGAAGCTGGACTCAAAGCGAATTATTCCGATCATCGTTATTCCGAAGCCGGAGCTGATATTGCGTATAGCAAAGAGCAGGTTTATAAGTCAGATATCATCATCAAAGTAGCACCGCCTACCTTGGAAGAAATTGATCATCTACGACCCAATCAGATTTTATTTAGCCCATTACACTTGCCGATTATCACCCGGAACTATATTGAGAAATTACGTTCTAAACGGGTCATTGCGATGGCGATGGAATACATCAAGGACGAAAATAATTCCTTTCCTGTGGTAAGAATTATGAGCGAGTTGGCTGGGATGAGCATCATGTTGACAGCGGCTGAATTAATGACCAACTCTAATGGTGGAAAGGGCGTCTTACTGGGTGGTGTATCAGGTGTGCCTTGTGCCAAAGTAGTGATTCTTGGCGCTGGAGTGGTAGCAGAATTTGCGACGCGAGTAGCCATTGGACTCGGTGCGGAAGTTCGGATATTTGATGATAATATATCCAAACTAATGCGTTTGCAAAGTCAGGTAGGGCGGCAACTGAATACTTCGTCCTTGAATCCTATGCAAATGGAAAAAGAATTGCTGACCGCAGACGTCGCCATTGGTGCGATGCACTCACCATCAGGTCGTACGCCGATTATCGTCAGTGAAGAGATTGTAGCTAAGATGAAAAGAGGAGCGGTGATTATTGATGTCAGTATCGATCAAGGAGGATGTTTTGCTACCTCCGAGGTGACGACCCACGAACGGCCTACTTTTACCAAACATGATGTTATCCATTACTGTGTACCAAATATCCCTTCTAAAGTAGCTCGTACGGCTTCTATTGCCGTAAGTAATATCTTAGTATCTATTTTGTTGCGGGCGGGCGCTTCTGGTAATTTAGAAAGACTTATCCAGCGTGATATGGGATTGCGACATGGTGTCTATATCTATAAAGGAACACTTACCAATCAGTACTTGAGTGAGCGGTTTGGTATTAAGTACACGGATTTAGATCTATTGATTACCAGTAACCTAGGATAAGGAAAATTAGCATGTTTTGAAGATACGCTTAGTTATACCTATCCTTTCGGAAAATCTCTTTCTCCATGTTAAAAAAGAAAAAACTCAACTTTCATCAGGTAATTGAGCAGGAAGACGAGCATCTAAAAGCCAGAAGGGAATACCGAAACGGCGCATCCGAAGCCGATGAGCTGGATGATACGCGTTTTGGAATTGCTATGTCTGGTGGCGGCATTCGATCAGCCACGATCAATCTAGGCATTCTTAAAACCCTCAATAAGTTTGGTATTTTAGAAAAGGCAGATTATCTCTCCACCGTTTCTGGTGGTGGGTATACTGGAGCCTATGTGCAATCTTTATTAAAGAGAAAAGCAGAAGAAATAGAGGATCGACCAGAAGCTGCTTATAAGGAGTTATTTGATCAAGATCACATTAATTATCTCCGTGGACGAGGAGAGTATATGATGCCTGGCGTTGGAAAAGGGAAAGTGTGGAATACCTTCATTTTAGTGATTGGTTATTTGGTCAGTACGTTGATGAGCTGGGTAAGTCCATTAATTTTTATCTTTTTATTTTTTACTTTATTATCAGGAATTGGACGGGTGAGAAAAATGATGGGTAAATTTAAAATTAAGGATTCAATTTATACATTTATTGATGATTTTTATGTAGTAGAAATTGGTATCGGATTATTCTTTGCCATTTACTTGATTCATTTTATTTATAATTTAAGATTAAAGTATGATTTAGGAATCTCTCGAAAATTTAATCAGGCAGAAGCCGTACTAGCAGCGCTGACGGTTATTGCGGGTGGCTTTCTGATTTTATTAAATATCGTTTCTTCTGAAATAAATTGTGATCAGCTCCCCTTTTCTAATGGAGCGCTTTGCAAAAATATACTCGCTTTGTTTGACGTCGGAGAACCCATTATCATCCTCCTACACATCCTGGCTGCTATTCTGGCCATTGCCTTAGGATATTTTGCGAATCCCAATGCCATTAGTTTTCATCGTTTCTATCGAAATCAACTGGCGGATGCGTATTTGCATTTTGGTGAAAAATATAAAAACGTAGAATTATCCAATCTAATCAAACAAAACGTCACGTCTCCCAAAAATTTAGTAGCTCCCTATCCGCTCATCAACACCTGCTTGAATCTTCAACTCTTGGGTGGTGGAGACGAAAATTTTAAGGGAGCCAAAGCTAGTGATTACTTTCTTTTATCGCCTTTTTATTTTGGTTCAAAACTTACCGGCTATGTGGACACGGATACATTCAAAGACTACAAAGAATTGACGCTACCTGCCGCTACCACTATTTCTGCCGCGGCTGTCAACCCAGGGATGGGGACTTACTCCAATAAATTACTCAGCGTCCTGATGACCACTTTTAATGTTCGTTTGGGATTCTGGATTTCTAATCCGCTTAAGCGCAACGAATCAGAGCGAGTTTGGTGGCCTTGGTATTTTTTTAAAGAACTATTTTCCAAAATCGGTACTGCTAACCGTAAACTCAATATTTCTGACGGAGGACATATCGAAAATCTGGGTGTTTACGAGCTATTACGCCGCCGTTGTCGCCTGATTTTATCCGTAGATGCCGGCGCTGATCCGTTATATGATTTTGCTGATTTAGAAATCTTGACGGTACGGGCCCGTAATGAGTTAGGACTTTCCATTGAATTCCGAGAAGGCCATATTCCCGAAGATGTCATTCGACCAAAACCTTCTTATGGATATTCGCTCGAACGATTTGCAATCGCCGATGTCTATCATCTCTGGGATGAAATTATGGCTTTGGATGCAGCCGGCCAGCCGGTAAAGGACGAAAATTATCAAGGATTTGAAGTATTGGTCAACTATCCTGATTTAAAAGATGCCATCAAGTTATTGGATTATAATGGCAAACTATTGGTCCGAATTATTTTTAGAGTTATCAATGAATTTAAAGAAGTCAACGAACTGAGAAATCAATTAGATGGATTGGATGCTGGTAATACGGAGATTGTGGTTGCGTTGTTGAATACGATGATTTTTTGTCACGGAGACAAAGAACATAATCGAACCAAAGGGATTAAAGAAGTGCTACAACACGCAATTGAAAATGAACCTGAAAAGATCAAACCAATATTGAAACAAGCAGGATTATTAAGTGAAAGATTTAAAAATAATGTTCGTCTCCCAAAGCGAATTATTCGACACTTAATTGACGAAAGATTGGATGCGGGGATTGGAGATATAGAGCAGGTGATTCTAAAAAGAATGACACCCTCGGAAATTAAAAATGCTTATAAAGTCATGGAAACTTTTTTGAAGCTACTCTCACAAATCGAAGTAGGAGTAGATCAAAAATTGGTAAATGCTTATTTATCTCGAAAAATAGAGGATGAGTATTTCATGAAAATAATGAAAGAACGTGGAATGGCAGAAGAAGAACTACGGGTGATTTTGCAAAAAGAACCAGATGACGAAGCGTTGCAAGATTTTTTAATCAAGAAAAATATTGATCCAAATATCGTGGACCAGTTATTTGCTCAAAGAGATATGTTGCGAACCAACGTTCGAAAATTAAGCATGGGAGAAACCCTCTCTGAAGATGACAACTTGGCTTACCGTACGAACGAGTTTGAGTCGCTTACTCCTGTTTTAGTTAAATTTAATGATCTATTGAATGAAGAAGATGTCGACCCGGAATTTTTGATTGCTCAAATGGAAGAAGCATTAGTGTCCGTTCATCTGCCTCCTGCGCTGGCTGCTCGGATGTTGGAATTAAGAAAACACCAGCAACCTAAAGTATCCGAGGTAATGCAAGGGGTTTCTCAACGTATTGAAGAGCAGGTACGAAATGACATTAAAGCCAGCACGCTGGTTTATATCAAATCGAGTGTAAAAGCGCCAACCGGAAAAATTGTGACCGACGACGAAACCATGTACGGTGCTTATAAATACAAAATTTACCATCCTGATTTTCCACATGAATCAACCGCAGATCAATTTTTTGATCCGGTGCAATGGGAAGCTTATTATATGTTGGGTCAGTACTTGGGGGCAGAAGTATTGGATGTAAAAGGGTTGGTTGAATATTTTAATAATAGAAAAACAGCACCCGACTTTTCGATCAAAGATTTACTTTACCGATTTGACCACGATCGAGAAGTAAAAGATCTTTTTCTCTATCGTAGTGATATTCCAATGACGGCTACGCCGGTTGAAATGGATGAAGACCCTAGTCTGGAATCAGAAAAAGAGGCAGCTTCAAGATTAATTGTTCCATCTAACGATCCAGAAGAGGAATTACTCGACGAAGTAAATCAGCCCAATATGAAAAAGAAAGTGGTAGCTGGTAAAAATATTGATTACACTATTTAAATTTAAGGATGAACCATCTAATTTACGTTTTATTGCTAATCGCAATTGTCTTTACTTCGTCTTGCCAATCGAAAGAAAAAAATATGGAACAAGCACATTCGAATAAACAATACTTAGCCTTTCTCGGAACCTACACTCAAAAGGAAAGTCATGTAGATGGCCGTGGAATGGGAGTAGGAATTTATATAACTGATGCAGATGCTAAAAATTGGGAATTAAAAAATAGCTTTTCGGAAGTTGTTAATCCATCATTCCTTTGTCATTCCCCTAATCATTCGATTATTTATGCAGTTGCTGGTGGTGAAAATGCGATTAAGGTACTGCTTTATGATTCTGATGATTTTTCTATTAAAGTGATACAATCAGTCTCCTCGCTGGGTATTGGCCCGTGCTATATTAGTACAGACCAAGAGGGTAAATTTATTTGGGTTGCTAATTATACCAGTGGTACGGTTGCCCAATATATTATAAACAAAGACGGAACATTGACCGATGGAATGTCGGTGCAACACGAGGGAACTGGGCCCAACGAAGGACGTCAGGAAGGACCGCACGCGCATTTTATCGCTCAGCATCCACAACGTTCTGAGGTATATGCGGTAGACCTAGGAGCCGACAAAGTTTATTGCTATCTGCCTACGGCAACTGGCTTGCAGCCAAAAGATAGCCTTTCTGTAACTCTGGGAGGCGGCTGTCGTCATCTGATTTGGCATCCCAAAGGAGATCATGTTTATATTCTCAATGAACTTAATGGAACGATAGAATTATGGGAATGGCACGGCGATGTTAAGAAACGCTTACAAATTCTTTCCTTGCCGAAGGCAGGTGAAGATGGATATCCGGGAAGTGCCGCCATTGATATTAGCCAAGATGGTCAGTACCTTTATGCTAGTTTAAGAGGCGTATTTAATGAAGTGCTCGTTTTAAAAAATGATCCAACGACGTTTAAGATGGAAATCATCCAACGAGTAAACGCAGGTGGATCGGCGCCGCGATTTATAGGGCTTACGCCAAATGAAGATGTTTTAACCGTGGCTTTGCAAGATGATGACGCTATTTTTCTATTTGAAAGAGACCAAAAAACTGGGATATTGAGTGCTCAGCCGCAAAAAATAGTGGCCAAATCACCAGTTTGTGTAATTTATAAATGATAGAGAAAATATAACATATTCTCTCAAATAACGTAGGAATTTATACTCGATCTTACCTAAAATGCCACTATTTTCTTTAATTTTACTAACCGTTAAAAACAGATTCCACCATATTGTGAAAAACAGTGTAATATTTTTACTATTCTTTTCGATTTTTCTGGTTGCTCAGGCTAGTGGACAGTCTCATACTGCACCCAAGCCTAAAAAAGAAAAATTGATTTTAGAATTTTCTACGCTTGGTGGTTTTTATGAGTCTGGTCAAACGGTCGAATTGCGTTGCCCCGGTGCAAAAATATTCTACACCCTAGATGGTTCTACGCCAGACGGCTACAGTCGTCCCTACCGAAAACCACTGAAAATTAGTAAAACGACGGTGCTGCGGGCAATCGCTTACAAAAATAAACTCAAGACCAAGCCCATTGGTCATACTTATTTTATTGATGAACCTGCTTCCACTTTACCAATTGTTTCGGTGGCCATTACGCCTTCTGTTCTTTTTGACGCAGAAACTGGACTGTATATGCAGGGACCAGATGCGGTGGATTCTTTATGGACCAAGGATGGCGCTAATTTTTGGAGTAAAAGAGAAGTGAAAGTAAATACGGAAATTTTTGAGACGGATGGAAAAATCGAATTTCGAAGCGTTACTGGTTTTCGGTTATTTGGAGGGATGAGCCGACTATTCCCACAAAAATCAATCACCTTAATTGCACGGGATCGCTACGGAAAGAAACATTTTAAGCATCGTATCTTTGGAAAGGATGGTTTCAAAAAATATAAATTCTTAGTGTTGCGAAACTCTGGTAGCGATTGGGGGAAATCGCATTTTCGAGATGGACTGATGACGGGCCTTCTGGATGATTGGGATATTGAAAAACAAAATTTCCGACCAGCACATGTTTACCTCAACGGAAAATACTGGGGAATTTACAATATCAGAGAAAAAGTCAACCGCTACTTTATTCAGTCGCATGCCGAAGTCGATAAAGATAGCCTAGATTTGATAGAACATCGTCGAACCACCAAGCGTGGTAGTCGTCAACACTATCTAAATATGGTTCGTTTTATTGAAAAAAATGATCTAAGCGATCCAGTTAATTATAAATATCTACACACTCAAATGGATGTAGATAATTTTATGGATTATCAAATCGCCCAAATCTATTTCGATAATCGAGATGCGGGAGGTAATATCAAATTCTGGCGACCACAAACCGAAAGTGGGCGCTGGCGGTGGATTTTGTACGATACAGATTGGGGATTTGGCTTGCATGATAAAAAAGCCTACAAAAATAATAGCCTCGAGTTTTACACCGAAGCCGATGGTCCCGCTTGGCCTAATCCACCGTGGAGTACGCTAATTCTTAGAAAATTATTGGAGAATCCTGATTTTGAAAAAGAATTCATCCGCCGATTCACCGATCGATTAAATACTTCTTTTACAGAGGAGAAAGTGCTTGCAAAAATTGACGAAATTTATCAAACCATAGAACCAGAGATGGACCGACATTTGGATCGGTGGCGATTAAGTGAAAGAAGATGGCAAGAACATGTAGAAAGACTAAAAACGTTTGCTAGCAAACGTGTGAAATACATGCGGTTTCATCTTTCCGAATTTTTTGAACCTGGTGAACTCGTTTCTGTTTCTATTTTGACGAACCACGGAGGTCAAGTCATTTTAAATAATAACGTTAATATTCGGGAAAAAGATTTTACGGGGTTATATTTTGAAAATATTCCAATTAGTCTTAAAGCCATGCCCGATTTTGGCTATCGTTTTTCTCACTGGGAAGGAATTCTTGAAGGAGCAGAAAAACATGCAGTGGAGATCAGGTTGACTGGAAAAGATGTACATAAGATTAGTGCTGTTTTCGAAAAGTATGTACATCCATTGGCTGGCCAAATTATGATTAATGAAATTAGTTGTAATAATAAAAAAACCGGAGATTGGGTAGAAGTATATAACGATTCGAAAAAAACCATCGATCTTAAAGATTGGTATTTCACCGATAAAAAAAGATACTTTAATATTCCAAACGCAAAAATTCGTTCTAAGTCTTACCTAATTATTTGCGAAGACTCTATCGCTTTCCGAGAGCATTTTCCTAAAATAGAAAATGTAGTCGGTAATTTTGGTTTTGGCCTTGGAAAACGCCGGGAAAAAATTGGCCTCTTTGACGGTCACGGAGCTTCTATTGATAGTGTGGCGTATGAAGTTCCACCTACGGATAGTGCTTTTACCATCGGTTTATTATTACCATTTTTAGACAATGGAGACTTCGATAATTGGGAGATTAATCCTGGAAAAGGAACCCCTAATCGCCCTAATCCGTACTATTTGGAAAGTAGCATCAAAGCAGAACAAGAACTGTGGATGCGAATTGGAGTGGGGATTGGGGTCTTTATTTGTGGTTTACTCCTATTAATGATGCGGCAAAAACGGAAGGGGCTTTCCGAAGTATCCTAATTTGTATTTGATAGAAATGTTCATCTTAACATTTCTATAAATTTTGTTTTTAAACCTTTCTTTTATTTCATAGTCATATAACCAGACTTTATACTAAAAAATAATTTGTATGCTCTTAAATGATCTTTTTGTTCATCTTTTCAGCTTTTTTCTCGTCCGTAGCTAGGCTACGCACTCAAAAAAGAGCTTCAATATGATCAAAAATATCTATTTAGTTTCTCTACAAAATATTTTAGTATAAAGTCTAATAAATCAGCTGATTTGGCAGAAAAACCTTCGATTACGGATGAACAGATATTATCCCTTCTGGAGAAGGAAGCTTCTTACGAGCAGGGATTCAAAGCACTCATGGGAGCTTATCAGGAACGCCTGTACTGGCATGTACGCCGAATGGTAGATAACCATGAGGATGCAAATGATGTGATTCAAAATGTGCTGATCAAAGTGTTCAGAAATATTAAGAATTTCAAAGGAGATTCTAAATTATATACTTGGCTTTACCGGATTGCAACCAACGAGTCTATTACCTTTTTAAAGAAAAGAAACAAAAAGGCAACGAATTCGCTGGATGACGAGCTATCCACAGTAGCGCATCAATTGACCGCTGACACTTATTTTGATCCCGAAGAAGCACAGCTAAAACTGAAAGCAGCTATCGCTACGCTACCAGAAAAACAAAAAGCGGTCTTTAATCTGCGATACTACGAAGATATGCCTTATAGCGAGATGGCAAATATATTGGATACAACAGTAGGTGCCTTAAAAGCATCCTACCATCACGCACTCAAAAAAGTTGAGCACTATTTAAAAAATGTTGAACATAATAGTTTATAACTACAACTCATTTTAATAATGAAAAAGGAAATTAAAGAAGAATTAAATAACCACGCGCCGCTATTAGCCGGAATGTCGAAGAAGCCGGAAGGATATAAAATTCCTGACGACTACTTTACACGAATGGAAGCCGACCTTTGGGAGCAGATAAAGCCTGCGACTAAAACGGTAACGGAATCCGCTCCGCGCACTTCATGGTTGGATGGTTTAATTCAACAAATCAATTGGTTGCTACAGCCACGCATGGCCATGCAACTAGCAAGCGTAGCTTTACTAATTGTAGCTGGATTTCTATTTTGGAATCGTACCGCTGCGACTCAAACAGATGTCATGGCTGATCTAACCGCCGATGAAGCATCCGAATATGTACTAGCTAACCTAGATGAATTCGATACGGAAAGTTTGATAGAATTGGGTTTTGGAGAAGAGGATTTTTCGGGAGTTGAGGCAGCCCTTTTTGAAGAAACGGACGTAGATGCTTTACTTGACCAACTACAAAAAGAAAACATAGATTTAGAAACATTAGAAGTTTATTTATAAAGAATGAAGTATTCATTCATGCTTAAAAACCTAGCATATGAAAAAGTTAATTTTGGTGACCTTAACGATGATATTTTTTGCGGGATGGTCCCACGCACAACAACCAGGTAAGAAAAAGTTTGAAGAAAAGTTAAATTCCATGCGAATAGCTTTTATTACCCAAGAATTGGATTTATCTGCTGACGAAGCAAAAGCATTTTGGCCCATCTACGATGCCTACACTGCTGAGCGACGTACCCTACGCAAAGATAAGCGTTCTGCTACTCCTAAATCTGGAATGACGGCAGACCAAGCTGAAGAGATGATCGAAGGTTCTTTTGAAAATGATGCCAAAGAAATCGAACTGAGAAAGAACTACTATGGTCAACTCAAAGCAGTGATTCCAGTAGAAAAAGTAGCCAAACTATCGCAAGTCGAGCGAGAATTTAGACAGAAAATCTTGAAAGCAGCCAAAGAGCGACGTAAAAATAGCCCACGGCATAGCCCAAGAAAGAAGAAGTAACCGACCAACTAGGAACGGTTACGCAGCTCACACAACTATACATTTTTATAATAGGTAAGTTTAAAAACTTGCTATCTCAAAAACGGTGTCCTTTTTAGGGTACCGTTTTTATTTTGCCCATATTTAGCTTTAGTCCTTATCTTTGCTAAAAAAAGATGACCAAGAACACCCGTGCTCACCTAGCGCTTTTCGCTGTAGCATCTATCTATGGAGCCAACTACACCATTGCGCGTGAGGTGATGAATGGTTATCTAGAGCCACTAGGATTTATTGTGCTGCGGGCGATCAGTGCGACTATTTTATTTTGGGGGATTTCATCTTTACAACCACAACCAGCCGAGCGGATTGACCGAAAGGATATTGGACGAATTATACTTTGTGCCCTTTTTGGCGTGGCGGCCAATCAAATGCTTTTCTTTAGTGGTTTACAACTCACCAAGCCTATTAACGCCTCGCTCATCATGACCATCACACCGCTAATGGTATTGCTGTCTGCTGCAGTGATTCTAAAAGAACGAATTACTAGACAAAAATTACTGGGAATTTTCCTCGGGTTGGCAGGGGCGGTTCTTGTCATAAGCTATGGCCAGTCGCTTGATTTTCAGATGACACACATTAAGGGAGATTTAATGATCTTAGCCAATGCTACTAGTTATGGTATGTATCTGGTTTTGGTTAAATCACTGATGCAACGCTATCAGCCGATTACCGTGTTGAAATGGATTTTTACCATTGGCTTTTTGATGGTCTTACCTTTTGGGGTAGGGCAACTGCAAGGAGTAGCTTGGGAGACCTTCCCTTTATCCATTTGGGTAGCGATTATTTATGTTTTGATTATGGTTTCTTGCGTTAGTTATCTTTTGAATGCTTTTGCTTTAAAAACAGTACGGGCTTCTGTGGTCGGTATTTATATTTTCCTACAACCTATCATGGCTACAATCGTGGCCTTGCTTGCTGGTCGGGATACACTTAGTATCACAAAAATATTGGCGGCAGTGCTAATTTTTGCTGGTGTATATCTGGTAAGTAAACCCCCTAAAAACTAGCATAAAACCATTATTTATGCCGTTTTTATGTCACAAATTTGGATTTTTAGTGAAAAAATAAATCTGTTGAGTGATTTTCTCTTTCTTTTTTCTCTATTCTTATTTTATGGATATGTTTTTATAAAGACGCTTAAGGGTTAATACAATTAATTATAAAAAATTCAAATAAATATTTTTTGTAATTAGTTGATAAATAGTGATTTATGATAAAGTTTTAAATTTTTTAATATGAAATAAAATTTCAAAATTGTGGAAAAAAGAAGGAAATTTATTAGTGAGAAGTCATAGTTTTTTATCTATATTTACCTCAAACACTATAAAAACACAAAGAAATATGCAAAACTATAGACCTGAAAATTTAATAAAAATGCAAGTTAGTGAGTATGAGGCTATGTCACAAAAGGGAACGGTAGGTTTTATTGAGGAAACGGTATTTCATAGTCTAATTGATTTTTACTGTTCAGAAGCCAAAATTGAATCTGCTCTGGAAGTGATTGAGCATGCGATTGAGCAATATCCTTATTCTGTCAACTTTTACAGTCGGAAAGGAGAAATTTTGGTTTATAGTGAATTATTTGAAGAAGCATTAATTTCTTTAAACATTGCGGCGATGTATGCTCCCGCTTCTGTTACGATATCTATTTTAAAAGTCAAAGCATTAATGGGGTTGAAGAATATCTCAGATGCGTTCGAAATTATTGATACTACTAAATCCATTGCTTTCGGAAAAGACCTCAGCCAAATCTATTGTTGCGAAGCGGTCTTACACGAATCAACTGGAAAATTTAACCAGATGTTCGAATCGCTCCGTTTTGCTTTGACCATAGATCCACTTAACGAAGAAGCTTTAGAGTCGATCACTTGGGCGGTAGAAATGACTGGAAACTATGATGAGAGTGTTGCCTTCCATAATAGTATCCTCGAAAAACATCCTTACTGTGATCGAGCATGGTTTAATCTTGGACAGGCTTACGCATGTCTCGAAGATGATGAAATGGCCGCCGAAGCTTATGAATATGCACTCATCACCAACGAGGAAAACGAATTCGCATACCGAGAATGTATGCATACCTATATCAAACTAAAGCAGTATCGGAAAGCGCTCGAATGTTACCAAGACGGAGCCAGTAAGGTTAGATTGGATGGAGAACTGCTCGTCAACATAGGCTACTGTCATGAGATGCTCAATGATATTAAAACTGCTCAGACCTATTATAAAAAAGCGATTAGACGTTGTCCAAAAAATGACCGAGCTTATTATCAACTAGGTGAATGTCATGGTCGTAATAACCAATGGAAAAAAGCCCTGAAATCTTACAAGAAAGCGTTCATTATCAACCGGCGAAAAGAAGAATATATTACGGGACTGGCCGAAGCTTTTTACCAAAGTGGAGAAATTGAAAAAGCTCGTAAATTATTTCAAAAAGCAGCAGACACTGCTCCGGAGACTTCGTATTACTGGTTGCGACAAGCTGAATTTTTACTTGACATTGGGGAAGCGAAAGAAGCGATTGCTGTTTTGGATGAAGCGGAGATTTACACAGAAGGCGTTGAGCTTTTCTACTGTCGGATCGCTTGTTTATTTTATTTAGGCAAACGTGATGAAGCATTGTATTTTTTCGGAGAAGCACTCATAGAAGATTATAAAAAACACGACTACATTTTTAGATTAATACCTGCACTGGCGATTGATGCTGATATCGTTCGCCTACTATGCAAATACCAACCCGTTTGAAAGGGATGCTAATTATTGATGTCTGATCTTGACAGGCAGTAATTGGATGATCCCACTTATTTAAGATGCCATTTGAGCATCAACAAAATTACTGATACTTCATGCCATTGGTCTTAACGGGCCAATGGCATATTTTTTGCCACTGATCCACTGTATTTCCTCCCAAAAATACGACGATTCCCCGTCGGAGTGCATCCTTTTGAACATCAAACATGATTTTCTTATGAGAATAACGACAAATTCCTTGTGGTCTATAACCTTATTATGTATCCTAGTGATATTTTCTTCTTGTGAAAAAGAGGAACCAATCATTGCGGCTAAAAATCAAGAAGAATTTAGTAGCCGAGATCAAAATGTGATTGGCGCAAGACTGGTAGATCAGGTAAAGGAAGACGACCATAATTTTCCCATTTTTAATTCAGATAATACGGCTTTTACGGAAGAGCTCAATGTCTATTTGAATCGTTTATTACAGACGGTGGCGATCTCAGTTCCGGTGGTTAATCGCAATGACTTTGAATGGAGTGTTACGATTATTGATGCTCCAGATATTCACCTATTTACTGCTCCAGGTGGACACTTTTTTGTTTATACCGGCTTGCTCAAAGCGTTGGATTCAGAAGCGCAGCTAATTGCTATGATGGCTCATGAACTAAAATATACGGATGAGAGTAAGACAATCTTAAGTCTTAAGGATGAATTTGGAGGAGTGGCAATGGGAGATATCCTTTTAGGGAATAAAGTGTCTACTATTGACAATATGGCATTGTGGCTGAGAGATTTATCTTATGCTGAAGAAGAGGTTTTGGAAGCAGATCAATATGCGTTAGATATTGTTTGTCCGTACTTATATGATAACGATGGTTTGCGGGCTGCGATCATGCGATTAGATGATGTGTCCGAGCAAACCGTTGAGTGGTTGGTACGAAGACCAGGAACGACTAAAAGAATAGAAGCATTGGAGGTACAGCCAGAAGGTTGTGGTAGCAATGAAAGTGATTTTGCAGATCGTTATCAGTCGATGATTGCTAGATTATAATTAAGAAGTAACTAACTGCTTTGATTTTTGGTAGCCGTAGGTAGCTGCCCCAATAATTCCTGCTTCGTTTTTTAATTCGGCAGGAACTACTTCCGTTTTTATTTTAATTTTCTTTTTAAAATTATCAAATTTTTTGCTGCTTCCTCCTCCGAGAATAATGAGGTTGGGAGAAGTAATTCTTTCTAATACTTCTAAGTATTCGTTAAAACGTTTACCGAAATCATTCCAAGATAAATCTTTCTTTTTTCGAACGGAATCTGCGGCATAAGCTTCGGCCACTTTGGATTGATCCTTTAAATAAAAATGACCAAATTCTGTGTTTGGAATTAGTTTACCATCTATAAACATAGCCGATCCGAGTCCAGTACCAATCGTAATGAGTATGACGACTCCTTTTTTATCTTTTCCCAATCCAAAACTCATCTCTGCTACGCCAGCTGCGTCCGCATCGTTGGTAACAAATACCGGACAACCTGCTTCCTCACCAAAGACTTCACTAATATTTACACCGATCCATGATTTATCAATATTAGAAGCGCTTTTGGCGACATTGTTTTTGATGATTGCCGGAAAACCACAACCTACCGGGCCAGCGTAATCAAAGTGTTCAACGATTTGGTGGAAGGCCTTTGCCATGTTTTCTGGTGTAGCAGGAGAAGGAGTGGGAACACGGAAACGGTCGGTTACCATTTCACCAGTACTCATATTGACAAGACCACCTTTGATACCTGAGGCTCCTACATCTACACCAAGAATTAATTTTTTCGACATGTTAAAAATGGTTCTTTTTTAAGTTTGTGACTGTTTTTATTGGCTGGTTGGCTTTTTTACTTGTGTATTTATGGTAATAGGCCAACTAGCTAAACAGCTTAGATTATGCGCTTATTAATTGATAGGTCTAATTTTCATTTTGATATCCATTTTAGGACGATCACCGGGGGCGGTTGCCGTGGCAGCGATTTTATCCAAAACGTCGAGACCTTCTATTACTTGTCCAAATACGGTATATTCCTGATCAAGTTGCGGTGTTCCACCCTGTGTGGTGTAAATTTTTCGCTGCTCGGGCGTATAACTAATGTCTTTCTGTGCTTCCATCATATCTAATTGACTATCGCTTAGTTTTCGTCCTTGAACGATATAAAACTGTGATCCAGATGATTTTTTCTTTGGATTATTAGTACGAGCCGCTGCGAGCGCTCCTTTAACGTGTGCTAGGGTATCAACAAACTCTGCTGGAATTTGGTAACCTGGTCCTCCGTTACCCAATTGCTTTTTGGGGGTGGCATTACGGGATTGTGGATCACCACCTTGAATCATAAAGCCATTAATAACCCGATGAAAAAGCAGGTCATCATAAAATCCTTCTTCGGCCAATTTTAAAAAATTATCACGGTGCTGTGGGGTAGCGTCGTATAAGATGGCCTTCATGGTCCCAAGCGTTGTTTCAATTTCTACTAAACAAACCTTCGGTTGTTCAATTGTCAATTGTTTATTGATGGTAGCGACTTTACCTCCTTTCATGGCTTTGAGCGAAACAACGTATTTACCAGAAGATTTAAAGGTGTGCTGAGGTGCGGCTTCGTTACTAGTAGTGCCATCGCCAAAATTCCACTCGTAAGAATCCGCGTTTTTAGATTGATTATCAAAAGTAACGACCGCTGGAGCAGGTTTTTCAGGTTCGGTAAAACCAAAGTTTGCGATGGTCTTTGCACAAGAACTGAAAAACAGGAGTGTGGAGATGAAAAGTAAAAATCGAAATAACTGCATAGGAAATATTTAGCGAAGGCTTTTAAAATTTGACGTTGAAAATTATTTTACAATACTGACTTTCATTTTGACATCTTCTTTTGGACGGTTACCTAGATTTGTATCTCTTGGCAGGCTACAGATTTTTTCAACGACTTCTAATCCTTCGACCACTTCTCCAAAAACGGTATAGTCCATATCTAGGAATGGTGCTCCTCCAACTTCTGCATATTTTGCCCGTTGTGCTTCGTTATAGGTGAAACTAAACTTTTTCTCTTGCATATTTAGGATGACATCTTCTACGGGTTTTCCATCTACAATATAAAACTGTGAACCAGAAGATTTTCTTTCTGGATTACCATTACGGGCTGCCGCCAAGGCACCTTTATAATGTAAGTGACCAAACTCTGCTGGTACTTGGTAACCGGGACCTCCACTACCAAATGGACGACCTGGGCCTCCATCGCGAGAATCAGGGTCACCACCTTGCATCATAAAACCTGGGATAATCCGATGAAAGAGTAAGTCATCATAAAAACCTTCGTTGGCCAATTTGATGAAATTTGCTTTGTGTAATGGTGTATCATCGTACAATATGACTTTGATATCTCCGTGATTGGTTTCGATCAGAGCGTATGTACTTTTGTCTTTATTAGTACAAGCGGAGGATACCATTAAAAATAGTAGGATGGGTAAGAGTAATTTTTTCATTATGTAAATGTGCTTAGTTAGATTGTTTTTTTTCAGTGGCGAAATACTGGATTATTTTTTCCTTAAGCAGTGACTCTTGATTTTTTACGCCTTTCATGGTGAATCCTCTTAGTGCCTTCCAGTGAGGCCAGCCGTCGGCATCGCGTCCCTCAAATTCGTAATAACCGTCAATACTCAATAGTCGACAGACAGCAATATGCATTAGATCCTGTTTTTCTTCCTTGGTAAATTTTTCTTGCCAGCGCCCCAATTCTTGGATTCCAATCATAAAAAGAATGCCATTTAGATTGGGGAGTTCGGTTTTACCCAAGCTATCTTTTATATAGTGTCGGACTTCCAACCATTTAAAATTGAGTTCCCACTCTTCCATTGTTTTAATTTTTAGAGTACAAATATACCCATTACGAAGTGGTTTAGGCGAATATAACGACTTTAATTTTGCTTAGATCGAGACAGAAAAAGTAGACAATGCCTCAGCATTGGCGAGGCTTTCTAACACTAAGTTAGGTGAAATTAAAGCATCAGATAAAATCTAAAACCATTTTGGATGGGGTATAAACGAATGGTTTGGGAATTAATCTGCCGCTATAATGGCTGGTACTCTGGCGGCCCGAAAGGCAGCCGGTAGAGACGCAATGAGCGTAATGGCCAGAACGGTAATTGCGACTACGACAAAATCGGGAAGACGCATACTGATCGGATAGGCATCGACCACAAATCCTGCCGGAATAGGAACAATTCCAAAGGTTTTTTGGGCGATGTAGAAAGCGACGGCAAAAAAGAATCCAAGTAACATCCCTAAAATCCCCAGTAGGATACCTTCACTTAAAAATATTTGTCGAACTATTTTTCGGGTGGCACCCATGGAACGGAGAATAGATATATCTTGCTTTTTATCTAACACAATCATCCAGAGTGCACCAATCATATTAAAGGCTACTAGAATTAACGTTAGACAAAGAATGGCATAGCTCATCCATTTTTCAATATTCATAATTTTAAAAAAAGCTTCATCCTGCTGATAACGATCTTTGACCGTAAATTTGTCTCCCACGATTTTTCTAATCTCGGCAGCACTGCTTTGTGGGTCTGCCTCTGGGGATAGCTGAATTTCCAACGCACCGATTTTATTTTTTTGTTCTAATATCTTTTGGGCAAAAGAAAGCGAACTAAGAATATATTGACTATCGAAATCTTGCTGAATGACAAAAGTTCCGGAAGGGTATATCAGTTTTTTGTTGAATGGTTTTGATAGTGGACCACTGTTTTTTCTTTTGGCCATATAAACTTCTAGGGCAGATAAGTAGTCCCCTACGTTGACGGATAGTCGGTTTCGAATTCCTACGCCGAGTACAGCCATCTCTCGTTTTCCATCCTGAAATCGATAAGTTCCTTCCCGTAGGGTGGAGTCAATGCCTGTTACATTTTTGTAATTATCGTCTACCCCTTTTAGGATGCCAATGCTTTCGTTTTTATTATAAATAAATAATGCTGTTTCTTCGATGGTCTGCGAAACGATGGAAACCGTAGGTAAAGCCGCTATTTTTCCAATCATTACCGTATCTACTTCGAAGGTTTTTCCCTCCGTAATCGTCACCTTGATATCTGGATTGAAATTGCTAAACAATCCAGTAATTAAATCTTCAAAACCATTAAAGACAGAAAGGACGAGGATAAGGGCTGCTGTTCCAACGGAAATACCAAAGACAGAAATGCCGGAAATGATATTGATGGCGTTGGTGCTCTTTTTAGCAAAAAGATAACGTCGGGCTATTTTTAGCGGTAGGTTCATTTAGAAAATTGTATCTGTAAATATAGCTATTTCTTGGATAGTAATGTGGGACATTGAGGAATATTGAATATCCAATATTGATTAAGTGAATATTGAATTTTTGTTCAGTTAAGCGGTCTTTTTTTATTAAAAATTTACCACTCTTCAAAAAATATGATTGGTCAAATTTGAAAATAAGAAGGATAGATTTTACGATAGAAGAGCGCAATGAATATTCGTAATTGGATATTGAATATTCCTCTAGAGCGCAGTATCCAGTGCTTGATAAATTACCTCTTGAATCCGAGGACGATAATCGTCGCGTCCCAACTTATTATTACGCATAGAAGGATAGGTTCGATTAGAAAGGAAAATATAAATCAGATTTTGGTCGGGATCGGTCCAGACGCAGGTACCCGTAAAACCTAGATGGCCGAAAGTATTGACGGAAGCCAGATTGCTCATATTCTGCGAGCGACTAGGATCGAGCTCGCGCATATCAAAGCCAATGCCTCGACGAGTATCACCGCTATGACGAGTTGTGAAAGTCTGTACTGTACTAGGCTGCAATAATTGTTGTCCACCATAATATCCACCGTTGAGTAACATCTGCATGATCACGGCTAGGTCGGTTGCTGTAGAGAACAATCCCGCGTGACCGCTAACACCTCCAAGCATCGCCGCTCCCATATCATGTACATAGCCTTGCACGCGTTGACGGCGCCAGTACTTGTCTTCTTCCGTCGGAACGATGCGTTGAATGGGATATTTTTTCCAAGGATTAAAACTGGTGTTGGATAAACCGAGTGGTTGATAAAAATTTCTATCGGCATATTGATCGAGTGCCATTCCCGCCTTATTTTTTACCATCCGTTCTACCAAATAAAACCCGAGATCGCTGTATTTATAATTGCGATTATCGCGGAGCGGAGAACGAAATATTTGATTCCACATCGTATCTCTAAAACTAGAGAGCATAAATAATTTGCTGGTCACCGGAACAAAAAAATTACCATTTAATTCCTTTTTATAAATTTTATTAGAAGGCCGAGGATTCCGTTTAGAGCCGCTAACGGTTTGTTCAAAAAAAGGAATCCAAGGTTTAAGGCCTGCTTTATGGGCCATGATATCATAAATGGCCAAATCCCTTTTGTCCGTACTTTGTAACTCCGGAATATAAGTGCTCATTGGCTGATAAATGTTGACCGTCCCTTCTTCGTAAAGCTTCATAGTAGAAAGGGTTCCTGCCGCAATTTTAGTGATAGAAGCAAGATCAAAAATATCGTCTTTTTTAGTTTTTGTTCGTTTGGAATAAGTATGATGTCCGTAAGCACGATGAAAAACAATCTTGTTATCCTTCGCAACGAGCACCACACAACCGGGCGTTGCTTTGGTCGCAATAGCATCTTTTGCAAGGTCATCAATCTGATTTAGAACCAGACTATTTAATCCCACACTTTCTGGAATATCATACCCAAAACGAAAGAGTGGATTGGTGGTAACCCCATCGTTAAAACGCGACCGTGGAGATGCGGTGACGGGTAAACGACCATTGATGCCTGTCGCTCCAAAGATTGCTTGTGCGGCTGATTCTTGCACTATCTCATCGTCGTCATAAGCCATCAAAATATTATTCAAATTGTCAAAATATTCTAAACTATACGGATTGCCAAAAACGACCAATAAGACGTTATTTTGTTGCCCTAGTTTTTCTAAAAAATCCCGCGTGCTGCCAGAAATTCCAAATCCTTTGGAGGCTCTGCTGTTCATGTCGTGGAGGCTAACGATGACTAAATCTTGTGATTTAAACTGCTGCAATAATTGAGTGCTTTTACTATTGGTAATTGCTTTGTCAATATTTGTTTGAGAAAATGCTCCATATTTAGCGAAGGCGTTTTGAAATGGCGTCCGCGTTTTCTTACCAATACTTAATACACTGATTTTTTTATTTTTTATTTCCTGAATAGGAACAATCTGCTGGTCGTTGCGAACGAGCGTGAGGGCATTGTCGATCAGTTTTCTTTTTAGCACTTGAGCGGCAGGTGTATTGAGATCGGCGCGTAAATTGGTAGTGGATACCCGTTGAGGTGTAGAGATTCCCAAGTCGTATTTTGCTCTTAAAACTCGACGTACTTTTTCATCCACATCGCTAGCAGATAACTCACCTGAAGCGAGGTAGTTTTTGATTTCTTTGAGTGCCGCTGGTACATCCTGTGGTAATAATAAAATATCGTTGCCAGCCACCAGCGCTTTTGCTTCTACTTCTCCATTACGGTAATGTTTGGTAACCCCTTTCATCCCTAAACCATCCGTAAAAATCAGACCGTCAAAACCGATTTCTTGTTTTAAAATCTCATTAACCGCACGAGGCGAAAGGGTAGTGGGCCGGTTGGTGGTCGCATCGATGGCCGGAACGTGTAAATGGGCAATCATCATGCTCTGCATGCCGTGTTGAGCGAGTAATCGAAACGGAAACATTTCGATGCTATCGAGTCGTGGCATAGCATGATTGATGATGGGTAGGTCATAATGCGAATCAACATTGGTATCGCCATGTCCGGGGAAGTGTTTGGCGCAAGCCATCAAATTTCCATCCTGCATACCTTTCATGTACATATAGGATTTGGCGGCAACATTATAGCGATCCTCACCAAATGAACGATAATTAATAACTGGATTCGCTTTATTATTATTGATATCTACGACGGGTGCAAAATTGACATGAACGCCTAAACGACGACATTGTCTAGCGACTTCTTGTCCCATATCGTAGAGTAGATTATTATTTTGAATCGCCCCGAGTGTCAGATTGTGAGGAAAGCTGATGGTCGAAGATTTTAGGCGCATGCCTAAACCCCATTCTGCGTCCATTGAAATCATCAGCGGAACCTTACTCAATTGCTGATATTTGTTGGTCAGTTCTGCCTGTTTCTCAGGCGTTCCCTGAAAAAAGCAAAGACCACCGACTTGATAGTCCCGTACTAGCTTGGTTACTTTGGCAATATGCTCGGGCCCTTTATCAGAGTGCGCACGGATCATAAATAATTGGGCGATCCGCTGATCTTCGGTCAGGGAATTAAACATACTTTCTACCCAAGCTTCACGTGCATCGTTAGACGGGTTGGTCGCACTGAGGAAAAGTAGGCAGAGTAATACTGTTAAGAAGGGTTTCATGTTTGTTAGTTGTATCAGTTGTTTATTAGTTAATCGCTCGGATCGGTAAATTGGTAAACCGACAAGAGAAGTCTGCTTTTTGTATAAACGTTTTTAGGAGCTTTGTATTATTGTGAAATTCGAAATGAGCTATTGAGTTTCTAATAACTCAAAAATCAATAACTCAAAACTTCATCACTTACCAATATTCGGATCAATTGCTCGAGCTTGCTGCAAATACCTTTGCGCATTGTCAGTATCCCCACCGTATTGGTAAGCAGCACTTAAGTTAAACAGTGCCTGTGCGTTTTTGGGTTCTTGTGCGAGTGCTTTTTGAAAAAACTGTATGGCTGCGGGGTGATTTCCACGGGTACCATTGAGCACGCCGAGGAGTCTTAGGATTTCGTATTCATCTCCTCGCATTTCGAGGGCTTTATTTAAATATTTTTCCGCTTTGGCAAAATCACCTTTTTCTCCGTAAAATTTTCCGGCGTCTCGATAAGTGATTCCTAGGTTGTTGAATCCATTTTGGTCATTGGCGTCAATTGCTAGGACTCGATTATAGTATTGAATCGACTTTTCGTATTCTTTTAAATAGTTAGAACTATTGCCAAGTAGCAGATAAGCGGCTTTATAATTGGGGTGAATTTTGATGGCTTCTTGCAGATGCACTTGTGCGGTCCGGAGCATCTCGGTTTCCTTGTTTTTATTTTCAGGAGCGGAAGACTGAGCGATCATTTCTCCACCAACGGCGTTGCGTAATTTTGCACTATTTTGAGAAGTTTCAATATCTGTGGTAAACAAGGTATAATTGTTTTTCCAAGCCATGTTTCGAACGACTGTTTTTATTCCAAAAGCAACCGTAATCAAAGCGGTGATTCCCAATATTATAGTCAATTCTGAAAGACGGATTTTTGACTTTCCTTTGTTTAGTTTTTTTGCTAAACGCCAACCGAGAATTCCTATAATAAAAGTAAACCCAACGGAAGGCATGAACATAAAACGCTCGGACATATTGGTTCCAACGGGAAAAACAATATTAGAAATAATGGAGGTAGTCATCAAAAAAAAGAGAATTCCAAAACTAATAGGATCTTTCTTTTTTAGACCAATGATTGCGTAAACAGTCATCGCCAAGTAAGCGATCAAACTAAGGATTACTTTTATATTTCCAAAACTCATAATTTCCACGTGACGAGGATAATAATCATGGGTAAGCGGATGCGGAAAAACTAATAACTGTAAGTATTTACCAAGCGTAAAAATAATGGTCGCCATTTTTTCACTAAAAGAAAAATCGACGTATTGATTGCCAACTACCTTTATAAACGGATTGTTCATTAACTCATTGGAAGTGTCTCCGAGGTCTGCTCCCAAGATATTGAAACGTATGAATAAAAATACGGCAGCAGCACCAAAGAAGGGTAGGGTCTTCATGGCAATCTTCACAAATTTAGCATCCGTAAAAAACCAATACATCAGTGGGATAACTCCAAGAAAAGTGATAGCATTTTCTTTGGACATCAGCGCAATAAAAAAGCAGACGAAGACCGCAATTTCAAAGGTATTATTTTTTTTATAAAAAGCCATTAAAGAATAATAGGTCGCAGCTAAGGCACCCAATAAGGTAAGAATTTCATCTCGTCCTTTGATGTTGGCAACGGCTTCGGTGTGCAGGGGATGCGCCGCAAAAATAAGCGCAGCAATCAAGGCTACCGTAAATGCGCGAAGATCGGAACGGCCGGGTCCTAATAAATTTAAAACCAAAAGATAGACTAAAATTGTGGTAAGACCATAAAGAAGAATATTGACAAAATGCCCAACAAATGGTCTGCCTTCGTAAATAATTTCCCCTGTTGCGGTTTTCTTTTTCTTTTTAAACAATTGCCATTCTATTGCAAACATAATCAGCGTAAAAGGACGGTAACGTCCACCACTGACAAGTTTATCTTTCCCTTCTACCTTAAAAAAACCTTTAAACGTATCGTATTTCAAAATTCCCGGGATACCCTTGATTCCTTCTGTGGTGTACATATTATCGGTGATGACGATGGCGTCGTCTTGTGTGTAATCGTGGAAGAGCGTATTTCCATACAATAAAAAACAAAAGACCATTAAGAGCACAGAGACAATCCTGGTCGAAGGGATCGACGAAGTAGATTCCGTGGAGCTGTGTTTCTTTTTAGGAGTCCGTTTTGGTTGTTTTTTCCCTTTTGGTGATTTTGCCATTTTATGTGTTCTTAATGGAACCGTAATTTTTAGGAAAGTGAGAGGTTGATAATTCTTTTTTTGAGTTGGTGATGGCTAGTTTGCTGGTTGGCCCGTTAGCTAGTTAGCTTCCTTCTAGCGCATTATGCGATTGAAGGAAGCTAACTAGCCAACCAGCAAACAGGCTAACTAGCAAGATCTTATTTATCATTCACTCATAACTGAAAAATTATCGAACCGTTGATTTCCGAAGGTGAAAATATTGCTTTTTTATAACTTTGACGACGACTAGGCATTTTTTATGATTTTTTTTTGAATAATAAGAAGACCTTTACTCAACTCAGCTTCTTAAATCCCTTTAAATCCAAAAGCGATTATGTTAAAATATTTACGAATTTTATGCTTATTTGTTTTCTTATCAATGGTTCAATTGCTTGCTGCGCAGCAAACGGTTGGTTTATTTCAGAATAGTCCGGAGGCGTATAATGGATATACGCTGTTTAGCAATAATGAAACAACTTATTTGATTGATAACTGTGGAGATCTAGTGCACACTTGGCAAAGCAATTATTTTCCAGGAAATTCTTTATATCTATTGGAAAATGGAAATCTATTGCGGACCGCGCGGATTCCTGGGGATTTTAGTGGTGGTGGAATCGGCGGTCGTATTGAATTATTTAATTGGGAAGGAAGTTTGTTGTGGGCGTATGAACATGCTAGTTTTGATTATCATCATCACCATGATATTGAGCCTTTACCCAATGGTAATTTTTTACTGGTGGCTTGGGAACGAATGACGCCCGATGAGTCCATTGCGGCAGGTAGAAATACGGCGACGGTAACGGATGATGGCATTTGGCCAGAGCAAATTATAGAAATTGAAATGGTGGGCACTTCAGGAGCTAATTGGGTTTGGGAATGGCATTTGCGAGACCATCTAATCCAAGATTACGATGCCACTAAAGAGAATTTTGGGGTGGTGGCGGATCATCCCGAATTAGTGAATTTTAATTACCCTCCTGGCGATAATAACGCCGATTGGAACCACGTCAATGGAATTAGTTATAACGCAGATTTGGATCAGATTGCCATTAGTGCGCATCGGTTTGACGAAATCTGGATTATCGATCATAGCACTTCGACCGAAGAAGCTGCCGGACATACGGGTGGTAATGCCGGTCGGGGAGGAGACCTATTATATCGCTGGGGAAATCCGCAGACCTACGACCGAGGAACGGGCATGGATCAAACGTTGTTTAATCAGCACGACGTTCGCTGGTTGCCAGAAGGGCATCCGTATGCGGGCGCATTAATGGTTTTTAATAATCAGAAATTTGGAAACCAATCAGCCGTTGATATTTGGGAGCCGCCTTTAAATACAGACAATCATTACGATCTAGCAAACGGGCAAGCATACGGTCCGACCGATCTTATTTGGACCTATACCAATTCAGCATTATATTCTTCGAGAATATCAGGTGCGGAGCCTTTGCCAAACCATAATATTTTAATTTGTCAAGGTGTTGGAGGAGTGTTTACTGAAGTGACATTGGAAGAAGAAATTGTTTGGAATTATATCAATCCAGTCAGTCGAAATAATGGTCCGATTACTCAAGAAGATGACCCGTTGGGAAATGATGTTTTTCGGGCTACCCGCTACGGACCAAGCTATGGTGCCTTTGAGAATAGAGACTTAACCCCAGGTGTACCAATTGAATTAAATCCCATCAATGATGACTGTGTTATTTCGATGACAACGAGTGTAAACGCTGAACATATTCCTAGAGATATTCGAATAATCAATACGCTGGTGAATGAAGGGTTGCGGATTGAAAATGTAAATAACAGGAATTTGGAAATAGAAATTTTTGATTTGTTGGGAAATTTAGTAATTCAGCAATCATCTAATGATTTAAAGGTTGAAATAGGAATGAGTGATGTATCCAATGGATTATATTTAGTCCAAGTGAAAGATCGTCCAACGGGTGTGAGGTGGAATTTGGGGAAGGTGGTGAAGGTTTATTAGATTTTTTTGTTGATTGAGTAGAGAAAGTAATTTTAGAAGATTAAACCAAGTAAAATATGTGTCATTTAAAATCAATTTTGCTACTCTTTATTTTATTTGCATTTAGTTGCTCACCACGCTACGCCTCTCAATCTGAAATTTTCATTTCAGACCAAAAGCTAGAAACCATTTTTAATAATGGAGCTTGTAATTTTGATCAGCTGCTGGATAAAAGTGTATTATGGGAAGAAGCCTACGGTATTAAGTTTCTTTTGCAAAAACTGGGAAGTGACAACCAGAGAGATCAAGTTATGGCCATTACCTATCTAGCAAATACCAAAAATCTCAAATTTATGGATATTATTTCCTCATATCTTGATAGTCCTAATGAGCAAGTCATTCAGAGTGCTAGGGCATCTTTAAAAATTATTAGAGCTAAACAAAGAACGGCGCCGATTTCAGAAGAATTAAAGCGGTCAAAAGAAATACAAAAAGCAAGAACTATGACTTTACTAAGAGAACCATTGACCGATCGAAAAACGGAAGACTTTTAAAGTTCGTACAACAAAATGCCATCCTCCTTTGTCGGGGTCGGTCGGTTATAACTCATGATCCCCACGATGCGCCTTATATCTTCCTTTCCCAAATTTCGTCCCATTAAATTCCATCGTCGTTTTTAGCAAGGCTTGTTCTTCTGCTGGAAGCTGCTTAAAATCTTGACATTTTTGAGAGCAACAATGGTCGTATTTTGCGGCGCAGTTTTCACATTGAATAAAAAGAATATGGCAGGCTTCGTTGGAGCAGTTGAGGTGCGTATCACAGGCATCGCCACATTGATGGCAGCGTGCAATCACCTCCTCGCTAATGCGTTCACCCATGCGCTCGTCGAAGACAAAATTCTTTCCTTTAAATTTATTGGGTAATCCTTTTTCATTTACCTGACGGGCGTATTCAATAATTCCGCCGTCTAGCTGAAAGACATTTTTAAAGCCACGGTGTTTGTAATATGCGCTGGCTTTTTCGCAACGAATTCCTCCGGTGCAGTACATGACAATATTCTTATCTCGGTCTTCGGCCAACATATCTTCGATGATTGGAAGGGACTCCCGGAAAGTTTCAACGTCGGGGGTAATGGCTTTTTCAAAATGTCCTACTTCACTTTCATAGTGGTTGCGCATATCTACGATCACGGTATTGGGATCGTCTGCGAGTTCATTAAATTTTTCTGCGTTTACATGCGTACCACCATCCGTCACATCAAAAGTATCATCGTTCAAACCATCCGCTACAATCTTATTTCTAATCTTAATTTTTAATTTATAAAAAGATTTTCCATCATCCTCAATCGCTATATTCAATCTTACACCATCCAAAAAATCAATCCCATATAAGTATTCCTTGAAGGCGGTAAAATTTTCTTCTAACACAGATATTTGTGCATTGATCCCTTCCGTCGCCACATAAGCTCGACCAAACACACCCAACTCCTGCCACGCTAAAAACAACTGATCTCGAAAAGCCTTCGGATCTGTAATTTTAGCATATTGATAAAAAGACAAGGTTGTACGTGGTTCTGTACTCTTTTGCAGTTGCTCTTTTAAAACCTCTTTATTGATTCGATTGTAAAGTCGTTTCTTCATCTTTATTAATTTGTTCAAGCACTTACTTATTGGTAGATCAAAAAATCCGCACATCGGAGAATCCTCCACAAAGATATTAAAATCCCTACTTACAAACCAGCCTTTCCCTTTTCCACTTCTTCCTGAATCAAAGCTTGATACCATGCACTCAGCTGTCGGGAATGCGGACCGTACGCTCCGGAACCGATGACTCGTCCGTCTACTTTAATCACCGGTGTGACCCCACCAAAGGTGCCAGTAACAAAAGCTTCGTCGGCACCATAGACGTCGAAGAGTGAAAAATTCTTTTCAAAAACAGGCATCTCATGACGACGGGCCACGCGCAAGATATTGCTGCGAGTAATTCCATTCATGCAATACTGTCCAGTGGAAGTCCAGAGTTCTCCATTTTTAATAATAAAAAAATTAGTGGCATTACAAGTGGAAACAAAACCCTGTGTATCTAGCATCAAGGCTTCGTCGGCTCCTGCTTCGATGGCCTGAATAAGTGCTTGAACTTCGTGAAGTTTACTATGGCAGTTTAAGCGAGGATCTAGATAATCAGGTGAACCCCTTCGTACGGTACTTGTAAATAAGGTGATTCCTTTTTCTTTGGTTGTACTATCTGCTTTTTTATGTTCGGCAATGATGACAAGATTGGGGCCGCTGATCGTTAGACGAGGATCTTGTGAAGGTGTTTTTTTAATTCCTCGGGTAATCATAAATCGAACGTGTACTTGATCGGTCATCTCATTGACGCGTAAGGTTTCCCAGATTTTTTCAGTGAGGGCAGCTCGATCCATTTTTAGATCCATTCCAATAGTCGCCGCTGCTTGAAACAAACGGTCAAGGTGTAAGTCTAAAAAAACCAAGACACCATCGTATAATCGTACGGCTTCCCAAATACCGTCTCCAACCAAGTACCCACTATCAAAAACCGAAATCTTGGCTTCGTTGCGAGGAAAAAATTCTCCATTAATATAAATCTGTACTTTTTCGTTGCGGGCGTCCGCTAGTGCATTGTGCGTTCCGTGCATGGTTATTTTTTTTAATAAATTATTCGAATCAGGTTTTACAAATCAATTAATTTCAATACTTCACCTCCATTCACCATGTGGCCAGTATTCGTTTCGATGATATCTACCCAAGGCTCAATTTCGTGCTTTAATATTTTTCCAACTTCGGAAGGAATTATTTTATCTCGGCGCCCCAAAAAAATTGATACGTGAATCTTTTTTGATTTTATGGTCTCTTTTAATTTGGGTAAATCGACTTGGAAATCGGCGAGCGAAATCCAGTACATCTTGACTTGTTGTCGCCGTGTGCTAGTTTTTAAATAATATTGAACGAAAGAATAAATATTTGGTGCTATCCATTTTTTCTGATGCAACCATTTAGCAAAAGGTAATAATCGATGACTTTGTTCTACCCATCCACTGGTCATCCGCCTAAACCAGCCCGGAATCCAACTAACCGTCATCAATCCGGGGTTTTTGATGCCGTCGGGAGCCAGCAAGAATACTCGATTGAGTTGCGGGCCAAAAAGAGGTATTTGAGTTAAAACTACTCGTCCTCCAAAACTATGTCCTAGTAAACTAAAGCTTAGATGTCCGGCTCGTTGCAAAACCATCTGAATTATTTCAGTAAAATCTGCAATGGTGAACATTGGTTGACGCCATTTCGTTTTACCGTGCAATGGCAAGTCAATTACCCAGGTTGTAAATTTATGGGCAAGTAAAGGCTGAGCGGGAGCATAATAATCCACGGTAGAGCCATATCCTGGAAAAGCGATTAAAAGTTCTGCTCCTTGACCGGTTACCTGGCAATAAATTTCTTGACCATTATAATTTAATGTAACTTCTTTTTTTTCTTGATCACTCAATATGGAGAATTAAAAATCATTTTATGAAAAACCTACTTATCCTTTTTATTTGTTTTGGTTTTTTGACTGCCTGTAATTCGGTCAAAGAATACCAATCCTCTTCAAAACCTATAACGCACGAACTCTGGGATACCCTAGTCAAGACACATGTATCAGAAGCTGGAGCTGTTGATTACAAAGGATTTATTAAAGATAAAGCAAAGCTACAAAACTATCTGAACCTGCTCAGTAGTGCCCACCCCAATAAAGCAAACTGGACACGGGACGAACGACTGGCTTATTGGTTGAATGCCTATAATGCTTTTACCGTAAAACTCATTTTGGACTATTATCCAGTGTCGAGTATTAAAGATATTAAAAGTGGTATTCCGTTCGTCAATACAGTTTGGGATATTAAATTTATAAAAATTGAAGGAGCGGAATATGATCTTAACAATATTGAACATGGCATTATTCGACCAGAATTTAAAGAACCTCGTATCCATTTTGCAGCAAATTGTGCAGCGATCTCCTGTCCTCGTCTCCGTAACGAAGCTTATACTGCCGATAAATTAGATAAACAATTAGACGAACAGGCTCGTTATTTTTTAAGGAATAAAGGAAAAAATATCATTACGCCTCAAGAGGTAAAGTTATCGAAAATACTGAAATGGTATAGCGGTGATTTTGCGGAGTACGGTGGCGTTCGTAAATTCATTAATGATTTTGGTCCTCAGTCTGTTTCATCTTCTGTGGAGATAAAATATCTAGATTATCTTTGGCCATTAAATAATCAGGATATAAATAATTACGAACGACCAAAGGAGTAGTAAAATTTATTTCACGGTGTATTTAGGTTATCGATCCTATATCAACTGAACACAAGAATGACTAAAGAAGAAATAATACATAAAATTAGTGAAACCTATTCTCCTCTGACTTTAGAATGTCAACAAGAATTATCTGAGTATGTCAGTATCTTATCTCTAAAAAAAAATGCAATGCTTGTCAAGGAAGGCCAATATTCTGATAAGTCTTTTTTTATTTTAAAAGGGTGTGCAAGAGCTTATTATTTAAGAGATGGGAAAGATATTACAGATTGGTTTGGGTTTGAAAATGAATTTATAAGTTCTATCATCAGTTTTTTTACTCATCAGCCAAGCCCTCATTATATTGAACTTTTGGAAGATTCCATCTTAATAGAATTATCGCGGAGTCAAATTGAACATTTGTCCAATAAATACCACGATTTTGAACGCTTAATTAGAATTATTGTAACCAAAACCATGTTAAGTCAACAAGAGAAGATTGCTTCTATGCAATTTTATAATGCGGAACAGAAGTATGAAAATATCTTAGCTATACGTTCTGATATTGCCCACAGAGTGCCATTGACTCATATTGCTTCCTATTTGGGGATAACCCTTGAAACATTGAGTAGAATTAGAAATCCAAAAAATCGAATTTGATCTATATCAAATGAAATCTCGTCAACTTAAACGATCTTTGTAAAAAAAATAATGAAGCGAGTTCATCTTATTTCAGGATTAATCATTTCCCTTTTTACTGGTTTACATTTATTCAATCATATGGGTAGTGTTTTTGGAGCAGAAAATCATATTGAATTAATGGATAAGTTGAGACTAGTCTATAGAAATTTTATAGTCGAAACGATACTGCTAGCCGCTGTACTTAGTCAAATAGTATCAGGAATCAATTTGTTCTTTTTTAAAAAGAACTTAGTAAAAGGGTTTTATGAAAAATTACAAATTTGGACAGGACTTTATTTAGCATTTTTCTTTTTAATGCATGTCGGAGCTGTGCTTATCGGGAGATATTTTTTAGAACTTGATACCAATTTTTATTTTGGAGCAGCTGGATTAAATACTTTTCCGTTGAATCTATTTTTCATTCCATATTACGGTCTCGCAATTTTATCTTTTTTTGGACATATCGCAGCCATTCATTTTCAAAAAAAGAAAAATGCGCTCTTTGGATTAACGGTTGAAAACCAATCGAGATTCATCCTAGTAATAGGAATTATTGTGACGATAATAATTTTTTATGGATTAACCAATGGGTTTACAACGGTTGAGATACCAGAAGCATACAAAATTATATGAGATGGTTTTTGACAATAGTCTCAAAAAAAACGCTATGCCGAACAGCATAGCGTTTTTTCGTTTTAGAGACCTCTAGCAACTTATTTAAAAGTAGACTTGGCACCAATCTGTATAGAGAAGGTATGAATCCGGTCACGATTGAGACCTAGATTTTTTCCAAAAACTTCGTGCTGGTAAATAGGTTGAAGAAATAAAGACCAGCGAGGAGAAATAAAACGTTCTACACCAATACCAATGTTAGCCGTAAAGTAGTGGTTTCGTTGAAATGATCCGCCTTCAAAAAATCCTTCTCCTGCAATGTCTGCTTCTCGTTCAAGTTCAATTTGAGGTGTTTCTTCAGCATCTGGTGAAGAAGGTATTGGGAAATTTAAATTGGAATTATTATTACCTAGATTATTTACGGTAACATTATAATGGTTTAGTGCCAGTACATTTAAAGACGCTCCCGTAATGGCATGTAGCTTCCATTTTTTATCTGGATTATTTATCTGGAACTGAAGATTCATTGGAATGGTCAACAGATTTAAATTGACGGCATCAAATACGCGAGATTGGTAACCATTCGCAAAAGAACCGCCAATATTTATTTCTTGTTGTGGATAGTAATTAATTCTATGATAGATCAACCCAGTACTTAAAGTAAGTTTTTCATAATTAAAATCCAACGTAATTCCTCCACCGTATCCGAGTTGGTATTGCTGATAACTATTGTCTTTCTGAGTGCTAGTGCTAGGAGTGTTTATCTGATTAATATCTGCTGAAGTCATCGCTCCTAAGCGAACGGTAACCTTTTTAGAGAACTTTTTAATGGCGCCAATTGCTGACCAATCTGTGGTGTGGTCAAGGGTAGAGATCGTAGCGCTTGGCAATTCATCTACTGAGGTCGATAAAGTTTGATCGTCTATATCGTTCCTCAAAGTTTCTTCCAAAGGTAATGCTATGACTAGGTCTACATTTGTTGTTTTTGATAGCACCTCTTTTTTGTTTTTATCTGAACTGAGGGCAATAATGCTTTCGGATGGCGCAGATAAAACGATAGAGGACACAATATTTTCTTTAATAGAAGAAGCTATGTTGGTAGTTGATATTTCGTTTGTCTTTATAATTGATTTTACGTTTGCGTCTGCAATTGAAGTTGAGGTTGCTATTTCAGTTGGCGCATCAATTTCCTTCCATAAATCAATTTGCGTTTCAGCTACCATATCATTTTTGTCGCTGATAGTGGCTGGGTAGCTAGGCATAAATTGTACAATGGTCAAAAGTAATAAAACCATTAAGCTAAATTCTGCTACTTTATAATTGACAATTTTTCTTCGAACGTTAAATTCTTCTTCAAGACGGTGAGACAGCAACGTCCAGTGAGTTGGATTATAGGGAATATATAGATTGGATAAACTTTCGGTAGCTAAGTTATCCAGTGCTTCGTCAGAAATTTCGGGGATATTTAATTCTTGGTCTATTTTGGATTCCATCATCTCCCAATAATTCCCCTCCGCACCTACTTCTAAGCTTTCCATTCGATTGCGAATCAAGTCATCAAAGTCAGAGGGTTGTTCTAGAGGAGATAAATCATTAGCAGCATCTAGCTTTTCGGCAAACGAATTCCAGTCTCCGGGAGAAATATCATTTCCCAGATTACTTAGTGCATCCTTAAGTTGATCATCAAATTCGTTAATCTCTGCCATTTCCAATGTGTTTCGCTGCTAGTATTTCCTTGAGCTTTGTTCTTGCTTTTACCAGATTAGATCTGGAAGTGCTTTCTGTAATCTGTAGTTGTTCAGCAATCTCTCGGTGAGAATAGCCTTCAATTACGTATAGGTTAAAAACTGTTCGATAGCCAGGTGATAAAGTTTGAATAGAGGATAAAATTTCTTTTTCTCCACAAACACTTACGGCATCTGCATCATGACAGCTTACCTGATACGCTTGGTCTAGATCTTCTGTTCGGCGACGGATCGCTTTACGGTAAAAATCAATTGATGTATTAACCATGATTCTTTTGATCCAGGCGTTGAGAGAAGTTCCCGGTTGATATTTACTAATATGTTTAAACACCTTAATAAACCCTTCGTGTAGAATATCAAGCGCATCCTCCTTATTGTTAGAATAACGAAGACAAACGCCCATCATCTTACCGTAGTGTGTTTCGTAAAGTTGCTTTTGGGCCCACTTTTCTCCACGCACACAAGCAGTAATCAAACTTACTTCTTCTCGTTTAAACTGAATTGCTATATCCATTGGTGAACTTTTTACTACGTTTGTTGATTTTTCACCGTTCCAACCAGTTTTTACACTTATTTTGTATTTTCTGGTTATAGAGAGAACGACCTGATACTTTAATTAGCTGCCTTAAGTGGCTGAAAACCGGAGTTTTAGCTAAAAAAATACCTCAAACGCACGATGATTGAATCATTGCAGTGATTTATCGTTTAACAATGATAAGAAGCGAAGGGCAAATTACCAAAGTTTTTAACGCTTTTAACTGTCGTTAACTGGCTAAAATCAAGGGGGAGCATGCCATTTATTGGATAGCATGCTCATTAGATGATGGACAGACAATGAGAAACTACTGATTTAGCAGCACCCCTTGTGATATTTCATTCCCATTATTTTCTAATTTCAAATAATAAACACCGGTAGACCAGCCCGAAAAATGGCTTTCAGGAAGGATGGTCAAACGCTCTTTTGTGGTGAATACTCCTAATTTTTGCCCCAAGACAGTATACCAAGTTCCTACGGTTGTATTATTGGTGGAAAATGCTTCTGGTAAATTAATGCAAAGCCGTGCTCCTTTGGTATGTGGATTGGGAAAAATACTAAAAGCGGGAACTTCGTTTTCAGGGTTGGATGTTGCTGATTTATTAACAAAAAAAGATTCAGACAAACCATTTGAATTGAAGATACCTAATCCAGCATTATAACCACCCATCCAGACATTTCCACCAGCATCGATTTTTAACTGGTGAATTCGATCACTGATGACGCCGGAGTTTTTGGTATCGTAAATGGTCCAGGTGTCTTCCTTAAAATGTCCCAGCGCGTTATTCATTCCGAGCCAGATATCCTCTTCTGCGTCTAGTTCAATTGAATGTAACGAACTCCGTAAACTTTCTCCATTTATTTCATGGATAATCCTCATATCATTTCCTTCAAGCCTAAGCAAGTGGTCTTGTTGTACGATCCATACGACCCCATTGTTCGTAACTGCGATATCTAGGATTCGATCTTTATAGATAAGATCACTCTGTTCGGAAGGCTTAAATTGTCGCCATGCTTGACCATCATAAATGGAAATGCCACTATTTCCAGCGATCCAAAATTCTTCGGTAATCGGATGATTAAAATGCCCATTAGAATTACCACTACTATTGCCATGTTCTGATGCTGCAAAAACTTTCCAACCACTTGGACTTTCGTATAATACAAATCCAGACCACTTATCCAATACCCAACGGCGACCGTTTGGATCAAAATGAATAATACTTCGATTTTCATCCAATAATGGACTTACGTCTGGTAGATTGGCGTCGATCCAATTGCCATTTAAATAAAACCATACGTGGTCGTTGACGAAAAATTGTAAGGAATTATCACTAAGTTGATTGACAATTCCAGATCGGTTGATGCTTTGTAAAGAGTCGGGTAGTAACGAGTTGTCGAAAATTGACCATTCATTGTTCGAGTTGTTTCTAATTTTTAACTCACTGTCAATCTGATTGTGATGATTTGACTTTACCCAAGCATCTTCATTTGCTAAAAAAATCTGCTCGATGCGATTACCAATTTCAAAATCTGCGTGGATATCCATCTGCTCCCAAGTGTCATTTCTAAAACGCCATAATCCATCAAATGCTGAACTTACATAGATGTCGTAATTGGAATTTGGCGATAGATAAAGATATTGTTGGTAGTAGTGAAAATCTATTTCTTCGGGCAAGTCGATTCTACGAATTACCTGATATGTTTCGTCTAGTTCGATCAATTGTCCTTGACCTTGGCCAGAAGAACTTAAAAACCAAAGATGGTGATCTTCGCCAATCGCCAATGAGTGACTATTGCCTAAATTCATGTTGTCAGTAGGCACATAAAGTTGCCATTCTCTATTTAATTCTTTATAGAAACCACTATCCGTCCAAATCGTTCCATGTTGGTCAACGATCAAAGCATTCATTCTTGGGGATTCCATGGGAAGGATAGAATTGGTCTGATCAAAACACTGAACGCTGGTACCCTGATAACGGCAAATATTAAATTGTCCATAGGTATAAGAAGTTACCCATATACTGCTATCGACTGGATTGGTAACGATATCCGTCGGATATAAATACTGTAAGTCATTACTGGGGTGCCTGATAAATTCACCATCTACCAAAGTATGCAGGCTGTAATTTCCTGCTACGACTACTTGGTCGAACATATTTAACGTTAGTACATACGCATTAAAAGATCCTATTTCCTCTAAGTAATTTATCCAATTATCTCCATCATACCGAGCAACCCCATCATTCGTAGCTACCCAAAGATCATAGTTTTGATCCAGTAAAATATCATTGATGTCATTACCTGGAATAGAAGAATTTCCACGATTAAAATATTGATTGGTTTTTGTCCTAAGGTCATGTTTGATGAGTCCGCCTTTGGTGGCAATCCATAGGATATTTTTGTCTTGAATTACTTTCTTGACAGAGCGGGTGCTAGTGTAGTTTACCCAATGGGGATGTTCTTGTGCGATGGAAAAAAGGGAAGCGCATAAGAAAATTAGGAGGATGAAATTTTTCATGACCTGGTTGTTTTAATAGGCATTATATTTATGATGAAGATACATTAAAAAAGCGATATACCGGATAAAAGGCATATCGCTTTGGCAAAACATCGATTATGAATTCTTTATGTCTTTACTCTTCTTCTTCGATATCGAAAATGAAAGTTAATTTTCCACACTGTTTAGCAGGAGCCGTATAGTCGCGTTCGAAACGGTACTCTGAAGCAATTTTTCTAGCTTTCCGCAAAACAGATTTACTTTTAATGGTAGAAAGTTCTTCGTTTAATTCTGAATAAACCACTTTTCCACTTGGGTTCACACAAAGATTCACAACGATCTTTCCAGTTTCGGTGGTAATCTTTTTTACGTCCGCTCGTTTTACTACTCTTCGACCAAAGATGCCATCACCAGAAAAGTCCATGCCCTGATCTCCTTCGTCTGCTACACCGTCTGTTTTTGAGTCTCCACTTTCTGAACTACCTGTTTTACCTTCACCGGCTCCACTGGTACTTCCATTGGTTTCGTTGCCTGCTCCAGAAGAAGAAGTTGGCTTTGCTTCAGTTGGTTTTTCGACAGCGGTTTCCTTAGTAGGCTTAGTCTTTTTTTCTGGCTTTTTAGCAGGTACTTCTGGAATTTCTTCTACGATTTCTGGTGGTGCTTCTACTGGCTTATCTGCTACCGTAGGCTTTGTTTTTACGCGTACTTTAGATTTTGTGTCTGTCAGTACAGGCTTCTTTTTAGCGGTAGGAACTGGCTTTGGTTTTGGCTTTGGTGTTTCTTTTACTTCTACCTTTTCTACCACTTCTTTGGTTGGACCATTCGCTTCTTTGCTCTTCTTGGTAGAAGATTTTTTAGCAGCACTTTTAAAGTCTCTAAAATCTACCACCACAGCGGTCATCTCTGGTTTCGGTGGCGTAATATTCATAAAAGGAAATAAAAGCAGTGCTAGCAAGCCAACGTGAATCATGGTGGTAATTCGCTTGCTACGCTTACGGCTTTCTTTCGCTTTGATTGTTTCGATGGTCGTACTAGTCATAATAAAGGAGTTTTAATTCTTTCAATACTTTATAGACCCGTGAGAATAAGAAAGGTTAAAGTCAACCCGCTATTTTTTTAGTTAAAAAACTCTTAAGAAAAGGTATGTGTTCACCGAAAACTCCCAAAGCATGGCGAATACTCGTTGGTTGCTAGCGTTTACTCATTTACACATGAAACCACTATTTTTTACCCTGATATTGCACTTGTATTCATTATCAAACCCTTTAAAATATGTTTATCATGAATCTAATAAAAGAAAAAATGATGATCGTTATCGCTCTTTTAATATTTGGACAATTAACGGTCTTTGGACAACAATATACCTGCTCTGCCTCGGCAGGAATTTCTTACCTCGTAACGGCTGCTTCAGGGCTAAGTATGCGCGCCGAACCCGATTTACGCGCTGTAAAACTTAAAGCAGTACCCTACGGAAAAGAAGTAGTAGTCTGTCCTGAATTTGCTGGTCCTGCCGAACAAATAGAAGGAACCGAAGGAACTTGGTTACGGACGTATTATCGTGGAGAAGAAGGTTATATGTTTAGTGGTTTTATGGAAGCACAACCGGAAGTAAAAGTGGTGCTGCCAGAGAGTTGGCTGGACGATGGTCGCGAGAGAGTATATCATGGATTGTATCGTACCGAACTAGGTGATGGCTTTACGGAAGAAAGTTTTAGTGTTCGTCCCGTGAATATGATTACCGACACGGTTCAGATCATAGGTGAGGAACCATATACTTACCAACGAATTGCTTTAGACGACCGTCCTGTATTTTTGTTTTCTGGTATTAACACCAAGAATGATCGCAGTATCAAAGGCAAGCAACTAGACCATAAATTTCTCTATCCAGGAGAATCGGTTTCTCTCACACTTGACAATGGACACTATCATATTTATGCGAAAGGCCGTGTACTAGAAAACAAAACGGGAGAGGATATCAATCCAATTTCGATGATTAAAAATTACGAACTCCACGTACGTCGCAGTGGTCATGATGGTGATCGAGAAGATCAGATAATTTATAAAATGGATATTCCTTCTTGGTATATGGATGGTTATCAGGGCGGTGTATTTATTCACTGGATGGGTGATCTGGATGAAGACGGAGAGCTGGATTTATTACTTTCTAAATCAGAAAATCCAGAATGCTGGGACATTATTTTCTTCTTGTCTTCTAAAGCCGAGCATGGACACTTTTTTAAGCAGGTGACGAAGTATCAGGAATGTGGAGGTTGTTAAATTGGTTAATAAGCACAAGTTTTTATAGATTGTAGGACGGGCCCGTTACCAGTTTGGTGGCGGGTCTTTTTTGCTAGGAAGGCACGATATTTTTTTCCACAAAGGTTTTGTGCGTCTTTTTTATGTCTAATTTTTATGATTTTTAATTCGAATTTTCCTTTGTGCCTTAGCGTTTCTCGAATCAAGTTCGGGACACGTGTTGTGGCCTTGGTTTTCTTTATTGCCTTTACGTATCTTTGCAGTAAAAAGATATGGCATTAATAAAAACAGTACGTGACTGTACTCCTGCTTTTGGTAACAATTGTTACCTTTCAGAAAACGCAACTATTGTTGGAGATGTAACGATGGGTGATGATTGTAGTGTCTGGTTTCAGGCAGTAATTCGTGGAGATGTACACTGGATTAAAATCGGGAATAGTGTTAATATTCAGGATGGAGCTATTATTCATGCAACGTATGAGAAAGCTCCAACCTCGATTGGAAATAATGTTTCGATTGGACATCGAGCCATTGTGCATGGCTGTACGGTGGAGGATAATGTATTGATTGGAATGGGTGCCATAGTGATGGACCACGCGGTTGTGCAGGCCAATTGTCTAATTGCTGCCGGAGCAGTAGTTAAAGAAAAAATGATCTGTGAGTCGGGCTATATTTATGCAGGTGTACCAGCAAAAAAAGTAAAAAAACTTTCTGCGGAAGCGTTTGAAGGAACGGTATTGCGAATTGCGAACGCCTATAAAATGTACGCGAGTTGGTTTAAAGCTGTTTAAACTAGCGGGTTATTTTTTTATTTATAATATTTTTTTGTCAAAAGGAGATAAATTTTTTTCATCAAAAAAGCAGCGTTTTTTATGCTTAGTCGTTTTCTTTATGCATAACAATCTGTAATTCCCACTTCACCCTTTTTTCGGTTAATTTGAGCACCCCCAATTGCAATAATCCCATTAAGATTTTTTATTGGATCTTTTAGTGTACCACTAACTAACTTATGTGGACATTTCATTACTTCCTTATACATTGGTATAACAGTAGACCTATAACCTATTTTAAGTCCTGGAAGATCCCAAAACCCGATCCCTTCTTATATTTCTATTATTTCGATAATGGTTAGTAAGAGGGGTCTTTTTTGTCTATTCTTTATTAAACCAAAGCGGTGATTGGTCATTAGCATCTCCGTTGTAGTTGATGGTAATTTCGCTACCAGCTTCGATGGGCGCAATGCTTTCAATGATAATGGATGCTTCTTTTTCGATAGCAATAAATTGAGCATTAGGCGTATAACTGTGGTTGTAGAGTGAGCCATAGCCGAGTGCGATAGCGGCTTGCTTTTCATCCGATCCCCAGAGAAAATAATAATCATGCAAAAAAGTATCGTGAATCTTTTTTTTGTCTGCTTCGCTGATGATAATGACAGGACAGATTTCAATAATGCTGCCGACCGTTAGGTCCTCTCCAACGAAAACACCCCGACCACCGAGTGGACTATCTGTGATGAAAAGGGTGGGAATGTGCTGCATATTTGATTTTAAATCTCTATTGATGAATTTTGAGTTTTTAAACAACCTCATAGAAGTAGGGTAGACAAAATGTCTCCTCTGGTACATCTTACCTTAAAGATAACATAATCAACATATTTTATCAAACCTCTCGGGTTCTAAACCTTGACCCTTCTCTAAAAATCTGCTACCTTTCCACTCAAAATATCATAATATGTTCTGGAAAAAGAAACCCGCATTTGTCGTCCCCGAGCTAACTGACGCGACCTTTAACGAAGCCGTCGTTAACGCTACCGTTCCTGTCTTAGTAGATTTTTATGCGGACTGGTGTGGACCCTGTAAAGTCTTGGCACCGATCATCGGTGAATTAGCTAAAGAATACGATGGCAAAGCCTTAGTCGTCAAAGTAAATACACAACATAATCCATTGTTGAGTCAACATTTTAAAATAAAATCTATCCCAACCTTAATGATTTTTAACAAAGGAAATTTTCAAGAACGTTTTCAAGGACTAGTCCCCAAACCTAACCTAGAAGAAATCCTTAACGAATATATTGCAGGAACTGATGAACAAGGAAGACTCCCAGAAGAGGAATAACTGATTGATGGATGATATCCCCAAGAAAACCTGTAAAATTTTTGTGAAGCAAAATATCCACAACACACTCTAGGAGAAGAATACTATTTTTAATAACGACTATCAACAAATCAACAAATCCCTCACTTCTTCTTCGTAATATAAACCCCCAACAAGATAAGAAGCATTCCCACCAAATGATACCAAGTAACCGGTTCCCCGTCTGTCACACCCCATAAAATAGCCACAATTGGAATAAAATAACTCACCATAGATGCGAAGATGGCACTCGTCCGTTGGACCAGTTTAAAGAAAATTACCGAAGCAATGACCGTCCCGAAGACTGCCAGAATACAGATGGCGAATAAGGAAGGCCAACCCGACTCGTGCGTAGTTAACGTTCCCAAAAAGTCTGCGTACCACAAATAAATAAAAGCTGGTAAAGTCACAATGGTAAAGGCCGCCGAACTTAGCGTAATCGAATCCATTTCTTGAAATTCTGCCTTGACCGTATTTACACTTAAGGCATAAAAAAAACAACCCGCAACTACTAAAAATCCGTATCGTAGATCGCCTTCCATCCCCGCTTGATTCCCAAATAAAATCAAAAATATTGCTCCACCTAACCCAATCAATACCCCCAAATATTTAGACCATCCCGCAGACATTTTAAAAAATAAAACACCCAAAATTAGGGTGAATAAGGGGGTCAACGAACTAAGTACTCCCGCCATGGAACTGTTGATTTCTGTCTGAGCAAAGGAAAATAAAAAGGCAGGAATAAAACTTCCTGTGAGGCCAACAATTGCGAGATACTTAAATTTAGACCAGTCGATCTGTCGAAAACGCATTAGAAAAAATGGTAGAAATGTAAGCGAAGAAATTGCAATCCTGAGACAGGCTACTTGGGGTGGGGTATAAGCGACCAATCCTTTTTTGATAAGAATATAAGAACTACCCCAGACCAGGCTGAGTAATAATAACAGAAAATAGTTTAGCCATTCGGCTCTGCGTTCTTTGACCACAAAAATGAATTAGGAAAGTATAAGGCTTGTGCTGTCATTCGACTGGACAAAACCTTTAATTAAAGATGGGACAAAGATAGCCAAAAAGTCCTTTACTAGATGATCTAAGCTTTAGTAAAATAAAATGTCAATCTTCCATTACTGAATCCGTCAAAAGAATTAAGGGTGATATTCATTTGTCGTTCTGTTAAGAGATCAACATTACCTACCGTGCCGTTATTCATGGTAAAAGTAGTTCCATTGATTTGGTAATTATAAGTTACCGTCTCCATTTGGATACCATTGATAAAACTGGTAATCGTGTTGGTGGAGCCATTCATATAATAAGATAACTGTGCGTTTTGGATTTCCATGACACCTTCTGTTAGTACGGTCATAAAATCCTCAAGGGTCAATGATTCTCCGTTAAAGCTAAGCCGTTGTAAATTCCAAGAACCAACTGCTAGTTGTTGATAGGTATAAGTGGTTACTGGCTGATCTTTAATTCTTTGGGAAGAGACCTGTTGTTGAGTAATTGCTGGACGAACAGGGTTTTCATTGCGAGGCACTTCAATGGGGGCATTGTTTGATATTTTATCTACGAAAGCGTTAGAAATAAAACTTCCTGAAACCCAGCCTTCGTGACCATTGACATTGATTTGATACCAGAGTTTACCACCCTGATCTTTTTCGTTGATCACGGTTACCGTTTCGCCCTGTTCTAGTTGCGTAATAATATCCGTACCAACAGTGCTAGGTTCTGAACGAACATTTAGTTTAGTCGCATCTACGTATCCGGTAAAAGAGGTGAAACTATTTTCATAAGCAGAGGTTTTTGGTATGGTAGTATCTTCTGGACTAAAGGCAATGCCGATCCCAATTATCAAAGCAAGCAAGCCGAGCACTCCTAATGCAATCCCTTTAAAAACGCCGGAATTACTAGATTTTTTGGGTGGTGGTGATATGGTCTTTTGGATCTGCTTTATGGGTGGTGGTGTGGCTGCTGCTGCTTGCACTTTTGGTAATTGTAGATATTCGCGAATGGCTTTGACCAATCGTTCCATATCTGTCTTCCAATAATCGTTACTTAATTTTTTAGAATTTTGCCAAGTGAGCGCTTCCATGCTTTCTGGAATCTGATCTCGTTTAGGCATTCGTGCGCCATTGACGAGAATTGGAATAACCAATTTTTGGTCTTTAAATGCCAGAGCAGTGCTCACTTCGATATTGACGTAATCGTTGGGATTCATGATTCGTATATTCCCGTTGGCATCTGTTAGGCTGACATACCGATCGCCGATGAGTACCAACACCACCTTACAATCCATTAGTGTTTTACCAATCGCCTTACGAAAATCCGTGCCTAGACCAATATCATGAATGTCTTTAAAGACCATGTCGCCACCAAACTCATTTTCAAGAAAGTCGTGTAACCGTCCTGCTGCACCAGCTGTATCTTTACGACGGTAACTAAGAAATATGGTGTTTTTTAGATCGTTTTTCATCTTGGCCTTTTATATAGAAAAATTTAGCTATTTAAAGGTAGTAAAAATATTTATCTGTAAGAAATATAAAAGCTATCTTTTTAGGAGAAGGAATAATCATCTGGTTTTTTATTATGAAATAATTTAAAACCACTTTTTACAATTGTATCCTTTCTTTAAATGAATTAATCTCTATTAAAATATTCTTTTCCAGTACTACTTACGTATCCAAATTTTCCGCTTTTATATTCCACTAGAGCGAGTCCTCTTTTCATAGAACTAATGGATAAATAGGTTGCTTTGGTGATTATTTTCGGTCTATAGAATAATTTGATATAACCCCATTTACCATTTTTTTTAAATCCGAATATATTGTCTGAACCGAACTGATAAAATTCATGGCAGGGGAAAAACTGAAACGCTTCATATTCAAAATTTAAAGAGTCGTCGTTTAGATAAGTGGCAGGAGCACCACGATATTCAAATAATAATGCCTTTTTTTTATTTTTTTCTAAAATTACATATTGCCTTCCAATAGAAGTTACTTGATCAAATAGTGTATTCAAAGTATCCGAATAATAAGTTAGTTTCCCATTGGTTTTTTTACTTCTCATTACGGTAATTCGATACTTTTCTTTGACCTTAAAAGTATCAATTCCATAGAACCTTCTAGGCGATAAACAGTTACGGAAAATACCTCCACATCCAGCAAGATAGGTAGCATTTTTCTTGCCGAAAATATTTATTCTTTTTGATTTTCCTCTTCTCGAAACTTGAGCTGCTCCGTTTTTAAAATCTGTGGCCGTATCATATTTAGGTTTGATGACGATTTTACCATTTTCATTGATAAATCCATACTTACCATTTTGCTTGATCCTACCTCTATGATTAAAAGTCGGATAAGCTTCTTCAAAAATAGGTGAGACAATGATCGAATCATTATAATTTACAAAACCCCATTTACCCTGCTGCTCAAACGGAATTAACAGATGTTTGAGCATTTGAGCTTCTAATATGCCAGTAGAATAAAAAAATAAACAAATGGATATAAATACTTTGATACGTACTAATTTTAAACAACTTCAATATATATATGAATCAAAGAAACATCATCTTTTCATTGAGCTTATGATATGGTTGCTTCTTGCTGCTCGCTATTTGCTGCTTGCTTCCTTCTATCGCAATAAAAGAGAGCAAGCAGCATTTTCTGAGGAAATTTTTATCGTTAAGTGAGCATTCAATTCCTGGCATTATTCATTAAATACTTTGTCATCACTTCTTCACCATTCGTATCGTCTTCACGGCCTTACCCACCTGCACACGCACAAAATAAATACCTGGATTTAAATCATGGCCCGATACTGGAATCTGATGTTGGCCGCGGTTCAAAGAACGGTTCGTTATGGATTTCACCATTTTACCCACCACATCCGCTACATCAATTCGCACCGTTTCAGAACGATCCGTAGTTAATTCAACGGTGAATTGATTATTAAATGGATTGGGAAAACTATTGACCGTGATGTTAGGTACTGGATCAAAATTATTAGTACTGGTCGTATTACAAGCATTGATAATCGGAATATGTTGAAAATCTTCGAAAAGATAATTCCTGACATCCGCCTCTGAAACCCCGAACCAGTCCATCATCACTGATCCGTAAACGGACTTAAAATCATATTGCATCGCAACACCTTCGTCAATATCTACGTTGGTTCCAATCTCGGGATTACTACCAATGACACCGGCATTAATACAACTACCAAAAATCATCATTGGCGCTGCCGTACCGTGATCTGTTCCAAGCCCAGCATTGGAAATAATCTTTCTTCCAAACTCTGAGAAGGTCATCCCTAATACACGCTGATCGATATTCAATGCTTTTAAGTCTTCTTGAAAAGCGAAGATCGCATCCGACAATTCTTTCAATAATTCCGCATGAAGACCGACCGTTGGATTACCTTCTACAATTTGATCTGCATGCGTATCGTAGCCACCTTGACGAATCACAAAAACTTTTGTTTGTAAGCCACCTGAGATCATTTGAGCAATCGTTTTTAGTCGCTGTGCGATACTGGTATCTGGATAATCTACAATAGAGTTTCCACTATCAACGGCATTTACAATTCGTTCTGCGTACGCATTACTTTTCTTAAAAGTATCTACGACGTACCCTAGCTCTGCACCATAACAATCATTTGGTAATGGAGCCTCGACACCAGTGGTCAATCCACCTAAATATTCTACATCGAGAATCGCTAAACTAAAATTAGAATTGGCACCTTGACAGGTTCCCGAAACAGATTTTCCTAATGTAAGCGCAAAAGGATCTGGGCAATCATCAGTAGGATAACCGCCAGGGTAGCCTGGAAATTCGTCGTCAAAATAGCGTCCCATCCAACCGGTAGACTTAAACTCGTCTGCTTTGACACCGGTATTCCAGATGTCCGCAGAACGGAAATGTGATCTGTTTTGGTCAGGGTAAGCGACACCTTGCACTAGTGTAAGATTACCGTTGTCGTATAAATTATTAACCCCTTCCATTTCTGGATGTAGACCAATGGTATCGGTCATCGTCAATAACTGATTTTGTGGGAGATAGAGGTTGGGGCGGGCATTGGCCAGATTGTCAAAATAGTCCAAGGGTACAAAGGAAGCAAGTCCGTCATTACCACCGTTCATATCAATCAATACCAATACTTTATCATCATCTCCGTTGACCATATTAAAAAGGTTGCTGGAAGACAATGCGGCTAGTTCGTATCCACCTAAAAAGGTGGGTAAAGTTACTAGGCTACTTTTTTTAAGGAAAGATCTTCTTTTCATTTTTTTAATTTTTTGAGGTCTACATCATTTGGAATTCTGGAACCGTAATCATAGCGAAAAATAGTCCCAGTATTTTTAATTCAATTGTTTGTCTAACCATTTGGTTATTTGGATTGGCTAAGTATTCTTCGTACTCAACCGTCCATTCAAAATCCGGTAGACCAGGAATCAAAGATTCTTTAAAATAATCGCGCTGAGGAAGGGTCATCGCTCGAGGATAAAACAACCCACCGAGTTCTTCAATTAAACTATTTACATCTGCTGGGTTTTCCATCGACTCAACAATTTGAAGCAGATCTATTCCGACTGTTCCTGGACTTACATAATTGATGATTCCATTTATTTTAGTAATCAACTCTGTTCGTAAGGCGACACTTGCTGAGGTTATCCAGTCTCGGTAAAATACAGGGGCTTGATGGTAGGCACGCCAACCTGCTACACTAGGAATACTCATGACAGACATACCTAATTCTTGCATGTCAAAATGGAAGATCAGCCACATCATTTGTTCTTCGGCAAAATCTTCAGGAATGGAAACATTCCAGGTGTTGAAAACAGAAAAGAAATATTCAAATACATTTTTAATCATACAACCCTGCATGGATGCGTCAAAGAAATGTTGGCTTCGCAATAAGGCCTCCAGCGCTGGTTGAATATTATAATCGTTGTCTCTTAAGATCTGAGCCATTGGTTCGATGACTTCTGCCTCAATGGTTGGATTGAGATCGTAATAGACAAACCAGGTATAAAGTCGACGGCAGATATGACGGGATACTTCTTCTTTTTCAAAAATAATATCAATCACATTTTTATATTCGTCAGCTCCGGCATTTTGGATTACTTGATTGTCAAAGCGATGAGATAGTTGTTTGGTGCCTGTGTCGTGATTCCAAATCCAAAACTGTGCGGGTTGAGGAACCTGAACCCAAGCAAACCACCCAGTCAATGCTCTCGCAATAGCAGCTACATCCTGCTCGGTGTAGTGCGTATAATCTCCTGGTCCGGCTAGTGGTCCTTTACCAATAGTAAACAACTCAAGTAACTCTCGTGCGTAATTTTCGTTTGGCTCATCCTTGAAATTAAGCGTTCCATTGAGATAGATCAACATTGATTGGTCAATGGTGACCCGTTTGGTCATTTCTCGGAAATTACCCAGCGCAAACTCACGAAGTAGAGAGAAATACTTCCAATTCATATTAGGAGTACCAGATTCTGAAATTACAAAATGATTATGCCAGAAAAGGGTAAGTCGTTCGGTGATGGTCTGATTGTCCTGACGCATGCCTCTTAGCCAACCGTTAAAAACGGTTTTATAACGGGCGAAATAAATATCTGGGATGGTATCATCAATGGGTTTGCCCACCCAAGTTTCACCGATGCCGGCTTGAGGATCCAAATCAAAATCGTAATAAACGGGTAAATCACGCGGAGGAGGCGCAGAAAAAAGTGTTTGAAAAGTTCCTTCCATTCCTTCGTCGAGCGCCTGTTGAATTCGGGCTTTATTTGGTCCGAAAGTCGTACGACGTAATAAATGAGCAGCCTGTTCAAAATTCCAGGGGCCAGTATAAGGTTGCAACATAATTCATTGATTTTGAGGTCACATAAAAAGTAGATTGGGCTATTCCGTTTAGACGATAACCGAGACTGAAGGTTTAATGAAGGGTGTTCAACTTGTGAAAGAAAACCTGCACAAAATGAATATTGAATATCGAATATTCAGCATTCAATATTGATTTACGAATCTGTCTTCCACTAAATAAATTGCCTTATAAAAGGTTGATTATCAAGTTGGGAACCTATTTTTTTTTGTCTTGATTTATTTTGTTTAATCAGAAAGCGAACATTTATTTGTTTAAAAAATACGTTGATAAATTTTCAATAAGTTTAGGGTAGATTGAACATTCTAGGTTTAATGAAGAAATGCTTAAACCACTTCAGAAATATTAATTTTCTTTATAAAGTAGGTATGTAGCTTTCGCAAAAAAGATCAATCGAGACTACTAATAGAACGAATTAACCGCTAATGTCCCTACTTATGATGCTTTTTTGCAATATTTATACCTGTTTTGATTGTAGAAACTAAAATAATAAATTTTTAGATAACGCCCAAGTAAGAATTCCACCTTAAAATCATAAACTAACCAACCGTCTAGAAATACGTAAATTAAAAAATCCACACATCTATACATCCACACATCCATTTTCGTATTTTCGTCCCTCATTCTTTTAACAACCAAATTCTAACCATTTATATGGATACCATATCATTTACTATCGAAGACAATATCGCCTGGATTACGCTCAATCGACCCGACAAATACAATGCGGTCAATAGAGATCTAGCGCTAACGCTCCAAGAAGCACTTACCGTTGCACGTGACAATGAAACCGTCCGCGCCATTTATCTTACAGGTATCGGTAAAGCATTTTGTACCGGACAAGACATCGCCGAAATTGTAGACCCTGAAGGGCCAGATATCAATAAGATTGTTGGTGATCACTTTAATCCTATTGTGCAACTTATCCGTGAAATTGAAAAACCTATCGTAGCTGCGGTCAATGGAATCGCTGCGGGAGCAGGTGCGAATATAGCGCTCTGCTGTGATGTGGTCGTTGCCACTGAATCTGCCTATTTTTTACAAGCATTTAGTAAAATTGGTTTGATTCCTGATTCTGGTGGTACTTATTTTTTACCTCGCTTGATTGGTTTTCAAAAAGCTTCAGCACTGATAATGTTGGCGGACAAAGTCTCTGCCGCCGAGGCTGAACGCATGGGGATGATCTATCGCTTTTTTCCTGATGATAGTTTTGAAAATGAAGCCAAAGCCATTGTCAAAAAACTTGCCGGAATGCCTACGGCTGGACTTGGTTTGACTAAACGAGCCTTAAATTATTCAGTTCATAATGATCTGGATACCCAGCTCGGTATCGAAGAACAACTGCAAACTACCGCTGGTAATACCACTGATTATAAAGAAGGTATCACCGCTTTTGTGGAAAAAAGAAAACCTACATTCACCGGAAAATAAATTTTATTGTGGAAAATAATATTACGATCACGGTGCTGGGAGCTGGTTCTATGGGGACAGGGATTGCACAGGTGGCAGCTACTGCTGGCCATAAAGTAGTCCTCTATGACACTAATCCTGAGGCCCTCAAAAAAGCACAGGCTTTCATTCTAAAAATGCTCAATCGGTCAGCCGAAAAGGGAAGAATCAGTGATGCGGATGCAAAAGCTATTTTTGGTCGACTATATCTAGCAGAAGATTTAGCAGCAGCTAAAGACAGCGATTTAGTCATTGAAGCCATTATCGAAAATTTAGAAATAAAGCAATCTGTTTTTAAAAAATTAGAAAATCTTGTTAAGAATAATTGTATCCTAGCCTCCAATACTTCCTCCCTTTCCATTGCGAGTATCGCTGCGGCCTGTACGTATCCCGAAAGAGTGGTCGGTATTCACTTTTTTAATCCAGCGCCTTTGATGAAATTGGTAGAAATTATTCCTGCCATTCAGACGGATGATCAAGTACTAACCACCGCTCGAACTTGGATTGATGAGATGGGCAAACTGACCGTATTGGCCAAAGATACCCCAGGTTTTATTGTCAACCGAGTGGCGCGACCCTTCTATGGCGAAGCACTGCGTATCTTTGAAGAAGGTATCGCCGAACCAGCCACGATCGATTGGGCGATGACGGAGATTGGAGGCTTTCGCATGGGACCGTTCACGTTAATGGATTATATCGGCAATGATATTAATTACACGGTGACGGCTACGGTATTTAAAGCTTTTTATTACGACCCCCGTTACCGTCCATCTTTTGTTCAACAACGATTGTCCGAAGCAGGTTACTTGGGCCGTAAAACGGGTAAAGGCTATTATGAATATGGTGAAAATAGTGTGCGTCCTGAACCTAACAAAGATGCTGTTTTGGGAAAACAAATATTTTCACGTATCTTGGTTATGTTGATCAACGAAGCGGCGGATGCCCTGCATTTGCGGATCGCTAATCGAGCAGATATCGACCTAGCGATGACCAAAGGAGTTAATTATCCAAAAGGATTATTAGCTTGGGCTGATGAAATCGGGATTGATAATTGTGTTAAACAAATCGATGCTTTATATGATGAATATCATGAAGATCGTTATCGTTGTAGTCCGTTATTGCGGCGAATGCAGCGTAAGGAAGAGACTTTTTTCGAACATATCGTCTAAATAATTGTATAATTACAAGGAAGTGGTTAATTTCATCTTCCTTAAATTTTAAAAAACTAAAATTAAATTTTATGCGAGATTTTTTTAAATCCAATAATCCGTTAATCAAGGAGGAAACGCTGAATAATCAGACCGCGCAGCCCCTTGATTCAGAATTGGTCTACTCCGGTGACCTAATGACCGTCAATGGAGCGGTGAATAAAACATTTATGCTTTTTGGCGTTATGCTAGCCGCTTCTGTGATCGGTTGGATGTTTGCCAGTAAATTCTTAATGATTGGTGGAGTGATTGGTGGTGCGGTGATTAGCTTTATTACCGCTAAAAATCCATCTAAATCTCCGGTTTTTGCGCCGATCTTTGCGATTTGTGAAGGGTTGTTTGTAGGATCTATTTCATACATGTATAATTTTGTATTTGATGGAATTATTTTTCAGGCTGCGACCCTGACTTTCGGTATCTTATTTACGATGTTGTTTTTATACAAAACAGGGATCATTAAGGTAACGGAGAAATTCCGTAGCATGGTGATGATGGCCGTTGGTGGTATTATGATCGTTTATGTGGTAGAATTTGCGTTATCCATGTTTGGAATCGATGTACCTTTTTTACATGATCAATCGATGATTGGTATTGGTATCAGCTTGGTGATTGTAGGAGTCGCTTCTTTGAAATTAGCGGTCGATTTTGATGATTTTCACAAAGGAGAAAAGATGCGTACCCCTGCCTATATGGAATGGTATTTTGGAATGGGCTTACTGTTTACTTTGGTATGGCTTTACTCTGAAATTCTATACTTATTATCTGCGTTTAGCGGAGATTAATTAGAATTGCAGTAAAATAAAAAAAACGGATGATGGTTCTAAGGATCGTTATCCGTTTTTTTATGATGGTCAGTTATTCTTCTACTTCTTTAGTCTAAAGCCTCAAGTGGTGAGAGGAATTTTAGAATTTTCCTTTCTGATTTGCGCAGGAAGAGAATGACCGAAGGGAAAGAATGACTAAGTAAATCAGAAATTCAAGAAAATACTAAAAACCTCAAACTCAATATGTATGTTCTACGCTTTCAAAGGCTTCCGTCCCGTTGTCGATCCTTCTTCTTTCGTTCATCCACAAGCTGCGGTTACTGGTAATGTCATTATTGGCAAAGATGTTTACATAGGACCTGGAGCTGCCATTCGAGGAGACTGGGGCGGAATTGTTATTGCTGATGGTTGTAATGTTCAGGAAAACTGTACGATCCATATGTTCCCAGGTATTACCGTCAAACTTGAAGAAGGTGCGCATATTGGACATGGGGCCATCATACACGGTGCCCACATCGGAGCTAATGTAATGGTCGGAATGAATGCCGTTATTATGGATAATGTGGTTTTAGGAGCTAATTCGATTATTGGTGCCCTCACTTTTGTCAAAGCCAATACGGTCATTCCTGAACGGAGCCTAGTAGTTGGTAATCCTGGAAAAGTAATTCGGCAATTAACCGATGAGATGATTGCTTGGAAAACGAAGGGTACGCAGCTTTATCAAACCTTACCGGGTGATTGTTTTACGCATTTAGAAGCTTGTGAGCCATTACGAGAAATACCAGCGAATCGTCCAGATCAAGAGAGTTTATATAAGACTTGGAAGGAAATCAAAAAAGAGTGAGAAGAGATGAATTATCAAATTTCAGCGCGTCATAGACATGAAAAATTAAGCTATCTTTAGGTTATGATCCTTACCAAGTTGAATAAATCCGATTATTTAATCCTAATAGTATATTTTGTGTTGTTTGCACTTGTCGATTCGTATGATCATACTTTTCATTTTGATAAAGTTACTTATACATTCATCAAACCTGATGGCTCCTCATACACTCAAGAGAATACAAGTCCCCCGCTTCTAGGATATCTTATTGGAGTTCCTATTTCTGTTATGAGTACCCTGTTCATTGTTGGAATTTTTTTTACATGGTTGATTCCAAAGTTTTTAATAGAGACAAAAAAGTACTTTGTGTTTGTTGTGCTTGGTATTCTAGTATTAGTAGGTTTTGGAATTTTTAGAATTACCATTTTGCACTGGGCGGACAATGTCCCTTGGCAAGTTTATCCACCCGTATTTGATTTAATTATTAAAAGCCTTAATACTAGTGTGTCTACTGCTGGCTTTCCTTTGGGGATTCTTTTGACAAAAAAATATTTTGAGTCTCAAATTCAAATTAGTCAAATTCAAAAAAAACAGAAAGAAAGTGAACTTAAATTATTGCAAGCACAATTAAGTCCTCATTTTTTATTCAACAATCTAAATACCCTTGATGCTTTAATTGACACAAAACCTAAGCAGGCGAAAAAATATATCACTCATCTTTCAGAGTTATACCGATATTTAATTAACACCAAGGATAAAGAGGTTGTGTTATTAAAGGAAGAACTGTCCATGATTAAAAATTACTTCTATTTAATAGAAACACGTTTTGGTGATGTTTACTCATTCAGTATTATTGGAAATCATATGACAGGTACCCAATATTTACCTGTAGGTGCACTACAAATTTTAATTGAAAACGTAGTAAAACACAACCGAACTTCCATGGGTAAACCAATAAAAACAACCATTCTAGTTGAAAGCCAGCAAATTATTGTGACAAATAATAAAGCAGAAATTTCAAAAAAACAAGAATCTTTTGGAACAGGATTGGAAAATTTACAGGAACGATATGCGTTACTTTTCGACAAAGAAATTAAGATAACTAATAGTGAATTTGAATTTCAGGTATCCATTCCACTTATTGAATTACTTTCTTTATGACTTATGAATATATTATTATTAGAAGATGAAATTCCTGCTTTTGAAAAACTTTTGCAGTATTTAAAAGCATATTTTCAAAATGAATTGAATTATGATTGGGCACGTACAGTTGCTGAAGGAAAAAAGTATTTACTACAAAAAAGTGACTATGATTTTATTTTATCTGATATAGAGTTATTAGATGGTACTTGTTTCGATTTGTTCAAAGAAGTAACTATCACCTGCCCCATAATATTCTGCTCTGCTTATGATGAATATTTATTTGAGGCTTTTAATACCAATGGTATCGCTTATGTCCTAAAACCTTATTCCAAAGAAGACTTGCAAGCAGCATTTACTAAATACAATACGCTATTTGAAAATTATAAATACAAAGGATTTGACCATAAGATGATGGATGAATTTATAGAAATGTTGCAGAAAAAAAGAGAAAACTATAAAGACAGATTTGTAATTAAAACTACTCGTGGTATACATCTATTGAAGGTAAAAGAAATTAGTTTAATAGAGGCTGCTGGTACCTTTTGCAAATTGATAGATCATAAGGGAAAAACTCATTTACTATCCCAAAATATTGGCGTACTTATAGAATTATTGAATCCAAGATTTTTTTTTCGCATTAACAGAAGTCAAATTGTCAACATTGATTACATAGAATCAATGGAGAACCATTTTAAGAATAGACTATTGGTACAAATGAAAGGTGCTAAAGATAAAGTTCTTACGAGTTCTAAGGTTACCGCACGATTTAGAACGTGGTTAGAGACCCAATAATTGGAATTTACTTTATTCATTTTTTCACCTCTTTGGTTCTTATTTTGACCTGTTTCATTCATTTTCATTTTCAATACAATATGGTAAAAAGTAGTTTTACCACTAGTTATACAAAATGATATATGATGATGAAGAAAATAAAATACTTTCTAATCTTAATGATTGGTTTATGTTCATGTAATATTCAGGGACAGAGTAAGCAGATAGGAGAAATTCCATTTATAATTGACGAGGCTGGGTTTATTATAATAGAATTAAAGATTAATCAAAAAAGCGTCTCCAACTTCATTTTAGATACTGGAGCATCAGGAACAGTTTTAGATGATGACATCGCTACTCAGTTGAATTTGAGTTTTAAAGACGGTGAGTTTAGGTCTACCGGATCCAATGGAACGGTGAGTAATTTAAAAAAAACAACCGAACAGAAAATTTCTATTACTGAGAAAGTAGTATTAAAAGGAATTGAATTTTCAGTGATGGACTTATCTTTTTTAGGTGAAATTAACGGTATCATTGGATTTGATTTATTTAGAAATTTTGTTTCTCAAATCAACTTCGATACGAGCAAGATTATTTTTTATAAAAAGAAAGGAAAACCAAATAGAGATGGGTATCAAGCAGTGAAATTTGTGGAAACTTATTGCACACCAGAAATTGACGTTTCTTTTTCATTAGAGAATGGAGAGACGTTTAACGGAAAAGTGCTATTTGATACAGGTAATTTAGCATATCCGCTTATTATAAACACTCCTTATAAAACAAAATATAACCTACCATCAAAATTCAAATCTTTGATCCCGGTAGAAGGAAGAGGTATTCATTCAAAAAGCCAATCAGAAAAAGGGATAATCAAATCATTAAAGCTGGGTAAATTCGAGTTAGGAGAGATGACCGTATCATTATCAAACGCAGAGAATGGGGTGTTGTCGCGAGAAGGATATATGGGAATTATTGGGCTAGAATACATTAGTAAATTCAACATAATTATAGACTATCACCGCAAAAAAATTCATTTAAAACCAAATAATTCATTTTTGAATCCTTTTGAATTCCCTTTAAGCGGAATTGGTTTAGAAGAAGAAAATAATGAAATTATAATTAAAACAGTTTCCAAAATTAGTGATGCCTATAAGCAAGGATTAAGAAAAGGGCAGCGACTTGTGTCTATCAATGGTATAGAAGGAAGAAATAGATATTTTTATAAAAGTCTATTGAAAAATAAAGGGGAAGAGGTTACCATAGTTGTAAGATTAGAAAACGAAGAATTGAAAACAGTCAAAATCATATTAAAGCGAATAATTTGATAAGGAATCAAAGCTATAATCGTGGTGTAGCATGGCAACTCCAAAAGAATACCTCCTTATTGACTTTCTATTGATTTACCTATAACTTGAGGCTGAGAAACGTTTTCATATCCCCACCTATCTCCCACCTCACCCAGGATATCATAAATGAAGTAGATTGTTCTAAGAAAATTTTAAAATCCCTCCATATTATCAGGTATAATTGATAATACCTAGATTTCCCCTTTCCTCCGCAAAACCTCAAATGTTCCTTTTTTGATTACAAAATTACTATTTAAGAATAATAAGTTTATATGTTTTTGTGTTTAAATTCAGATAAAATGCAATAATTTTAAAACAATTTTTGTTTTATTCGCAAATTGTTTTTAAATTGCAGTGTAATCAAACTGTTTTTTAGCTTTTGTAAGCCTAAAACAAACAAAAAGATTAAAATATGGAACTTCAATTATTAGTAAGCAAAAAAGGAACACAGGTAGTCACTGCCACTAATTTGCACGCCTCTCTCAAACTTCCAGCTCACAAATACAACAAAAATGTAGAGCATTGGCTAAAAGATGTATACGCCTTTCAGGATGATATCCGACAGCCACAGGAATTAAAGGATTTTGCCATCAAAACCATGCAGCATAGTAAACTGAAAGATTACTATATTTCATTGGAAATGGCTCGCCTAATTACGCTAAGTTCTGATAGTCCCGTTAAGCAAATGTGTGCTAAGTTGATTCTGAGTCATGAGCAGAAGGGAAAAGAAAAAGAAGGGACGACTGAACGTCTTACCAAAGATCAGGTATTGGCGGTTATCGAACTGACCAAAGTTATGGGCTTGATCTCCTGCCAGAAATCAGTCGAAAAAGAACACCAACGCTCTTTTGGTGCCAACAGTAACGCCTATAAGTGGTGGCAGTATCGTGCCGGGTTACTCGGTTACTCTGTTCAAGAGCTGAAGGAGAAAATGGAAGAGGTCGGTAACAACTATAAAAATCAAACAGTACTCAAAATGCTATTTAAATTGGATAAATATGAAATTATCCGAATGGCAGTCATTGATTTATTTGTCGCATTAGGTAAACCAAAAGAATATGCCAAGGATATGGGCGATCTGGCCAAGGCCTTTGCTCGAGAAATGAAAGTGGAAATCTGGGACGACCGCAAGGCAAGTCTACCGCTTTACACGCCCGAAGTAAACCTCGGATTAGTCAACGATATCAAAGACATGAATCGAACAGGACTCTTAAGTCTCTGGTAGGGGCAACATTAAAAGTAAAGACAACTCACTTAAAAACGATTCACGAATTGTCTCTGTCTCTAAAAAGAATTATCTCTGAAAGAAACCGGAACGAAATACCCTCTCGTTCCGGTCTCTTTATTCAAGCTTTTCTATTTTAACTATTTAACCCATCTTCCCGCATTAACTTAAACTTTTTTAAGTCATCGGATATCTTTACTTTTGTAGTATAGTTTTGGCCGAACGGGAGATTATAACACATAATCATTTAACATCATTTCAAAACTAACTTTATGGCCTCCCGAACTCGCGCACAAAACAAGTCTACTAATCGAAACACTAATAAAAATACGCGGAAACAGATGGAAAAGGTTACGTATAATGAAGACAACATCCGGTCACTTGACTGGCGCGAACACATCCGGATTCGACCCGGTATGTACATCGGTAAATTAGGAGATGGCTCTTCTCCCGACGATGGTATCTATATTCTTCTCAAGGAAGTGATTGATAACTCGATTGACGAATATGTCATGGGCTACGGCTCAGAAATCGATGTAAAAATTGAAGACGGCATCGTAACTATCCGAGATTACGGTCGTGGTATTCCACTTGGTAAAGTGGTTGACTGTGTTTCCAAAATCAATACAGGAGGTAAATACGACTCTAAAGCATTTAAAAAATCAGTTGGTTTGAATGGGGTAGGTACTAAAGCGGTCAATGCGCTCTCAGACTATTTTAAAGTACAAGCTTTCCGGGAAGGAAAAACCAAGGTAGCTGAATTTGAAAAAGGGAATATTACCAACGATGCTAAAGTAAAAAAAGGGGCTGGAGGGAATGGAACCATGATTCAGTTTCAACCAGATAGCTCCGTTTTTAAAAAATATAAATTTCGTTCCGAATACGTCGAAAACCAACTATGGAATTATGCCTACTTGAATGCAGGCTTAAGAATTAATTTTAATAATAAATCCATCTTTTCTCGTCGAGGTTTATTTGATTTACTTCATCGAAAAACCAAAGGCAGCGAGCAACTACGCTACGAGATTATTCACCTAAAAGGAGATGATATTGAAGTGGCCATTTCTCATGGACAGCAGTACGGCGAACAGTATTACTCTTTTGTGAACGGACAAAATACAACACAGGGTGGAACACACTTAAGTGCTTTTAAAGAATCTTTTGCTAGTACCCTGCAAAATTATTTTAAAAGAGAAAAGAAAAAATCTTACGATGCTAAAGATATTCGTGCCTCGATTGTAGCTGCGATTAGTGTCCGAGTAGAAGAACCGGTTTTCGAATCACAAACAAAGACCAAACTTGGTTCTACACATATTGCCCCTGGTGGTGCAACGGTTCGTAAATTTATCAATGATTTTCTGACGAAGGATTTGGATAATTTTTTATTGAAAAATAAAGAAGTTGCCGAATTAATGGAGCGTCGGATTATCCAATCTGAGCGAGAAAGAAAAGAAATAGCGGGCATTAAAAAAATAGCCAACCAACGGGCCAAAAAAGCAAACCTACACAATAAAAAATTACGCGATTGTCGGCTACATTATAACGATACTGGAAAGAAGGTGGACGCCGAAATGGCACTAAAAACGACCATCTTTATAACGGAAGGAGATTCGGCCAGTGGGTCCATTACAAAAGCTCGAGATGTGCAGACACAGGCTGTCTTTAGTCTACGAGGTAAACCACTTAATTGTTTTGGCTTGACCAAAAAAGTAGTTTATGAAAACGAAGAATTTAATTTATTGCAACATGCATTGAACATCGAAGATTCCTTAGACGATCTGCGCTTTAATCGAGTAGTAGTTGCGACGGATGCCGATGTTGATGGTATGCACATCCGATTATTATTACTTACCTTTTTCTTACAGTTTTTTCCAGACTTAGTACGAAGTGGACATCTTTACATCTTAGATACTCCTTTATTCCGGGTACGTGATAAAAAGAATACTTTCTATTGTTACTCGGAAACAGAAAAACAAGAAGCCATTAAAAAACTAAGAGGTAAGGCCGAAATCACTCGTTTTAAAGGACTGGGAGAAATTTCTCCAGATGAATTTGGTGATTTTATCGGAGACGATATTAAATTAGATCCGGTGGTACTTAGCGAAGAAACGAGTATCGAACATGTTCTTTCCTACTATATGGGTAAAAATACACCCAGCCGACAAGAATTTATTATTGAGAATCTTCGGGTAGAAACCGAAGAACTAAGTGATGAAGAAGAAGAAAAGGTTCGGAAAAAGGCCGCGGAAGCGGAGGTCGAAAATCTCTCGGAAGCGGAGGTGGACTAAAAGTGAGTTACTGCCTTTTTAGCAGGTAAAGGTGACAAAAGATGCATTGATTCTTCAAAAATTGAGTAATCTGCCCGTGGCATAAATATTGACCATCTTAATGCCAATGTCTGGCGAACCAAATAGTTTGTTGTTCCTGCCACCTTGACATTAGACTGGCTTATAGGTATCTTTCCTTTTTGAATGAGATATTAATGAATTAAGAATTTTGGGTTAGAGATTTTAGGAGACAAAAAACGGAGGGATAACCTACAATGAATTTATTATTAACTCATTTTTTCGGGTGAGGTCAGCCACAAAAACTATCGAATTAATGAGTATGTTTGAAGATTTTTTGCCCCCACATGGGCTGGATGGAGATACGGAATTTATGCCTTTGTTTTCTATGGAAGAAGAAGACGAAATGCAGAATACGGATGAATACGACGAAGTACTTCCTGTACTCGCTATAAAAAATACGATTTTATTTCCAGGAATTATTATACCAATCACTGTTGGACGAGATAAGTCTATCAAAGCAATTAATGAGGCTTATGAAAACGACCGCATCATTGCGGTTCTTTCACAGGTGGATGCCAAAGTAGAAGATCCTTCCGTTAATGACCTCCACAAAATAGGTACAGTAGCTAGGATTATTAAATTGCTGCGTATGCCCGATGGCACAGCGACCGCCATTATTCAAGGACGTCGTCGATTTAGTCTTGTAGAAATGGTTCGGGAAGTTCCTTACATGAAAGCCAGAATCGCTATCCGATCTCTCAAAGCAGTATCGGATGATGATATGGAATTTGAGGCAATCATTTCTTCTATTAAAGATATGGCTCGACAGATTATTGACCTGTCTCCCAATATTCCTACCGAAGCTAACCTGATGTTACGCAATATCAGTGGACACCCGTTTTTACTCAATTTTATAGCTTCTAATTTAGGTATCAAACTGAAACATAAACAGGCCATTCTAGAAATGGACGACCTAAATGAAAAAGCACATGTGGTCATGGAACACATGGACAGCGAACTGCAACTCCTACAACTCAAAGATCAGATCGAGTCTAAAGTACGAGGTGATATCGAAAAACAACAACGAGACTATTTTTTGAATCAACAGTTGAAAACGATTCAGGAAGAACTCGGACAGAATCCACAGGAAGATGAGATAAAAGGACTTATTGAAAAAAGTAAAACTAAAAAGTGGTCAAAAGAAGTAGATGAATTGTTTACGCGTGAAATAAAAAAAGTGCGTCGAATGAATCCGCAAGTTGCCGAATACTCGGTGATGTTGAATTATTTGGAATTATTATTAGATCTTCCTTGGGAAGAATACACCGTAGATAATTTTGATTTAGTAAAGGTGAAAAAGATCTTAGACAAAGATCATTCAGGGCTGGAAGATATTAAGGAAAGAATTCTGGAACATCTCGCGGTGCTTAAACTAAAGGGAGATATGAAGGCGCCAATCATTTGTCTAGTCGGCCCTCCTGGTGTAGGAAAAACTTCATTGGGGAAATCAATTGCCCGAGCACTCGATCGCAAGTTTATTCGCATGTCGCTCGGTGGTCTCCGTGATGAATCGGAAATTCGTGGGCATCGAAAAACTTATATTGGTGCCATGCCTGGACGCATCATCAAATCTATCCGAAAAGCTGGATCATCAAACCCTGTTTTTATTTTAGATGAAATCGATAAAGTAGGAAAGGACTTTCGAGGCGATCCGTCTTCCGCGTTGCTGGAAGTATTGGACCCAGAACAAAATACCAGCTTTCATGACAACTATTTGGAAGCGGATTATGATCTTTCTAAAGTACTATTTATTGCTACCGCCAATTCACTTAGCACTATTCAGCCAGCACTCTTAGATCGAATGGAAATCATTGAAGTGAGTGGATACTCGCTGGAAGAAAAATTAGAAATTGCCAAAAAACATTTGATTCCAAAGCAACGTACGGAACATGGCTTAATGGCAAAGCAAATTAAAATCAACAACGAAGCACTGAAAGCCGTCATTGCAAGTTATACTCGGGAATCTGGTGTTCGTTCCCTAGATCGACAAATTGCAGGCGTCATGCGCAACGCTGCCAAACAGATTGCGATGGAAGAAACTGAAATGGTCAATGTAACGTCGGCGGAACTAAAAGGAATGTTGGGACCTTCTAAATATACCCGAGATACCTATAGCAATCATAAGGTTTCTGGTGTGGCCGTAGGACTGGCCTGGACAAGAGTGGGAGGAGATATTCTATTTATTGAAGCCAGTCTTCATAAAGGGAAAGGTCGACTTACCTTGACTGGAAACTTAGGAGATGTGATGAAAGAATCTGCTACCACCGCGTTGAGTTATCTCAAAGCCCATTCGGAAGCATTGGGTATTGCCAGTCAGTTGATTGATGAGCGAGATATACATATTCACGTGCCAGAGGGAGCAATTCCCAAAGATGGTCCTTCTGCTGGGATCACGATGCTTACGGCGTTGGCCAGTGTTTTTCTACAAAAGCCTGTCAAACCTTTCTTGGCGATGACTGGAGAAATTACCTTACGTGGGAAAGTACTTCCAGTTGGTGGTATAAAAGAGAAAATTTTAGCTGCCAAACGAGCTGGAATCAAACATTTGATCCTTTGTGAAGAAAACCGCAAGCATGTAGAAGAAATCAAGCCCGTCTATATTACAGGACTAAATATCAATTATGTAAAACAAATGGAAGAGGTTTTAAAATTGGCTTTATAATTTTTTTTAAAAAATCTTCCTTTTTGAAAAAGGTTGGGTGTCATTGCCTTTTTTTAAGGTGTATTGCGTTGCAACCGACAAAGGATGTTAAACACTGTTAATACCCAACCGATTTTTAAGCTAAAATTCTTAATTCTGCGTTTATCTTCTGTATCTTGTAAGAATTGTCAACTATATTTATCAGCAAACGCTGATCGAACATCAGAAATATTGATATGAGAATCGGATTAATAATATTATTTTTTAGCTTAATCAGCATTTTTAGTTCCCGTCTGTCAGCTCAGACCGATCAAGACTCCTTGGTGCAATTTTCTGGGATGATCCTGGATGGAAGCAACGAAAATCTATATCCTATTCCTTACGTCAATGTTGCCGTAAAGAATAAGGCCCGAGGAACTTATTCTGATTTTACCGGTTTTTTCTCCATTGTCATCGAGAAAAAAGATACGTTAATTTTCTCATCCGTTGGATATGGAAGCGTCGAAGTAACGGTACCAGATAGTTTAAGCGATAGTCGTTATTCTTTAATTCAACTGATGACCCAGGATACCTTTAATCTACCCGAGACTGTTGTATTTCCTTGGCCTAGTAAAGAACATTTTAAATTAGAATTTCTAGCACTTGATGTTACGCAAGATTTGCAAGAACGAGCCATGGAAAACTTGGCAAAGGATGTGCTGGCTAGAGTTGAGAAAGTCACGAAATACGATGGTACCGAAAACGCTAATTATTATTTGCGAGAACAAGCGCGTAAAAATTATTACATCGGGCAAACACCGCCTATGAATATTTTTAATCCCATTGCGTGGGGAAAATTCTTCAAAGCATGGAAGAATGGAGACTTTAAAAAGAAAGAAGAAAAAAAGTAATTTGTCCAAGTACTTAAAGTCTTATAAATCAGGCAAAATTTGTCAAATCCAACGCTTCAAAAGACCTGCTATCTACTCCTGATTTTTGTTGGTCTTGTCTATAGTTTTTTTCAACATTATACCGCACCGCTGGACGGTGATTTGGTCGGCGTAGTCCTTCCTACGGCTACTTATCAACAAGTACTGGAAGCTCCATTAGGATTTCCTGCCATCATTGATGGAGAACGCTACGCGGCAACCAATCGCTACTTTATACATCAAACGATGTATCTTTATTTTAATTCAGTACCAGTTTTTTTGCAAAAAATAATAGACCCAATTTCCAGTATTTATACTAGTACGGGATTATTTAAAGTGCTATTACAAGGCTTTTTACTATGGCTATTTTCAACGTATATCACCACGACCTTAAAACGAAAAGACCAGTTTTTATTGGTAGCACTTCTATTATTGCCATTATTTCAACACGGTACTTATAATGGATATTTGGGGCTGATTAGTGGGTCTATTACTTATACGTTTTTTTATACTTTCCCATTGGCATTGCTCCTTTGGTTCTTTCTTCCTTATTATAAAATTTTTATTTCACAAGAAACGATCATGCCATCGATTAAGCTATGGCTGTTACCATTTATTTTTTTTGGAATGGTATATCTTCCTTTTTCGGGACCGCTTATTGCTCCACTGATTTTAATGATTGGGCCATTGATGATCATCAATACATTAAGGAAGAAACCTAGCTTTAATCTGCCGTTACTGATACTTATTCTTTTTGTACTTATTGCGTTTTACTCTTTCTACTTGGGAACTTTTAATTTGGAAAATGGACAGGAAGTATCTATGCTGAAAAGATACAAATTACTGCCCTACGGAATTTTTTATCAGATGACCAATCGACCAGCTTTGCCTATTTTCTTGGCGTTTATTATGGGAAATTTATGGTGGATCAAACAAAGCGAACAGACATTAATCGCTCAGCAAATAATAAAGCTGAGCAAGATGATCTTATGGTTTGCAATTATTTACATACTCATTTTGCCACTCGGTGGATATCGGGAATACCGACCTTTTATTCTGAGAATGGACACGTTAATGCCTGTTAATTTTGGACTATTTATTTTATACGGAGCCAGTACGCTTTTTATTTTAAATCATATAAAGACAAAAGGGAAAAAAATCTACCTTGGAATTTTACTTGTTTTTAGCTTGATTTTTTTAAACGCCAATCGAACATATTTTAATAAAAATGCTTGCGAAAGAAATGCACTAGAAAGAATAGCTATCGCTGATGAAAATACGGTTAGATTGGAAAAACCCTGTGAGGTGTTAAGTTGGGACATTATACAAGATCCGGAAAAGTCTCGTTCTAATGCTCAGTTATTTCAACGATGGAATCTTATAGATACAATTAGATTATATTATTATGCGCCTATTATTAAGTAAGCTTTTCAATCGCTGTAGCTAGCACAAGATCCTTCTCCGTCACGCCACCCGCATCGTGGGTCGTCAAAGTAATATTTACTTTATTATAAACATTAGACCAATCGGGGTGGTGGTTTTGTTTTTCTGCTAGGATAGCAACACGAGACATAAAACCAAAAGCTTCAACAAAATTTTTAAATACAAACGCTTTTTGAATGGAATGATTGGTGATTTTCCAGGGTAGGTTTTTTGTCTTCAGTAATTCTGATAATTGGTTTTCGCTGATTATTTTCATGATAGTTGTTTGATTATTTTCTTGGTAAGGCTACAAAAAAGGTAGCCCCTTTCCCAACCTCTGATTCTACCCAGATACGACCACCCACTCTTTGTACGATTTTATGACAAATAGCTAGACCAATGCCAGTTCCTTTATATTCAGTTCGAGTATGGAGCCGCTGAAAAATAACAAATATTCTTTCTTGATATTCTGGGTCGATACCTATGCCGTTATCACTTACCTGGATGATTACTTCATCTTTAATAGCTTCACCAGAGATATTTATTTCAGGATGTTCGTTTGGCTTTTTAAATTTAATGGCATTGCTGATTAGGTTTTGGAAAAGTTGAATCAACAAAGAACGAATTGACATGACTTCTGGCAATTCATGGCAATTGATAATGGCTTTATTTTCATCTACACTTACGCGAAGATTGATCACCGCAATTTCTACGATATCTCCTAATGATACTTTTTCGAAATTATCTTCTGTTTTACTAACCGTAGTATATTTCAGTAAGGCGTCCAATAAATCATTCATGCGAATAACACCTTCCTTTACGTAAGTAAAATAAGCTTGAGAATCTTCCGTAAATTGATGTTGGTGTTTTCTTTCGATCAATTGAGTATAACTTCCAATCATCCGGATGGGTTCTTTCAGATCGTGAGAAGCTACGTAGGCAAACTGACGAAGCTCTTCGTTAGCGGCGACGAGCATGGCGTTTTGTTCCGCAATTTGTTCATTTTGTTTAAGCAATAAAGCTTGGTATTCATTTTCGCGGGTCAGTTGTTCAATTTCTTTTTGCTTTTCTTTGATCGCATTTTTTATCTCCAAATCAATGATCTGTCGATTGCGCTGCTCTTTGGCAAATTTGTCCTGTGCTTTAGAATACACGAGTTGATAATCGAGCGCTGTTTTATAGTCGCCTTGTAATTGATAAATATTTGACATCAACTGGTATCCTTGCACTTCGTTGGTTTCGTCCTTCATCCGACTAGCGGCCGCGATGCCCTTACTGGTAAATAACATGGCTTTATTGAAATCGCCTTGGTGATAATAAATATGACCAAGATTCAGTAGATTGATTTGTCGGCCATTGATGTCTCCTTGATTTTCCATCAAGTCTTCTGCCATTTTTGCTCTTTCTTCTGCAAGATCTATTTTACCTTTTGCGATATAAGCACGACTGAGATTGGCTAGTGAAAGAATAATCATCTCGTTATAATTCCGCTGTTGAGCTAAGTTATTGGCCTTTTCAAAATAATTAGTCGCCTGGGTAAGTCGGTCTGAGAAATAGTAGATATTTCCTAGATTATTATAAATGACGATCCGTGTATTTTTACTAATGATATCACTATAGTTTTCTAAAACCATTTGGTAACGAGAAATGGCATCCTCGTGATTGTAGAGCGTGGCATAAATGGTAGCAATATTAATCAGACATTGTCCCGTATGATAGCGGTAATTAATACTCTTGCTTTTGTCCATCGAATCGAGAAAACACTGCATGGCTTTTTTATAGTTGGACTTAGCAGCGTGGTAGATAGCGATATTTTTCAGTGCGTTGATTTCTTTTTCTACATCACCCGATTTGGCACTAATCTGTAAGACCTTTTCACTACAACTCAACATTAGGTCGTAGTCTTGTTGTTTAAAATAAATTTGACTCAATTGATTAAAAACAGTGGCGACTAAGGTATCTGCCCGGCGCACTTTATCATCGCCCAGCAACGCTTTAGCGGTCTCGGCATACTTAAGCGCTTTATCAAATTCGTTTTGGTGTGTGGCATTTTCACTCAGGCCAATGAGTGCTAAAATTTGGTAGTCCATCTCTCTTTCTTCTTCGCTATGAGCCAGCAATTTTTTTAAATATCTTTCTGCTGTTTCGGAAGCTCTTTCACTGAGGTATGCTCTAGCATGGGCTAGTTCTATGGACAGTTGTTGACGAGAACTTTTTGGATCGGTCAGGTTCGCAGCGGCGCGGATGAAGGTTTGGGCCTCACGCATTTTTTTGGTGTCACCATGATAGCGACCAGAAGTATCATAAATACTGGCTAAAAGTAAATTAGTGGTAATTAGACCCTCATTGTCTCCGTTGAGTGTACAAAGACTCTTTGCCTCTTGGGTCACTACGAGTGCTTCTTCGAGACTACGTGCTTGATAAAGTAGGTTAGCTTTTTTTAATAAATTTTTTAAATAGCCATCTTGTTTTTCGGTCACGTCCATTTTGGAGTTTTCATTGTTTTATTGACCCTCTCGTTCGGTATCAATAATTCCTTTGAGATGAAGTTCGAAAGTGCCAGGATCAGTGTTGGTATAAACAGTAATGGTCGGATTTTGATTTCCTAGTCGACCTTTGCTACTGAAATGTACGCTTATTTTTCCACGTTCGCCTGGTTCGATAGGAATGAATGGATAAAAAGGAGTGGTGCAACCACAAGTGACCTCCACATTATTAATGACAAGTGGTGCAGAGCCTGTATTGGTAAATTCAAATTGGTGATCTATTTCTTTTCCCTGAATAATTCTTCCAAAATCATAAGAATCTGAATCAAAACGAATGCGGGGAGTCCCTCCATTTGATTTAACTTGAACTACGTCTAATAATTCTTGGTCAATACCTGATAAATCTTCTTGAGGAGGTGATTTAACTGTTGAGGAATTGTTTTCTATGATGGTATTTTGAGCGGCTTCCGCTGCTTCTTTTTTGGCTAGCTTTTCTGCCGCTGCTTTTTCTGCTGCTCTCTTTTTTCTTCGTTTTCTTCTGCGCTCCTTGCTGGCGGCTTCCTCTTTTTCTTTCTTTTTCGCTGCTTTTAGGGCTGCCTTTTCCGCGGCTGCTTTCTCAGCTTCTGCTGCTTTTGCTGCCGCAATTTCTTCTGCAGAAGGCGATGGTGCTGGAGTAGGTTCGGCGATGACATCAGCGATTTTTTCACTTTCAGCGATGGTCTCAGTTGCTACCTTAGGATCGGAATTACAGGCAAAAGCCAATAACATAATGCTAAAAGTACCTAAGAATAGAAAATAATTATGAATACGCATGCGGATTGAGTTGTATGATAGTAAAAAAGACAGATATTCTCTGCTAACCTGATTTCTCTTATTGCATTAAGACGTAATGTGTTATAAAAAGATACCTATCTAAAACTATTTATATGCTAATTGTTTAGAAGCGTCTATCAGAAAATAGTCTTTACATTATCGAATAATCGAAAAACTTCCTACGGTCGTATCTTCTTTTCCATCGCAACGGAATCTTACTCGATACAACATCACCCCCGAATTGACAGGTTCTCCTTTAAAATTACCATCCCATCGTTCGAATGGGTCATCTGTTACAAAAACTCGTCCACCCCAACGGTCAAACACTTCCATAGAAATTAGGTCATCTATAGCGTAGGGATTACTGATGCCATACGCATCATTTACGTTATCTCCATTTGGGGTAAAAGCAGTAGGTAAGTATACCAAGTCACAAGGTAAATCGTCAGGGTCAATCACAGATATAGTAATACTATCAATGGCACTGCAAATGTTATCATTGAAGAGCGCTGTATAAGTGGTCGTTTCTGTAGGACTTGCCACAGGATTTGGACTTTCAGGATCGTCAAGACCCGTGGTAGGAGTCCATGAGAAATCTGTTGCGCAAGAGTTCGTCGTACGAATATTGACAGTGTTTCCTAAAAAGATGGTGGTATCTGTGGTCGCAATTCGATCGGGAGCCAGATACAATGCGTCTATTTGGCTTTGATTAAAACTACGTTCGTAAATTTTAATTTCATCTATGAGACCAGAAAAACGATTGTCCACTGCTTCAGATACACAAGCACCACCTCCAACCGACATGACCGCGTTATTTCTTAGATTTACCCGAGCACGCGTATTGGATATCGTTTCTTTTATCAGGACAGCATTAACATATAGTAGTGTTTTGGCACCGGATCGAACGACGACGACGTGTTGCCAGCAACTTCCAAAATCCAAAGATCCCGTTACATTGGCCATTTGGTCATTGGACTCACTAATCTCTACTGAGATGCTATTGGCTGCCGGGTTTAATCGGACTCCTAAACTATTGACAACACCACAGGATTCTCGCTTGTTGAGTAAAGACTGGGTGCCTGCTGCGCTAGTGGATTTGATATACATACTGATTGTAAAATCTCCACTTTCAAAAGAATTATTAATTCTTCCGAGCATCAGCATCTCTTGATCAAAACCATTTAGTTCGATAGCATTTCCACTCACACCACAGACACAGTCTGGCGTACCTACAAAGGCACCAGAACCTGTGACACCACTACTATCACGGGGCGTACAGTCATCAAAAGAATAATAAGCGATCAATCCTGGTTCTAGTTGGGCGAATAGGGGTAACGTTAGACTGATCAATAGAATGGTAAAAAAATATTTCATTGGAATAATGATTCAAAGAATCAGGCCACTTTTTTAAAATGATCACTAATTCTGATAAAAACAATAAAAAATTTGGAATACTTCCAAAAATCGATGGTACTCCCGTTTGCAAAAACGAATTTGACCAGCACATTATTATGATACAAGGATGAAACAGGTAAGTAGTTTCTTATGAAAACATATCTGATAAACCACCCATGCCTGGAGGTAACATATCTTGAATTAATTTTTGAGATTCTACTGCTTCCGTTTCTGCCGCTATGGCCATGGCCCGATTGACGGCAACAAGTAATAAGTCTTCAAGTTGCTCCGGGTCATCGGGTGTCATTGCATCAGATTTAATAGAAATATTGACAACTTCACGATTGCCATTGACCGTTACTTTTACAAGACCATCTCCAGCCTCTGCTTCCAGTCGCATTTCTCCGAGCGTTTTTCGCAGTGCTTCCTGCTTTTCCTGCATATCTCCAAACATAATTTTAGGTTTATTTTGCGTAAAAAAAAGTTAAGCTTGATTCTTGGCAAAGATACCAATTTGCACGCAGAAGCAGGAATTTGACAAATGAATAGGAAAAAGAAGATAAATGGAAGGGAAGAATATGTTCAGGGATTATAAAATGTTCATCTTAAAAGACTTGGAGGTACCACACACAGTACACTCCGTCGGTTTTTGGAATGCGTCTCAAATATACAAATTAATCTTAATTTATTATCTTTTTTTTGTTAATAGCGCTAATATCTCTCTCGCTCCCTGAAAAGGTGTCTTTTGATAAGATAATACGGCTGTTTCGATGTTTTCGAGGGCTGCTTTCATCGTAGGATCGGTCTGTAAATAAAGGCGTAAATCGTTTTGAATCCGTTCGTGGAGCCAGTACCGTGCTTGTTCTTTTCTTTTTTGTTGAAAAAAACCATTTTTTTGAGTCATATCTCGGTAGTCGATACAAGTTTGCCATATTGTCTCAATTCCGGTCTTTTCGAGCGCAGAACAAGTCATCACAGGTGGAATCCATCCGCTATTCGTAGCAGGTAGCAGATGTAAAGCATTTTTATAAGCCTTTTGGGATTGTCTAGCAGGAGTAATTCTATCGCCATCCGCTTTATTGATGGTGATTAAGTCTGACATTTCTACGATCCCCCTTTTGATTCCTTGCAATTCGTCGCCCGCACCGGGTAGTAAGAGTAGTAGAAAAAAATCAACCATTGAGTGTACAGCCGTTTCGGATTGACCTACGCCGACGGTTTCTACAATAATTTCTTCGTAGCCAGCCGCTTCACAAAGAATCATGGTTTCTCTGGTCTTACGCGCTACACCACCGAGAGAATCGCCCGCTGGGGAAGGTCTGATAAAGGCATTTTTATGAATAGAGAGGTCTTGCATTCTCGTTTTGTCCCCTAAAATACTACCGTGGCTTTTTTGACTGGTTGGGTCAATGGCCAATACGGCAATTTTTTTCTGTTGTCCAACCAGATAAAGTCCAAGTGCCTCAATAAAACTACTCTTGCCTACACCCGGAGTACCAGTGATACCAATGCGGAAACTTTTGCCAGCATGAGGTAAACAGGCTTCAACAATGGATTCTGCCTTTGCTTGATGATTTGGGTGTTGACTTTCAATCAAGGTAATAGCCTGACCCAATGTTACACGATCGCCCCTTAAGATGCCAGCAACAAAAGCTTCGGTCGTTTTTTGCTTTTTGGGAATGGGTTTACCCGCTGCTTTTTTATTAAAGAAATTGGGTGGAGTAGTGGATTTGCTTCCAGAATGGTCAGAATTAGGCTTTTTGGCCATAAATTATGCGGGTTAAAGTTATTAACAGTGTTAAAAAAATAATATTAACAAATATATAAAACATTGACTGTCAATGTTAATAGATTAAAACGCCTTAACATATTTTAGGTTTTTGTCTTTTTTGGTGTTAAAGCGTTTAATTGGGCCTAGATCAGGGATTTTCCCCTTGCATCGTGGTGATTTTTGTCATTATCTTGTGATAAAATGGGTCAGTATTCACACCCTAACTGATCCATCGCAGTCCACACTTTTTGACCGGAAATATTAAGCTATGAAAACAATCTGCTACCACACAAACGGTGTAGAATGTCTAAACCCCGGTTAGGAATGAGTTAATATCTCATTCCAAAAATTTGTTCTCTCTCCACAGGAAAACCCCCTGTGGAAGAGAACATCCATTTTCTCCAGTGGTTGGCATTCTTTGATTACCTTAATTTGTAATGAAAGACTCTCTTACCAGGCCCAGCCACTGGTGAAGGTGGTATTAACTTGCTCTCTAAGATGTTAATTTTTTTATAAAATACTAGTTTTTGGACTAACATTTGCCCTTTTCATTCGTTCCTACCATAACAAACCTATAGAATCTAACCTCATCTTAACGTATTTCGTCATGCAGATACTTCAATAAAAGTATATTTTTGCGTCGAAAATTCAGACAAACATTAATTCTAATCTAAAAAACAGAACCAATATATGGTTCTAATAACACTATTAATCAATCATTTTAAATCAAAAAAAAATTACGATGAAGAAATTCACCATTCTATCAAACTATTTATTCTTACTCATGGCTGCGGCTATCTTAGGATTAACCGCCTGTGGGGACGACCCAATTTTGACTAATGAACTTCCGCCTTCCGTTACGATTAATGGAGATGTAGAAGTGGCTCCAGAAGGAATTATCACTTTGACTATCAGTGGTAGCAAAGGAGATGCAGATATGAACCTTTTGAGTATTAAAGAAGATGGAGTCACTGTTTCTCTTGAAACTGGATTAAACAATCCAGATATCGGATCGGGCGATGCGCTTCTTGCGGGAGATAATGCTATTGCTTTTGATTTTACTGTTGAACTAAGAGCACCTGCAACTCCAGGTACTTACACGTATTCGGCTACTGTTACTGATGCTAATAATAAATCAAATGAAGCCAGTATCGATGTGATCGTAAGTAGCACGCCTCCTACGATAAGTTATATGGGGCCTAATCCTTATGAGGCAGGATTTGGAGGAAATATTTTTAGAATTACTGCTGCTGCTGGCAGTGCTGATTTATCCACGATTGCTGTTTACGATGATGGAGGATTAATCAACGCTACCAGTCTGAAATTGAATGATGAGGACTTTGATGACAATCCTTATTCTTTGGTAGGAGATGATGTCTCTGGATTCGATATGGCTGCAGTTGTAGTAGACTTTTCAGAAGCAGGTACTTATAATCTTACTTTTGAAGTAACCGATGCTCTTGGTGAAACGGCAAGTACGGAAGTGAGTGTAGTGGTAGGTACGCCACTTAACGTGACATACTCTGAAAAATTCTTTTTTAATTTAGCAGGCCCAGCTGGCTTTAATGGTTCTTTTGACTTGGATTTAGGAGAGAGTCTTGCATCAAGTAGTACTGATGCAGAACTTCAGGATTTAGGAAATGATGCTAATGGTGATTGGAGAAGACAGGTAGCGGCAGAGGGGGATGCAAAATTAGTTGCCCCATCATCTAGTTCGCCAGAATTATTTAATTATAGTTCTGTCAATAGTGCTGAAGCACTTATTGCTGCGTTCAATACAGGTGTAGATGTTTCTACAGGAACAGCTAGAATTGAAATAGGAGATGTCTTTGTTGTTGAGAATAATGGTGATTATTATATCATTGAGTTCTCAAATATTACAACAGCTTCTAACGACGAAGATTTTTATACAATAAATGTTAAAGGATATCAACCTTAAGTTGCTTTTCTTTTTATAAAAAAAGTGCCATCTCGGTAGCCCGAGATGGCGCTTTTTCTATGTTCATATTTTCTTTCTTTTTTTAAAAATCGCTAAAATACCATGTCAAAGGTTACATGTGGAGTAATAGCTTTTTTTCTCATTATGGTGTAAATTTTGAATTTATTTACATTTTTTTTGTTATCACAAAATGGCAATAAGGCTTCATTCGTGTTTTAATACTAGACGATCAACTTTACAAAGTAAATCTCAAATTTGGATAAGCCTTCATTATTTAGTATTTTATCTAATATTTAATAGAAATCAAACAAATCATTTTTAAACAACTTCTATTAATAATAGTGCAGTGACTTTTAGAAAAATAGATCTAGTACCCATTTTTTGCTTGTTGGCTGGTTTGCCTGTTAGCTAGTTAGCTTCCCTCAATCGTATTGTACGGTAAAGGGAAGCTAACTAGCCAACCAGCAAACAGGCCAACTAGATGCATTTTTAGATTATCACACAGAAATTAAAAAGTTACCGCACCATTAATTAAGAAACATTTTTTTAATCAATCTTTTTTAGTAAAAAAATCACAATGAAGAAATTCACCATGTTCTCAAACTACTTATTCTTACTTATGGCAGCAGCTGTTTTAGGATTAACTGCCTGTGGGGATGAGATAATGTTAGATACAGAAATTCCACCTTCTGTTAGGATAGATGGAGATGCAGAAGTTATTCCTGGAGGTATTATAACGCTTACTATTCGTGGTTCTAAAGGCAGTGGAGGTATGAACCTTTTAACAATTACCGAAAACGGAACTACTATTGACTTTAGTCGTATTACTTCTAGCGATATCGGTGGTAATCCTGCTTCTTTAATAGATCATGCAAGTGCATTTGTTTTTACTGTTGAAATAGATGGGCCTACTATTCCTGGAGATTACACCTATGCCGCGACGGTTGATGCTGTTGATGGTGAAACTAATATTCCAGTGCGGGCTGAGGTGACCGTAAAGAGCACGCCAATGATAGAATATGTGGGCACTAATCCCCGCGCAGTTGGTCTGGGTGGAAAAAATTATGCCATCACTGCTACTCCTCTTGGTGCTGATTTAGCTAAGATTGCTGTTTACAATGATGGAGAATTAATGAACTTTGCCGATCTGGCATTTAACGGGGTGGACTTTGATGATAACCCTTATTATTTAGTAGGAGATGATGTCTCTGGATTTGAACTGGCGGATGTCTTGGTAAGGATTACGGAAGCAGATAATTATATTCTTACTTTTGAGGTAGAAGATGCTTTTGGTGAGACTGCCAAAACGAAAGAAATTATGGTGGCGGCAGGGACACCGATTCCGGATGGATATACTGCTAGCTTGTCTAATGCAGATGGCCCATCAGGCCCAACGGAGCCTTTCCCAGTCTTTGGAGGACTAGATTTAGATACTGGAGAAAATGTTCCGGTAAATTCTTCAGAGGCAGACATCATCGATTTGGGATTAAGCGTTACTACTGGTGAATGGAGACGGCAAATTCAAGGTGTGAACGGTATTACTTTACGTGCTGCGAGCGGCCCTGAGCTTCTTAATTTTGATAATATAAATTTTCGGGAAACAATTATTGCTGCTTTTGATGATGGAGCTGATGTAAACCCTAGTGAAATGGTTGAGGAAGGAAATATTTTTATAGCAAATCGAGGTGATGACTATTTTATTATGAGAGTAACGGATTTAGATCCTAGTCCTGACGATAACAGAGATGCTTACATGTTCGATATCAAAACTTCTATTCAGTAAGGAATAGATTTTCTTAAAAATATTTTCAAAAGAAATCCCGACGATCATACGATCGCCGGGATTTTTTAATCACCATCTAAAATTTAAAAATATTTTAATCTTTCATCTTAATAAATCGCTTTGACTGCTTACCCAACCAGATCGTATACGTACCAGCTGGCCATTTGGTAATGTCTAAATCTACATGATTCATACCAGCGTATACGGTCAATGGCTGATTGATAATAATATTACCAAACAAGTCACTAACCATTAAACAAGTTTCTTCTGTTTGTCGAGCGTTAAATCGTAGGTGTGCATCGTTGTACATTGCTGGGTTTGGGAATAGGGTGGCGATACCGATATTCTCATCGTTTTCAATACAGTTTGATTTCAGGACGATTATTTTTGAGTAATCAGTTTTACCATCAAAATCAATTTGCTTGATTCGGTAATAATTTTCAGTAGCAGGTAATTTGTCTACAAATTTATATTGTCGATAATTATTGGTGGTTCCTGATCCTTTGACTGTACCTAAGGAAGTAAAATCTCTTCCGTTGGTACTCTTTTCTATTTCAAAATAATCATTGTTTAATTCGCTAGCGGTGGTCCAGTTGAGTACCATTTCACAAGCTAGTTCTTTGCCATAAAAATCTGACCAAGTCACGGGCAATGGATTGCTCACGGTCACGGTTACCAATGCCGTGCTATAACCTCCGTTCTGATCGGTAATCGTATAATAAAAGGTATCAATCCCCACAAAATCAGTTGGTGGCGTATAGTTGACAAAATCATCGCTTGGATTATTGGGTGTTCCGTTATTGTCGATGACGATCGTACCTCCTTGTAAAGAAGTATCTCCCATAGCCGTCATATCCGGTCCAATGCTGACAATTTCTAAAACATCACTAGCATCTGGGTCTTCATCAGGTTTATCCTGAAATAGAATATCCACTAGGACGGGTGTATTGATATTCGTTGTTTCAAAATCATCGTAGGCGGTGGGTTGTGCGTTTCCAGTTCCTCCGGCTACGAGTGTTTCACAGGTTCCTCCTTCCCCTCGATAAACTTCTGTGTCAAGACATATTTGAGCGGTTGTTGCGCCATTTAATAAATTAAAAGTATTGTTATTGGCATTATTTCCAATGCTCACTCCACCGTCTCCACAAACACTGGAGTCAGTCCCGTCTATTGTGAAATCATCATCTACTTCAACACAGATACCGTTGATAACAACTTCGGCTTGATCGAATACCTCCCAATCGTCACTGACAAAAATGATGGCCGCTGGATGTCCGATAAATAAACTATTTCCGATAATATCTAGATCTCGATCTGGGAAAGGTAAGGTCAGTGTTCCAAAAACGTTGAAAATACCTCCATCGAAAGTAAATCCATTTGAACTATTTCCTGCATTGCTAATTAACTCTGCATTTTCTTTAATTGTAATATTTCCTTGGTGCGTGTAAGAGACTCCGCTCTTAGTGATGGTATGACCATTTTCAATAATCACTTCGTCTGTGATAGATGGAATTACTGCTGGAGACCAACTGGTAGGATCATCCCAATCTCCACTTTGAGCAGAGTAAATCGTGACAGCGAAAAGAGTGGAGGTAGTGGTAATAAATAGGAGGGTAAGTAATGTGTGGTAAAAAAAGTACTTCATGGTTAAATTGTTATGGTGTTTACACGAATGAGAGGACCTCGCGTATAAAAAACTTCTAAGGGAGGAAAAGATGAATATTGTGGGGGAAAATTACTGTCAAGTGGAGGAAGAGGATCGTGTGACAGGTGAGGATATTTAAATGTTTGCAAAAGTCGTGCTAGAAAATCTTGAAAAAAGCTGAAAGAACTATTTTATAAGGCTTTTTTAACTCATGGAGTAAGCTGGAATTAAAATCAATTTAAATCATTTTTTGATGAAATGTGACAGTTTTCAAACTGAATTTTAACAAATTTAGATTCCACAGTCGAGTAGACAGCTTATGCGGTTGATTGCGTGTTCCATATTAGTACCAAAAGCAATGATACCTTCTTCGTGTCCCGCCATAGCGAAATACCCAGTATGTTGACGAACGTTGGTCTGTTTTAAAAGTCGGATGATCTCTTTGGCCATTTCTGGCGTACCATAAGGAACAGACGCATGCGTAGTCGGTACTTGGTGGATGATAGACTTCCACAAGTTAAGGTCGTGAATATGAATAACGGCATTAACCTCTGGGCAGTTTTGATAAATTACGGCATGGCTCATTGTTTCGGAAGAAGCTTTAATGGGGCCACTACACCAAACTCGATTTTTTTTAATATCAATTTTTTGAACCATACTATAATGAGCTGACGCTAATTTTTTAAGGCCTCCCGTAGCGGATCCACTGATGACAAATTTTCCATCCTTTAAGCGTTCACTAATATTACCATAACCAATTCCATTATCATAAGCACCAATTAATCCTCGGGTATACATCTCCTGTCTACCCCAATTGATAGATTGTAGTAGCTTCGGTGAAAGTGTCGGTCCCTTATTCCAATCACAATGAAATTTTATATACCCTTCTTCCACGGTATTAGTATTCTGGAAATAATTCATTAATTGATGCTTCATTAGCCTGACAAACACCGCGCTCGGTGATCAGACGAGTAACTAAATGCGCCGGAGTAACGTCAAAGCCAAAATTGACTGCCGGACTTTCTGGAGGCGAAACTAAGACTTTTATAATGTTTTTTTCATACAATCCTTGAATAAATTTTACTTCTTTTGAATTTCTCTCTTCGATAGGAATTTCCTTTACTCCGTCACGAATCTCCCAGTCAAAAGTAGATCCTGGTAAAGCTACATAAAATGGGATTTTATTGTCGTGGGCAGCCAATGCTTTTAGATAGGTTCCAATTTTATTAGCTACGTCTCCTGTGCGGGTGGTTCGGTCACTACCTACGATACAACAATCAACCAATCCGTGCTGCATCAAATGTCCACCTGTATTATCAGGAATAACTGTATGTGGGATACCTGCTTGTCCTAGTTCCCAGGCTGTTAATCGGGCACCTTGATTTCGGGGACGTGTTTCATCGACCCAAACGTGGATTGGAATACCTAATTGATGAGCTGCATACATAGGAGCCGTAGCGGTACCGTGTTGGACGCAAGCCAACCAGCCAGCATTACAATGCGTAAGTATATTGAGCGGTTCCCCTTTTTTCTTTGCAATTAAAGGTTGTAAAAGATCAAGACCATATTGACCAATTTTTGCACAATTCTCGATTTCTTCGTCACTGATTTTCTTGGCAAGACTTAAGGATGCAGTAATTATTTCGTCCGCATTTTTAAGTGTGTTAATTAGTGCTAATTGACGATCCACGGCCCATGCTAGATTGACGGCAGTGGGACGACTAGCTTTTAAGCCATTGGCCACATCTAAAAAAAACGCATCTTTATTTGAATGAGCTTTGGCTTCCAAGCATGCTAGATACATACCGTAAGCAGCAGTTACGCCAATAAGGGGCGCTCCTCTAACGTGCATTTCTCGGATAGCCCTTTCGGAATCTTTCCAAGTTTTTAATTGTTCTATTATCAGTTGGTGTGGCAAAAACCGCTGATCGATGATTTCAATAATTTTGGAATCTTCTCTACTAAGCCAAATGGATTGTATATTCTCAACATTATCTTTCATATCTCGAAGGTAAGCAATGTTGTGGGATAAACTAAACTGGGTTTTGAAAAAAATAGAGCATCAGCATCTAAGGAAGCAGAAAAATGCTTAAAGGCCTTTGAGATATAAATAGGAAATAAGGTGGTATCTGATAAGAAATATCAAGAGCAAACAGCAGATGCTAAAGCAGAAGGTTTAGATCATGAAGAGGAATGTTGTTTCTTTAGAAAATAATAATCTCCATATATCTTATGCGAATTAAGGGCTAAAAATAAAAGGGTATTGAAAATCAGCGACTTAGGTTTAGTCAAGTATGAATATTTGTTTAAATGCCCCATAAATTATTGATTTACAGTGCTAAAATTTTGCCCTTAATTCGCGTTAATCTCTTAGTAAGTCGTTTATGGTAATGAAGTTCTTATCTCTAGCTTCATCTTTTTTACCCTTTTTGTCGTACAACCACGTGGGCATTGTGGTAAAAGATAATGTTTTAGAATTGGAGACTATAACCTTACGTTTAGTGAACTTAGGAAACCCTTGGATATCCATATTATTCTCTATGTATTGTTCTTTTAAATTATCATAATATGCTTTTATAAGGGAGACTATTCCTTCGTGTAAGGTTATAAAGTTGGTGGTAGAAAAATAGCAATCAGTATTTAGTTGGTTTCTTAAAGTTTCACTTTTGCCAAAATTAAAAGGGGGCATATTTTTAAGGGTTTTTTTGTGAAAAAAATCTGCATGCAAATAGAAATTTTGCATGCAAAAATCTATAATCACGGTCTATTACTATTAACAATCTTTTTTAATAAAAAGCATAAATGACAATTAGATGACATTGGCGAATCAGGATAGTTCGAATATAATTCTTTGTTCTCGAAAAAATCACTGTGAAATGAGATTTTCTATTTGTACATGCTCGTCTCTCTCTTCAGAATATCTGGTATAATTGTAAAGACATAGAAACTGTTAAACTCTAAAATCTCAGCTAAGTTATTGGGAAAGAGCAATGACATTTTGTGAATATCAGGTATATATAGAAATTAAGAAGATTTTTGGTTGCCGTTTTTATAATTATTGATGGCTTCTGTACGGGTAGTTGCGTGCAGTTTAGCATAGATATTATGACAATGACTTTTTACAGTTTCGATAGAGATGTTCAATTCCGCGGCAATGTTTTTATAAAGAAGTCCTTTGGATAATTCTTGTAGAACATCTTTTTCCCGTTTGGTAAGAATTTTATCATAGGGATTTTCGGGAATTGCGGGTACCCCTTGAAAAGAGGCCACGACTAGGCGAGCAATTTTTCGACTCATTGGAGCGCCTCCATTTGCTAGGTCTTGAATAGCTTCAATGATTTTTTTTGGTGGTGTACTTTTAAGAAGGTAGCCACTGGCTCCGACTTTAAGGGCATCAAAAATCTTATTCCCTTCTTCGGATACGGTTAATACCATAAATTGAATTTTAGGAATTTTTGCTTTGATGGTACGTATTAACTCTAATCCTGAAATTCCGGGAAGTCCAATATCAACTAAGACGATGTCTGGCATCTGATCAGGTATTTTTTTTAAGGCACTTTCTCCATTTCCATAAGCGAGTGTACAGGTAAATCCAGGAGTAGTATTAATCATTTCTTGCAGGGCTATTCGATAGTCATCTGAATCTTCTACGATACAGATGTTAAGGGTATTTTTCATTTCAATTTTTTTAGAGAGTGTCTTAACTCTAACAAGAAAAGATTTTTTCTGGAAAAAAACTCTTCTAGATTGATGTTTTTTACTAAAAATAGTACAAAAGGGGGATAAAATTCCGAAAACTTGACTTTACCTTTAAGTTATCAAATAATAATTTAATAACCCTTTTAAAATTGATTAACATGACTGTACCAATCACTGATGTAAAATTTGTAAACAAGGCCGAAATAGCTGGTCCCAAGTATTTCAAAGATGAATTAATCGCTCTAAGAGATTTGGGAGCGGCTACTATGGTTCAAATCCCAGGAATTTATTTGAACGATCCTAAACCCGCCACTAAAATAGTGGTCGGAATTGATAGTAATGGACATCTTATGAATAACGAAAATGGTAAAGCGGTGCTACCTTGCCCCAACTATTGTGAGCCTCCTGGATCTGGTGGTTTAGTAACTCTTTCTAGTTTTTTGAATGAGTAACAAACAATTTTAGACTTATGTGAAAAAGGAACCGAATTAAAAGGCTATCTCTTTTATTCGGTTTTTTTAATTCAAAAAATTAAGTTAATATAGTAGGGTAAAGATTACCTACTTATCTTGAGTTTTTAGAATTTTGTAATACATGCGTAATACAATTTTTAGCATTTTCTGCTTTTTTTTCTCTTTAGCGCTTTCTGCTCAGTCGCTACCATATCTACATTGGCAACACCTGTCGACTTCAGATCAACTACGTAATCCTTCTAACAACTTTCTTTTCAAAGATTCAAAAGGATTCTTATGGATTGGATCTACTTCTGGTTTACAACGGTATGATGGATTTCAGGTGAAAGACTATGGGGCCTTACCCGTTGATACCTTCGGAATACTTGGTAAAAATATTCAAGGACAGATAGTAGAAGATGGGAAAAACGATCTTTGGATTACGACCTATCAAGCATTGAATCACTACGATATAAAAAGCGAAAAATTCACACCTTATCCGATCAAGGATGGTAGTAATGTAATATCTGGATTTCATAGTTGTGGTAAAACAGGTGATATTCTTTGGCTCTTGCATAAAGATAGTCTTCGGCAATTTGACCTTTCGAAGAGAAAATTTATCGCTTGTACAAGTACCTACCCTCAAAGGAATTTTAACCGAGGTATGGTCAAACAATTTGATAATGTGACGTTGGTTTATACTTATAATTTGGGAGGCAACCTATTGAAAATATTTGAGTTTAGAAATCAAGCATTAATAGATTTTAGAGAAACTCCTTTAAAAGATTTAGGGGTTTATTCTATTCATCCGCTTAATAATGAGACTTTGTTAATCGGAGGGAAAGGCGGATTGAAAGAAGTTGTTATTGGTGCTCCTCAAAAAGATAAGACTATTTTATGGGAAAGAAAACCATTGCCGTCGGTCCAAAAAATATCTGTTTTTAACGAAGAGGAGCTATTAATAACTACTGTTTTTGGAGACCTTTTTCGCTATGATTTAAAATTAAAGAAAATTATAGGGAAATTAAATTTTGATGTTTTAAAAGAATCAGATTCTGATAATAGCATTATTACGGCATTGGTAGATAAAGAACAAAACATTTGGATCTCCACTAAAAATGATGGAATATACTTTTCCTTTCCTGATAAAACAAAATTCATAAATCATACGGTCGGTAGTGTAGTAACAGGATTGGTGCAACGGGAGAATGACGAAATATGGGCTTTTACTAATAAAAAAATCATCGTATTAGATAAAGAGGGAAGGGTGGTTCGAGAAATAATATCTGATCAGCCGAATAAAGATAATACAGAAATTTATTTCGCATTTGAAGATTCAGAAAAGAGACTTTGGACCGATTATTATATTTCAAAGCAATTCCATTTTTTTAACCCAAATGCTTATGAATCTATAAAAACAAATTTATCAAAACACTTTACAGATGGTCTATTGCTTCGAAATGGACAAACTATTTTTGCTCATGGTGTTACAAAAGGACTGTTTTCTCTCCAAAAGCAAAATGATAAATTTGAAATCGTTCAAATTCCAGGAACCGACACTATTGTAGGACCCATGAATTTATATGAAGATTATAAAGATAATTTGGTGGTGGTAGAAAAGAACAATACCAAAATAGTTTTTTATGATATGTCAGATTTTACCAGAAAGGATAGTATACCCTACATTGGTCAAATTTATAGCATGTTTATGCACCCCAATGACTCTGTTCTGTGGATAGGTAGTGTCGATGGATTAGTTTCCTTTAATTATAATACCAGATCATTTACGTATCATAGTAAAAAAAATAAACTCCCAAATGAAGTATTTGGAATTCTTCCGGATGAAACTGGCAATCTTTGGATGTCAACCAACGATGGCATTTATCGATTTACCCCTGAAGATGAAAAGGTAATTGCCTATGATCAGGCAGATGGTTTAGGCAGTGAACGGTTTTCAATGAATGCTCATCTAAAACTAAAAGACGGTCGCTTGGCCTTCGGAGGAGATAATGGGCTAGTCATTTTTGATCCCAAGGATATTACATCAGAAGTTCCTTTAGCCATTCCTCAGATTACAGATATCTTAATTGCTGGCAAAAAACGACCAGATTTAAAATGTGAAAATACAGGCGCGACCAATATTGAAGAAATCGAAAAGCTGCACCTCAATCCTAAAGATAATAAACTAGAATTTCATTTTGTGGCCATCGAATATAGTAGTAGCAAAGAAAATCTCATTAAGTATCGTTTATCACCCGAAGAAGAGGAATGGAAAATAGTAGAAAGTGGTGGCAAGTGTCAGTATACCAATATTGAATCGGGTGATTATATCTTTGAAATTCGAGCCGCCAATTCGGATGGCATCTGGAATAAAGAGTTAACGGATACAGTAGTCATCCATATTCCTACTCCCTTTCGAAAAACAAAGGCATTTATATTTTTAATAGTTTTTATAGTGAGTATTATAGCGAGTATGATTGTTGCAGTTGTTGTTACCTTTTTCCAAAAGCAAAAAAGACGAGAAGAGCAGATACAGTTTGACAAAAATATTGCCCTCGAAAAACAGCGACTCCGCATCGCTAGAGATATGCACGATGATTTAGGATCACGCCTTTCTGCTATTAGTTTGAAAACAGCGATGCTGGAAACTAAATTTGAGCATCCTAGATGGAAAAAGGAAATGGAAAAACTAACGCAAGACGCACAGGAAATTTCTATTACCATCCGTGAAACTATCTGGGCAGTAGATGCTCGAAACGATTCGTTGGGTAAATTGATCCATTATTTGATAAACTATACCGAAGAACTCTTCGATAGTCTCGATACCGATTACTCATTTAATATCTCAGAAAATCAGCCAGATGAGCAAATGGTGGCTGGAAAAATACGTCGAATGGTATTTCTTGCCTACAAAGAAATTTTAAATAATATCGTCAAACATGCAAAGGCCAGTAAGGTGCTTATTGAAATGAAAATGGAGAAAGACCACTTTATTTTGACTATCACAGATAATGGAGTTGGTTTTAATCTTGCTGAAAAAGAGCAGGGTAGAGGAAATGGACTAGATAATATGCGCTATCGGATGGAGAAGATTGGCGGAACTTGTCGATTTTTACCAACAAAAAAAGGTACTGTGGTTCAATTAAATTTTAACTTTTTAGACGAATAATAGCAAAACAACCCCAAAATATAGCCTTAATATCCTTTATCTCCCCCATTTTATCCCCCATTATAGCTATTTTTTATCTAAAATTTACTCCCGATCTTTGTTGCACAGGATGAGCAAAAGTCCAAATGAAAAGATAAGTAGCGTATTTTTATCTGAATTAACTTAAAATACCTACCCATTCGCTTTTCAACTGCTATAATAAAAACTTAATCCCTCTTATCCTATACCCATAAAGGATATCTTCAAAGATATCAGACTTCCTTCTCTCTTTTAAAAATCGTGTTTAGACGATCTCCGTTCTAGACATGATTTTTTTATAAAATGAATCTCTCTTATAAATCGATCATGTTTGGACCTTTAGACCCCAGACATGATTTTTTATTGTTTTTTGGAGAGGTGATAAGCAGTAGTAGTGCAGGATGAACCTTTATTTTGTTCACATTTAAGCCTTTTACCACATTTTATCAGGGGAATTTAGGTAAGTATTAGCCATTTTTAAATATTGCTCGTAGGTGAATCCACAAGCACAAGAAGAGGGGTAATAGCTCATATAATTTCCGACGTGAGGTGCGTACCAATCGCCGTTTGGATCTCTGTCTCCTAAGATGAATCGACAACCTTGAGCCTCATCTACATAAGTGGCCACCATATCTCCAACTCTGAAAGGATCAGCTGGCGTATCACAAATTAGGTCACCTGTTGTAGCACAATTACTACCATCTACTAGCTCTTCTCTGTCTCCTTCAAAGGTATGCAATAAGCTAAAATAATGGCCAAATTCATGCGTAACGGTCTGGCTACCAGAGGCAATACAGTCTCCCTTACGGATCACAATCCCATTTTGCTCTAATTCTGTAATAGCTCCTAAACCGGCAAATCCACATATATATGGCTCTGTTGCTCCAAAATCTTCCACAAAAAACATATTAATTCTACGAGCTACGTGGTATTTTACCTGCAATTCTTCCCATTCTGTCGTCTGCAGATCTAAAATATCATACTGAAAGTTAGGAATTGTTCTAAATTCACAAACTTCAAATCTTACACAGATGGGGGCAAAGGCACTATTAGCAGAATCAATTGCCTCTATAATTTCATCTTCTGTTATATTAGGCTCACCCAAACTATCCAAAACAATATGGGCAACGACCGAAAAAGTCTTGTCTACACAAGGAAGGGGCGCTTGGCGAGTATCTAGTTCTTGCCCATTGACAAGAAAAACACTTAAAAATAGCACAAAGAAAGCGGAGAAACGTATTATAGTATTCATTCTTATATTATTACTTAATTGCAAACTTAGTGGTTTTGAGTTATGTTTGCAAGATAATAATAATGTAAAGTCTTATATCAGCGGTATAATTGCTGCCAAAAAACATATTTAGTTATGAAAATACGTTTTATACTCTTATTCTCTACTTTCATCCTTTTTTCCTTTGTGAATGGTATTCAGGCTCAGACCTCAAACATAAGCGAAGGATGCTTTCCGCTAGAAGTTTCCTTTTCCGGACCAACTGGTCAGGCTGGTTACTTCTGGGATTTTATGGATGGAACCGTCTCAACAATCCAAAACCCAACGAACACTTTCCTTTCAGCTGGCACCTATAATGTGGAATTACGGGATGCACAGGGTGGAACCTTAATCGGCACCCTAACAATCAACGTTTACGAAGAGCCAGAAGTGACCATCACTGCTGATCCTGTCGGAGGATGTACTCCCCTAATTACGACCTTTACTAGTAATATTAGTAATAGTGCCATTATGGGGACTAGCTACCAATGGACTTTTGGGGATGGTGGCTCAGGAGCGGGTGCAACGACGAATCATACTTATAATGACGGAGGAACCTTTGATATAGGACTACAAATTATTACTAATCTAACGGGTTGTGATGTGACAAGGGATTTTCAGGATGTTGTTACCGCCACAGACCAGCCAGACGCAAACTTTACACTTACCCCCAATCCAGCAGTCAGCTGTACGGCTCCATTGGAAGTTGGTTTTAATAATACGTCAACAAGCCCTGGTCTTACCTATCAGTGGGATTTTGGTAATGGACAAACTTCTACTGCTGTTAATCCTGCCAATATCACTTACACAGAAGAAGGTAGTTTTGATGTAACCCTTACTGCTACCAACAGTGCAGGTTGTTCCAGAGTAATTACGCGTAATGTAAATATTGGGAATCCGATAGCTAGTTTTATAATTCCAGATACCCTTTGTGTAGATCAGAGTGTTTCAATTGATAATAATTCTACGATCGGGGCTTACAGCTGGGATTTTGGAGCTGATGCCAGCCCTCCTGTTTCCAATCAGGTCAATCC
>CALFWZ010000055.1 GCA_937928405.1 uncultured Saprospiraceae bacterium
GATCATTCGATTCCTCTCAAAAAATTTATTTTCTAAAAAAAATCTATTCGCGCTCGCAAAAAATTCTTACTTGTTCGTGTGCTCCGATTCTCCGTAGAAAATCAGTCTTCTCTTTCAGTGTCAATGAACTTTTTAATCCCAAATTCTTCCAATACACAAAAATGATAATGTAGTACTGAAAAAAGTGGTCTCGTTTTTCTTTTAAAATTCGGCTCGTTTACCGAAAATTTTCTGCTATTTTCAAACAGGATTGCAAATATAGCACTATTTGAAGAAAAAACAAGTTAGGCTGTCAAAAAAATCCATTATTTATGAATTATTTTTTTTCCCAATGATTTCAATGTCTTGAAAGATAGTTTTACGGGTAATTTTAAGGTAATTTTGTGGCCAAAATTCATTTCAATTATAATTCAAAAAAGATGGCAGTTTTAACTGAAAAAAAGAAGAAACACAATTTTTTCGCAGGTCCCGCAATATTACCTGCTCCAGTCTTGGAGCAAGCCGCTGCTGCGGTTGTCGAATTTGACGGCATGGGTTTATCCTTATTAGAAATTTCTCATCGTAGTCAGCAATTTGTTGGAGTGATGGACGAAGCGTTTGCTTTGACTCGTTCGCTGCTGAATATTCCTGATGATTATGAGGTATTATTTTTAACAGGTGGTGCTAGTTCGCAGTTTTATATGACTGCCATGAATTTATTACCTCAAGGACAAAAAGCGGGTTATTTGGATACGGGAACTTGGAGTACTAAAGCTATTAAAGAGGCAAAGCTTTTTGGAGAGGTCATTGAGGTTGCTTCTTCAAAAGAAGAAAATTTTAATCATATTCCAAAGGGCTATTCGGTTCCTGATGATTTAACTTATTTACACCTAACTAGTAATAACACTATTTATGGTACTCAATTACAATCTTTCCCATCAGTTGGAATGCCGATCGTTTGCGATATGTCTTCTGATATTTTTAGCCGTCCACTAGACATTGAAAAATTTGGATTGATTTACGCAGGGGCACAAAAAAATCTAGGACCAGCAGGTACGACGCTCGTAATTGTTAAAAAAGACTTATTAGGCAAAGTTGATCGAGCTATTCCAACCATGTTAGATTACCGTACGCATATTGCCAAAGGCTCTAGTTTTAATACGCCACCAGTATATCCTATTTATGTTTGTATGTTGACGATGCGTTGGTTAAAAGAAAATGGTGGTGTTGCAGCTATGCAAAAACGCAATGAAGCAAAAGCAGCATTACTCTACGGCGAAATTGATCGCAATGATTTATTTACTGGTTTTGCCCATACGGATGATCGCTCTCGGATGAATGTTACTTTTACCATGACAAATCCAGAACAACAAGCCGATTTTTTGGCCCTGGCTGCGGAAGCCGATTGTGTGGGACTAAAAGGACATCGTTCAGTTGGCGGACTACGTGCTTCTATTTATAATGCGCTAGATCTGTCGAGCGTAGAAGTGTTAGTAGAGGTGATGAAGGAATTTGGCCGAAAGATGGGATAGCAGGAATTTAGGGAGGTTGCTTCAAAAACGTTATTATTTCTCGCAGAGACGCAAAGACGCAGAGACCTTCAAACGTGTATATCTTTTATCGTGAAATTTTGCTTATAACCTTAATAAGGCCATCTCACTTTAAAATACTTATGAATAACGGATAATCAAGTTTAGTAATTTTCTAGCTTGGTTATCCGTTTTTTTTATTCAAATATATTTATATTGAAGTTGTTTAAAAACTTCATTTATTCAAAATACTATGGGGGCTAAAGTTGCCAAAACCTTTCTGGATATTGCTGGTAAGAAGGTGCCTGCAAAAATTTACTGGGAACGCCGTAATAATGTGCGTGCTTCTATTGGTAAAAAATCGGCCATCCTCAGAATGCCTAGGCGGATCACAGCAGAGGATCAGGAGAAACAGGTACGTTGGTTTACAGAATGGGTGCATACTCAATTTCTAAAAGATCCCGAATTACACATTCGTTTTTTTGGCAAAGTTTACCGAGATGGTGATACTATTAAGGTAGGTGCCAGAACTTATTTGTTGAAATTTAATTTTAGCGATCGAAAGACGCATTCGGGCAAATTAAAGAACAGTGTGATCACACTCGAATTAAGTCGCGGAGATCAGGAGCCACATTTGCAAAAAAGTATTAAGCATTTGTTGAGTCGATTGGTCGCACAAGATTTCATGCCCAATATTACCCGGAAAGTAAATGAGTTAAACCGAATTCATTTTCAAAAGCCCATCAAGAGTGTTAATCTAAAATATAATCAGACCAATTGGGGAAGTTGTTCTTCTCAAGGCAATGTCAACTTATCTACCCGTTTGCTTTTCGCTCCAGAAGAGGTGATCGACTACGTGATTATTCATGAACTAGCACATCTAACAGAATTGAATCATTCTCCCCGTTTTTGGAAATTAGTGAGTGATGCGATGCCGAATTATAAGGAGCAGGAAAAATGGTTGAAGGAGTTTGGGAAGCATTGTAATTTTTAGAGAAAGATCCAGTGAAAAAACGAAATTAAATTATATATCAATATCTAGGGTGATTTTTTCTCGCAGAGAGGCAGAGAACGCAGAGAATTTTCACCTCCTAACCCAAGTTGAGTTTAACGATCATTCCTTCTCTGAGTTTACTCTAAAAAGTGTTTTTCGCGCAGAGGTCGCAAAGACGCAGAGACCATCTAATGTGTTTATCTTTCATCGTGAATTCTTTATGCATGTGAAATCTATTTAAAGTATTTAAGACTTAAAGATGTTAGACCTTTTAGAGTAAGCTCTTCTCTTTAAAGTTAAAATTACAGGTACTTCTTCATTGCCACAACGGATGCGCAAGCTTACTAAACGGGGGGAACGAAAAAAGGCCATCCGATTGCTCAGATGACCTTTTAATATTTTCAGAAGAAATAAATCTTACTCTTCTACTACTTCGAATGCCAGTTTTGGCTGCACATCTTTGTGCAAACGTAGTGTCATTTCGTAGCTACCGACATTTTTGATTTCATCGGGTAGTAATACTTTCTTTCTTTCGATGTCCATACCGAACTGCTCTTTGAGAGCGGCTACTACTTGTACATTGGTTACGCTACCGAAGATTTTACCACTGGTACCAGCTTTCGCGCCAATTTTCAGTGTTTTTCCTTCTAATTTTGTAGCCATTTCTTCGTAAACACCAACCATTTTCGCTTCTTTTGCCTCTTCTTGTCTTTCTAGGTCAGCCAATCTTTTACGATTAGTAGTATTGGCGATTAAAGCCATTTTTTGTGGGATCAAGTAGTTACGAGCGTAGCCATTCTTAACTGTAACGATGGTATGCTTGTCTCCTACTTTATCTATATCTTTTAATAGTATAATTTCCATTATAATATTGTTTTAATTTGTTAGCAATCTAAGCAATTGAGTTAATCGCTTATTTTAATAAATCTGTTACGTAAGGTAACATGGCCAGGTGTCGAGCCCGCTTAACAGCAGAAGCGATTTTACGCTGGTATTTGAGTGAGTTTCCAGTAATTCGACGAGGTAAAATTTTACCTTGTTCGTTAATGAACTGTGTCAAAAAATCAGGATCTTTATAATCGATATATTTGATACCGTACTTCTTAAATCGGCAGTATTTTTTACGTTGGTTACCGATTTTAGGATTGCTTAAAAATTTTATATCATCTCTTGAAGCCATCTTTATTTAATTTTTTAGTTAAAAGTAAAATGTTGAATAATTGCGATGGTTATGATCGCGTCTATTCAATTTTATTCCTCTTCCTCGTTTGCAACTTCCGCTACCGCAACTTTAGTCTCCGTTTTAACGGCTTCTTTTTTGGCTGGTGCTTGCTTTTTTGGCTTGCCTAATGTTTTAGTTACACCTTTTGGCACATCGCTTTCTGCTTCTGCTTTAGGCTTTCGCTTACCGATTTTACCAGCACGCTTGTCTTCGTTATACTTGATGCCATATTTATCAAGGCCGTAGCATAAGAAGCGGATCACTCGATCATCTCGGCGCATAGCCAATTCGATCTTGCTGACAAATTCCCCATTAGGAACCTGTACTTCCACACAGTAATACACCCCAGAGGTGCGTTTGTTAATTGGATACGCCAACTGACGTAATCCCATCTCATCATTATGGACAATAGTAGCACCGTGGGACTTCAGTTGTTCAACATAATTTTGAGCTGTCGCTTTAATTTCATCGCCCGACAGCACTGGATCTACGATGAAGGTCACTTCGTAATTTCGCATTTACAAGAAGTTATTTATATAGTTAAAAAATATAGAAAAGACTATTTATAAGATATAAACAGTCGATTCAAGTTTAAAAAGGTTTGCAAAGATACGATTTTTTCAGGAAAAATCCATGCGTAACGTAGAGGGAATTAAGGGTGAACAACTAGGTGGTCGAGACCATAGTAATTCCTCTTACTTCCTATAAGAAAAATCATACGCAATAATCACTACCAACGACTGAAATCGACTACTTACTTTGCCTACATTGGGATCATCGAAAAGATTCTCAATATTGACTGCTCCTACGTCGACTCGAGGGCTGGTAGAATTATTAAAACCAAAGCCGTAATCTAGTCCTAGAGAAAATTTACTATTCCAGATTTCGAGGACATTCCCCATAGAGATATGAGCGATAGATGGCGTAGAAGACAGGATTTGCAAAGCCACGTTTTCTTGTTGTTGCTGGCGTTGATTGAAGTCGGTACGAAAGCCCCAGATCAAGGTAGATTTTTGACTAATTGGGGTTTGGCAACCAACGGCAATATTGACTACTTCCCGATTGCCGGTGCTGATATCAAAAGTGGTTTCTGAAGGATTTTCACTCAATCCGTTAAGGGGATCATCTACATCATTGATTAAGGTATAACTAGGGATGGCCGCAAAGTATTCCATAGAAAAAGAAATCCGGCTTTTGCCAATCGGAATATCTAATCCAAACCCAACCGACAGGGGTGTTCTATAATCGACCAATTCCGCATCGTCTAGATTGGTCGCAAGCGTCAAGCTGTCTGGAGAAAATATTTTCAGTTCATCTAATTCATAACTTGCTTTTCCCCATAGCTCTTTATAAGATGGAGTCGTCAAGGTTAATCCAAATTTAACTTCCCCTAGATTTAGAGACAATCCAAACTTGGTCACCATTCTACCATTTGTATTAAACGAATATTTGGTACGACTACGCCAACCGGCTAGTAATCCGTTGGTTGTTCCGTCAAAAATTTCTTGTCTTAAACCAAAGTCTGTTGATTCACTATGAAAGGTAACAAACTGCGTTATCCCAATTCCTAAGACGTCAAAAATTCTCCAACTGGCTCCAATACCCACCCAACGCTCGGAGAGTCTACGACTAAAGTCTAGATTGGCTTCGTAGATCTGATTTTCTGTATCCTTTACAGAAAATAAAGTGCGGTAACGAAAACTGATATTGGATTTAAAACGAGTAAAGGAAGTAATGGCTACCCGAAAGTCATCGTATTTAAATGGATTGAAACCAACAGCTGCTAGACCAGGCGCAAACCCCAATTCAGTATCTTTAATGCTGCGTCCCTGCCCAAAATAATTACGGGTTTTCAACGAAGCAAAGGAAGGCGTAATAAAAGAAAGGGAAAGGGAAAAATCATCCTCTTCGCCCATCGCCATAGCGCCAGGATTGTAGAAAACAGCGGTTTCATCATCTGTACTCGCGATGACGGCTCCATTCAGTAGCAGCGCTCTACCCCCGTATTGATTGGTCCAGTAGTGGGCATCTACTTGGGCAACACACATGTTGAAGGACAAAAATGTCCATAAAAAAAGCATAAAATATTTCATTCTTGCAAAATACAAATTATCGAAATACCTTATGCTTTTTTTTGCTTTTTAACCTAGACCATAGTCAACTATAAATGGTTTATTCATCATTCCTAACTGACGGGCGTCTCCGTATTTTCTGGCTCTTTACCACCAAATATTTTTCGAATACCTGCAAAAAGTGCAATAACTCCAAACGCAATAAATTTCCAAAATTTAGCTAAGATAAGTCCCAATTTGGCTAGTATGCCAGCCTTCATCAGCACCTTACCAGCAATTAGACCACCGATTCCGTAGGCCGCTACTTTGTCGATATCTGGATTAAAATCAGCATATCGATTCCCTTCCGTAAAATTGACGGCGGGCAAAATATTATCCATATTGGCATTCACCTGTGGTAAGACTGGCATTTCGCCAATCACATTCATTTGCAAATATCCTTTCCGTCCCAAAACTCGGATATTATAATTGAGCGTATTGACCGCTGATCCATCGAAAGCGATATCTTTTGCCCAATATAATTTCTTCTGATTCCCATCGTAATAAGGTTTAGATGCCCAAGAAATATTACTTACTGTAGGATAGCCCATTTCTTCCCGATAGGCATTGGCTTCTACTAAGTCTTCTCGCATACTCGCTAATAGATCGTCATAGTTAATATCCTTAGCATCACTGTCATCTACATAACCTTCTTCGGAATAGGTAATATTGATAACGTAAGAAGAATCAGACATCAGATCGGAGTCAGCGGGTAGCAACATTCCAAGGCTCTTGGCATCTCCTTCGCTAGGTGGATTTCCCCATAATTCTGTCAGGACCATTTCACTATTTTCGCCATTTAGATATTTATAATCCGTCGGAACGGTAATCGTAGCGATACCATTTTTCAGTTTAATTTCTCCCGTTTCATAAGTCAATGTTTGCATTACACTGTCAACGTAGGCTTGGTACATCACCATCATTTCTGCTTCGCTAAGTGTATCAGCAGTGGCTTCTTGAGCCTGAGATGAAAATAGGCCGAAGGTTAGTAGTATAGTTAATAGAATGTTTTTCATGATTTGTTGATTTGTTGATTTGTTGATTTGTTGATTTGTTGATTTGTTGATTTGTTGATTTGTTGATTTGTTGATTTGTTGATTTGTTGATTTGTTGATTTGTTGATTTGTTGATTAAAATTTAAAAATTATTTCGCGCAGATGGCGCAGAGGCGCAGCACTTGTTCCGAACTTGTTTTGGAAGGCCCTTTTGGGTCTATATCTTTTATCTTGAATATTAAGCTCATGGTTGATTTGTTGATTCTGGTAGCAGGTATTTTCTAAAAATAGTATTTTTTTTGTTACTCTTTTTTAAAACATCAAAACTACATTAATAATTCCCGGAGGCTTAGAAAGATTACACTAAAATCTCACAATTTGGTAAAGCGGCTTTTATTTCTTCGGAAATTTCTAGAGGATATGGATCATTTTTGAGGCGATTATTCCGTAAGTCTAGCACTCGAAGTTGAGGCATTGCTTTAAGGGTGGAAGGGAATGTTTTGAAATTATTCATTTGCAAATTTAGGTGTGTCAATTGTTTCATCTTTTGAACAGATTTGGGAATGCTTCCCAAAAAATTAAAAGAAAGATCTATTTTTTTCAAATCTTTAAGATCTCCAAAGTTAGCAGGCAAAGACGTAAATTTACAATTGTGAAAATCAGCGGTTTCGATTAATGGTATATGGTCTACAATATCAGCTGGAAATTTTGCAGTCGTTCTCATATTATAAAACATGACTGATTTCAGATCCTTATCTCGCCAGTCTGTAAAGCCGAGGCCATCGCGATAATTCAGGTGCGTACCTTCCATCATTGCTTGCAAGGCAGCGGTTCGTTCAGAGCAGGGTTGGTGGAAATGATAAAGGACATAACGCAATCCTTTTTTATACCGTTTGTGAAAAAGTAAGGATAATTTTGCTGCTGCTGCCCGGGAAGTAGTGCGCGCTAATTTTTCCAACTTCTTATTAATTTCTTGTGCTTTCACCTTACCTACTAGTCCCGTAAAACGTTGTGCATCTGCGACGACAGGTAAATATTCTTTGGGCGCATGTTGGTCCAAGAGTTTTTTGGCGACACCTCTGACTTTTGCATCTGGACAAGACTTATAAATAACCAAGATCGTATCTATGAGTTCATCCGGTACGCCGCCGTTTTTGAGCATCTCCAAGCCAATCATTATATTGGCAGATTCTTCACTTTCTAATAAAGGAATCAGATTTTTGCTTACCTCCAACTCGCCAGCACTTACAGCTGCTTCAATAAACCCCGGAGCATCGGATTTGAAGCGTTCATAAAGATCAGATTCAGCAATGATTTTAAATTGGCCTCCTTGTAATTCTTCATAATTTCGAGGATTTTTTCCAATCACTACGTGCGTTACTTGATCAGAAAATTTGAAAGCCAAGGGGATTTTTAAAATGCTTAGCTTTTCTTTGATCTCTGTTTTCTTGCGTCCAGGAGTACCTGCAATGTAAAGGAGAGCATCACTGTCGAGCGTGTCCATATTTTTCTCTTTACTACTTATCTCTTGAATCTGTTGTTGTAGAATAGTCCGCAAATCTATATGACTCACGTTCATCAAAGTAAGCAAATCATCTATTGGAAAAACAGGTAAATCCTTTAGCCTTTTGACTTTTGTAATCAATCGAAAATATCGTTCTTTTTCTGGTTGTTTGATTTTTGATTTACCAAGGGCAGCACCGATACTCAATACCGTTTCGAGTGGTAACAAGAAAATTTTATAATCATTAATTCGATCTTCGTAGCCTTCATAATTTGTAAATTTAGGCCGTGACAAAATAGGCAATTGTTTTTTAGAAAGTAATTGGTTTGGCGACTCTATATAGTGATCTCCCATAAAAAGAGATTTTAGTTTGGGCAAACTATGAATAAAAGATAAGTCATCAAATACCTTTCCTTTTCCGTTTATTCGCAGCTCGCGCAATTTGTCCAACCTACTCCAATCTGAAGGAATTTCCATATTGGGATGTACGTCCAAAATCAGATTTTCGACTCCTTTAAATTTAAGAACAAACGTTGGAAACGAAGCAGCAGTCCATCCAGATTTAAGCACTACTCTTCTAAACGGTCGAGCAAAAACATAATCGGGCAATTGAGTGGTTTCTGGGCTATGAATGATCAAATCATGGAAAGGACGAGCAGGGTAATTTTCAAAAACTTTTTCTAAATAGATAGGCAACTCATCTGGCATCAATACCGGAATAGTAAGATAGCCATTACGATTGGAATACCTCTCTAGAAAAGTTTGAAATATTCTTTGACGATCTGGATGGGTTCCATCATCTACTTTTAAGAATTCAAAAAAAGAAGTGCCCGAGCGACAAAAATCAGTGTATAGAATATCGGCTACTAGAGATCGTTCAAAGTTGGATTGAAAATAATGTTCATAAACTTTCTGATTATTTCTATTGACAGATTCTTTGATTTTTCGAATTTGCTGATCGGGTGTTTTCGGTGTCAAAAATTCGATCACTTCGTTCGCTAATATTTCATTTTTAGTCGTCAAAGCAATCGTCATCAACGGGCCAATAAATCGCCGATTAAATGAACTATTTTTTAGCATTTCCAGTACCAAAGCATCATTCGGCCCTGGACCACTATAAATTAATTCTAGTATTTTTTCTTCAATATTCTCTTGTTCTAGCGGGTTCATCTTTTATTAAAATAAATGAAGGAATTGTTCTGCAATTTTTTCTCTAAGCGTTAATTTACATTTTATTTAATAACAACATCGCTACTTCGGGGTCGGTCATCACGCCCTTTAAAGCAGTATTTTCGGAACTCACTAAATCTTGTAATAAGGTTAAACGTAAGTCATTAGGAATGATATCCATTTTAATAAAAGCCTGAATATTTTTTATCTCATCTTTATTCGGTCTGATATTATTCAATGTCAAATAATTGACCATTCGGGTACAGAGTGTAGCAATAATATCTACTCGCAGTACTTCCTGTTGTACGATGGCCCGAAGCGGCTTATAGACACGATTCTCGAAGTTTTTCGTTTTTAGAATTTCTTCGGAGGTGACCAGTTCAGAAAGATTTTGTTGAACAAAAGAAATAAAAGAAGCAACGGTTGCTTCATCTAAGCAAGAAGAGCCCATCATCTGAATGAGTGGTAATTCGGCATTAAAATCTTTGATACTTTCAATGCTTTGAAAAAATTGCACCAGCGAGCGCGGTGTCGTTCGTTGTCCTTGCGCTATTTCTGGATAGGTTAAAACAAAGTTGATGCAGCGGGAATCTACGCCATTTTTTTCTGCCCAAACCGCCCATGCTTTGGGGTCAAAGTTCATGGTGATGTGCATCATTCGGGTAAGCATTGCGTTGTCCATTGGCGTAACGGAATAGTCTCCCCCATCTGGATTAGCCGTAAGGACGATTTGCCAAAGGGGCGGAAGCTTCCAACTAACCAATTCATAATTTTGTAGTAGCTGCATAATTCCTCGCAAGATCCGATCATCGGCTCGATTGACATCGTCAATTAAAAGGATGCCTGGGCCTTCACTCGTCGGAACCCAGTCAGGACTACTAAAAACTGTTTTCCCGTTTTCAATGGCAGGCATTCCAACGAGGTCTCCCATTTCTTCAAATTGTGCAGGCGCGATATATGCCCATTGGTATCCTTTGGCTTCTGCAATTTGTTGGACCATTTCTGTTTTACCAATTCCGTGGGTTCCCCAAATGCAGATAGGTGATTTTTTATGTCCTCTTTTTTCGGAGTTGATATTGGTGGTAATGATATGTTCGGTAAACTTTTGTACTTCGGTGGCATTGGAGGTGACGCCGTAGAATACGTAGTTGTGTTTTTGATTTGACATTTTTTTATTTTGAGATATTTTATTGTGTTTTTGTCGCGCAGAGGCGCAGCACCTGTTCCAAACTTATTTCGGAAGACCTTCTATCGTGTATATCTTTTATCGTGTAATAGTTTTCATTTTTAGAGGTTTTTAATTTGTTGTTTTATTGTGAAATATTTTGTCGCGCAGGACTTGTTCCGAACTTGTTTCAGAAGACCTTCTATCGTGTAACTCTTCTAACTTGTATATCTTTTATCGTGTTTTTTCATCTTACAAAATACTTTTTATTTCTCGCAGAGGACGCAGAGGCGCAGAGATTTTTATCGTGTATATTTTTTATCGTGTTTTTTTTCGCGCAGAGGCGCAGCACCTGTTCCGAACTTGACTCGGAAGACCTTCTATCGTGTAACTCTTCTAACCTGTATATTCTTTTCATTATGGTTTTACGATCGAGGGCATTATTAATTATTCATTAGAAACAAAGCCTGCGCGCTGCCCTTAAGCGATTTTTAGTTTTTTCCCTGGCAGTTCTTCCCAGATTTTATCTTCGGTTCTTATGCCATTAGAAGAGATAATCCAGAGAACTGGGAACCGTGGAAGATTTTGGGGTGCTGGTGCATAACCATCTGTAAAGTAGATGAGTGCGTCGGGGCGATATTCTTGGTTTCCGTAGATCATGGGTGCTTCGAAGGAAGTGCCTCCTCGCCCATGTACTTCTACGGGAGGAGTGCCTTTATAGTTGTATGTTTTGTGGATATGGGTATCGCATTCCACAATTTGGATTTCGGCGCCTTGTCGCCAGATAAAATATATTTCGGAAAAAAATTCTAATAGTTCTTCTTGCTGAATACTACCTGAGGTGTCGATGGCTACTAAGAGTTTATTTCGACGTTTTATTTTTATACCTGGAACGGTGCCATAACGTCTGGATGGTCGTCGGATGGTATTTTTAATATAGGAGCTATTACTCGACGCGGCAAATAATCGCAGGACACGTCGCCAGTTAAACTTGGGTTCCATGTCTTTAAGAATCTCTGCTAATTTTTCGGCCAATCTAGCAGGGAGATTTCCATAATTTCGGTATTTGTGTTTGACACGTTCGACAGTTTGCTTGATGATCCGATTGGCTTGATATTCGGCGATTTTTCTTTCTCCTTCGCTCATCTTTTCAAATTCTTCCCAGAATTTATGACGTTGTAGTGCCTCATTTTCTCCATCCAATAAATCTTTAATTCTCAATTGGCTAGATCCATTTTTTCCATCCGATCCCAATTTATTGACGGCAGCTTCAAAACTCATTTTCGGTTTCTGCTTCATGGTTTTATCCAACTGTCGATAATAATACCCAACGTCTTTATCTCGCTCTAAAGTAATTCCATACATTGGTTGAAGGTAGTCGAAATTTTCCAAGACGATTCCGCCCGTCGGTAGCTGTGCCTTCGCAATATATTGATTCACTACCAAATCTGCTGCAATATTAAAAAGGGTTTTATTGGGATAATTTTTCATGATAAATAAATGCTTCAGTACGATGTGTAGCATTTCGTGTTTGATCAATCCATAGCGATGTTCTTCAGATAGTTTACTCCAAAAATCCGCATTGACAATCAGTTTTATGTTTTGTCGATTCATGAGTGCGACGGCGGCGGTATCAGTTTGGGTAGAAATCTCCTTTGGTAGACCCATCATAAAATGTCCGTAGAAAGGTTCTGCGAGGAGGAGTTTGATACTGGTTTTAGAGATGGAGTCGAGCATATGTTATTGTTGAAATGTTGAAACGCTGCGCTTGTTGAAGCGTTGAATTTATTCTATATCCATAACGTATCAAATAATTTTGGGCAGATTGCTTTCATTGTTTCTGGGTTTTCCTCTTCCCAATTAAATTCAATTGAAGGATAATTTCCTTCTCTTGCTTTGGAGTTATCATAATCAATATAATCGTAGAGATTTTTTCCAGTTTTTCTTTCGAATGCTTTAAGTGCAACGTACCAAAACCATTCAAATTCATACTCATCTTTATCCGCAGAAACTTCGTTTATCAAAGTATCAGGATTCTCTTTTGCCTGGAAGTACGTTTCTCTTCCTCTTGAAATTATCCAATTCCGAAAATATTCAAACCCGTCATCCGAACATCCACCGTTCATGATATATCCGGCGCACCACATTTCAGGTGTATAAGTATCGTAAAGTAATTTATCTGTTCTCAACCTGAAACCGATCATCTCTTTGGGAGATAATTTAATTATTTCGTTGACTAATTTTTCTTCTTGTTCATATTCATCTTCGATATCCTCCAATGATTTTGACACTATGCCCCAAAATTTTTCTTCATTTAGTAATTCAGCGCTATTTTCAAGGTTTGAGATATCAATTTGTTCCATCTTTTATAATTTTATAATTAATACAGCTTAAAAATGTGGCATAAATAACAACCGCAAGATAGTGCAATTATTTCAATAAATAAACAAATTAGTTATTTTATTTAAAATAATAATCAAAAAAGTGTCATTAAGCAATAATTACCTAATGACACTCTCTTTTTATACGCACTTAATAAATCATGCTTTTCTATGCACCACCCGCTTCGATGATGGGCTGTGTACCTTGTTCGCTACAAAGTACGACTAGTAAGTTGGTGACTAGCTTACGTTTATCTTCTGGTGTAAAAGAAACGATCTCTTTGGTTTCTAATTGGTTGATGGCCATTTCGACCATTCCAACGGCACCTTCTACGATTTCGGTACGAGCGGAGATGATCGCACTCGCCTGCTGACGTTGGAGCATCGCAGCGGCAATTTCTCTAGCGTAGCTCAGGTGATTGATTCGGCTCTCCATGATTTCGATGCCTGCTTGATCGAGTTTTTCTTGGATTTCAATTTTAAGATTTTCTGCTACTTCTTCGGTATGGGTAATGAGCGAGTGTGCCCCTTCACTAGCCTCGTAAGGATATTTCATGGCCAATCCTCGGAGAGCAGCTACACTCTGACGTGTTAGGAATTTTCCGAAATCTTCTACATCAAAATAAGCAGCATAAGTATCTTTGATCCGCCAAATAACAATGGCGCTGATTTGAATGGGATTTCCTTTTAAGTCGTTTACTTTGATCATTTCTGTCTCAAAGTCTTGTACTCTTAAACTGGCTCGCGTCCGCTTAAAGAAAGGAATGGTCCAACGGTAACCATCTTGCTTATCGGTACCGACATAGCTACCAAAAAACATCTGAATAATTGCTTCATTGGGTTCGATGACATAGAGTCCTCTAGATATAAAGAGTAGGACGAAAAAAGTAGGAATAATTAATGCTACATTTTCTGGTCGGTCGATGGCCGTTCCGCTATTAAAAATTTTGTTGGCCATAAACAATGCAAAAACGAGGAGTATCAATGCTACAATCCAACCGTTTATTGAAAACCCTTTTTTCTCTTTCATGATATTTTTTTTTTAATTCTCTGGCCAAAATACAAATTAAAGATTTAGAGACAAAACTATCTCGACCAAGTGTCTATTTTTTAAGACTAGCGTTTAGTGATGTTGTCACCTTTTGTTTGCATTGAGGGTATATTTATTTTTTTCGCGCAGAGGCGCAGCACCTGTTCCGAACTTGACTCGGAAGACCTGCTTACGTGTATATCTTTGTAATAAAAAAACCTTTGCAGATTTTAGTTCCACAAAGGTTTTTCTTTAAAGTGTTTTAATAAAACAATTTAGTCTCTGACTACTGACACAGCCATGTTATCATCAAATTCTCCTAGCATCACTGGAGATTGACGTTTTCCAGTATAAGAACGAACGTTTTGATAAATATAACTATATAGTTCATCAATCGTTACGATTCCATCGGTGCTTAAGTCTGCTTCTCCACGTAGCCCGCGGATGAGAAAATGACTAAAAACACCCTGACGAAGTCCGCTAGACTCTAAAGAGGTTTCGGTTGATTTAGACGATAGGATCAGTGCGGTTCCTGCTTTTGCTTGGGCTAAGGTTCGGTAATATTTGTCGAGCGTTTCTGATATTGTTCCTCGGCTTGCGTACATGCTACCAGAGTGACAAGCATCAGCAATACAAATTTTATATTTAGCAGGACTTTGTTCTAATAAAGCATTAATATCTTCGTGTAATAGTTTATTATTATAGCCGTCAAAATCAATTGGCAAAAAAGAACCGTTTAAACCGTGACCGGAAAAATACAACATCACCAAGTCGTTAGGGCCTGCTTTTGAAAAAACATCACTTACCGTAGACTTTATTTTTTCTAATGTCGCATCTTCATCGATTAATATTTTTATTTGATCATTATTGAGTGCTCCACCTTCCGGACTTTTTAGATGTGCAAAAATTCTATAAGCATCATCATCGGTGTACTTGAGGGCAGGCATGTGTTCGTAGTTAGAAACACCTACTAAAACAGCCCATACTTTTGTATCTGTATTTTGTCGCACGGGAGCAGCCGAAGTGCTCGCAGTATTTACTGATTCTGTTTTACCGAGGTAGGTTCCATCTTGCCATAGGCCGTTCACCTTTGATCCATCCAACATAAAGAGTGTCCCGTTTCCATTAAAGCTTCCTCTACTCCATTGTCCTTCATATTTTTCGCCATTAGCGTAATAACAGATGCCTGTTCCTTCGGGAATTTCGTTTTTAAATGATCCAACATATTTAGCCGAACCACCTTCATAAATATAGGTACCTATTCCATTTTGGCAGTCTCCTTCGATACATCCTTCTTCTGCGGAATTAGCTGGTCTAAGATTTAAGAACTCGCCATCCACCCATTCTCCGTTGGTTTGCGTACCGTCTAAATGATAGATCGTTCCTAGGCCGTGAGAATAATTATTTTTAAAACCACCTACATATTTTTCACCATCAGGATAGTACCAAATACCTTCTCCATGCAGCTTTCCATTGTTAAATTGTCCTTCGTATTTACTCCCATCAATGTATAAGTAAACCCCACGTCCCGCTTCACAATTTCCTTGTACACAACCCGACTGTACATCGAATGCCGTAGTAGTTTGGGTATTGCCTTTAGACGCAAATTCCAAAACTTGCCCTGCTGGATTGATTGGTTGTCCACGAAGCCACTCGCCTTCTCGACGAGTACCATCAGCATACGTTTTAATACCATAACCTTCTGGATATCGATGAACCCACTGGCCACTATATTTCGTCCCATTGACATAGTCACAAGTTCCTTGTCCATGAATTTCACCATTTTTAAATTGACCTGTATATTTCGTACCACTTGGATATAGAAAAGTACCTTTGCCATTAAAACAGTCTCCCTCTATGCATTGGGCATTTAAAGAGAATGAGTATAAGAAAAGAAGCACTGTGATAAAGGGGAATTTGTACATGGGTGTGATGATTTTAGTGATAAACTGATGGATATTTCCAGAACTTAGGAAATCCAATGGATACTACTGCAAAAACATTACCAATTTTTAATATATGTTTACTTTCTTCGAACTTGTCTACGCTTTGTTTAAAATTGGTTATCTTTAGAAAGATAGTTTTATAAAATTTTTGAGACTAACTATTTCTTATGGTGTTCCAAGAAAGTGGATTGGTTTTTAATTTCCCGATAGATTGGAAAGTGATTAAATGGGATGAGCACCGTTTTTTCGGATATGTCAGTGGTAGAGGGTTTAAGGGAGTAGATTTTATGGCTTTACGCAATGAGGAATTGTATCTGATAGAAGTAAAAAATTACCGAAACCGTCGACCACAAGATGAACAACATCCTTTTGACTTATTATTCGCGGAGTCGGATTTTTATGGTGAAATATTTTTACAAAAATTTGCGGACAGTTTTGCCTTGATTGAAATTATCAAAAAATATTATTTACGAAAACGCTTTTTTAATTGGTGGTCCCAACGAAATTATCCGGGGCTAAACATCTTAGCGCGGCTACCCTTTTTTCAAAAAAGAGATTTTATTTTTTGGACGCAAGCGGCACAGATTATCCATAATTATCCGGAAAAGGTTCAATTAGTATTATGGTTAGAACCAGGTCCAACAATACCGTCGGAAAAGTATACTGAATTGAAAGAAAAATTATATGCTTATTTTAAGAAAAATCCTATTTTGCCGGAAGGCGTAACTATCACAATCAATAATATGCATGATCAATTGCCTAATTTCAATATTGAAGTTGATGTTAAGTAACCATCCAATTTATGTGTCCAACCAGTATTCCTTACGTCCAAAGTAACGTAAATCAATTTTACTCGTAAAAAAAACATACACAATTTTTAGTAGGTGGTTGGTTCATTATCAACTGATCTAATACCTAAACGCTTTTTTATGATGGATAATATAGTAGGAACCATTCTCAGTTTTACCGGAACAGTGATGACAATTCTTGTTGTGGCTGCTATTTTTTATATAACACGAATTTTCTTAGATCGCCAAGCGCGAGGAAAAACAGACGCTGGACTGATCCGTGGTATTGTGTTATTTACCATTGGCTTGATTGGAGCGATTGCTATTATTCTAGCCTTACCATTGGGCGATTCGTTGCGAGGACAAATTACCAGTTTGATTGGAATTGTCATCTCAGCCGTCTTGGCCTTAAGTTCTGCCACCTTTATTGGAAATGCACTGGCGGGGATTATGTTGCGAGCGGTGAATAGTTTTAGAGTTGGAGATTTTATCCGCGTCACAGACCATTTTGGACGGGTCACCGAACGAGGGCTTTTTCATACCGAAATACAAACGGAGAATCGAGATTTATTAACCTTACCCAATTTATTTTTAGCGACCAACCCTGTAAAAGTAACGCGTTCTTCGGGGACTTTTATTAGTGGTATTTGCTCATTGGGTTACGATGTTAACCATAAGAAAATCGAAAAAGCCTTAATCAGAGCAACGGAAATGGCTGGACTAAAGGACGGTTTTGTTCGAATTCAGGAACTAGGTGATTTTTCTGTCGTCTACCAAGTCTATGGAATGATTTCAGATATCAAAACGATATTGAGCGCCGAGTCTCGGCTCAACGGAATGATTCTCGACGCCTTACACGAAGCAAACATTGAGATTGTCTCGCCAAACTTCATGAATCAACGACAAGTGGGTGATACTATATTTATTCCCCAAAAAATGCGTGCTACTACTAGCAAACTACAAGAAAGTCCTGAAGATAAAATTTTTGATAAGGCAGACGAAGCAGAATCAGTAGAAAAACAAAAGAGCTTAATTAAAGACACAGAACAAAAAATAAAAGAATTAACCGAACAGGCCAAGACAGCAGAAACAGAAGAAGAAAAAGCCAAACTTGAAGGGACTATTACGCAACTAAAAGGAATAAAAGAACGGATGATAGATCGTGTGGATAAGAAAATTACGGAGATTAATCAGAATAAGTAGGGAGGTAATGAATGAAGTTGCTTATAAAAAATAGAATAGTCGAAACATCTAATCCAATTCATTAAGTTCAGATGAAAAGTCAAAAAGATCATTTTTAATGGCGAAAATAACTAAACCAGCTGTATTTCTTACGCTCGTTTTTTCTAATAAATTCCTTCTATGCCCTTCTACTGTTCGGACCGTAATAAATAATTTTTTAGCAATTTCTGGGCTGGTGTATTGTTGGCAGATTAATGTAAGAATCTCTAGTTCTCTTGATGATAGTTTTACATTATTTGACTGCTGAAAATCTTGAGTTAAGGATCGCTTTTTTTTGTTCTTATGTAATAATGCCTTTGAAACATAATCACTAAAAAAATAATCTTTTTCAAATACAGCGATGATGGCTTTTTCTAATACCTTAGGGTCTTCATTCTTTACCAAATAGCTATTCGCACCATTTTCCATCAATAGATTAATATAGCTTTCATTATTATGTAAGGTTAATAAAATAATTTTGATATTAGGAAAATTAGCTTTGACGTAATTAGTAGTTTCCAAGCCATTCATTTCTGGCATTTGAAGATCTAGAAGAATGACATCGGGCAGATTTTCAGGATCTAATAATTCAATCAGTTCTTTTCCATTGCCAGCTTCAATGATCACTTCTATATCCTGGAAACTATTAACGATAAATCGAAGTCCCTCTAAAAATAATTTTTGGTCATCTACGATCGCTAATTTAATTTTTTTCATTTGGCATTTTTTTTTCTTAGGAAATCTCTAATTCGATCCATACTTGCATTCCTTTGCCTGAGGGAATAGTAGTAGCATATTTAACCTCAGCATTCAATAAATCTACTCTTGTTCTTATACTTTGGAGTCCGAGGCCTTCTTTGATGATTCGATCTTCACCATACTGCTCCATGATTGGCTGAAAGCCTTTTCCATCATCAGAATAGACTAGTTTTAATTTATTATTTTGGTAAATAAATTGAATTAAAATCTTTGATGCTTCCGCATGTTTTAGCGTATTATTAATCAATTCTTGGATGATTCTATACAAAAGTAATTCTTGTTTATCTTCAATTCTTTGATTCAGATTAGAAGTAAATGCTATTTCTAAAACATTTAAATCTCTAACCGTTTTACAAAGATCAGTCACCGCTAATTCTAATCCAAAACGATCTAAAGATGGAGGCAATAAATCGCGCGTAATGGATTGGATATTGGTGATGGCACTGTCAAGCAGTTTGATTGATTTTCCTTTTATGTAGTGGGTTTGTTCCTCCTTTTTTGTGGTTTCTATTTGATTTATATATAGTCTTGTAGCAGAGAGTATACTTCCAATACTATCATGCAGATCGTTGGCAATCCGTTTTCGTTCTTTTTCTTGCGCTTCGATATTAAGTTCTAATGTCTTTTGTTGGTAAGTCATTTTCATTTGACTTATCTGAAGTTGTTGATTCAACAATCTCCGTTGATAAACGACTACGAAAAGTACAATAGCGCCCGCTAAAATCAACATTCCAATGATACCAAAGAATAATAAATAAGATAAGGTTAACTCTTCGGCTTTATCCATAAGGCGATAGTGAATAAGATATATTTTAAAATACTAAAGAGGGCATGGATCGCCCAAAAGGTTAAAGATAATTTAGCAGATGGCATTATATAGTTTCCATAGATAAAGATAAAAAAACTTCCCGAAAAATAAATTAATATACTCGTTGCGATCCAAAACAAAGGAGAACGTTCTAGGTATTGTTCACTCAAATCTCGCAGTAATCTATAAAAATACATCAGTGAAACAATGATTAAAATCAATGCTTCTACTGCTCTAGCAATGGTATTAAATTCGTTTAGACTTTCTAGAAATAATACATTAAAGATGGACAAAATTGTAAATAAAACGATCAGTGTTTTAATTACCTTTTCTGAGAGGATTACCCGAAAAAACCAAATTAACAAGGCAAATTCTACTACTGGAACAATGTGCGTTAAATAAAGATTGTTTTGATGTAAATGCTTTCCAGTAAAAAAAAATAGAAACTCTGCGATCGCATAAACGATGATCACGATACACAACCAACGCTGCACGTCACTCCCCTGTCTTATTCTACGAATAGAAAATGCTAATGGAACAAAAATAGCAAAAGGAGCAATGCTCATGATTGATTTGGCGAGGGTTTCTTCCATATTGTGTTGTTTCTTTAAAAAAATGGTTTAGCTATACTTTACATAAGCAAGTATAGCTAAACATGGGAGAGAGAATATAGCTGTTTGTTAGTGATTTTTTAATTAAAACTCATTACTACGACAAATAATTCTATCACAATTAGGAGGACAAGGAGAAGAAAGCTGATAGAATTTATTCTGTTTCGAGCCTCCTACTTCTTTACTAACTTTTAGAACTGTTCTAAACTTAAATGGATATTTTTTAGTTGGAGAAGGTTCTAATCCTAAATGAAAAAAGAGAGAAACGCCTTCTCCTTGATTAGAAAAATCTTTAATCAATCTTGTATCTACATCATGAAAAGTGTAGTGCTCCAACGTCTGAAATTTTTCTCCTTTTGGGATTTTGAAAACGCCATCCATCTTATTCAACTTCAAATATTCTGACCAATCGCTCACATAGTCCTTTGCTTTTCCTACTGGTATTGGATCATCGAACCCAATAATATTACTGTTAAAGTCAAAACTCATTGCAAAGTATTGCTCTTCTCCCCCACTTCCGATGCCACCAATAATCGGCGTAAATATTGGTGTTTCTCTGATCACAGTTAAGTCTTTCTTATTACACCCCATGATTATCCGAATATTAATTAGCTTTTCAGTTCCTAATAGTTGTACCACTTGAGAAGAGTCAATTGTATAACTCTTTGCTGGTAGTGTATCACCTTGTGAATTTTTGTAGACAAAAGCTCTAGCTACTTCCGGCTTATCAACAACCTCTTTCCAATTTTCTACTAAACGATTTAAATCTGCATTCATCTTGATTTGTTTTAAATTTTTTAAAAATAAAATTAAGTAGTCATTTAAGATTAAATGATGCAAGAAAATTAGTAAAGAAATGATATAATTCCCAATAATTACTACCAATTCAAGTGTTTTCTGTCCTAAAACAGGTAGTACTACTTGTTTTTTAAAAATAGGTAGTAACCACGTTGTTAAAAATAGCAAAACAATTGATTTTTGTGGTGTACTTTTTTCATCTTTTTAAGTCTTTCCTTATGACTAATAAAATATGCATTGGCAGTGAACATGTGTATACATAAGTTGTGAGTAATGACAAATAAAAATTAATAAACCACTTAATTATGAAGGCAAACATTAATGTAAAAGTTTCAGGAAATACTAAACAAATTCCTGTTATAATTCTTGAGCACTTAGATTTTCGAAATCCATTGAGATTCAAAGATGGAGTGTGGAAACGAGATTTTAAAGATTTTCCAATTGATACTGACAAAAAACTTGATTTTGCTCTTTTAGCTGCTGGGATTCCATCGCAAGAATGTGTTGTCACTATAACAATTAAAATAGGAAATAAAACAAAGTCTAAAGAAAGTAAAGATATTTTTGGGCCAAAAGGCTGGGCAATTATTAAGGATAATTTAAAAATCTAAAATGAAAACAATAATTCTAATCATATCATTTTTTGGGGTTCATACTTTATGTCAATCTCAAACACTAAGTCAAACAACAAATAGAAGTAGTTCTATACTCTTTGGTAATCTTGATAAAGGAGATGCTGTTTTGTCCAGTCAAAAGAAAACAGGACACTCATTCCCAAGTCAATTATCAATTGATGTTGCTACAAAAGATAAAAAAATAGAAGTAGAGAATCAATACAATTTTCAAATAGGAAAATCCAAGTTTTTCCATTTTGGAATGAGCGCATCAGCAAAAATGAATAATAGTGTCGCAAGTTTTTTTAATAATACCAATATCGTTGGAGGCGGAGAGGGAAGTCTCATGATTGGAATAAAATTTTTTAAGATAAGAAATGAAAAAAAAGTTGCTGATTTTTTTGTTGAAAATATTGATAAACTAGAAAAGAACGAATTAAAAGAGCGTATTGGAAATATAGGGAAAATCCATGGACATTGGTTTTACTTAAATCCGTCTGTGGAAGGAAGGAAATTTAAAAGCTATATTCCAGATACTACATTTAATGAACAGATAAATAAAGTGAATAATACTTTATGGGGGATTAATATTGGTTACAATTATTGGAATCCCAACATTATTGGTTTCAATACAATATTAGGTATCTCATTTACACCAAAGGTTACTGATAATTTTTCTGATTTAACTGAATTTTCAATTATCGAACAACAAACCTCTACAAATACCAATAATACAATTCAGCGAGCTTCTTCTTCTAAGACAACAGCATATAAAGGGACTTACAAAGATTTAAGAAAGAATAATTTAAATTTTGAAGCATTTTTTACACACAATAAATTTCCTTCATTAGGTTTTTATTTTGGGCATTTAACTGCATATGAAAAAAATGAAGATGCTCAGACTAATTTTTCTGCAGGCTTATATTTTTCGAAACCTAAACAACCCACTAATCCTTCGATTGGGGTTATTTTTACTTTTAATGATATTTATGGGAATAAAGATTTAGATGATGATAAAAAATTTGCGATCAATTTAGTCACAAGACTAAATATTAGTAGACCATTTAGATAAAAGCACTACCCGAAACATGAAAGGCTGCACCACGAAGTCCAGCCTTTTATGTTGTCTACAATAAATTTGTTATTACATAAAATTCTTTAAATTTTTCCCTTCAACAGAACAATAAGATATATCCACCTACATCCCAATCTGCTTCTTTAAAACCGCCAAAATCTCCCCAGCCGCCTCCGCGATAATCGTCCCAGGTCCGAAAATACCCATGACACCAGCGTCGTACAAAAATTCATAATCACGTGGAGGGATCACACCGCCAGCCACCACCAAAATATCTTCTCGGCCTAAGGCTTTTAGTGCTTCGACGGTACGCGGTACTAGCGTTTTATGTCCGGCAGCAAGGGAAGAAATTCCGAGGACATGCACATCATTTTCTGCGGCTTGGCGAGCAGCTTCTTCAGGGGTTTGGAAGAGCGGTCCGATATCGACGTCAAATCCTAAATCCGCAAAACTAGTAGCAATAATTTTTGCACCACGATCGTGTCCGTCTTGTCCTAATTTGGCGACCATGATACGAGGGCGTCGACCATCGAGGGCCGCAAATTCGTCCGCTAATTTTTGAGTGGCTTTGAATTTTTCATCCATGCTAATTTCTTTTGAATACACGCCGCTGACCACTTGCGTACGAGCAACATAACGACCAAAATGTTCCTCCATCGCCGCAGAAATTTCTCCTAGCGTGGCACGCTCACGAGCAGCCGTGACCGCCAATGCTAGTAGGTTGCCATTTCCATCTTTGGCACAAGTTGCCATTGCTTTTAGGGCTGCTTGTACTTTTGCATCATCCCTTTCTGCCTTTGCTTTTTGAATACCAGCGATTTGTCCACGACGAACTTCTGCGTTGTCGACTTCTAGTAATTCCATTTCGGTTTGGTCATCCGTTGGAAAAATATTCACGCCGACAATTTTATCTTTTCCGCTATCGATGCGGGCTTGTTTGCGAGCAGCGGCTTCTTCGATTCGTAGTTTTGGCAAACCATTTTCAATTGCTTTGGTCATTCCACCCAACGCTTCTACTTCTTGGATTAAAGCCCAGGCACGATCCACCAATTCGGCGGTTAATTTTTCAACATAATAAGAGCCGCCCCACGGATCGACGACCTTTGTGATATTGGTTTCTTTTTGTAAATAAATTTGGGTATCACGAGCAATCTTGGCAGAAAAATCTGTGGGCAGCGCCACCGCTTCATCGAGCGAATTGGTATGTAAAGACTGTGTACCTCCTAAGGTCGCCGCGAGCGCTTCGATACAAGTGCGCGCCACATTATTAAAAGGATCTTGCTCCGTAAGACTCCAACCCGACGTTTGACAATGCGTCCGTAAGGTCATGGATTTAGGATTTTCTGGATTGAATTGTTTAATAATTTTTGCCCAAAGCATTCTACCTGCTCGGAGCTTCGCAATTTCCATAAAATGATTCATGCCAATCGCCCAAAAAAAAGACAAGCGTGGCGCAAATTGATCGATGGTCAGACCACTCGCCAACCCAGCTCGGACATATTCCAAACCATCTGCCAGCGTGTAGGCCAACTCGATATCGGCCGGAGCACCGGCTTCGTGAATATGGTAACCACTGATACTGATAGAATTAAACTTGGGCATTTCTTTCGCGGTATATTCAAAAATATCCGCAATGATTCGCATGGAAGGAGCGGGCGGATAGATATAGGTATTCCGCACCATAAATTCTTTTAAAATATCATTCTGAATCGTTCCGCTAAGCAGTTTACGGTCAACACCTTGCTCTTCTCCTGCCACGATATAAAAAGCCATGATCGGAATGACGGCGCCGTTCATCGTCATGGAAACGGACATTTTATCCAAAGGAATTTGATCGAATAAAATTTTCATATCCTCTACCGTATCAATCGCTACTCCTGCCATGCCTACATCTCCACTCACTCGCGGGTGATCAGAATCATACCCTCGGTGGGTCGCCAAGTCAAAAGCGACCGATAATCCTTTTTGTCCGGCGGCAAGATTTCGACGGTAGAAGGCATTGCTTTCCGTAGCCGTAGAAAATCCAGCGTATTGACGAATCGTCCATGGTCTTCCACTGTACATCGAACTATAGGGTCCACGCAAAAAAGGAGGTAATCCAGCCACAAAATTGAGATGGTGCAGATCTTGGGTATCTTCTGACGTATATATTTCTTTAATCGTGATTTGCTCGGGAGTTTCCCAGCTTTGATTCGTAGTCGAAGTAGTGGCTTTCGCCAAAATAGTTGGGTCGAAAGGTATATTTTTAAAGTCAGGACGGTTCATATTCCAAAGATACGGAGAAAATATAAAAAGGGAAAAGAAGTCAGCAAATGACCGGTCTCTTCCCCAATCGTCGAAAACTATTTTTTGCTGCTATTGTTTTGACGAAACTATTATTTTACACCGAAAAGATGCGCATTTTAGGTTTTTTGGTGGGTTTTAGCTTATAGGTTTTGTTTTGCCAAGTCTAGCGGAAAAAGGATTAATTTTGTGATTCTAAATTTAATACTGATTAATTTCATGATAGCATTTGAAAAATTTACGTTAGACAACGGGTTACGGGTTTTGGTACATGAGGATGATAGTACGCCTATGGTAGCCGTCAACGTAGTGTATAATGTGGGCGCGAGAGATGAGTCTCCAGAGAAAACGGGTTTTGCGCATTTATTTGAACATTTGATGTTTAGTGGATCGGAGAATATTCCTGATTTTGACGGACCAATTCAGTTGGCAGGAGGAGAGAACAATGCTTTTACCAATAATGATATCACCAATTTTTACGACCTGCTACCTGCAGAAAATATGGAGACGGCATTTTGGCTAGAATCTGACCGAATGAAGATGTTGAAATTTGATCAGAAGAATCTGGAAATTCAGCAAAAGGTAGTGATTGAAGAATTTAAGGAGACTTGTTTAAATCAGCCTTACGGAGATGCTTGGCATTATTTAGCAGACATGGCTTACAAGATTCATCCTTACCGCTGGCCAACCATTGGTAAGATTCCTAAGCACGTAGAGGATGCCACACTGGAAGAAGTAAAAGAATTTTTCTTTAATTATTATCGTCCAAATAATGCGATTCTGGTAGTCGCAGGAAAGACAACGGTCGCCCAAGTAAAACAGCTCTCAGAAAAATGGTTTGCGGATATCCCAAGTGGTCGTAGACCAGAACGTAAGATTGAGGTAGAGCCTCCACAACGAGCCATTCAAAAACAAATCAATCTCGCTAAAGTCCCTTCCGATGCTTTATATCTAGCTTTTCATTGTCCTGCTCGAGTGGATAAGGATTATTACGCAGCCGACCTAACTTCGGATATTCTTTGTAATGGTCAATCAAGTCGCTTGTACCGCAAGCTATATAAAGAGCAGCGTTTGTTTAATAGTATTGATGCTTTTATCACGGGCAATATTGATCCAGGGTTATTAATCATTGAAGGACGGCCGATGCCTGGGGTCAGTTTAGAGAAAGCAGAAGCAGCCATCTGGAAAGAATTGGATTTACTTAAAAAAGAAGGACCGACGGAATTAGAATTACAGAAATATAAAAACAAGATTGAGAGTTTGTTGATTTTTTCTGAATCTAATATTTTAAATAAAGCGATTAACCTAGCATATTTTGAATTGCTTGGAGACCCAGATTTGATCAATACAGAAAAAGAAGCCTATCTGAAAGTGACCATAGGAGACATTGTTCGATTGTCCAATAATATTTTTACGGAGGAAAATTGTTCAGAATTATATTACAAAGCAGCCCCGGAAGTCGCCACAGAAGTGGATAAGTAACTCTTCTTTCTAAATGATATTTCTAAATTGATCATTCTTCCTGAGGTATTCTAGTTTACTTTGAAATAGTAAACCCATCTTTTCAGCTCTACTTTTTATCTCTTCTACTTTTTCTCCACTAAAACGCTGATCGAGTGTACTATTCAGTAATTCCAACCATCGATCAAAATGTCTTTTTTCAATAGGAAGTGGTTGGTGTTTGGAGAAGGCATTGCCTTTATACTCGCGCGCTCCAAAAAGCACTGTATTCCAAAAACCGTACATTCGTTCCAAGTGAGGCGTCCAATTGTCGTTGACAATGACAGCAGCGAATACGGGGCCGATTAATGGGTCTTTACTAACTTCATGATAGAAGGCGTCGACAAAAATTTTTATATCTTCTTTGTTGGAGATGTCTTTCATAATTATGGGTATTTTGTGAATCCCTTTAGATGTAAAGTTAACAACTTATGAATAGAATCATCAATCTGTTCATTATTCAATCAAGTAAGATCTTCACTTTGTAAAACAACTAAAATTTTAAGACTAAAACATACTCACATATCCAAAATGCGTCTTCACCGATCGAAAATCAAATCCTGTATTCTGTTGCTTTCCAACCGCCAAACTAAATCCAAACAAACCCACTTTCGTCTCAAAAGTAATCCCCGCTCCCATCCCAGCAGGGCGATCAAAATTACGTTGATCTACTCTGACATTTTCGGTATAACCTAAATCCCCAAAAGCAAAGAGATAAGAATTTTGTCCTAACAATAGTCGCAGCTCTAAAGTCGCTACTGCGTAGTTGGTTACAAAAATCGATTCTTCATCAAAGCCGCGTAAAATTCGATTTCCACCAATTCGAAACTGCTCATTTTGGTACACTGGATTATCGGCAAGAATGTATCCACCTCGAATTCCCGTTTTTAGTACCGTTCGCCGCGATAGCGAAAAATAATAGGCAGCCTGTCCGCTCAATTGGTATTGAAAACTTTGCAGGTTGATCGTATCATACAATGCTTCAGGATCAAACTCTGTAGACGCCAATTCTAAAATTTTATTGTTCTTATTGATTCGCTTTAGTCCTGCTCCACCCCGCAAGTTGAGCATCCAACCTTTACTAGGATTAAAACGGTAATTGAGTTTTTGAATCTGATATTCTAACCCAAAACTAGAGCGATTGATATCTAAAATCGTCGGTAGTCGCCGACTCTGTAAAAGCAATGCCTCATTTATACTCAACACATTGGTGGTCGATTGATTCCAAAACACCCGTAGATAAGTCCCAGCTTCAAAAAGGTATTGGACACCTAAATCTGAGATAACATCAAGGTATGCAGTATCTCGTTTATACAAATCAAATTTCAGATCCATTCCAAAAGGCGTATCTAAAATATAGGGATAGCCCAGTTCGATATTCAACTCTTGCGTCTGTGGCCGGAGCTGCTGAAATTCGGCATAAATTTTTTCTCCTCGACCAAATTGATTATTCAGATCCGCGTTAAAAGTTCCCGTCAATTGGAAGGTTCGGACTTCAGGGGTATTGGGTCCGGCAGATTGTGTACGGGGTTGTAAGCCTACTAGAAAATCGAAACGGCTCGCATTTTTTCTATCAATAAAAAGATTGATCGTTGCCTGATCGCCCACAAAGGTGACGGTGGCGTTTTGTTTTTCTATGACAAAAGGAAGTTCTCGTAAACGAGTTTTTATTTTCAATACCTGCTCTCGGCTGTAGAGTTCTCCGCTTTTAACACCTAAATAATTTTCTAAATAACGGGTCGTGATTTTTGCGTTACCATAGATTTTTATTTTATCAAAATAGATGAGTCGATTTTTTTGCATAAAAATTTTTGCACCGATCTTTCCTTCTTCTATTAGAATATCATCAAGCCAAACAGAGGCAAAAGGATAACCGTTATTTTCGGCGTAGCTTAGGAGGTTTTCCTGAATCTTGACTAGTTCTTGATAGCGAAAAGGTTTGCCATCTAAGAGTCGTTCCCGAAAACCTACTTGCTCTAAAAACACATTTTCTACATTTCCATTTTGCAAGCTCGTCCATTCATATTGTGGTCCAGTTTGTAGATTAACCATTGCCACAGTATCTCGCCAAATGATCGTATCAATACTCGCCGCGAGGTAAGCATCATTGTGTAAAACGGTAATTATCTCTTGCAGATTTTCAACTAGACTGAGCGAATCAGAATAAACTTCCGGAAGTTCTTCCCAGGCTGGATGCATTTTTTCTGTTCCAGTAATTTTAAGATCTAAGACTACGGAACGCTGGGCCACAAGCAAACTACTACTACTGATATACAATAGCATGGTAATTAAAACCCAAAAGAATACGCCTATCCTCATTCTAAGCTAAAAAATTATACTTCCATAAAATTGAAATGACAAATCAACGATTCAACAAATCAACGATTCAACAAAAAAAGAATCCGTACTTTTACCCCAACGTCTCCGTCCGTGTAACGAGATTCTTTTTTTACTTATGTCTGGCATCTATCTCCATATTCCATTTTGCAAACAAGCTTGTCATTATTGCAATTTTCACTTTTCTACTTCGCTAAAATACCGAAAAGAAATGGTAGCTGCGCTTTGTGTGGAAATCGAGCGTAGGGTTGATTATCTTCCAGACGAGCCTATCGAAACGATCTATTTCGGTGGTGGTACCCCCTCTATTCTAAACGACGAAGAGTTGGCAGAAATTTTTGCAACCCTTCAAAAACATTTTACCATCTCACCTGAGGCGGAGATTACGTTAGAAGCCAATCCAGACGACTTGTCGGAAGTACGACTAAAAACACTAAAGGATTCGCCTGTCAATCGGTTAAGTATCGGCGTACAATCTTTTTTCCAAGAAGATCTCGTGTATATGAACCGCGCCCACGATGCCCAAGAGGCGGAACGATCTATTCAACTAGCACAAGATTTTAGTTTTCAGAATTTAAGTATTGATCTAATCTACGGAGCACCCACCACTACCGACGAGCATTGGGCTGCCAACGTAGACAAACTTATCCGTTGGAAAATTCCGCACCTCTCTTGTTATGCCTTAACAGTAGAACCCGGAACAGCACTCGATCACTTCATCAAAAAAGGAACCGCTCTACCCGTAGACGAAGCCAAAGCTGCTCGACAATTCACCTACCTCATGAACACCTTGGAAGCTGCTGGTTATGAGCATTACGAAATCTCCAATTTTTGTTTACCTGGCCAGCACGCTCGGCATAACACCAATTACTGGCGGGGCGTCCCTTATCTCGGCATTGGTCCCTCGGCCCACTCTTTCGATGGCCCTTCTCGTCAATGGAACGTCGCCAATAACGCCAAGTATTTAAAAGGTATAAAAAACCAGACTATTGTTTTTGAAAAAGAAATACTCTCCCCCGCTGATCAACACAACGAATACATCATGACGGCACTCCGCACCAAATGGGGCGTTGATCTTTCTTTTTTAGAGGAGCGGTGGGGCCTGCCTATTGCAGAAGAATTTGCCAAAGGAATGGCTGTGGTGATTGACCGTGGAGAGGCAGAACGCAACGGGACGACTTATCAATTGACGAAGCAGGGAAGATTGTTGGCGGATGGAATTGCGGCGGGGTTATTTTTGGAAGATTAGAACGATTTTGTTTAAGTCTATCTAGCAATCGCTCTTTAACGCCAATTTATTACCTTTGCTTTCATTCTAAAAAATAACAACACACACACATGAAACACCACTGTCTTCACATCCACGCGATTGACCTTTTTAAAAAGGATCAATCCTCTGATAAAATTTATCTTGATTCCCTTTCAGAAGACATCATCGTACAAGCCGATGGATTTTGGGCTTTTGACGATTTAAGTGCTAAAATTTTGGATAGTCATAAATTAAAAATTTCCTTTGAAAAACATTTAAATCTAAGAATTGGAAATCGACTGTCACGGTCTTTTGCTACGCAAAAAAGAGCCATCCCAAAATTTCTTTATAAGCTGTCTTTTAATGGAATCCCGGGTCAGGATCCAATCGGAGTTTATAAAAATTCAAATCTGATTGTTTCTGAAGTTTGTTTACGAATGCTCAGAACAGAAGGCTTAGTAAAAGCAGAAAGTGATTTAATTCCAGGGACGATTGAGGATTATTTTGAAAATAATCAACAGTTTTTTTGGATGCCGGATAAGGTTAGAGAAGAATTTATAGAACGGTTTATCTTGGTGTGAGGTGGTGTCTTTTATTTATACCACTTAAGTACGTGTTCAAAATAAGAAATATCACTCAACTAGGTTTTCTTCTGGACATACTTTAAGCCAGCAATATGATTATTATTGGCTTAATCTCTATTTTTTTAGACACATTAAGCCAGTAATACGATTATTATTGGCTTAATCTTGTTATTTTGCATAGAATTCAACATAAAAGTGGAATCTATGGAAAATCTAGTAGGTCGATTTAAAGAGGCAAAAATTTTAAAGGATGCGGTAAATTCAAAAAAATCAGTATTTATTGCCGTTTATGGCCGTCGGCGAGTAGGCAAAACCTTTCTGATCAGAGAAGTCTTTGAAAATGACTTTTCATTTTATTTGACAGGAATTGCCAACGTAAGTACCCAACAACAACTCGCACAATTCTATGTGCGCATTACCCGTCATTTTCCATCCCAACAAGAAGTGATAGTTCCCACAGACTGGTTCGAAGCTTTTAATCTACTCATCCGTTTATTGGAGCAACAAAATGATAATGAAAAGAAAATTATTTTTCTAGATGAACTTCCTTGGCTAGATACCCATAAGTCAAACTTCATCGCAGCTCTTGAGCATTTTTGGAATAGCTGGGCCAGTGCTAGAAAGGATATTTCCTTAATCGTATGTGGATCGGCAGCCTCTTGGATGATCAATAATTTATTACGAAATCGTGGAGGGTTACACAATCGGGTTACCGAACGAATAAAACTGGAGCCATTCAATTTAGCAGAAGTAAAATTATTTTTCAAAAATAAAAACATCAACTTCGATCTATATCAAATCATCTTATGTTATATGGTTTTTGGTGGAATTCCTTATTATCTAGAAAGAATTTCTTCTGGTCTAAGTGCCATGCAAAATATTAATAAATTATGCTTTGAACGCAATGCTCCTTTTAGGATGGAATACGAGGATTTATATGGATCATTATTTAAACACGCTGAAAAACATCAGACCATCATAGAAGCCTTATCTACTAAAAACAAAGGACTTACACGAAACCAACTCATCAAATTAACCGGGCTATCCAACGGTGGAAGTCTGACTCGTATTCTAACAGAATTGGAAGAAAGTTCGTTTATCAGAAGTTACCGAAACTTTGGAAAAAATAAAAAAGAGAAACTATTTCAACTCGTTGATTTATATTCTTTGTTTTATTTAAATTTCATTAAAAATTCTAGTCCAGATGATGAGAATTTTTGGATCAATGCTACCGAATCTCCAGTCTTCCGAAGTTGGAGCGGATATGCTTTTGAGATGGTTTGTTTACACCACGTTGCGCAAATTAAGAAAGCAATAGGGATCAATAGCGTACAGACTTCTGTTTATTCTTGGCAGTCTGAAGGGGCACAGATTGACTTAATCATTGATCGAAAAGATCAAGTAATCAATTTATGTGAAATGAAATTTTCCTTAGCGCCATATACGATCACAAAAAAATATGCTGAATCACTACGACAAAAACTAGAACAATTTCGTCAAGCCACCAAAACAAAAAAAGCTATCTTTCTTACGATGATGACTACTTACGGTGTAAAAAATAATAAGTATAGTTATTTGGTGCAAAATGACTTAAAAATGGAGGATTTGTTTGTCTCTAATTGAAAGTAAAATCCCACGCTAAAACCCACCCCCATACTCCTGAATAAACTGCAGCCCCATATCCAATCCAGTCCGGTAGTCTATCGTTAATTTTTCTTCGGTAGCAGAATACGCTGTGGTCTTTAAATAGTCTGGTGGAGCGATCTGAACGATTTGTTCGACATGGTCTTTTTGTAGAAAATCTAGGGCTTCGTTATAGACGATATGTTCGCGTGCAAAAAGGTCTTTCATCGCTGGATTATTCCGATTGATAAACTGACCAAGGACACCGAAATAATGCCAGTCTGAACGATAAGATAAAGGTTGAGAACGAATAACCACGATCTGATCGGCTCCTAATTCCACGGCTCGGCGAGCGGGAATGGGATCGGACCAGCCACCATCCATCAGCTTCAAATCATTGACCCAATAATATCCTTTCGTTAGGAAAGGTAAGGTACTGGATGCCTTCAGGCAATCTCTCCAGTTTTGGATAGTCGGCCAAAGATAAGCGGGTTTTCCATCTGCAATATTCGTAGCGACAATTTCTATTTTTTTATGGCGAGATATTTTTTCTAATCCAGGAACATCTAAAGGATAAGATCGATCCGCATATTCTTGTAGATAGGCTAAATTAATATATCCTTCTTCTGAAAAGATATTTTTCAACCCCATAAACTCCGTGTCAGCAATAATTTTCTTGGTAATTTCGTAAGTGGCCTGATAAGTTTTGCTCAAAAAATAGGTCATCGACATCGAACCACCCGACACACCAATGTATAAATCAAATGGATCAAATTGATTAACCAGAAAGGCATCTAAAACACCTGCACTAAACACGGTACGGAGGGCACCTCCTTCGACAATAAGGGCTTTCATAGTTTTGTTGTTAGCTGTTGTCTTTTTGCTATTGGATGATCTTCAGATACCTCTTTTAAAAAGCAACAGGTTGTAAAATTTCAGTTATAAAAAATCAGATAATAATTCTCAAAAAACTATTCACCAAATTTACCTAAAGTAGTGAACAACGATAACAGGGAACAGCTTTAATTATTTCATTAAAAAGCAAACGATAGCGGGCATTATTAATTAACTATCCTTAAGTACTTTCACCACACTCCCCAAGTTCATCAACTTACATCCAATCTGTAATAACACGTATATTTGTCCGGTCAAAAACAAACCCAACGATGGTATGCTCATGCGATGAATTAAACCATCTGTCAGACCATATAAAAAACTGATCAAAATAAAGACTCCGAACAAGAGTAAATAAAGTCCAACCGTAGTTCCTATATTTTTAATAACGAATCCAAAAGCACCCCAAAATTCTCGAAAAATCGATCGACGATTTTGAGTCACTACCAACACCTTCGCATAATCATGCACCATAAAAAAGAACAGCGCAAAGAATCCATAAAAAGCCAAACAGATTTTAGCTCGGTAAAATATTGCGGCTTCACTTGTAAAATAATCAAGGCCACCCTCTACGGACCAATTAAAAACAGTGAAAAATAATCCCGCAATTCCAAAATGAATCAGTGCAAAATAAAACGATAATCGTAGTAATCGCCAAAAATATTTTCCACAACCCGTCCAGAAATTCCCTAATCGATGTAGGTCGGTTTCCATATTTTTTAACCGCGTCAAAATTCCTCCTGTCAGAAAAATATACAATAGAATAAATAAAAAGCCCACTACGATTGTTTGCGTACTTAACAATCGTAAAAATTCAGGATTTTGATTTAAAAAATCATTAAACAAGGTAAAATCAAATCCACCAATCAATCGGTCGGTTGCCTTGGTAAATGCTAGCTTATCCCCTAAATAACATAATAACGGCACCACCACCAATCCTGCAAAAAGCAGATTGACTAGATAAAGCAGGCTCCACAATTTTATATTGAGGGTAGCCAGTCGAAATCCATATTTTAATGCGTTGATTATTTTCATTTATATAAAAAAACTAACTCCCTGAAAGACTTGCTGTATCCGCATCGCCCAGCTACTAACATAAGCCCAGACACCTCGAGTATTCGGTGCTATTCTTTTGCTATTGTTTAAAATATTGATGTCCATATATATTTTCTGTAAGGGATCAATCTCCACGTAATCTATCCGTACATCCGTATCATAAGTCAGTCCGTGGGTTCTAGATTTTCCGTCCCAGCGCTCCCAAATTTCGCTTCCATCTTCGAAGTGTACTAAAATATCTACCGGCACTTGGATTTCTTCTAGTCTTTCTAAGACAACTTTTGCTTGATACTTTTTGGTTGGATGTTCTTTTTTTATGGACAGGCTATCTTCCCATATTCCAACACTCGCATTCGCTGTTGCTAAGTGATAAATACTTCCTACTGCATAATCGCAAGCGCCTGTTCCGTATAAGACAAAATCAAAAAACCAATCCATGTTTTCACCAAATTCATCACCGTGATTTTTATTGACCACTTCATTGACTACATCGATAAAATCGTAACGGCAAGGATGGTTAAATTTCCAGCGATCAAAATAGGTTTTCATTATCTCATCCATCGTTTCAAGTCCTACCATACCTTCTAGCGTTTTCAACCAAGTTGCTGGTTTGGAATAGAAAAGCGCACGAGGTGAGCCATCTGGATACTCCCAACCTGCTCTTGTACTTTCCGCTAAATGAATATTGTCCATACCAATGTATCGACTCCGGAAAAATTCCATGGCCCCCATGCGTACCCAACGTAAATCAATCACCGAATTTTTGACGCCGTAGGCATCATCCAAAATTCGGGACTTCCAATACGAGGTAAACCCTTCATCCATCCATGCTTCTTCAAACTCATTGGTCGCCACCATCATCATAAAATATTGGTGAACAAATTCGTGTACCACAAAATATTCAGGAGACCGCAACCAGTCCGGAAAACCGTACATGCCCGGTGCGGTTATCAGTGTAGGATATTCCATAGCGCCAGCTCTAATTCCGTGAAATGGCGGCACCACAATCGTCAATTTTGGAAAAGGATAAGGCATGAGTCTTTGGCCTAAATAATCCATCGCGTGTTTAGCCGCTCCGAGATAGCGATCTGTACAACAACTATATTCTGAGTTGATCAATAATTCCAGTTCAACTCCTAAATAATTTTCTTTGACCACCTCAAATTTCGGAGAAGCAGTCCAAGTAAAATCAATGATATCTTCACCGTGAAAATAGTGGGTCTGCGTTTCGTTTTCTTCCGTTTCTACTTTAGTGCGCGTACCAGAGGCACCAACGATAAAATTCTTTGGCGCATTGATGCTAACGTTATAATTGCCAAAGTTTGCATAGTATTCTGTAGTAGGATGATACTGATGACAGTTCCACTGCCCATTTTTTGAAAACCGCATTCCAGCCGGTTCATAAACGCCAATTTTGGGAAACCATTGTGCTTGTAAATAAAAGTCTTTGCTATAACCAGTACGAATTTCTATTTGAGGAATCTTAGCGGTCCATTCTAAATGTAGAATGGCCTTTGCGCGAGGTAAAATCGGTTGAGGTAAGACGAGTTCGACAACCGTTCGATCTTCTGTATTATCATCATCGGGATGAATATAACGTAGCTGATCAGATAGGTCTTCTCCGTCTGCAATTTTTATTTTATCAATATTTATCCAGCCCCAATTTGCTTCGGTGGTTTGTTCTAAACCAGGAAAACGACCCGCCCCATAACTATCACGATAAAAAGTAGATTCGGTATTTTTAAAGGCATTTAAATACAAATGGAATGGAATGGTACGAATCGTATCATCGGAAGGGTTTTGCCAATAGATCGTCTGGGTAGCTTTTAAGCGATGATGAACGGCATCTAGTCTTACATCAATATCATAGCTGGCGATTCGCTCAGACAAAGGAATTTCAAACCATTTCTCCTGTGCTGAGACGACGGACAGTCCCCAGAAAAACAATGAAATTATAAAAAAACAAAATCTACTGACATATTTGCACATTAGCATTTGACTTCTGTATGTTGATTAAAACCAAGCACCACCATAGCCTCTACCTGGCCACGGAATGGCATATAAAATCGCAACTAAGGCTAAAAGGTAAGGAATAAAAGCGGTTTTAAATTTTACGCTATCACCAATCAATTTTTTAGATCGAATGTAGCCAAACGTAACCAGAATAATTGCCACAATCATCCAAGTCATATGCTGTGTCATAAAAAAGCGAGTCACTTCGTTCATTCCTCCTTCTCCTATTTTCATCTTAGGGCTCATAAAAACCAATCCTATCCCAATCAGCAGCTGGATATGTAAAAAAATCATGGTAAAAAGATTAAGCTTACGATCTTTATCCGTAAAGGCTTTTCCTGATTGCCATTTCATTCCGTTATTGAATACCGCCAATAGGAGTAAAATAAGTACGATCCAACGGAGGCCTGAATGGCTGTGTAGTAGCATTGCATACATAAGCGTGAGGTTTTTTATTTGAACGGGAAAGATAAGTATTTTTTGGCTATTTGCGATTGGGTTTTGGCTTCCTTCCGACGTAATTAAGCAAGGCAAATAGGAAGATGGAAAGAATTCTCCATATACTAAATGAATTTTATATTTTTACAATATTGTTTATGTTAAAATAGCCGTATAAAATCAACTTATCCATGAAAAAAAGTATCTACGTTGCCGCCACTGGACAACATGTCGGAAAAACCACTTCTACACTGGGCCTGACGGCGGCACTTAGTAGCCTAAACCTTCAGGGCGTAGGTTATTGCAAACCTGTTGGACAAGAAGTAAAAGATTTTGAAAACTTAACGGTGGATAAAGATGCTTTTCTTTTCTCTAGAATCATGAATTTCGAGCTTTCGCAAAAAGTTCATAGCCCAGTAATTTTAGGTAAAGGCGCTACCACTGCCTACCTCGACGATCCAGCAAAATATCCCTATCGAGAAAATATCCTCAACGCGGCCGAATTTTTACACGAGCATAACGAAGTGGTGGTCTACGAAGGTACCGGACACCCCGGCGTGGGTAGCATTGTCAATCTTTCCAACGCAGAGGTAGCAAAATTATTGAACGCCAAAGTGGTCATGGTCGCAGAAGGAGGGGTGGGCAATACGATTGATAAACTCAATATGTCACTCGCTTTATTTCGTGAAAAAAAGGTACCCATCATCGGTGTAATTATCAATAAAGTATTGCCCAAAAAGATGGAAAAAATAGAGCATTATGTTGGTAAAAAATTAGATCAAATGGGAATTCCTCTTCTCGGTTTGCTCCCTTACGAAAAGCGAATGTCTTATCCCATTATGTACACCGTCAAGGAAGCCATTAAAGGAAGGAGTACTTGCCATGAAAAAAAATTACTCAATCGAATTGAAAAAATCATTCCTGGCTCTCTAGTTTACGATGTAGAAAATATTCACAAATGTAGTAACCAGCTATTGGTCGTCAGTTATAAACGAGCCAATGAATCTATTCGAACTGTTGAAATGGTAACGGCTAAAATGGGCAGAGAAACTTGTCCACTCGCAGGTATCATCCTGACCGGCGAAGGGCGACTCAATCCTGGCCAAGGAGAACATCCAACCATCCATATGGACTATATCAACAAGCATCAGATTCCGGTGGTGTCTACTACTTTGGATACCCTCGGTGCTTATACCAAGATCAATCAAATAGAAGTAAAAATCAATACGGATACTCCTTGGAAAGTAAAGCGAGCCATTGAGTTGATTAAAAACCATGTAGATTTAGAAAAAATAATGTCTTCTTTTTAGAAAAAAATCCAGGCACGCCACAAAAAAGTTGCGTACCTGAATCAATTGTTCTACTTATTAAAAATAGACTACTCAAATTCTTATTGCTTCGTTATTTTTCGGGTTTTCATTCTTATTCCGTTATTCCAGTTTAGCCAGTAAACTCCTACTGGTAAATCTTCTATGTTAATTTCACTGCTTTGGTTTTTATCTAGGTTCCACGAATGAACCAACAGTCCTCGTCCGTCAAAAAGATTTACCTCCGTTGCGATCTCGGCTTCCAAGTACAACAAGTCTCTTACCGGATTAGGGTATATTTTTAGTTTCTCTGTAGGATCAAAAAATACAGATACTATTTTAGAATACGAATAAGTCCCATCGAAGTCCACTGATTTTATACGATAATAATTATGTCCAATCTCAGGATCATTGTGTACAAACTCATAGTTATTTAAACGATTACTAAATCCGACTGCTCGCACGGAACCTATTTTTTTAAATTCAGCATCATTAGCTTTAGCTTCTATTTCAAAATGACTGGCGTTCTCTTCACTCAAAGTTTCCCAAGCGATCAGGGTCGAACGTTCTTGCACCATTGCTTTCAAATTTCCTTCTTCAATTGGAAGGGCCGTCAGCAAATTATCTGTCCCAATAAAATAACCATTCGACGCAACACCTACGTATACTTTTCCTGGCGTAATTTGATCGGCAGCCATCGTCGTAATTTGTGCATAAATCCCAGCAGGATAGGTGCCGATTTTATCCCAAGTCAATCCTTGATCGGCAGAACGAAAAATTCCTTCTTCCTCATTAAATACTCCCGCTGCATAAAAAGCTGAAAAATTATTGATCGACGCTCCCGCCGTAATAGCCGAAGCTTTGGGGCTATTAAGCAAAGTGAAGCTTTGTCCCCGATCCGTGGAATAATAAATTTCAGATGCTTCATTTCCGACCCCCAACGTAAATAATAAATGACCTGCTTTTCTTGGTACAGCTACCAACTGTGCATGCCATCCATCAATGGGAAGATTAGCCGGCGAGGCCGTCCATGTCGCACCACCATCTGTTGATACAAACAATCCACTTTCCCAATGATAAAGATAAAAAGTACCCGAAGTCACGGCATCAGCGATCAACACTTTCTTTTCTAAATAATAAGCATGATGACCGCCGTTACTCATTCCCGGTAACGAAGTCTCTGTCCATGTCGTACCGCCATCCGTTGTAAAATAGGGGTTACCATTAAAGCTAGGTAGCCAGACAATGTTATTTGTATTTTGACAGTCTACGGCAATGTTTCCAAATTCTAATCCTGCCGGATGCGTACCATTTGAGATAGAAGGAAAAACATTCCACGTATTTCCACCATCAGAAGAATACCCACTTTGCTGAGCTCCATCAGGACAACAGAAACGATGGTCGTCTACCACACCCACGATAAAATTTGGATCCCCCGTAGAATAGTCTAAATCCCAACCACTATTAAACCGATTTTCAGGGTTAATTTGCTCCGCAGAATAAGTCGATGGATCAGTAATTTTCCATAAAGGTAAATCCCAAGTAGCTGTTAGAATATTTCCATTAGGTGGAACAATAATGTCATTAGATACCAAAGCCTCTGTACCAGCATTTAGCGATTCCCACATAATTTCTTCATCGTTGATATCTGTCGTATTTACAATACCAAATCCCTGCGCTAACCATAATTTATCAGGCGTGACAGGATCAAATAATAATTCACCAATAGAAATCCATCCTCTATTATCGTATTCGTTAATCCAATCTACATCCGTTGAATTAACATCCTGCCAGAGTTCGTCCCAATTCTGTCCACCATCGGTAGAACGTAGGCATTGTCCATTTTCTTGACTGACATAAATTCTATTTTCATTAAAAGGATCAATCGCAATTCCTGTAAAATAATTATCAAAAGGTGCTAAGGCAGTCCAACTTCCGTTTTGGTAACGCATAATTTGGTAATCCGCCGTGAGGTATAAAGTCCCCGTGGTATTGACAATTGCTTCTTCTATATGGTGACCATTATTGAGGGTTGGTCCATTCGGCCGATTGTCAATCCGGGTCCACGTAATTCCTGTATCATCGGAAAAATAAATACCTGCATCGTTAACTGTTGCGAATAAATTATTCGTCAAACCATTTGTGATTCCACCTGATTGGTCAAAAATAATATTGGTCACACCGAACCCATCATTTCCGGAAGGAATGACTCCAAGACTGATTTGATTCCAATTATCACCACCATCCCGAGTATACCATAAACCATCTGATTGTGTTGCAAAAAATACATTGTCTGCATTTTGTGGATCAACGGCCAGTCGCTCCCCAGAAGTTCTACCTTCATCATTGGCTCCCACGTACACATTGCAGAGATTCGTTTTATTCCAAGTATTTCCTTGGTCATCAGAAATAAAAACACAACCCACTTCATTAGATGGTACAGGAACAGTAGTTTGAAAAACCATATAAGCACGATTCGCATCAGAGGGAGCAGATACGATACTGAGTACTCCCCCATAGGTATTGGCATTCCAGATTTCAGCGTTGTGATTGACTTCATCAGCGGGCATCGAAAATTCCGTAACGATTTGTGTCCAAGCCGTTCCTGCTTCATTAAGTCGATAAGCACCACCAACATCACTTCGGAAATAAATCGGACTTCCACTAGGATGAATATCCATTCCGGTTGCCCAACCACCATTGCCAACTCGGATGGGTTCCCAAAGATAATTAGCTGTTATATCAATTTGTGCCAATAGCGTTCCTGAGAAAAAAATGAGGAAGCAAAAGAAGAAGTTATTTTTTTTCATAATTGAAATATTTTAGAGTATAAATTCTATGGATGACAGCTATGAAACGAACATGCTTTTAAATACCCTACTGATTGTCAACTATCTTTTTAAATTACTGTTTATAGGAAAGATTATTTATGGCAACCAATTCTAAAAATAAAAATGGTATATGCGAACCCGCAACTTTCAAGTCCATCTTCACGGAAGAAGGACGTGGCTTACGTAATTTTTTATATTTTAAAACTGGAAATTTAGAACAATCCGAAGATTTAGTGCAGGAAGCTTTTTTAAAATTATGGGAAAAATGTGCGGCCGTTCTACCTCAAAAAGCACGCAGTTTTTTATACACGATCGCCAATAATTTAATGATCGACCAGCAACGACGAAAAAAGGTCATCCTCAAACACCGACAGCAATTAGAAGCTACTACTACCACTACCGATGCTGCTTATCTACTCGAAATGCAAGAGTTTAAAGTCCGCCTAGAATCCGTTATTGAAGGTATGCCTGAAAAAAGTAGAATTGTTTTTTTACTTAATAGAATTGAACAAAAAACCTACGCAGAAATTGCCATACAACTTGGAATCGGGGTCAAAGCAGTAGAAAAGAGAATGCACCGGGCCTTACAAGATTTCCGAAAATTAGAGATCGAGGTAGGTAGAAAAAAGAAAAAGTAGGGTTTCTTTAAGCAAACCCGTTTTATATATAATGGAAGCATCTAACGACAACACTTTACTGGCGCAATGGCTAGCTGGCACCATTTCGGAGGCCAATCGGAAAGTCTTGTCCGAAACCGTAGATTTAGATGCTTTGTCCAAAAAATTAGCTTTGGTCGATGAATTTACGGTACCTGATTATAACGGAGCAGCAATATGGGAAAAGATAGAAGATAAAAAGAACAACCCCCAAAGAAAGGTTAGACAGCTACTCCGGCCATTACTTGCCACTGCCGCCGCGATTTTAGGATTCATGATGATTTGGTTTTTCTGGTCTGGTGATAACATAGTAGAACTTGCTGCTAACACTGGAGAGAAAATTGAATTCATGCTGCCCGATAGTTCTACGCTCTATCTTAACGCTGGAACCAAAGCTACCTACAACGCAGACAATTACCTGAATGAGCGAACTATTCATTTGGAAGGCCAGGGGTTCTTTTCCGTAAAAAAAGGAAGTCTATTTGTCGTCAAAACGGACCGCGGTAATATCCGAGTACTCGGTACTACGTTTGATATAAACACAAGAGGTCACAAAATATTTGCAGCCTGTTATTCAGGAAAAGTAGCTGTTGAAAAAAACAAACAACAGGTAGTGCTAACAGCCGACGAAATAGTATTAGAAAAGGATGGAGCTTTGCAAAAAATCACCGTACCTTCTTCTGATAAACCGGAGTGGATAGATGGATTGTCCCGTTTTGAAAAGGTGCCATTAAACTTGGTTTTTGAAGAACTAGCGCGACAGTATTCGGTAGTCGTTCAATACGAAATAGATTTAACGGGACGAGAATTTTCTGGCGTATTTCCGCACAATAATTTAGACAACTCATTAAAATTAATTTGCGGTGCCATGAATTTAAATTTTACAAAAAAAGAAAATATAATTACGATTAAGTAAGTAATAATTGTTCTACGCTTCTAAAAAAATATTTTTCTACTGGCTGAGTATCGGATGCTGCCTTTTACTCAACAGCCCTTTGTTTGCCCAAAAAACGCAGTTTTCCTTTGACCATACACCGTTACCTGAAGTCTTGACAGAATTGGAAAAAAATACCGATCATACTTTTAGTTATGACCATGATTTAATTGCGCCTATTCTAATTTCAGGAGACTTCAAATTATCTTCCGCAGACCAACTTCTCCAAAAATTGCTTACCCATACAGGACTTACTCACAGTACGGTCGATCGACATCTAATCGTAAGACCGGAGCGGCCAATTGATCCGATTGAATTAAAAAAAACATCTGCCATTTGTGGTTATGTATTGAGTGGTCAGCAACCTTTAGCATTTTCAAATATTATTTTAAAAATTAATGGTCGAGGCAATCAATCCGACCAACAAGGAAAGTTTGAAATAGCAGGCCCTTTTCTTAAAAATACAGTGGTAGAAATTAGTCATATCGGCTATCGTTCTCAACAAATTTTATTATCTGAATTTATCGGCAAGGAATGTTTGTCCATCCAATTGTCTCCAGTCGAAAATACGCTGGGGGAAGTCATTGTTTCTGACCAAAATAAACTTTCCAGTAACGACTACTTTAATCAAACAGTCGTATTTCGTCCCGCCCAAGAATTGATGGTAGCAGGCGCGCCAGATGCTGACATTTTTAAAAATCTACAGCAAATCCCAGGCATTAGTGGTACAGGTGAGACCGCAACGGGTATTCATATTCGTGGTGGAACAGCAGATCAAAATCTGATTCTTTGGGACAATATTCCGGTATATCATACTGGACATTTTTTTGGAATGGTTTCTAATTTTAATCCTGCGCTAGTAGATAAAGTGGAGGTGCAAAAAAATGGAGCAGATAGCAATTACGGAAATAGTGTATCTGGTGTAGTGGATTTAAAAACGACCGATCAAATTCCAACGCAAATTTCAGGAGAGATAGGAACCAATTTATTGTACGGAGATGCTAGTCTAAAAATTCCTGTATTTAAAAAGAAAGCCATGATCCTGTTAGGTGGGCGGCGCTCTTACACTGATTTTTTTAGAAATAAATCCTATGATAAATTTCTAAATCAAATTTTTCAAAGCGGTCGAGTGAGCGAAGATCCAGAACGGATTACCGACCGTACCCCCTTAGTTCCAAACACTCGTTTTTATGATCTTAATTTTAAATTTTTATACCAATTAACCCCACGCGATCAGATCAGTTTTTCTTACTTAAACACAAAAGATCAAACAAATTATAAGCAGTACCTTTATTGGTCTGACGAAATTATTACCGAAGATCAATTGACTTTTAGTAATCGTGGCTATAACCTACATTTTCAACATCAATGGCAACCGGGACATCAAACCAGGATTAATTTTAGCGAAACAAAATTTACCAGTGAGTATTATTATATCAGCGATAATTCACGCGACTTTATTCAGGTAGAACAAGATTACCGTAATCAGATTGGCGAAAAAACGTTAAAAATAAATGATCAGTGGCAGATCGATCAAATACATAGTTTTGCCTACGGATATCAATATAGTGCACGCAATTTTCGAATCTTTAGCGACGAGAATTGGTTTGGAGAACTGATTGATTATGATTTTCGTGGCAAGGCAACCACGCAGTCAGCTTTTGTAAATTACACCTTTCAGGAAAGTGAAAAATATCGGGTAAAACTTGGCTTGCGTTATAATTATCATCATCCACTTAACCGTCATTATTTTGAACCAGAATTCCGTACCGGATTTTCTCCTATTGCTGGCTTGTCCATTTCTGTAGGAGTAGGACGTGCGTACCAATTTGTCAATCAACTCATTGTAGACAACGACGATTTCCAAGGAGAAGAATTTTTCTGGACACTGGCTACTAACGCCGATACTTTACGTGGAGAAGTCTTGCGAAATGACCAGATAGATATCGGTTTTAAATTTCAGAAAAAAGGATGGCTGCTACAAACTGATTTTTTCAAAAAATCGCTGACAGGCATTACTTCTTTTAATGAATTTTCTGACCGCTATTACAATCCAAACATCACGGGAAAACAAAACATTCATGGAGTAGAGTTTTCCATTAAAAAACAATTTAAGCATCTAAGTTTTCAACTAAATTATCAATGGCAACAGAACGAATATGATTTTGAATTTTGGAATGAAGGAAAACCATTTGTTCCTCGACATTTTCAACAAAATCGGTTGCAATTACTCAGCGTTTATCAAACGGATCGCTGGCTTTTCTCCGCCAACTGGACCATTGCAGATGGCCTACAATACACACCCGCTACCACTTTAAAATTTGATTCCCCCAGTGGCATTCCTTACGTTGGATTAGGCAATCGCAATAGCGGACAGCTTCCCACCTATCATCGCATGGACGTTAGTGGGTTATACAAATGGAAAATCAATAAAAATAAAAAATGGATATTACATACCGGTTTCTCATTAATCAACGTGTATAATCGCACCAATTTTGTCAATCGTTTTCATACAGTGCAAGATGCTTTTGATAATCCACAATTGGTTACTCGTGATAAATTAGGACTGCATTTTATTCCGAATTTTATTGTAAAATTTAAATGGTAAATTCACGCTATGAAAAAATTATTACTCCCTTTACTAAGCGTTGTTTTTTGCTGCTACGCTTTTGTTAATTTTCAAAAAAACAACAACCTTATGGATACTGCTAAAAATGTTTTAGGTACGGAATTAAAATCTTGTTGTACCGATCCAATGACGGGCTATTACCGTGATGGCGTTTGTAATACTGGCCCTACGGATAGCGGACGTCATGTGGTCTGTGCAGAAATGACGCAGGAGTTTTTAGATTTTACGAAAGCTCGGGGAAATGATTTATGCACAGCTATTCCTCAATATAATTTTCCTGGATTAAAAGCAGGTGATCGTTGGTGCCTTTGTGCCTTACGTTGGAAGGAAGCTTTCGACGCAAATAAAGCACCATCCGTTATTTTGGAATCTACCCATATTAAGGCGCTAGATTATGTGACGATAGAAGAATTACTGTCTTTAGCCGTCAAAAAATAAGCGTTTATTGTATAATTATTAGCATCAAAAATATCTGCCAGAAGACATGGTATTGAGTTTGAAATTACTACCTTTATTTCAAACCTAAATCTACGCCATGTTAAAAAAATTATTCCTTAGTTTATCTTTCTTTCTACTTTCCCTATCGCTAACGGCTCAGGTAAAAAAAGCACCCGAAGTAAAAGAAGGCGACGGTCCTTATCCGCAACTAATCATCCGAGGTATTATGCTCATCAATGGAAATGGTGCACCACCACGTGGACCAATTGACATCGTGGTGGAAAATAATAAAATCACCAAAATTTCGGTGGTTGGAAATCCAGGTGTAGACATCGATCCGGATCGACGACCTAAACTACAGCCAGGAGGAAAAGAGCTCGATTGCAATGGTATGTATCTACTGCCTGGGTTTGTCGATATGCACGGTCATATCGGTGGAAAATCGCAAGGAGCGGATGCTGAATATGTTTTTAAACTTTGGCTAGGACATGGCATTACGACTATCCGAGATCCTTCTTGTGGAAATGGACTAGAATGGGTTTTAGATCATAAAAAGAAAAGTGATGCGGGAACGATTACGGCACCTCGAATTCAAGCATATACTGTTTTTGGTCAAGGAGAAGATCAAAGTATTAGTACACCGGAAGCGGCACGCGCTTGGGTCCGTGCCAACGCCAGTAAAGGCTCGGATGGTATTAAATTTTTCGGAGCCGCTCCTAAAATAATGGCTGCTGCGTTGGACGAAAATAAAAAGCTTGGTTTACGATCTGCTTGCCATCATGCACAGATGGATGTAGGCAGATGGAATGTTTTAAAATCGGCACGGGCAGGATTGACGACGATGGAACACTGGTATGGTTTGCCGGAGGCGTTATTTGTCGATCGAACCGTACAAAATTATCCAGTAGATTATAATTATCAAAATGAGCAACACCGTTTTAAGGAAGCAGGAAGGTTGTGGACGCAAGCCGCTCCACCCTATTCTGAACATTGGAATAAAGTGATGGATGAGTTATTGGCATTAGATTTTACCATTGATCCAACTTTTAATATTTATGAGGCTAGTCGAGATTTGATGCGGGCCCGGCGGGCAGAATGGCACGAAGAATATACGATTCCTTCTTTGTGGCAATTTTATATGCCTAGTAAAATTTCCCATGGTTCCTACTGGCATTTTTGGGGAACGGAAGAAGAGGTAGATTGGAAGAAAAATTATCAACTATGGATGACTTTTATTAATGAATATAAAAATAAAGGTGGCCGGGTAACAGCAGGTTCTGATTCTGGTTTTATTTTTCAACTCTATGGGTTTGCTTATATCCGCGAATTAGAGTTGCTGCGTGAAGCAGGTTTTCATCCCCTAGAAGTGATTCGCTCTGCGACCCTCAACGGCGCAGAAGCACTAGGCATGGACGATCAAATCGGATCGGTAGAAGTAGGAAAATTGGCCGACTTTGTCATCGTAGAAGAAAACCCTTTAAAAAACTTAAAAGTACTCTACGGCACTGGTGCGATCAAATTAACAGAAGACAATGAAGTTGTCCGAGTCGGGGGTGTAAAATATACGATCAAAGATGGGATTATTTACGATGCTAAAAAACTATTGGCCGATGTCCGGGAAATGGTTCGCGAAAGCAAATCAAGTGAAGGCGTAGAAATCAGACAACCTGGAATAAAAGAATAAAATAAACTTAGCAAACCTATTTGATCTTTAGCATTTTCACATTACTGATCATCCGTAATAAAAATTAGATTGTATTTTTATTGAGAAGATTTACCAAACCAGTTAAAAGTAATTAATCCCATTGCAAATTCAACAATCCAGTTGCTGAATTATACGACTCTATAGTTACGCCTGTTGGCACTACCTCCGTAATATTTACACCATTGGGTAAATTCACGATTAGACTTAGAGCATGGCGTCGTAGTCCTAATGGGACGTCGGCATCGTCTAAGAAAACCGTCAGTGTATTCCCTACCTTATTACTAGAAATTTCTACTGCATCACGGACGCGTAGGTATTCGTACACTTCCTGCATCGGGGCCATCCAAACTTTTTTATTGGACCAAGGTTTTCCATATTCATTTTCAATATAATCCATGTAAGTTTTAAAATCGTCATACTCTACTCGAATATTATATTCTCCACCGTGAGGATGCCCAACGGAATGTACAAATTCCGACATCCAATAATGATCTCCATTGCCGGCTAAATCAGCAACCATATTAAGATCATGTCCATAAGGAGTATCCGAAATTTCTAACGCATAGCGATGCATTTTAAATTCATCATAATCAAATGCTCCATCCACCTGTAATCCTTCATAGCCAGGTAAATCACGGTCTTGATCATAAACGGCCACCATCCCATTTTCATAAGCTGGATCATAGTAATTAGCATTTCCAGAAGGAATCACAAAATGAGTCGGCAAGAACCCTAAATTATCTTCCAATAGATCGCGGTTGGTTGCTATCTCATCATCATAATCACAACTACTATTACAATGTGTATGACCATGACCAAAAACATCCCAGTCGGTGTTATACATTTCTCGCATATTGTCCCAAGTAATATGATAATTAGTGACTTCATCTGAAGCTAACTCTGTATTAAAGGATAATCCTGCCTTGAATTTTACGTCATTTCCGCAACCATCATCAAAAGAAAATCCTGCCTCTTCGATATGCGGATCGTCTGGAAAATCAAACCAAGGCGTTTCAGGGTTGGTCGGCGGAAATCCAGAAACGCCACCATTAAGCAATGGAAAAGTGATATAATAATCCCAAACATTTCCATCATCTACAGTAAGACTGTAGGCAAAATCTTTATTGTACTTAAGTTCTGACTTTGAAACAGACGCAGCACCATTAGCATTATTCAACGTTAGAATAATTTGTTTGCCATTTGGGTTGCCACATTCTTCCGTTGTTGCATTTACCACGTTGGAAATGGAAGAAGTGTTACCCACTTCATCGATGGCTTTGATGGCGAAATAGTACATCGTATTACAACTCAGACCAACCACCGTTTTGGTTTCATTGACTCCTGCTGATGCTGGGGCATTGGTTGTAATAACCGTTGCATTAGAAAAATTTGATCCATTAATTGGGTTTGTACTATAACGCAAATCATAGGTAGTAGCAGTACCTTGGTTGCCATCATCTCCGGTAGCTTTCCAGTTTAATCTAACCGATTGATTGGTAATATTCGATGTCGAAAGATCTATCACTTGAGCGGGCGCTGTCTCATCTGTTGTTCCTTCTCCTCCACAATATCCGTAAATTGCTAATTCAGACACCTTAGAACTCGGATCTTCCATGACTACTTTTAGGTAGCGGGTAGTTACCGGCGTCGTGTGTTCCGTCCAGCTGAGGTAAGCTTGTAAATTGTCATCAACGATCGGTGTACTTTCCCAATCACCAGGTGCTCCTGCATAGATTTTAAAATTTCCAGTACCGGTAATATCTCTTAAAAAGATACGGGTCAGGGTCTTCGTATTACCTAAATCTAGATAACCCTCGGCAGGATAAAAACGTGATTTCCAGCCGGGAAACCAAAAGCTTAATGGATTACCTCCTGGCCCATTCGCAGGATCATCGATGATATCTTGTTCGTCAATTAAATTGGTAGGATCACCATTGCCGACAATTAATTGGGCCGCAATTATTTCACAAAGGGTCTCCTCTCCCCCGATCGGTCCTGGTCCTGGGTTATTATCTGTTTCCACGTTAACGCTAATCGTAGTAGATGCTGTCTGACCAGCTTGACCAACTGCGTTAAGGGTGATTGTATAGGTGCCGGCATCTCCTATTTCTGGTTGTATGTTGAAAGATCCATTTCCATTTCCAAGATTGGTGAAGTCTATAAACCCGGGTAAACTTCCTGTCGAAAGTGTCGTCGTATTGGTCGCTTGAACCTCAACTGTTTCCGAGGCTCCTTCCGTTAACGTTACGGTAGACGGCGCACTAAAAGCAATTGCTTGACCAATAGGATTTCCTGCTTCGGTACCGAAAATTCGAATCTCTCCTACCCTAGAGCGAGGGGTTTTTATTCTAAAAAGAAGATGGGTCGTCGTAACATTTAAATCATGAGCATTCCAAACACCAAAATTTCCCAAACCATCCACAGCAATCGCGTCGTAATTCCAGTTATCAGGATCTCCAGCGAATACTTTAAACTGACCACTGCCAGCAAAATCATAGAGTTCTATACTGCTCAATTCATAGCTACCTCCAAGGTCTACGTAAGCAAAAGCTGGATAGTCGTCTACATCCCAACCTGCCGTCCAGTGGGTTTCTAAGTTTCCGTCAAATAAAACTTCCGCATTGGTTTCAGCAAAGACCTGTGAGGCATTGATGGGAATCAGCGTTTGTGTTAGACCTTTAGAAATAAAAGAACCAGAAAAAATAATTGTTATTAAAATTATTCTAAGCAATGGATAAATCTTGTTCATGAGTTGGATATGTTCTGGTAGTGGTGAAGAACTATATAATACCTAAGGAATATTTTTTTATTCAATAATTAAACGATCAATCGCAATCGACTTTGCCTCATAGTTTAGTTGATAGTGATAAAGGCCCGCTGGTAAGTGGCTTAGCCGCCACTCATAATCATTAGTAGCGGACATTGCCGTACGAGCTACTGCTTTTCCTTGCACATCAAAGATGATGATCTCATCAAATAATTGATCTACGGTTTTGATATTCAACATATCAGTGACTGGATTAGGAAATGCTAGGACGTCTGTTTTGGTAGGTGTCGTTATCTCTTTTGGAAGTTTAATATTTTTGATAAGTAATTCGCCCTTTGCTTTCACTCCTGGATTTACATAAAAGTGAAAATGACTAATACTGCTTAGATCTATTTTTTGTGCTAGTTGTCCAAAGTCATAGGAAACCGGTACAAATTCATTTCCCCCTTCCAATTTTATTTCGGTCGTATGCTCCGTGGCTTGGTTTCCCGCCTCATCTACTAGGTCAATCCGTAAGTTGATGGAACCAGTTGATTGGACCCAAAAAGACAATACGGAATTTTCAGAAAAATCTGCTTCACCTACGTAGAGCGTAAAAGCTTCCCAAGGTTGTTTTTGGTAGGTAACTAGTAGGGCTTCGTCCGAAATCTCTGTTAACTGAAAATGATCATTGGCAAACCATTGAAGGTCTTGGGCCGTACCTGGTACAGTCGCAAAGAAGAGGGTTGATAACAAGGTTATCAAGGCAAGTCTCATATGTGGCATAGCTAAAAATTTGCACACAGCGTTGCTAACGTTGATAAGATGCAACGAATGGGTGATATTACGGATAAAGTTGTTCTACAACTTTTTTTATGTTAAAATGATTTTTGGAAAGGTGAACACCTCCCTACAGGAATTCGCCACAAAGATAAAGAATATTGTTAACATATGCATCCTAAAACTCGCTGTCCTTTATCTAAAAAAGGACAAACCCTTTCTCAGATCTGTCCTTTTTTATATAGAAGCTATTTTTATATTTTCTTAGATATCAAAATTGATCTCTACTTCCGCAGAAGTCGGATGCGCCTGACAAGTCAAAATAAATCCATCTTCTACCTCATCATCATCCAAGGCGTAGCAAGCATCCATTTTTACCGTTCCTGATTTTACTTTTGCCATACAGGTAGAACAAGAACCAGAAGTGCAAGAATATGGTGGCTCAATTTTCATATCCAACATAGCATCCAAAATAGTTTTCCCTTCAGGTACCACAAGCTCTACCGTTTTGCCATCAAGCGTAACCTTTAAGTTTCCAGCTCCGCCTGATACCGCCGTAGCGGCAGTCGCACCCGCTTTTTGATCTTGCGGTGGTGTAGAACTAAAGCGCTCGATATGAATCTCATCGGCAGCAACGCCTCTTTTTAATAAAACACTTTCTACACTATCCATCATTGGGCCGGGACCACAAATAAAATGAATGGCTTCTTTAGAACGTGGGGAATGCGCATCTAAAAACGCATTGGTATGCACACTATCCGGAACGCCGACTTTACCCGACCAAGTGATTTTTCCTTTCTTTAGAAATGCTGTGAAACCCGTCGGCTTTTCGCGAATGGGATCTGCCAGAATATGTTCTACCTGTAACTGTCCTTTGAACTTCTGTTCTAATTGATCCAATGCTGATTTAAAAATGATATTGTTCTCGTCCTGATTTCCGTAAAAAAGGTTGACCGAACTTTTAGGTTCATTTTCTAAGGCAGTTTTTAAAATAGACATCAAGGGGGTAATGCCACTACCTCCACCGAAAAGATAAATATCTCTTTGTTGGTCCGCAGAAAATTTGGTGGTAAACCTACCTTGAGGCGGCATCACCGCTACGGTCATTCCAGCTTTTAAGTTCGAATTGATATGATTAGATACGAGGCCGCCCTTAACGCGCTTAACGGTTACGGTGGTCGTACCATCCAAAGGGCTACTCGACATAGAATATGCTCGGCGAACATCTTTTCCATCAATCTCAAATCGTAGCGTCAGATATTGTCCAGCTTCGTATTGAAATAATTCTTGGTGCTCCGTTGGGATAGAAAAACTAATAGATACCGCATTGGCGGTTTCGGTGATTACGTCTTTTACTGTCAGATCGTAAAACTGATTCTTATTGCTCATAATATTTTTTTGTGGCGGCAAAAATAACGAATGTTGGGTAGAAATACTCAATCTGTTTTGAAATGAGTATAGACCTGTTCTGTCAGGAGAACTAACACAAGGAGCGGGAAAATTGTTGAGGATGGGGGATTTACATGATATATTTTTAATGCCTTCGATAAAATCATACATTCGATTGCCTGAATCTCTAAAAACTCACCAACCGTCGACTCTGGTCCTGTACCGCCATGATATGGGCTGGATCAATAAAATATTCCTCCATCGTTTGAGCGCGAACACCTGCCGTATCATTGGTAGCCAAGGTCGTGTTTGATAATTGCATAGCAGGAACGGACAAACGATCCGTGACGGGGCGCAGGGTACGCTGAAAGATTTGAGCGGCCTCTTGCAAGGTATCTAAAATAGTATTTTTTTGATTTAAATCTTCAGATATTGGACCAACATTTTTACGTCGTCCTGGAACGATTACAGCTGGAACAGATGCCGCTAAAAGACCGTGGGCTTCTTGAACCGCTTTATCTGTTTCTTGAACCGCGAATTGATGGGCGTTAGCAATATTTTCAGTATTCGACCAAGGAATAAAAAAGTAGAGTAACACCAGGCTAATGCCCAGCGCAGGCTGCCAAGCTGGAACTGGATAATTCAGTAAGGTACTCCACCAATTGGTATTGGTAGACTTTTCTCTCTGAGCAGCTACGGCTTTTAGCAAATTGGCTTTCACCTTTGGACTTGGTAAAGGCAAATCTCTAGCGAACATTTCTGTGGCCGCTAGGATCGTCTTCCGGGTAGCGTCATAGTGTGCTGGAGAGAATGTCTGCTCTACCAGCAAAGCTTCTGCTTCGGTTAGTTGTGCAAAATTTTTGTTCCGCATCAGCTGCTCCACCTGTGGATCTATGTTAGCCAGTCTGCTTCTCATAATTCATCTTGTTTAACGCCTCAGGTCGAAAAACCTGAAGCTTGTCTGATAATTTTCGGAGGGCGTAGTAAAGCCGAGACTTTACGGTTCCTTCCGGACAATCCATCACTTCACTAATTTCTTTGATGGATAATTCTTCTTGGTAACGTAATATAAAACAGGTGCGGTGTATGTCTTCTAGTTCTTCTAAGGCTTCCGTTAACCGTGCGGTAAACAGCGAGCGGTCGAGGGCATTGGGTAAATAAAAATCCATTTCATTATCCAAGCCAGGCCGTACATCGGCGATCATTTTTTCTTGATTATTGGTCAACCGTTCGACGCGACGATATTCGTTTTTGCAAAGGTTACCTGCAACAGCATACAACCAAGTTGAAAATTTTCGATCCGTATCAAACCGATCCCCTTTTTCAATAATTTTAATAAATAAATCTTGCAATAGATCGTTGGCCCGTTCTGTATCACGATTTAGCATTCGATAAAAAAATCGGTACATCTTTTTTTCGTATCGACTATATAATTCGTTGAAGGCACGTTCATTGCCTTTTACCACCAGGGGTACTAGCTTTTCGTCGGAATATTTTTTATAGTTTTTTAAGAGACTAATCATATTAGAAAATTTGATGGGCCTTTTTTGTTGATGCTGCTGGTGGCAGCTTGTTGAACTAAATCTTAGTTAGCATATGACCCAGGTGAAAAGATATTTTAAAACGCAAAATTTGGTTTTAAACATCGTTCCACAATCTCCATAAATATTCTAAAGCCAGCCGCTGGATCGGGTCCGCGGTCGGTTTGTTGATGATTAAAGCAATACTCGACTGGGTTCAGCCAAGGTTTTATTTGATTGAATGTTAATTTTTGAATGAATCCCAAAGCTGGGCCAGGGATTTTAGAAATAACGATAGAGTTGGAAAGATTGGCAGATACAATAATAATTGGATTTGGTTCCGCATCTTTTGCTGCTATGTTTTCCTTTGTTGGGTCTTCAAGGGATTTTGCCGTTGAAAACAGGTTTCCAAAGGTTTGATATAGAAATTTCCCAGCCGATCGGTAGTCTTCCCAACCCGTATTTGATTGCGTTAACGACCGAAGCTTTTCTGCCGACTGGGTTAACCCCATGACAGAAAGTAGCAACAGCAATGGTAGGAAAAATCTTTTCATTATTTTTTCACTCCACCGAGTGATTTATTTATAAATATTAATCAAACAATTACTAAACTTGTTCGTAATTCAGCTTTTACTTATCTTACAAACATTCGATTCGATGTAGATAAAAATTGTCTACGTTAGTCGATTCGCTTAGTTTTACACCTAATTTTACGAGTGGTTCACTGATTTTGTAAAAAAATCTAGTTTTTTAGTGCTCCTAAAGATAGTAAACAATTAATTCAGATGAAAGATTTAAAGTATTTACTCGCTTATATTGCCCCTTTGGCGGCATATCTTGGTATTTATTACGGTGGTATTTGGTCACCGGGCGCCATCTATGTCGGATATGTCATGATTCCGTTATTAGAACTGGTTTTACCAAAATCTACGGATAATCTACCTGCGGAGACAGAACCACGAAGACTTTCCAATCGATTTTTTGATTTTTTGCTTTATTTAAATATTCCATTGCTCTTTGGTCTATTATGGTATTTCTTCTCTACGGTAGCAGCAGGTTTGCACAGCACCGCAGAGATTATTGGAATGACCTTCAATGTAGGAATCATCGTTTCTATCATCGGTATCAATGTAGCCCACGAACTAGGACATCGCAACAATCCTGTCGAGCAGATTATGAATAAGATGCTATTGATGACGGCATTGTATATGCATTTTAATATTGAACATAATCGCGGACACCATAAAAATGTAGCAACGGACAATGATCCGGCTTCGGCAAAGAAGGGAGAAAATGTTTATGGGTTTGTCGTACGTTCTACCGTAGGTGGATACCTCAGTGCCTGGAACATAGAAAATAAACGATTAGAGAAACTGGGATTACCGGTTTTGCATTGGCGTAATGAAATGATCTGGTTTCACGTCATTCAGACTGCTTATTTAGTTTCAGTCGGATTGGTATTTGGTTGGATGGTTGTACCTTTTGCCATTGCCGCAGCGGTGCTGGGTTTTGTGATGTTAGAAATCATAAACTATGTAGAACATTATGGCTTACGCAGAAAAAAATTACCTTCTGGTCGCTACGAAAATGTATCACCATGTCATTCTTGGAATTCGGACCACGAAGTAGGTAGAATCTTTTTGTATGAACTCACCCGACATTCGGATCATCATTTTAAGGCAAGTCGTAAATATCAGATTTTGCGACGTATGGATGAAAGTCCACAACTACCGCATGGTTATCCAACGTCGATGTTGATCTCTTTGGTTCCACCACTTTGGTTTCATTTGATGGATAAAGAAGTTAGTAAATATAACGAACGATTGGTTCAAATGGCGACGTCTTGATTTGTTAGTAGAATAAGTTAAGATGACTTTTTACAGGATACCATAAAGAGAAAAAGAAAAAATACATGTCTCAGGTTTTATCTATTGTTATTCCCGCTTATAATGAAGCACGCACGATTCATTATATTTTGGACAAAGTCAAAGCGGTAGAGTTGATTGGTGGATTGGAGAAAGAGGTGATTATCACCAATGATTGTTCGACCGACCAAACGGAGGAAGCCATTCAACGCTATCAAGCCGCCCATCCAGATCTTCCTATAAAATATTATAAGCACGAAATCAACCAAGGAAAAGGAGCAGCTTTGCATACGGGTATCCGAAAAGCAACCGGTGATTTTTTGATTATCCAGGATGCCGATTTGGAGTACGATCCCGAAGAGTACAATATCCTCCTAAAGCCAATGTTAGACGATTTGGCGGATGTGGTTTATGGATCGCGCTTTGTGGGTGGAAAGCCACACCGAATTTTATTTTATTGGCACTCAATCGGTAACCGCTGGCTGACCAATCTAAGTAATATGTTTACCAATCTGAATCTTACGGATATGGAGACTTGCTATAAGCTTTTTAGAACACCCATGATTCAGCAGCTTTCGTTAAAGGAAAAACGTTTTGGGTTTGAGCCAGAGGTAACGGCAAAGATTTCTCGAGTAGAGAATATTCGGATTTATGAAGTGGGAATTTCTTATTATGGTCGAACCTACGAAGAAGGCAAGAAGATTGGCTGGCGAGACGGGTTTCGAGCCATCTATTGTATTTTGAGATATAATTTATTTAAGTAACCTTATTTTCAATAAGAATGACCAAGATATTCACATAATATTGGACTGAATATTGAGGTGGTCTACCCGTATTAAAAGAAATAATATGAAAGCTATTACAACCTCTTTTTTGATCCTATTTTTTTCCTTCTTTGGATATGCCCAAGACTGTAATTTAATTTTTGAAGATTTTGAAAATTTCACACCTAACACCACTACTAATTGTAATGGCTCCGGAATTGTAGCGCAAAGTAATGGTGATTGGATCATGTATTCAGCGGACGCCAAGGACGGTTGTATTGCAGACTTTGGATCGGGATCGGATGGAAATATTTTAGATCTACAGGCAAGTTCTTTTACACCACAAATCATTCAAGTACTGAATGCAGATCAATTAGATAGCTTGACACTTCGTTTTGATTTTTATAATGAATGTGGAGGATTAGTTCTAGCATTTTTAGAATCCTTTGTCGATGATAATAATTTGGTGAAGCTTAGTGAAATTTCGATTTCTTATAATCAACTGATTATTGGCAACGATACTTTTGAGATCTGCTATAGTCAAAGCAATGCTTTTAATCCTATTGAGATAATTCTAGATTTTTCTGCACACCAAATCACTTTAGCTTGTACGGAAGGACCTGCAGAAACGGTTGATTTTTTAGTACCAGGAGATCAGATTTTCGGAATTGCTTACGGTTCTAATCAATGTAATTTTATTGATAATGTTTGTGTAGGCATTGTTCCCAGTCCTGCTCCACCAGCTAGTTTTAGTTTTCTCACAGATACCGTTTTCCAAGAAATCATTCTTTCTGAAGCCAGTCAACTACCATTAGACATTTACCACGAGGTAGAAATCTTTAATAATAGTTTAGATCAAGATATAGATTTGCGTTGGAATTTTATCAGTCATGATTTGCCGATTGAATGGGGTGCTATGTGTAATACAAATGGTATTTTTTGCGAGGAAGATTTCGAACAAGATTTGTTTTTACCGGCCAATGCTACAGAGTTTCTATTCTATCATTTTATGGTCATGGACATCAATAATACGGGTGGTACGGCCACCACAGAAATTGTCATTTACGATCCACTCGACAGCCTAAACACTTCAAAGATTTTGACTTTTATTACAACGGTTGAGCTTGGCACTAGTGGACCTAGTTTTTTAATTAGCCCTGAAGAAGTATCTACTGAATTTATTATAGAAGAAGAAGGTCAACCGCTTTTCGCGAATCATCCAATCCGAGATTTCGTTAATAATCGATTCGAAGATGTTACCATCAACTGGACGATCCTCGAAAATTCTTGGCCAGCAGAGTGGTTAATAGAATACGATTTACATATCGTAGATCAAGGATTTACCACCATCGTTCCGACGACCGGAAGTACTATACTTGCGCTAGACCAACCATTCTATCCACTTGAATTTTTCTTACATACCATAGAAACAAATGGTTTTGGAGGACAACACCTTTTGAGTATCAACTTCTATGATCCACTCGATAGTTTAAATTCCAATACGACCATCGACTATATCACTACGATCTGTCCTCAGACGATGCAGGCTGATTTAATTGAAGGAATAACAGATTCTATTTATTGTAGTGGCGCTGAAATCACGCTTAATGCCATCGGTGGATTTGATAATTACCTCTGGTCAAATGGTAATACCGATCTACAAATAACCACCGTCGTGGACGAAGTAACTTATCTCACTGCTTCTAATGAAATTGGATGTATGCTTTCAGATACGTTAGATATCACCATCAGCAGACCTATTCCAAAAGAGATTTGTTTGATAACTATTGATTCGACAACTGGATTCAACCAAATTAATTTTGAGCGAGATTATAATACGAATACGGCTTCTTATAATATCTATAAAGAAACCACCCAAGCCGATGTTTTTGATTTAATTGGAAGTCTTCCTTTTACCGCACCAACATTGAGTTTTGTAGACGAAAATTCTAATCCTTTACAAAATAGTAATCGTTATAAAATTTCAGTTCTAGATAGCTGTGGAAATGAATCTCAATTATCTGATCACCATCAAACTATCCACCTAGTTAGTAATCTGGGTATCAATGGCGAGACTAATTTGCTTTGGAATGCCTATGTCGGATTTGACTATGGTACTTTTAATATTTTACGAGGAACCAATAATGATGATTTGCAATTGATTGCACAGCAACCGGCCAACCAATTTAGCTTTTCTGATTTTACGGCACCAAGTGGCAGCAGTTTATTTTATCAAATTGAAGTAGTCAAAGAAGAGGCTTGTGATCCTTCCCGAAGTTCGGAGATCATTTCTACTCGTTCTAATCTATCTATTATTAATCTAACCAATACACAAACGACCTTCGAAGAAATTGGTTTACGCCTTTTTCCTAATCCAATGACCGATCATTTTATGCTAACTTCTAGTTTGCAAGAAGGCGCTCAAATCAGTCTGACGGATATGTTGGGCAAAGAGATGATGACTAAGAATCTATCAACCTTAGATCGCGTAAAAATTGAGGTAGCTGGATGGACACCGGGATTATATAATCTTAGAATAGTTTTGGACTCGGGTAAAGTGGCCGTTAAAAAAATAATCCTTCATTAAAAATGGTGCTTTAGAGCAAAAACACCTTTACCATCAACACTACTCCGAACACCACCAACGCCGCGCCGCTAATAATCCGCAGTAGGTGAATATGTCGATCCGTCATATAGCGACGGATAAATTTTGCGAGAGCGACCTTGAGGGTATCCGTCAGAATGATGGTCGCCATAACACCGATAAAAAACAAGGTGGCAGAATTGGTAGAATAATCTTCGCCGAGCATAATCAAACTCATTACACTCAACCAGAAGAAAAAAGTAAAAGGGTTAATCGTATTGATTAAAAAACCTTTAATCCAAAGTCCTAAATAAGTCTTAGCGCCAATGGCTGGACGCCCCTCCTCAATCGTAGGTAGTGGTGGAGATTTCGTCACCATCATACCAATTCCAAATCCTAGTAGTATAATTCCGCCGATCGCTCCAAAAGTCGCCTTAAATCCCGTCCATTCCGTTACTGCGACTAGGTAAGAGGCGCCAAAGAACACCGAAAAAATAAAGATCAGATCGCTGATCCAAATGCCTAGTCCCACCATCAAACCAGCTCGCATACCCCGCTCTACACCTGCTTGGATGAGTGCAAAAAAAATCGGACCCAACATAATGCAAAGAAGGAGTCCGGTTTGTATGCCTTGAAGTAAAGAAAGCATTCTTGAGTAATCTTTTAAATTTAAAGTAAAAAACGAAGTTACTATCTTTATATCCTACAAAAAAGGCTTTATACAACTTCCGCACAGGAATAACAATCTTAGCCCCTAAGATTGTTCATTTCCGAGTAGTTTCATCTAATTGTTTTAAAACAAAAAGCCAGACTGAAACAAATCAATCTGGCTTTTTATTTTTTTGCAAACCCATTTTAATATCTAATACCCTTTTAGCAAATACCGAATACCACTCGCTTCAAAAGCACTCAATGTTCGCTTGGGCGTCAGATAAAGATAAACCGATTCTCCTTTTTCTAACTCAAACTCAATCTGATATCGCTCTCCATCGGGTGCAGCTGATTCATCTTCTCGTTCGGTCATTTTTTTTACCTCATATTCTACGACTACATCTTCGGTTGTTCCATCCTCATAGTTAACGATAGATCTGATTTTTACTACGCGTCTTTCTTTTAGTTTTACGCCTCTTTCTTTTAGCTCATCTGCATCCATCATCAAGGCTTCGGCGATGGTTGGTAAAGCTTCGACTTCCGCTTCTTTCTTCTTTTTTTTCTTTCTTTTATCAATAATCTTTACAGTCTGAATAAATTCAATACTGGTGCTATCACCAAACTTTAATCGTTCCTGAATACCTCGTTGAGCCTCATGAATTCGAAAAAAAGGACGGATCGTCGTTCCCCAAATACTATCTTTATCTTCTAGTTCCTGTTCCCAACGACCTGAAAAAAAAGCATCCTCGTCATTACGTTGATCTTCTGGCATTTGTGCCTGATAAAAAATAACCTCCTGCTCGTTGGTCGTTCGTTTAAAAATTAAAGCATCCACCTGCGCTCGATTATTCAACACCATCTTGAGATGCCCTTGGATAGTCGGATTACGGGCATTCATCAGCAAAAGCTTGTATCCATAATCCGTCGTATTGGTATTATTAATACTATAAACGCCTTCAATACCTTCTCCTTTTACATAAAGGTTCCCTAGCATAACGCCAAAAGAATATTCTCCAGGCCCCAACTCCTGTTGAGATTCCCCTTTAATTTCCATGATTCCAGGAACAAAATCGTATCCTATCAAATCCGTTGGGTCTTTAAATTTTCGATCGGAAATATAGGAATAATCCTCCTGTGCCAACCCGTTGAAACTAAGGGAGAGAAAAATTATAAAAAGTAAATTTTTAAACATCGTAGTATCGGTTTTTTCGAAGCCATTCAACAAAGGCTTCTTTATTAATAAAACTATTTAAATCCAAGACAAAAGGCTTGCCGATTCATTTGGTTTTATTCAAAACTACCCTTTCAGACGTATTAATGCCCCTAAAAGGAACCGCTTTAGCAATTTTTTATTATTTCTATAACTTTTTACAGGCTAATGAAGGGCTAATCTTAGGTAAAATATTGGATTTAAACACAAAAATGAACGATAACACACCCCAACCTAGGATCGACCAACTTACCTCGAAAAACCTCGAAACAAAAACCACCCCGTTGAGAGCGGCGTTAAATTTTCCTTCCGAATTTACGCAGGAAAAGAGCGACCGTAGGAAGCGCCTTGACTAAGTAAATTCGGAAGGAAAGAAAATTTATTAGCTACTCGAAACAAAATCAAATCCCTTTGTGGACGATTTTTAGGACTTCTTTCTCCAGTTTATCTGCCCGCTTTGTCATCGTTAGTCCCTCTTTGACCACTTTTTTGGCGAAAGCCTTATCTTTCAAACCGCTCACGTTGATCTTCACATTGAGGTACGCACCGTGTATCGCAGCTCTAGCACAAAGCGCCCCTACTCCCGCATCTGAGATAGAATTGGGGTTACCTGTTTTAGCCATTGCCAGCATCAATTCAAAAGACGCCAAAGACTGCTTCATGACGGCAAAAGGAATTTCAATCGCTCGCTTTGTAGCCGCTTCGATGGCAGCGGTTCTAACTTCCTTTTCAGGTTTAGAAGATTTGGGTAATCGAAATGCTTCCATAATGCCATTAAAGGCGTTCGTATCTTCATCTACTAATTTTAGCAGTCGATCTTTTTGCTGTTGACCCTTTGCCGCCCAATCTGAAAATTCTTCCCAACGATCATCCCAACCTCGTTTATGGGCTGATAAATTCGCCACCATCGTTCCCAAAGAAACACCCAACGCACCTACATACGCAGCAATCGAACCTCCACCCGGAGCTGGACTTTCCGAAGCCGTTTCGTCTGCAAAATCTTTTAGTGTCGTATGAACCAATGGCGTATCTGCTCTATCCTCCAGCTGGTATTCAATAATCTTTTTTCTTGGATCAAATGCTCCTAATTCGTCCAATCCCAATGACTTAACCGCAATTTTGATAAGTTCTGATTCGGAGACTCCAACGGATCGCTCCTGTTGTTCTAAAAAGTATTTTCCAGTATCTAGCATTACCTCCAAAGGTACCAGCCCTACCAATTCCGACCCTGTAATTCTTAGCCCACGTTTATTGGCACTTTTACGACAAGCTTCAAAAGCCACGTGTAACGGTGTCACTCGAATGTTGGTCAAGTTCATGGAAATCTGGGCAATACCGTATTCTTCAATAAACCATCCGATCGCCTTTACGCCTTTACAGGCACCTGGCACCCGTTTGGGATTTCCTTTACGATCTTTGACTATAGGCCCCGTGATTTTATTTCCGGTTCTTTTCACCCGACCATTTTCTCGTACATCGAAAGCAACAGAATTTGCTCGACGAACAGACGTCGTATTTAAATTGATATTATAAGCAATTAGAAAATCTCTAGCACCGATTGCTGTAGCTCCCGAACGAGCATTAAACTGCGTAGGTCCATAATCTGGTTTCCAATTTGGATCTTTTAATTTTTGAGGCAGTCCTTCATATTCTCCTGCCCGCACCGTTGCCAGATTTCGTCGTTCAGGTCGAGTCGCTGCTGACTCGTACATATAGACCGGAATGTTCAGATCTGCTCCTACCCGCTTGGCGAGTTTATGAGCATATTTTGCGGTCTCTTCCATGGTGATATTTGCAATAGGAATCAACGGACAAACATCTGTGGCTCCCATCCGTGGATGTTCGCCTTGGTGCTGCGTCATATCGATCAGTTCACCGGCCTTTTTGATGGCCAAATAAGCCGCCTCGATCGCAGGTCCCGGTTCCCCCACAAAAGTGACCACAGTACGATTCGTAGCTCGACCTGGATCGACATCCAGTAATTTAACACCTTTTATTTTTTGGATTTCATCTGTAATCTGTTTGATCACTCCTGGATTTAATCCATCACTAAAATTGGGAACACATTCGATAAGTTGCTTGGCCATGGTCTGGGTTTGAGTTTTGGATCGTTTTTCGATCAATTATTGTTTTGGTATTTTCTTATTTAGAACAAATTTAGATAAAAAAAGAGGAATCTTCTTCTTGTTTCGCGATTTATATGATGCTAACTTTAATAGGAATCAAAAACGTCTATTATGAAATTCATCTTATTTTGTTTTGCCTTGTTTTTGTTTTGCTGGACCAGCACTTGTACGATCAATCGCCAGGCGGGATTTCCCTTTGAAGCACCCGATTTATTATATCCAGCCAAAATTGATCTGAACATCAAAGATAAGTCTAATGATCAGAAAAAACCTAAGTTAACCGAGCAACAAGTCCGAGGTAAAAAATTATTTCGAAGAAACTGTGCAAGCTGTCATCGCCGCAATATGGTCGATGATATGACCGGCCCGGCGCTCCGAGGTGTTACCAAGCGGTGGGAAGGAAGAGAAACTTTGCTTTATGCTTGGATCAAAAATTCTCAGGCGGTGATTGCTTCGGGTGATGCGTACGCCACCGCACTCTACAAAGAATGGGACAATAGTGAAATGAATGCTTTCCCAAAATTGACGGATGAAGATATCCTAGATTTATTGAGTTATATTGAAAGAGAATAGGATCACAATAAAAAGGTAGGCCGTATTCGTTTAGAAGTTGGTATTTTTAGGATTAATTTTACAACCTAAAAATCCGTTCTAAACATAAATCATTTTTAATGAAACAAATCGTCTTTCTAAAAATTGTATTATTAAATTGCTGTCTCTTCTTTTTCCAGTCAGTCCTTTTTTCTCAACATAAAAAAAATATCGACTGGTATGAACTCGACGTCCATCACGGTAAATTATTTCAACCTAACACCATTGCACCTTATAGTGGCACTGCTCACGAAAAATTTGCCGACGGTAGCAAAGCCAAGAAAGTACCTATTAAAGATGGAAAAGTCCATGGTATCGTAGAAGAATGGGCCATGAATGGTGAAAAAATTTCTCAATTAGAATATGTCATGGGAACGCCCCAAGGTATGGAAAAACGATGGTACGAATCTGGAAAGAAAAAATTAGAAGCCACCTATGTCAACGGCATCATAGATGGTGTGGTAACGGAGTGGTATGAAAACGGCCGTAAACAATCTGAAGGTTCCTTTAATAATGGTATCGAAGAAGGCGATCATTATTGGTGGTTTAATAATGGTGCCAAAGAACGACTCATTCCCTACAAAAATGGTAAAGCAAACGGTCTGGTTAAAAACTGGCACTTCAACGGTAACAAACGGCTGGAAGGTACTTTTAAAGATGGGCTAGAAAATGGTGATTTTACCGAATGGTATACCAATGGCAACGTCTCTATCACTGGTACTTATTCCATGGGAAAAAAGAACGGTATTTTTAAAACTTATTCTAAAAAAGAAATTCTCCTACAGCAACAAACTTACGAGCAAGGAACACTCACCGAAGACCTAAATTACCGTAGTGGAAATATCAACTGGCCCGGTGGTTATACCCAAGTTTTTAACGGAAAAGAAAGTTTTTACACCATTGATATTACTAGCTCCGACGTCTATCCTCGCGAATCTACCCAAGATATTATTTACGTCGTCGATCGATATTTTTTGCAATTACTAAACACACCTGTTAATTTATTTCAGAAAACTGACTTATCGTCAAAAGATGACTCAGAAATTCTAAAAAAATTCGTATCTTTTGAGTCGAAATATATTGAAGAAAAATCAAAGAAAAAGATTGATGTAATTTCCAAATCAGGCGTTACGACTTCAGGAATACCTTATATTCATTGGCATTTTAAAGTAACACCTAAAGAAAATACACCCATCACACCTCGCACCGTCAAGGAGGAACATTATATTTCGTTATTGTGCAACCAAGAAGTTTTGAGCCTTTATGGTCTGGTCACAAAAGTAAATGATCCGGAGGCCGTACAAAAAATGATGATGAAAGTCGCCAATACAACAAAAATTTCCAACGAGCGGATTGAGTTAAACGCACTCAATCGACAATTACATAAATAGTTTGCCTATGAAATTTTTACTACCTTTTAGTGTTTTAATTTTTCTTTTCTCGTCTTTTGCCATAGCCCAAACCGTGACGGTCTCCGAAGAAGTTTCGATCCGCAATGACAATGCCTATGATATTATTGGAAAAATGGGCGACCGTTTTTTACTCTATCGAGAACAAACCAACAAGGTAGAAATTCAGTCTTTTGATATGCGAATGCGACAAAGCTGGAGCAAAGAATTGAAGTTTGATCATAAACGTTTCGACATTGTAGGGATGATTCCTAATCGTAATAGTTTTAGCATTATCTATCACTATAGAAAGAAGCGACAAGAATATTTACGAATTCAAAAATACGACCCAGCCGCCAATATGATTGACTCGGCTACCATCATGCAATACCCTACCAGCTTTGGGGAACCAAGTCAACAAATGATCTACTCCGAAGACAAAAAGAAGGCACTGATTTATTCCATTAAAAACCAAAGCGACATCAAAGCCATTTCATATGATTTGGTCAATAAACGAATCCTTTGGGAAGCCAAATTTGAAATTGACGACAGTCAATTTTTCAACGACCACATCGAATTGATTCTTAATAATAAAGGAGTCATGTATCTCGTCATGAGCAAAGACAATCGAAAAAATAAAATTGACGATCACCATTATTTAATTTATCGTTGCGGCAAGCAAAGCGCTGCTGTTGAAGCTTTTAAATTACCGATGGAAAGTAAGCTGAGTTATAGTGTTTTATTTGATTATGACAATCGTAATGAGGTACTTGTAGCTGGAGGTTTGTACGCTACCAAAAGTAGAAGCCGAGCAGAAGGTTATTTCTCTATCTATATTCCCGATTATGATTTTGGAAAATATCGTTTAAATTACAATGTCTTTAAAAATGAATTGATAGCAGATTTGGAAGGTAAAACCGTCAGAGACTTTAAAGGTTTGGATAATGTTCGTATCCAAGATATCGTCCTCAGGCAAGACGGGGGCATGTTATTAATGTTTGAACGGACCAAAGAATACGAAAGACGAATGGCTTCAGCAGGTCGTGGTCTAGTCGGTGCAGATGGTCTACGCTATATTGTCGACTATTATTATGATCATGTTTTCATCATAGCCGTTCATCCAGATGGTACTCCTCACTGGAATCAAATTTTACATAAAAAACAATATTCACAGGATGATAACGCCATCTTCTCTAGCTATTTTATTTTAAAAACACCTTCACAACTCCGCCTGCTTTTCAACGACGATATCAAACTAGAAAGTACCGTCAGCGAATACGTTATCAATAGCACGGGAGATTACGATCGCAACAGTGTCATGAGTACCAAAAATCAAGAGATCAAATTGCGCTTTCGCGACGCAGTTCAGGTAGCTTCAAATGAAGTGATCGTTCCGAGTGAACGACGAAATCGACTGAAATTGGTCCGGGTGATCTTCTAGAGATTTCTTTGTTTCGAGGAGCTCTTAAATTTTCTTTAATTCCAGATTTACTTTGTCGAACGTTCCCTTCGGTCTCTTTTCTCCTTCGCAAATCTGGAAGGAAAATTTAACGCAACTCTCAACGAAGGATTTCAATAGGTTTCGGGAGTAGTTATTTTTTTTTCAAACTTCCCGTATCTTTACTCCAAAAAAATTCAAACTTCACAGAAAAATACTCCTCTACTCGACTGGCTCTACGACCGTCTATTCCCAATCCTGATCGGCTGGGGTTTCCTTGTACGAATCATTCCATTCTTGCATAACCGCAATCTTTGGTACGACGAAGCTAACCTTGCGACGGGTATTATCACACTCCCTTTTTCAGAACTCGCGGGCGGTTTACCTTATGATCAATCCGCTCCTTTATTTTTTCTTTACCTAGAAAAAATAGCAGTGAGTTTATTTGGCTCCAGTGAAATGGCCTTGCGACTCGTACCACTCTTAGCTGGATTACTCAGCATCTTAGTTTTTGCAAAAACAGCACGTCGATTGTTTGATTATCCTTTTGCGGTAATGGCTCTTGCCTTTTTTGTTTTTAACTCCAATCTCGTTTACTATTCTTCTGAGCTCAAGCAGTATAGTTTGGATGTACTGGCTGCCATTACCATGAGTTATCTAGCTTTGGTATTATTAGAAGATTTAAAACATAAAAAAAGATGGATCCATCTCAGTCTTTTAGGGAGTATTTTTATCTGGTGTTCGCAACCCGTGGTCTTTGTCTTGGCGGGTGTCTGGCTCGCATTGGGTGCACAAATCTTACGCAAAAATGCAGCGTTAAAAAATTTATATTTACCAACGCTTTGCTGGACCATTAGCTTTGGAGTTTTCTTCTATTCTCAAATATTACCTTCACTACAAAATGCTGGTTTAGTTAACTATCATACGGAATATTTTATGCCATTAGCATTTTGGGAAAGCGAAAGTTGGCGATGGTACTTCGATACGCTTTTAGGTATTCTACGTAATCCCGGTGGATTCTTTTATAAATGGTTGGCGCTGCCTTTTGCTTTCTTGGGAGGATATGCGCTCTGGAAAAAAGTTTCACCTGCTCATTGGTTGTTATTCGTGGCGCCACTGGTCATTGCTTTTTTTGCTTCTAGCTTGGGGCTCTATTCGACCATTCCACGGCTACTTCTTTTTACAGGACCAGCGATTTTATTACTGGTCAGTTTTGGGTTGTTTTTAGCTTTTGAAAAAACAAAACAAATGCCGTATCGGGCATGGATCATTGGTGCTATCAGCGGCTTATTAATCTTACAATCTTTTCTGAATACTTCTATTCATAATATTGCCAATTTTAAACGAGAGGAAATCACCACGGCCCTCGATGATATTCAAAAAAATCGAAACCCAACCGAGGAACTCTATGCCTACGCTTTCACAGACGCAGCGCTCCGCTACTATTTACCTGCTTATCCCAACTGCACGCCCAGCATCTATGGGCAACCGTTATATAAGGATTGGCAAACAGATTTTTCCAACTTAAAATCAGGACAAAAAATCTGGTTGTTATTTGTTCACTATACAAGTGAGCGAGGTAGAGAAGACGAGGTAATTTTAACTTATGTAAATTCCAAGGCTAAGCAACTTAAGAAAGGTTCAGATAAAAACTGCGGATGGTATTTGTATGAGTGGAAGTAGGACATTTTTTAATCTTCTGAAATAAAACTCATCCACTTTAATAAGAAACATTAACTTTCTCGCATTATCGGTGGAGGATTTTGTGTTATTTCTCCACTAGACAAAATATAATATACTTTTCCGTTGTTCCAAAATGTCTCTGGAATACCTAACTTTTTATTTTCTTCTTTTGCCTTTTTAACTGCATCATTAGCGATTGTCAAAATTCTTGTTATTTCAGCATAAATCTTATTATCGTTTAATTTTTTTACCTTTTTCATGCTTATATTCTTTTAAATTTATCAAATAAAATTTGATTGATAGTTTCGTATTTTCCATTTAGGCTTACAGCCACTTGTTGGAAGCCATCTCCACCATTATATAACATTAGCCATTTATCCGATAATTGAGTGAAATTATTCCAAAAATTTTCTTTACTCCTGTAAAACCTTCTAATGATATCTTCTTTAGGTACGTTATGCCCACCTTTAACAACTCTTGTTCTAACTCGTTGCACACATAGGTTAGCATCATCTAGAAAAATATAAATTGTGATAATTTTATATCCTTCTTTCTTTGCTCTTTTTGCTACCTTATTTATGTAAGATCCCGAAAGCGTAGTTTCAACCACAAAGTTAATCTCATTCTTAATATTTGCTTCTAATCGCTTAAAAAAGATTCTTCCTGCTTTTATCATTGCATTCGATTTTCCTTCATTTTCTAGTTGTTTCGCAATTTCATCAGCATTAAGAAATTCATATCCTTTCTCATTAACGTATGGAATCGCAAAAGTAGTCTTTCCTGAACCATTTGCTCCTGATATAATAATCAATTCTTTATTAACCACTATTAATGTAGTATTTGATGCTTTGACAAGGTAATCATTATAATGATTATTTTCAATTTAATTTTTTGATAAACTGTGGATGGTATTTGTATGAATGGGAATAAGTTTCTAAAAATAATATCCCAGCCTTAGCGTAAACGTATCATCATCTCTATTTTTTGTAAAGCTATAATACGCGTTAATGACTACCATTTTAAAAGGCGAAAACCACATACCCGTCGTAGTCACAGAATGCCAGTCGTCCGAGTTCTCCCCCTCCAACCAAACTCTGCCAATATCATAGCCTCCGTTGATGCCTACTTCGAGTGGAAGGATTTTATTTTTCCAATAAAAAAGAGAAATACGTAAATCTGTATTTCCATAAAGCGCCGTTTCACCAGAAAATCGATTATTTCGAAATCCGCGTAAAAAACTATTATTTCCTAATGTTTGATAATCATAGAATCGTAAACCTTCGTCTCCTCCAATCAGATGTGATCCGCCAAAACGCAAAGCTAAGGTAATCGGAAATTTTCGGTTGAGGGTAGCGTAAGTGGTAATCGATCCACCGACCGATCCAAAGTCATCTTCTTCGGTAAAATTGTGGCGGTAATCTGCAAAAACAGATAAGCGAGTTCCTTCTTTTCCGCCCACTACGGTATTAATTTCTCCTGTCAAATTCAGACCACCATAATGCTGGACTTGAAAATTCCGTTCCGAAAACTGACTACTTTGCGAAGAAATTCGATTGGCTTGCTTGACCGTTCTCACTCGCTCATAAAATGGTCCAAAACTAATTCGGTAAATTTGATTTCGCCAGGTTTCACCCAACAACGGAGCCACCCGCACCCGCTCCAATCGAACCTGATTAAAGTTGGTCCGTTCTCTTGGCGGACGATTTTCATTACCAAAACCAAAAAAATTAAAATAGATCGGCTGTTCTACTGATACGGTTGGTAAAAAGTTTAATTTTCCGAAAAAATCAACGAAGTCGGCAGCATAACTAAAGTTAAAAGAATTAGATTTTGTCGCTCGGTTAAACCGAATCGTTTGTTTACTTGCGTACGGATTTTCTCGAAAACGATACTTCCAAAAACTAAAACCCAATCCCACAAAAAAACCATCATCTACATTACTTCCAAAAGAAGGCAAAGGCAAGTAGCGATTGTGTTGAAAAAGTTGTCGATCATATTTATTAACCGTCACATTATTCTCGGTCAAATTTTTTGTTTCTTTCCCTCCCTCAATGATAACCCCATCAGGTTGGTCATAAATCCAGTTCTTTTTTCTCAGTCCTTTGACAGTCGATTCATCAACAACTCGATCCATTCCTTCCCCACCAATCACTCTAACCAGAGATCCTTTTTTTGAATTTCCTTTGAGAATAAATTCGTCATCATTTCCTAAACCATACAACCGAATTTCTTTGGTTTCTGCATGATAAAAAATACGATGATAGGTCTCTCTTTTTTTCTCTCTTTTTTTATTGACATGAAAAACCCGAACTTCCGTAATTCCATGTTCACGGCGTGTTACTTCAAACAAATCTCGTTTATTCGTTCCTCGTACATCCACCATTTTCGCCTGATACTCGTATAGTGTTTCTGCGTATCGGATCAGTTCTGCACGCCGAGATTTTAGCTTACGTATCACTTCTTCTCCATTAATATTTTGGATAGGTTTAGGCCATTGCGCCACGGCAGTTTCGATAACTTCGTCGGTGAGTTTTTCTTGGAGTTGTTTGGCTGCTGCCACCCAATCTTCTCGACTCAGTTCGTTCATAAAATATCGATCAAACCACTTGGAATTATAGGCTTGGCCTATGACATCTTTGAGACTCCCTTTGAACGTTTTCGTTTGTCGGTTGGCAAAATTCCGACTAATCAACCATGGAAAAAATCCACGACTAGCATAAAAAGACTGATCCCGATCACGTGGAATAGGTCGATAAAGCATGCTACCGTCTGCTTGCTTAAAACCTGCCCATCGCCACTGGTCGTCATGTCGATCCCAGTCGTGAATAAACTGGTCAAAAATTCTACATTTTACGACCCATTTTTGATCAATTTGATTCTCAGGACTTTTATCTAGTTTAGGAATTAATTTACGATAGGAAATGATGTTCTCACTATTCCCAAAACTATTGATATCAGAACGATCACCTGCTGGTCGTTCTTCAAACATATAAAGATCATCACCAAAGGAATTATTATACGTACCCATCGCAGGCTGGCGTGGTGCATAAACAAGCCGCGGGTTGGTGTGATAAATTTCAGCCGCTTCTGCTAAAACAGGAATTACCAATGCTCCATAAGGATGCAAGCCTGAAACCTGATCCTGAAAATAGCCTTCTACCCAAGTATTTAAATATTGATTAGGGGTTGATTTTACGACACTTTTATTGAGGGACCGGAGTACATACTGTTGTCCCTTCTCATTTTCTAACCGGATGGTTTTAGACGCTTTTCCTCCGCCCAGTTGCACGGGGGTTAAGCCTCCTTTTTCGACCGCCAAATCAATTGGAGATGCTTTGACTTCCGCCCCCCAGGCTGCCCGGTATTGACTCCCCAGAAATACTTCTTTAAACTTTCCAGACTGATACTGTGAAGCCGCTATTCGAGTCACACTGTCCGGTTCGATTGGAGAAAATATTTCGTCCGAAGCTAAGTCAATTGCTGGAGGGTTTTTGCTTTCTTTGAGTTGCTTTCTAAAACAAACAATCTGACGGTTTCCACTTTTGTCTGGCTTTATAAACTCCATCCACATACTCCCATTTTCGTAAACATAGATTTTGGTGTACCCTGTCGAAGCGTGGACAAAATCTGCTTCTACACCATTGACATCGGGACGTCCTGTGGTAGCATAATCTGTTTTTGGGTTTCCACCTCCACTGATAATAAAATGATGATTGATTTTATTTTGTTGAAAATACTGGAGGTTATTTTCGTGTGCCGAGACAAAAACCATGTCTTCATATCCTAGCAACATACTTTCAATCTCTCTTTTCAATAATAGAAAATCCGTATGATTGATGTCTTGTTTATTACCAAATAAATTACGGCGGATCAAATTGAGCGACCCAAGTCCGGGTACTGGTAAAAGATGATTTTTAAGTGGATAGTGTCCTCCCCGAACACCTCGACTATAAAGCGGATGGTGCATGAGAATAAGCACATGATCATTACGGTGTTTGTTAATCTGTTTTTTCAATTCCACCAGGTAAGCCAAACGAGAAGTATGCTCGCAACGGTCTTCCGTATTTTTTTCCTCTGCTCTGTTTTCTATCCACCATTGGCTGTCAACAAAAATCATTACGATGTCTTTGTTGATCTCCTCTTTTTTGGGACCACCACAACCATCACTAGGCAAAAAATGATCTAGTTTTTCGTTTGGAAATTTATTATTAAAATAAGCTTCGACAAATGCTTCTTGCCGTTGTATCGCCTTTAGTCCTTCTGGGTGTCCGTTCTGCCAGTCTTTTCTACCAGGAGCAAAAAAAGTTGCTCCTTTAAAATCATCGAATAGACTAAATATTTTTCGGAGTTGCCATTCGCGTTCTTTCCGCTTAGGGTCATCGTTGGTCGGCAATCCCTCAGGAGCGATATTATTTCCTAAAAAAACTAAAGAAGAAGCCGCTGTTGCTGTACTTAGATCTTGTTTTAAAAGTGTCAAAGCTGGCGGCATTTTTTCGGTCAGCTCCGTATTACCTACGTTACCAACTAAAAAAAAAGTATGTGCTGGTTTTTCGGTAGGAAGTGTCTTTTTTTCCCAACCTTTCACTTTTTTATCATAATAAGGAATTTTACTTGTATTACAAGCATACAAGCATCCAGCTAAGGCCGCAACTATCAGGATTTTATTGATTATCGAAAAATAAGGTAAACGAAATTTCATAAAGGTATTTAAAGGGAAAAATAACGAAATAAAGAGATTCTGCTCTTACAAACTCCGTGTTTTAATTATAAATGTTTGTTTGCCGCCAAAGGTTCACTCCTTCGACTACCCTTAACGGTTATTGTCTTAAGTAACTATGTCTGTTTATTTTACTAAATTTGTGCATTACTCATCATCAACTTCTTAACAAAAAAATAAATGAAGACCAGAACGATATTTGGAATACTTGCCGCGATCTTATTTCTTTTTCTTTTGGGTACGGCTTTTTGGGGCTATGGTTTAAAAACAGAAAAAGAGACCCTAATATCAGAAAAAGATACTCTATCCAAGGAATTGGGGGCCATTGAAATGCTCAAATTAGAATTAGAAGAAGAGGTCGATAGTCTAAGCAATGCCTATAGTTCTCTGGCAGAAGAAAATGAATCCTTACAAGAATCTCTGGCCAGCGAGAAAGCCAGAGTACGTCGTCGCGACCAAAGGATCAAATCTATTAGCAATGCCCTAGCTAAGGAACAAACCGATAGTGGAACCGAGCTTAATGATCTGAGAAGTCAACTACAAGGATTACTCGCCTCCAAAGCTGCGCTAGAATCTTCTATCTATTCTTTACGCTCCGAAAATGATTCTCTTCGCAATTTAACAGTCGGATTAACCAAAAATCTTGGTAAAGCCCGCGAAGATAATTTGGCCCTAGCCAACCTCAATCGCTCTATGGAAGGCGAACTTGACCGACTCACCCTCGCTAACTTTAAGGCCTCTGCTTTTAACGTAGAATTTCTAAAAAAGAATAATAAAAAAGTTACCTCTAAATCTCGCCGTGCCCGACGTGTCAAAGTCAGTTTTGACCTAACGAGTGTACCACAAGAATATCAAGGCGTACGTCCCGTTTATCTCGTCATCGCCGATGAAAAAGCAACGCCCATAAAATTAAAAGAACCCATCCAAGCACAGGTGGTCGTCAATGGTCAAACCCAAAGTATTATGGCCGCCGAAGCAAAAGAAGTTAACGTACAAAAAAGTCAACGGATCTCTTTCACGCATGAATTAGACGAAAAATTAAGTTCGGGTTATTATCGTATTTCAGTCTACACAGATATTGGATTACTCGGCGCTTCTAATTTTAGACTACGATAGATTTTTACAACTTGCGCTCTGCAACCATACAAAGAGCGCAAGTTGCAGATAACTTCCCTCCCCTTCTAAATCAACACCATGTGGCAGAAAATAAAAGAAGAGGTAAAATACAAAGGCTGGCGAGATATGCTCCGCCGTACGTTCCGATTACCCAATGGAGCATCAGCAGATTTTGATATCATCCGCAATGGAGACTATGTAACCATAGCCGCCTTTACCAAAAATAAAGAAGCTATTCTAGTCAAGCAGTTTCGGCCGGGTCCGGAAATGGAATTGCTTAGTTTTCCAGAAGGATATGTCGATCCAAAAGAATCACCCGAAGTCGCCGCCCGTCGTGAGCTCGAAGAAGAAACGGGTTACCGAGCGGGAAAAATAGTTTTTCAAAAAATATTTCGCCGTGCCTACTCTACCGAAACTCGGATTTGTCTACTAGCTACGGATTGTGAAAAAATCGCTACCCAAAACTTGGATACTACCGAATTTATCGACGTACAACTTTATCCACTCACTGAGTTTAAAGCACTCCTGGCAGACCCCCATGATCAACAATTGACGACCGTTGATAGTGGCTATTTGGCCTTAAACTACTTGAATTGGTAATTTAAAATCTTTCCTCCTTCCATTTTTTCAATCCACGAAAAAAAACGATATTGTAACCATAAACGGTTACTTCCCTCTAAGGAATGTTGACAAAATGAAATTAAACAATTATGCTTTATCTTTTTCCACCACTCTACGCCTGCCTGCTGACGCAGTCTGGCAGGGCCCATTTCGGTGCCTTGATTGATGAAAAAATATTTTGCATTCTTGCTCATTTTATTTAATCGCCATTCCTAAATGCCATCTGTAAGCTTAATTCTCAAAAAATCAGCCTAATCTTCCATGACGAATTGGTTTGGGCATAAATATATTTCACATGAAAAATTTGCTACTATTACTCAGTTTATTTATCCTAGTAGGCACTGGCTGTCAAGCTCCAACTAGTGATGCAAAAGCAGCTAAAACAGCACCTGAAGATGCCGCTAAAGTTGAAAAAGTAGCCAATGAAAAAAAGAAAGAAAAAAAGCCTAAACCTCCTATCCAGCTTGACAAGATCAAATTACCTAAAGGTTTTAAAATTGAATTGTTTGCAGAAAAAGTAAAAAATGCGCGATCTCTACGTCGGAGTGCAGCGGGAACCATCTATGTAGGTTCCATGCGAGCTGGAAATGTGTATGCCTTACGCGACGAAAACCAAGATTTTAAGGCAGAAAAAACATTTGTAATCGATAAAAAGCTTAACCGTCCAAATGGTGTAGCGTATCGAGACGGTAGCCTTTATGTGGCGGAGATCAGTCGTATTCTTCGATATGATCATATTGAAAAAAATCTGGATAATGCGCCAGAACCAACGGTTGTTTATGATAAATACCCCACAGAAGACCATCATGGCTGGAAATATATTAATTTTGGTCCCGATGGCAAATTGTATGTTCCCGTAGGAGCTCCTTGCAATATCTGTGAATCCGAAGATCCCATTTTTAATTCTATTACTAGAATTAATCCAGATGGTACCGATCGGGAAATTATTCAGACAGGTGTTAGAAATACCGTTGGGTTTACTTGGCACCCAGTGACGAAAGAATTGTGGTTTACGGATAATGGCAGAGACTGGATGGGTGACGATTTACCAGGTTGTGAACTTAATCACGCTCCAAAAGATGGAATGCATTTCGGATATCCGTATTGTCATCAGGGCGATCTCCCTGATCCGGAATTCGGTGAAAAAAGATCTTGCGACGAATTTACCCCACCTGCGCAAGTATTGGAGGCTCATGTTGCCCCACTCGGACTGGAATTTTACACTGGCAATCAGTTTCCTACCGAATACCAAAACCAAATTATCGTAGCAGAGCACGGCTCTTGGAATCGGGAAAAGAAAAGTGGCTACCGCCTCATGTTGGCTAAGCTGGATGGCGATAAAGTTACTAGTTATACAACATTTGCAGAAGGCTGGTTGGATCACGATACACAAGAAGTCTGGGGTCGTCCGGTAGACCTAGAGTTACTTCCCGACGGCTCTATGTTGGTCAGCGATGACTATGCAGATGTAGTATATCGAATTAGCTATACTGGCAGTTAAAACCAAGTACTTGTTCAAAATTTTGATAAAAAATATTACTTTGTGAAAGTAAGTATCAATTACTATCACTGTTTTTATAAAATATTTTAGATAACCATCATATCACGCTAAATTTGGATAATCAACCAACTGTTATGCCGCCTACTAAGCCAGATCAATTTCCTGATCCGCTTTTACAGGAGTTCGAACAACGGGTCAACCACCTCATCACGGAAGCTTATAGCAGTGAAACGCAGGAAACAGCACACATTGCTCTACTAGCAGATGGCTTGGTCGAATTAAGTCAACAGGCCAAAGAAATTGGTAGCCTAGCTTATAGACATTTCATCACCAGTGATCCCAAACGTTTTGAGGATTATTTGATTACTTTCGACTGGTCGGAACGCGTAAAATATTTTTTGTTATTGTGGCGAGATATTTTATTTGAAGAACATAAGACCTTTTTGCGGGTATCGGATGGCGACGTTAGTTTAAAAGCTTTTCAACAACAAAAATCGAAGTCGCGAGATTTGCTTTTTGAATTAAGTAATGATCTAAAAAATTATTTAGCAGCCACTAAAAAGGCAACGCCAAATCACGAAAAAGTAAAAGATATTTGGTATCTCCAAACCAATCCTTGGCCAGTCTATAGTGAGCAGTTCTCCCAATTTCAAGAGCAAGGTAAAGAACTAAAAAAGCAATTTAACGCTTTATGGAATTCGTCAGGCGCCTATGTAGTCATCAATAGTCACTTCGTAGATGCTTTTAATAATTATCTAGACACCATAGAACAAGTCAAAGCGGAAATCATTGCTATCCGAGAAGGCATTCAAGAAAAAGGAGATGAATCTATCTCGATGGACGTAGTACACAAACTAGAAGAAGTGGACCGTAAAATTTTAATTTCCAGTAAACTGGGAAAATTCAATTCAGACTTAAACGAACAGATTCAGGAGTTACCAAAAAAGATGAAAGTCAACGTATCATTACAAGATGGTCGCTTACTGTATAAAGATCTAAATGTCAGAAATAGTACCCGTGAATGGATCGAGTCGGAAGTGATGTCTGAAGTATACGAGTTTTTTCAAATCAGTAATAATATTCACAGCCGTCTAAACTTAGCCATTGAAAACATTAGAAATCTAATTCAAAATGAACGACTAGAAGATCAACCTCATCCCACGGATGACATCCAGCAAATTCTGCAAAATCTCACCAAAAACTTAGACAAAAGCGGCGAGACTATTCTTAGTCTAAGAGAAGATGTAAAAGGACAGTTAGGTAAAACGCTCGGCGTTTCCAAAGTCTTCCAAGAAGACTTTCTTTCTCTTTCTTTTCAATCTACCATTAACCAATACCGTCGATATCAGGTAGAATGGTGGGAGAAATTAAAATTGTGGATTAAGGAAAAAGGATATTTTATTAAACAATACCGCAAAAGTATTCGAGAAGAAGAGGTCATGTCCATTTCTGAAAAAATAGTCCGCGTAGTGCGCGCTCGTACCGTTCAATCAGAAAATCTACATTATACCAATATTTTTATGACGCGAGGGTATATTGGAAGTTCCTTCTGGGTAGGCCGTACCGATGAACTAAATCACATCAGTACACAAATTGAAAACTGGCGACTTGGCTTCAGAGGAGCGCTACTTTTAACAGGAAAAAGATTCTCAGGAAAAACACTCTTAGGCCAACTAGTCAATCACAATAATTTTGAAAATAATGGAATCATCCTTAATCCAGAAAACAGGATTACCATTCAAGGACGGACTTTTGAGACGACCATGGACTTAGGAAAAAGTCTCGATTTTATTTTAAAATATATACAAGAACCCACCATGATCTGGATCGATGATCTGGAACTTTGGCAAGATGACAAAATAACGCTGAGTCAAAATGTCCGTCGACTGATACGAGCCATTGACCAAAATGCGGGGCGAATTTTCTTTATGGTTTCAACTAGTAATTGGTTGCGTGATCAACTTAAGCAATGGTTTGATATTGAGAAAATTTTCCAAACGGAAATTACCTTGGATCGTATGAGTTTAGAAGATATCAAACAAGCCGTTTTGATTCGACATAGCGCCACGCATATGCAATTGGTAAATACAGATGGTGAAGAATTTAATTCCAAAGAATTAGATAAATTATTAGGTCGACTCCATCGGTTATCTGAAGGAAACGTAGGGCAAGTGATGCACCACTGGGCTGCTTTGATGCATAAGTATAACGACGAAAAAGTGCAACCACATTCTAACACTCCTTTTACTTTACCCAATTTTATCAATCCAGATATTGCGGTACTTCTACGCTCTATCATGATTGAAAGAAGAACCAACGAATACCGTTTGCGAAAATATCTAGGCCCTGAGTTTAAGACAACTTACCGTTCTATTTTACAACGAGCGCTAAACCTAGGCATCGTCCAACGAAACATAAACGGCTGGCTCGAAGTCAACCCGATGGTCGTCAACGAAGTAGGCCGTCAATTGGATGAACAACAATATCTAGAATTTGATGGAAAAAAAGGATACACCAATCAATCAATAATTTAATATGCTAGAAGATTTGAGTATTAGTTGGAGCCGCTGGCTTATTTTAGTTCTTTTCATAATAGGGATTATTATCCTAGTGGGATTTATCATTAGCGTGATGGAACGCAACTTACGTACCGGCTATTTTTCCCGACGTACGATTCAGTACTTACGTAAGTTTAAAATATTACTAGAACCCTTTGGATTGGGTATTATTCTGATAACCTTTGCGTTAATCAATCCCTTGGTACACGGTTCGTTAATTTTAATCAGTTTAGCACTGGCCTTTATCCCTTTACGAAATTACTTTACGGGCCATTTCTTATTATTGAATGATGCTTTTTCTGAAGGAGAACGCATCAAAGTAAATGGTAACGAGGGAGTAATTGATAAAATGGATCGATTAGGGCTAACCCTACAAATTAAAGAAGGCGTCCGCTTTATCAACTATACCACGCTAATGACCGACGGGTTTACCAAAGTGGAAGGAGAACGATTAGAAGGCATTAATTTTTTACAAATCGTTCCACCTGAAACAATGGAAGATAAAAGTATCCGGCACTTGAAAGACAAATTATTTGCCTGTCCGTACATCGACTGGTTTTATCCTCCTGAGATCAATCGAGTAGATCAACCCAACCAACAGATTGCTTACAAAGCACGGTTGCGGGTACGACAGGATCAGCATCTCAAACACCTGATGAAGTTACTCGAAGATTGGGGGTATCAGTGCCGACCAATTCTCTGAAGTTTTTAAACTTCGATAAAATAAAATTTCTAAAGTTTATCAAAATAGAAAAATGTTAGAACCTTATAATCTGCTCATTGAATCTAGTCTTATTCTACTACTTTCCTTCGTTTTTGGAGAAATCTCCAAGCGAACCAGCGTCCCGTCCGTACTCATGTTGATTGTGCTGGGGATTCTCATCAAACTCGGAATTGACCACATCATTATCCCTCAAGATCCTTACGACTTTTTTCCATATCTAGAAATATTGGGAATTGTGGGATTGATTATGATTGTACTGGAGGCGGCACTAGAGTTAGAACTCAAACCAGAAAAGTATATACCCATTGCCAAAGCTTTTGGGATTGCTGCCGTAGGACTTATCCTGTCTACTTGGGTCGCAGCAGAAATTTTACGATATGCTTTCGACATGGAAATCACTAAAGCATGGTTGTACGCTACCCCACTTTCGATCTTATCAAGTGCTATTATTATTCCGAGTGTCAGCGAATTACGACCAGACAAGAAGGAATTTCATATTTATGAAAGCACCTTTTCAGATATTCTGGGGATCATTTTATTTTATTTTTTAAGCGGTAAACTATTAGCCGAGGTAGACCCTATTGGCCACCCTGGTGGAGGTGCCGTAGCTTATGCCGGTACGATTGGGCTGACGGTTATTTTATCATTAATTGCTAGTTATATCATTGTATTAATATTTCAAAATATAAAAAGTCACGTTAAGCTATTCCTCCTAATTGCTGTCTTATTGCTCTTGTATTCTGTTGGTAAAAAAATGCACTTGTCTTCGTTGATCATCATTTTGGTCTTTGGGTTATTAATTGCCAATATGAAATTATTCTTTTCATGGGGTCCATTGAAGAAAATGCTAAAGTATAAAGAAGCGTTACACATCTATGAAGGACTACACATTATTACGATGGAAACAGCCTTTGTGGTGCGTACTTTTTTCTTTGTAATTTTTGGTATTATCATCGAATTGAACACTTTAGCTAGTATGAAAGTAGCTGCGGTAAGTCTCGGAATTATTGCCTCAATTTATTTGATTCGCTATATCATTTTACGAATAATGATTGGAAAAGATATTCTCCCTCAACTGTTCGTAGCACCTCGTGGGTTGATTACTGTTTTGTTATTTTATGCAATTCCAGAAGAATTGTCCGTGGCAAATTTCGAAAAAGGTATTTTATTATTTATCATTATCGGTACGAGTTTGATTATGACCTTTGCCATGATCAGCGATAAAAAACGATCGGGCGTAGCGATCAAAAAAGCAGAACGCAATATGGTTGGATCAGAACCTTGGACAGCACCGACGGTCGGAGAAAAAGAGGATTAATTTTAAAAAATTCGTGATCCATAAAAGCATAGATTAACACCCAGAAAATAATAATGCCCGTCATCGTATAAAGGATCCTACGTTGACGGGCATTAAAGTTTATGCAAGTTTTATATTACTTACTGTCTAATCAGTTTGGTTCTTAAAACCGAATCTCCATTTTCCAGCACAACAATATACAATCCTGAAGGAAGGTCTGTCACATCCATTTGTTCCGCTAAGTTAAAGTTTTCAACTTGTTTAACGGTTTCGCCCTTGGCGGTAAGCAAAGTTATATCATAAATCAAATTGCGCTCAGCAACTCCTTGAAAACTGACTACATCATGGGCAGGATTAGGAAAAACAGTAATCCCTTCTTGGGCAGCGTCGATAATTTCATTGGTAGCAACTTGGTTATCGAGTGAAGACAAATCAAATTTCCATAAAGAGACATCGTTATTGATAACATCTGATATTCCACCAAAGAAGAACAATTCATTTTCAATAATAAAAGAAGACGGTGCCCATCTACTACCATTTGGTAACTCGGGCAAAATTTCCCATTCATCTAATTGATTATCATACCTCATAAAAGTTTGCACATCCGGAACATGGGAATGAAAAGCATCATCTCCTCCTAAAAGATACCCCATTCCATTATAAGAGAATTGACTGCCCGCAACCCTTCCTTCTGGAGTATCATTAATAATTTGCCAAGTATCTGTCGCTGGATCAAACCGCAACCAATTGTAAACGTGACCACCTCCAACATACATATATCCATCAATCCCAAATTGAAAAGGATGATGTCGATTTCCACCGGGGATATCTGGTTTTTGCGTCCATGTTTCTGTTTGAATATCATATTCCCACCAATCGTCAAGGTCTCCATTATCGGTTGACCCACTTCCCATGTAAATAAGGTCGTTGTGAGCAATCAGTGCTGGATGTGATCTTCCAATGCAGGGACAGCTTGGTAATTGGGTGAACGATTCATCATCAGGATCAAACACCCATAAATCATTTAGATAATTGCCTTGCGCTCCTACTCCAAATCCATAATAAAACTTCCCATCCCAAGGAGTCCCAATAGCAATTCCTCTAGCTTCTCCAGGAAAATCAGATAATCTTACCCAGCTATCCGTTTCTGGAGTATATTCCCATAACTCGTTTGAAGCAAAGTCGCCTCCATTGACTCCTTCTAGCACATACCCCTTACCATTAACCCCAAACCCATTTGAATGATGTCTGTAAAAAGGAGGGTCATTGAGTTGCTCCCAAGTTTGTGCTGATAAATGGTTAATTAGTAAAAAAAGAGATAGTAGTAAAATTATTTTTCGCATTGTTCTAAATTTTAGTCTAAAATGCTGGCAAGCTAAAAAAAAACACACACCCTATTTGTAAAGTATTGAGCAATACATAGTTTTAAAAAATATTTGTACTCATTTTGTATTCCTGACGGGGCTCGAACCCGCAATCTTTGCTGTGAAAGAGCAACGACTTAACCAATTTGTCCACAGGAACAGTTTAAATAAGTTACCCCGATGAAAATTCCTGCCTGACGGATTGTCAGAGCAGTCAGGAAACCCATAACCCACGATTTAAAAGACCGTTACTCTAACCAATTTAGCTACGGGGTAAGTCTATTGCAGGAGTATAGGGATTCCCTGCCTGACGGATTCGTCAGAGCAGGCAGGGAACCCTAGCAGAGCGGTTTTGGAGACCTCTTGACACAGCCGGCGCTTACTCCTATTTTTAATTAATTCAAGTTGCGGATAATTAGATTACCCGTTCAAAAGTATAAGCGCAAATGAAGAGCACTAATTTCAGGATAAATCCTTGAGGCGTAACTGCATGTACTTTGCGAGGAAAGTAATTAAGGATTTCAGAGAAAGAAGTTT
>CALFWZ010000056.1 GCA_937928405.1 uncultured Saprospiraceae bacterium
TCGTAGGTATATTTTGTTCTCTGAAAGTCAATTTCCGTACGGGTATCTAACTTTCGATCATTATGGTAGGTAAAAGATACGGTATGATTATTATAAGTTTGGGATTTTAGTAATCCACCCTTAGCACTGGAAAAAGGGAGATTCCAGTTTAGATAGAAAAGACTTTGATGTGATTTTAATCTCATTCGATCTGGAAATGGATCATCATTTGTGTAAATAAGATCGCTTTGTTTCACCCAAAGATTTCTTTCTTTGGAAAATTGTCTGATAGGAAGTAGTCTATTTTGCCGAATGGCCATTACATTTTTAAATCCCTTTGTTTCAAGACCTGCTGATTCAGATTTCACTATTACGTTCACCATGTTCCGGTTAATCATATGATTCATGTTAGCTATCGCTAGATCAGGATCTGAACTGTCCAAAATATCTTGTGGGTAGTAATTATTGGTGGTCTGCAATACGGTTCCATTACGTTTTACCGCAATTTCGATGGGATTGATATGTTCTTTATCATTTCGATAATCAAACTGGGTAATGGTTTCTAGACCATCGAGGGTTTCTATTTTTTCGGTTAGTTGGACGTAACTACTTGGCAAGGTTTCTTTAAAATAAAATAAACCCACTTCTCGATCACAAGTTGGATAACTATACCTTGGCCGATGATTATAAAAACCATCTCCATTTGCAAAGTCTTTTTCTTTATATTGAAGTGTGGTTTCCATTACTACGCTAGAATCATCACCGTACTGTTTTTCATTTATCATTTTTCCGATTAATTTTGAAACCTTAGGAAAAACTTTCTTTTTAGGGGTAAAGCTATACCAACTTGCTGGATAGTGGTTTTCTTCATTTCCAATGCAATCTGTCAGAAAGCTAGATACTGTCTTTCCAATATTTTCTCCACCCGTTTTAGATGTTGATACCAGCCGATACCCAATACTAGATCCAATAGTTGAAGTCAAAGGCAGCGAAGGAGATGATCTTAAGATAAAATTAGAAGACTCACAACTACTAGAAAGGTAGGGGAATTCGTAGGGAGGAGCAATATTACATTGGATAGGCACTCTTACCCGATTAAAGAAAACATATTTTGGAAAATCCAAAATGACTCCACTGCTGTTCTCACCAGTTTCATCCGTGTAACTATAGGTCGTTGTATAGGTATTGCCGCCATCCAATTCTGAAATACTAGCAACCCTTCTTCCTCCTACCTGGTAATCAGTTGTGTTGAATATAGGTGCAGTAATCGTTTTAATTTCTAAGGTAAGTTTAATTGGATCTGCATGTCTATCTGTATCTGTTTTACTAGCCCCTTTATAAAAATAAATATGGTATTCTTTATCGGGATTCCACCAACAGGTTGGATTTTCTGAAGTTCTAACTTTCTCCGTTAAGCCTAATCCAAAAGAGCGGGTTGTCGAGCTATTATTTGAAGTTGGCAGATTAATATGCTCTGAAAAGACCGTCTTTGGGCCACCTGGATCGATTCTTTCAACGACTAAAAAACCTTGATATTCACTAACTTCAGGTACTGAACATGCGTTATTAACTAAGATGGAGGCTTCAAGTGTAGAATAAGTAATTGCTCCATTATCAATAACTGGTGCTGGTAAGGATATATTAGTAAGTTCTGCCGATTCATTTAGACAGCAAGAATAACCACCAGAATCACAGTTTGAATCAGAAAGGTTAGGAACTTCTGTAACGTTAAATGAAAACCGGTTACGACTAACGGTATTTCCTTCCGTTGTTATTATTTGTCGAGCGCCGGTCGGATAAGTAATACCTGTAAGAGAAAGTGCACCGCTGAATTGTTCATTGGCTGACCTATCTGAGGAATAATCAATGGGGCCGTTATTGATAGAAAACGAATAAGGAACGGGAAAATTCCCACTGGTTTGAACAACCGCCTCTGGAATCATATTAAGCTTCGGAAAAATTCCATATTCTGAGGAGTTAGTATAATATCCCCAGTGGTCTTGTTGAAATGATAGACGGGAAGGTAATAGATTATAAGGATTTCCATTTTCATCAGAACCAAATCCATCTTTATAAGAAAATGTATGGGTAAAGGTTTCATTATCCAGACAAGAAGTTTGAACTAAGGATGCTAGTTTAGGTCGTCTTTGGGTAAATAGTTTTTTTGGGTTGTTTTCAACAGAATTATTAATAATATTTTGTAGTAGCGTCAGATAATTACCATTGGCAAAATATTCGTGATTAAAGGTGAATTTTGCGATGCAATCTCCGTTAGTATTTACCTCTATCTTGTTTAACAACCTCGGAATATCACTATCACCAAAGTCTACTAAATTTTTTAAAGTAGGAATCAAATCATTTCTACTCAAAAGATCTTGTCGCGCCTCATTTTTAGGAGTGAACGAGACTTCCGAATGGGTGCTAATAATTCTACTTAGTCGTGCTTCTTCTGTTGCTGTGACCGTAACATTATTTTCATAATCAGCGGAGTTAAAAACAGTAGTATTGGTTACACTTGTTCCGCTAAAGGAATAATCGTAAAAAAATTGTTTTTCGTATTCAAAATTTATTTGATAATCATCATTTACTGATTTGATACTGGTCAGATGCCAGGTGTTGACAATTTGATCGCTCATTAAAACATTCCCATTATATGGAAAAGAATAACTTCGATCTAACGCATCTGTATTATTTCCAAAATGGTATTTCGTTCCATCTGGCGTGGTTACCTTAAAACCGGTGAACCAAGAATAGTCATCATTGTCATTCGAGTCAGGTGTATGATAAACTTCCACCTCAATATTTTGAAATGGATCAAATATGATTTCTTGCTTTTCGTTAAAGTAAAATTTTCCATTATATCCAGGAATATTTAAATAAAAAATATCGGGTTCAGTATCTTTAATTCCTTTTGAGATATCTTCGCTTAATTCATATTTTTTCAGGGTCGAGTCAATCGGAACACTATTAGGAGTACAATTGTTATTTATAAAAGTGTTATTAATATAATTGTCTACCTCAATAAATTCATTAGAAAAATTATTACCGTTAAGGTACCATCCTTGGGTTATATCGCCACCATTTGCATCATATCCACCCTCATCAATAGACCCATTAACTTGTCTAGTTATACTTCCTCCTGCCGAAAGTGCCCAACCTAAACCAGCCCAGCTCGCAACTTCCGTCACCTTCAGTCCACCAGTATGATAATTTAAGGAGATAGGTACTGACAGATCTCCCTCCGTCAGGGTATAAATTGGGATAGAAATATTCGAAGTTCCACTAAATTTGTCTACTGGAATTTCGCTATATTTTGCCAAAGAGGCAGCATTGGGAGGTGACGGATAGTACTGATCAACGGTAGGAACTTGCTGTGCATTTAAACAAAGAATAGGCAAAAAGAGCATTATTAGGACGATACGTATCATGTCTAAATTATTTTGAGATGGAATTATTTTGTGATTTTAGCGATCTTTTGGGAGGCAAGAATTTGATCGTTGCTTAGCACCAAGACGGTGTACTGCCCAGCGGGGTAGTCTGATACATCTAATTCAATGGAATCTAGATCTTTTTTAGTATTGACTAATTCTTTAACTAATTGGCCTGTTCCATTCACGACTTGAATAGTCAAGTCCATATTGTCATCTATATCTGCTGGCGTTAGATTAACCCATATCTTTTCAGCAGATGGATTAGGATAAATAGATATAATCTCTTTTGATTTTTGCACAGATGATCTTGTCTTGGCGTCTTCTTTTTCATTTAAAACATTTGATTCGTAAATTTTTGCAATTTTATAGGTAGCATAAGCTTTAGATTCAGAACAATACAAAGGTATTTTAACCACGACTTTATAGACGCCTAATGGTTGATTATCAAATACATAGCTATCTTTTATTTGATCCACTTGCGTTGAAACCAATTTCCAAGAATTTTGATCAGAACAAGTAAGTTCGTCTTTGCTTTTTGTTTTCTCTAAAAGTTTAATATCAACACTATTTGCATCTTTACAAGCAGTTAAATTTTCAGAAGTATTCAGAAGTTTAACCTTAAGGTCATTAGATGATCTAGTCAAAACTTGACTTTGTAGAGAAAGGGAAAAAAGAAGAAGCATAAGGGAAAATAGATAATTCATGATAGAAGTTTAGATGAAGATGAAAGGCTAATTAGTGAAAATATTTTTTACGTTTTAAAAAATCACAGTACTATGAAGTTAAGTGTTAATTTTTATAATATAAGCAATAGAAATCTAGCCATTAAGTTTGACAACTTAATTAAGACTATTAAACAATACTAATACATTGTGCTTTTCATAGTCAAAATAGTGGATATATTTTTAATATCAAAATACAAAAATGTTAAATGCAAAACTTTAACATAAATCTTACTCATTTATTAAGTAGCGGTATATTTTTAGAATAACAGATTTTTTTAATCTAGAAAAGTGTCAAAACTTATTGAATCTTTGGAGTGTCTATCTTGGTTGGAGCACCAAATTATTTTAGCCTCATACTAATTTTACTTAGCATAAGGCCTGATAGAAGAAAATGAACTTAGACTGTTAAAGCCCAAGAAATGTATGATAGGTGAACTTATTTACAAGCCCCAACTCAATGCGTCGCCGCTCCCGCTCCTTTCGGAATCCTAATATCCTCTACGATGTTTTGAACTTCTTTTGGGGGAGGAGGCGTCATTCTTGAAACCACCAAGGAGATCACAAAATTTACCAACATGGCGATGGTACCAAATCCTTCGGGAGAAGTTCCGAACCACCATTCGCTGGCGGGTCTTGGATCTAGGACACCGATCAATCCTGTTTTGTATCGAATCATGTAAAACAGCATCAAGGAGATTCCGACGATCATTCCTGCTACGGCACCTTCTCGATTCATGCGTTTATCAAAAATGCCTAGAATGATGGCTGGGAAAAAAGAGGCTGCTGCTAATCCAAAGGCTAACGCAACGACTGCCGCCACAAATCCAGGAGGATAAATGCCAAAGAGGCCGGCAATGATCACGGCTACGACGATGCTTCCTCTGGCGACCATTAATTCTCCTTTTTCGGAAATGTTGGGTCGAATTTGCATCTTGACCAAATCTCTAGAAACGGAGGTGGAGATAACCAATAACAAACCAGCAGCCGTCGATAAAGCAGCAGCTAAACCACCCGCCGCCACCAAGGCAATGACCCAGTTGGGGAGGTTGGCTATTTCTGGATTGGCGAGTACCATAATGTCTCGATCGACGTATAATTCATTGGCGCTTTCTATACTGGCATTGGAAATTATGCGCTGACCATGGGCACCTCTTTGCTCGGTAAAAATGGGTTTTTTACCATTCAAGGCATTGCCTGCGAGGTATTGAATTCGGCCATCTTTATTTTTATCGGCCCAAGCGATCAGTCCAGTATTCTCCCAATTTTTAAACCAACTAGGTATTTCCGAATATGCTTTTTCACTGACGGTGTCAATTAAATTTGTTCTAGAAAAGACCGCAATCGCAGGAGCCGTGGTATAAAGGATCGCAATAAAAAATAAGGCCAGTCCTGCTGATTTGCGCGCATCTCTTACTTTGGCTACCGTAAAGAATCGTACAATGACGTGGGGTAATCCGGCGGTACCGACCATCAAAGCGCAGGTGATGGCAAATACATCCCAGGTGCTTTTGGAGCCTTCCGTATATTCATTAAATCCGAGCTTGGTATGAAGCGCATCGAGCGTGTCTAGTAGATAGGTTCCATTTTCTAGGGTGCCGCCCATGCCTAATTGTGGAACAGGATTTCCCGTCATTCTAATAGAAATAAAAATCGCTGGAACCATAAACGCAAAAATCAAAACGCAATACTGGGCAACTTGGGTATAGGTAATGCCTTTCATCCCGCCTAAAAAGGCAAAGAATAAAACGACACACATACCGATGATCACACCGACATGGATTTGTACTTGTAAGAATTGAGAAAAGACAATTCCTACACCACGCATTTGTCCAGCAACATAAGTGAAAGAAACAATTAAAGCACAAAATACAGCAACAGTGCGTGCCGTGTTAGAATAATATCGATCTCCAATAAAATCAGGAACGGTAAATTTTCCAAACTTCCGAAGATAGGGGGCAAGCAATAAGGCTAGTAAAACATACCCTCCGGTCCAGCCCATCAAATAAACGGCACCGTCATATCCCATAAAAGAAATCAATCCAGCCATCGAAATAAAAGAAGCGGCACTCATCCAATCGGCTGCCGTGGCCATTCCATTAGCGAGGGGAGATACACCACCACCTGCTACATAAAATTCTTTGGTCGAACCGGCTCTAGCCCAAATGGCAATCCCAAAATATAGGGTAAAGGTGAGCCCTACTAAAATCCAAGTCCATGTTTGAACACTCATCAATTGATAGTTTTTTATAAAAAATAATGAAAAATGATTTAATGAAGAATTTATAATGCCTGTCTGCCGGCAAAGGCATGGCGCTTCTTTCGTGTTTGTTTTAATGTATTTTTTTTGTAAAAGATTTGCAGGCTAAAATCGCTTCAACGATTCAACAATGAGTTTACTCTAAAAAGTGTTTTTCGCGCAGAGGTCGCAAAGACCTTCTAACGTGTATATCTTTTATCGCAAAGCAAATACATATATTGTTTTTATTTCATAATATTTAAAAAATTTATTTTCTTAATTTTTAGAGTAGGCTCAACGATTCAACGATTCAACGATTCAACAATTCAACAATTCAACAATTCAACGATTCAACAATTCTCAGTCTTCATCAAATCCGTACTCCTTATCCAGTTTGTTCATCCAGTTTACATAGACAAAAATCAAGATTACAAAAATGTAAATCGAACCTTGTTGCGCAAACCAAAAACCGAGTTTAAATCCTCCGAGTCTAATGCTATTGAGTTGGTCTACCAACAGTATCCCGCAAACGTAAGAGACGATAAACCAAATGGAAAGAAGCAGGGAGAGGTAACGAAGATTTTTTTTCCAATATTCCTGCGCTTTATGATCTGACATAGTTGTTTTTTTTAATAATGATGGCCATTTGATTAAAGTAAATCCATTAATGTATGATACTTATAAAATGGATTAGATTTTCTAGTATTTCGTAGTGAGGATTAGAACGCAAGATAATATATTATCTTTTAAAAATAATTGGAGGGGTTTTTTATTTTGGGGTTGATTTTTTTTTGGATAAATCACACTTAATGAGCAAATAAATCATAATTTGATTCTTATTGGTGTACTGAATACACTGTGTAATAAATTCATTTAAATTTTAGAATGCTTCTTTATGGCGATTACTTCCTCTAAATTTCATCAAATAGCTACGGCTATTTTCAAAAATATTAGACTCGTACTCACCATAAATAACCTATTCAAAATCTAA
>CALFWZ010000057.1 GCA_937928405.1 uncultured Saprospiraceae bacterium
TGGACCCTTCCTATCAGAGATTGGGGGCTAATGCTTCAACAATTTTTAATTATATTTGGTGACAGATGTAGACTTTAATATTCACTCCGAAGGAGGTTTACACTAAATCTTTTAAAGGCTCCTAGAAAAATATTGCAGTCAACAGAAACGAAAACAAAAATCATCTGTAGAATTAATATATTTGTTAAATTATACTTGATGCCAATGGCCTGCCGGCAGGCAAGGTATCCAATAAATCAATATTCAATATTTTGCGTGAGTAAAGTTAGTTTTCTATCCTAAAATTAGTTTCCGTTATTATCAACATTTAAAAAGAAGGTTCCTGTTTGATAACTTCCGGTCAAGATGTTTCTTCCATTTTCAAGTTTAACAATATTGCTCCCTCTTCGTGAGTTATCATCCTCATAGTACTTTGAATTAATTTCGTTACCCTCTGGGTCTAAATAGAAAAGCATATGATCGTACCAAGAGAATCCATAAATTAAAATGGAACCATCTTCATTCTCTCTGAGCGATTGTCCAACCACATCGAAATGATTAGCTTCCCCTAAATTTTTACTCCAAATCGATTCTCCGTTAACGTCTGTTTTTATTAGCAAGACTGCTCCACCAGTTACAAAGTTGTTACTGGTAAGAAAAGTAGAACTCCCAGTCAATAACAGGTTGCCATCACTTAATTGAATGGTACTGCTGCTTCTTGAGACGATCCTTGATCTGCCGTAAATTTTTTCTTGCAAAAAATTTGTTTCTGTATCATACCAACTAAGTTTAACTTCCTCTTCCGATGAACCAGTCAACAGAATCCTACCATCTTCTAAAAGGATCATTCCCCTTGCAGAAGAAGGTTTTGAGGATTCTTTTATAGAAAAAAGAATTTCTTCCCCTGCTGGATTTATTTTCAAAAACATTAAATTTTCTGAATGACTTCCGCTTATTAGTATCTCGTTATTGGGTAGGATCAATATATTCGAACCAGAAACACTTTCTTCAGAAGGTTGATAAATATTTTCCCATAAAATATTTCCGTTGGCGTCTAATTTCGCTATTGCGAGTTCCCGATCTTCTAATCCACTTTGCGTATGGGTATATCCAACTACATAAATATTTTGCTCGGAATCTTCAAGGGCAGCTAACGCTTTACCATACCATTCCTGAAAGAGTTCCTTAAAATAAAGGATCTCGCCATTGGTATTTGTTTTGACGAGCATCATTTTTTCGCTACTAAAGCCAGATCTCCCGCCGCCAACGTGTACCACATTTCCATCGCTTGTAACGATGGTTGATTTATGATTTGATCCAATATAAAAATTTTCTAAAACTATATAGTTATTTTCATCTATATTTGAGACGATGTTTATTTCAATCTCTGATGGAGGTTGATTAACTGGAATAGTTTCTATATCTTCATTATTACAGGAAAAAAATAGCAGAAAGAAAAGCGTTGAGAAGAGTGTTTTTTTCATATTATTTTTATCTACTGGTGTTTTGTTTCAAAAGGAAATTTAAGGAATATCAAAATCAAAGTTTAAAATTTATTCCTACCATTACTTGAAACTGAGTTCTTAAAAAATCTGTCTTAAATTTATAGGTTCTTTGTTGTTTTCTTGAAAAAGCTGGATTCTCGATCCGATTTCTTTGCCAGCCTACATCCACTAAAGTCATTCTAGTTGAAAAACGGAGCATGGTTTTTTTATTTAAACTCCAATTGTATCCAGCATTTGTTCCCATTCCAAGACAAAGACAAATATCATTATTAGGGAAAGTGGCGATTAAAGGCACGGTCCTTAATAAATTAAAATTTAAGGAGCCAGAAGGACCTATAAAGAAACCATCCGTTATTTTTTCTCCTAAGCCAAAGGAATAATTATAAAGTAGTTCTGCTGATAAGCGTATGCCATCAAAGCCTGATAGTGGATAAGAACGATTATTAAAATCATCGATGAGATAGACGGCTTTTTTAACCTTATATCCCATCAACTCCAGTTCGATACTTTGTTGCCTTTTATCTTTTAATTTTGACCATCCTAAATTGATCATATTGAATCCTCGATAAGGGAAATTTAGACTCTTGTCAAACATATATCCCCCTTGAACATGTAAAAAGGTTTTAGGTTTTACCCTTCTTTTTTTCTTTCTTTGACCGAAAACTTGGAAGGTGAATAACAAGCAGAAAGCAAGTAAGAAATATTTCATAAGATGGTTGTTTAAATATTGGAATATACTGAAGTTGCTTAATAATAATGGATAATTGGTGTTTTACTAAATATATATTCCTTACAATGTAAAGTTAAGGGGAAAATGTGACTTAACACTGAAAATACTTTTAATTTTAGTTGTATCAATTTTTAAAAAGAAACGCAAGACGAGCGCATTATTCCTTGAAGAATAAACCGCGAAAAAAGAAATCTGCCTTTGCCGGCAGGCAGACATTAATTCTTTATTACCACATTATTCTTTAATTTCCACTACCGACTGCCGCCTCCGATCCACGATCAACCTCGTCACATCCGGTCTAGAATAATGTCCCGTAGGGTCAAAGTTTTGTCTTGCTTCAAATACTCGATTAAGATTGATTTCTCCGATGATCACACCTTCTTTGTCGGCGATCGGTTCGATAATCCATTTACCATCTGGTCCGGCAATACAGGAGCCACCATTCGCAATGATGGAAGGAGCATTCCCCAAAATTTTATTTAGATGTGGCGTATGATCCGGAAAGTTTACCGTACGCATCAAGCCAGAAACCGAGACCACAAATGATCTACTTTCTAGGGCAATATATCTGGTGATGTCTTCTGTATTTCTAACCGAGCCTGGCCAGACTGCGATATGTAAATTTTCGCCCATTCCATATAAGGCAGTACGAGATAGTGGCATCCAATTTTCCCAACAATTTAGACCGCCAACGGTAAAGCCTTCCAACTCATGCACACGTAATCCATGTCCATCTCCGGGTGCCCAAGTAAGGCGTTCTTCGTAAGTTGGTTGTAGCTTGCGATGAGTCGATTGTATGATTCCATCTTTGTCGATATAAGCAAGGGTACAATAAAGACTATGGTTACCTCGGTTTTTTCCTCGCTCAATCATTCCTAGATAAATAGCCATTTTATATTTTTTGGCCAATGTACAGATTTCGTCTAGATCTCCTGATTCAATTTCTACGGCATTGCGCATATAGTGTGCATGTAACTCTTTTTGAACTTGAGATTCAAAGGTAGCACCGTCCGTCATAGAGAGCCAAAAAGGATAACCGGGTAGTAGGCCTTCCCCAAAAACCAGTAGATCACATGCTTGGTTTCCACCTTGGTCGATAAACATTTTTATTTTTTCAATGGTCTGTAATTTATTTAGCCAAATAGGAGACATTTGTGCCATCCCGATACGTAAGATTTGCTTTTTCACTTTTTTATTTTTTACTGAAGTAATTTCTATTGTGAATAGCGAAGTTAATAAAGAAGTTGTTTAAAAACTCCCAAATTGCCTGCGAACTGATAAAATTTTCCAACTCTTCCCCGAATTAAGTTCGGGACAGGCGCCTTTTTTCTCGTCAATCCCGAACGCTTTCGGGATTCACTCAAAAAAGAGGCTCCCTGCCCGATCGACGATTAGTCAGGCGGGGATTTGAAATATTTTCTCTAGCTCTCGGCTGCTTTTGGAATTATTAAACAACTTCAAAAAAATAACCAAGGTTAATCAGATGCTAGAAAGTTAGAATAGATTGATATTAATGACAAATCCTTGCAAAATTATGCATATGCTCGGTCTAAATTTACGCTATTCAATTAATTCGCGAAATGTTTATTTGTACAAATAAAATCCTAGAGAATATTCAAGAAACAACTGTCTTTAAGACATGAAAAGCCCGCGGGCGGGCTTTCCCACCCTCCGCGAGGTACCGAATACCATCCCCCCTTTTGAAGTCGTTCCATGCACGGCTTCGCCAGTCCAGCCTTGGTTGTTTCCCTGACTAAATTCCAGTGACCAATGGCCACCTTATCATTCTGAAAATCCTATTTAGATTTCAGGTTGACAACTCATGAATTGTCAAAAAAATAAAAAATAAAAAAATTGAATTTTCCGGAGACTTGCCCGGTTTTGAAAAGGAAGACCTTGTTTCCATTTATCGATTAATATTGCGGTGCAATATTCCCCACCAGAATATTCTGCGCGATGGTGTAAAGTTAAAGTATATTTCTGTAAAAACAAAATGTTTTAATATTGTTTTAATAATAATTTCTTATCTAATCAATGTAAGATCCCCTGATGCTAAAACGATGGTTCCGTCTGCTAAGATCAGTTCTACCATATAAACATAGACTCCGGACGAGGCAGGTTGACCTCTAAAGTTTCCGTCCCAGCCAGAGGTGGAGTCATTGAGCGGAAGATTAGTGGCTTGATAAATAGTCCCACCCCAACGATTAAAAATTTCCATTTTGCGGATGGCTTGGACCTTTGAATTTGCGGAAACGAAAAATCGATCATTGATCTGATCTCCATTGGGACTAAACGCATTGGGGATATAATAGGCTACAGCTTGCGCTACTTGTAAAAATACTTGATCTGTCGAGGAGCAACCGGTTGAATCACTTATCGTCAATTCGAGTAATTCATCATATTGTGGATCGATGCCGGGTTGTATACAGTCCAAACAATTTAACTGTTCCGAATCATTCCAATTTACGGTTAGTTCGTTACTGCTCAACTGAAGCGGAAGATAAGTACTTACCCCATTAGTGCTAAAAATAGTATCTGGCAATGACCACTCAATGGGATTGCTAACCGTAACGGCTAATTCGAAAATAGTATCACATGGCCCAGTAGTAGCTGGCATGAGATTGGTGTAATTTCCAGCAAAACGAATCGTATCTTCAAAAAACAAAACAAACTCATCAGGACATAAATGAATGACTTCGGAGATGACATGTTCTTCTACAAATTCAATAGATAATAAATGGATAGAATCACAGCCATTAAAACCAGTTCCCAACAAAGTAATTTCTTGATCTGTGGAAATTTCCATTCCGTTAATCTCAATGGTTTCTCCGGCACAGTAGGTTTGTGTAGCTGAAGTATGGATAATATTATTAAAAATAACGTCGATCCGGTGCGTCGAATCACAATTAAGAGCAGAATTATAAGTTTCTGTAAAAATACCATTTTGGGTAACGGGATTTCCAAAAATAGATAAGGTTTCCCCATCGCAAGCTTCTACCGTTTCTGAGGTATTGATGATGGTATTAAAAATGACACTGATCGTATGCGTTGAGTCGCAACCACTGATGGAAGTAAAGGTTTGATAGTCGGTGGTGTCTTGCGAAATTGGATTTCCAAAAACCGAAATGATTTCGCCATCGCAAGCCGTGATGTTTTCGTTGGTCGCTATGGTGTTAGAAAAACTGATGGTGACTTGATGTGTCGAGTCACAACCGTTGGCAGCAAGATAAGTTTCAGACAATGTACCGTTATTGGCAACTGGATTTCCAAAGATAATGATCGTATCACCTAAGCAAGCAGCTAAGGTTTCGGAAGTACTGGGATTTTCTAAAAAGACGGCTTGAATTAGGTGGGTAGAATCACAATTATTAAAACCGGTATAAGTTTGAGAGAGCATGGTGTCAGCGGTAATATTTATTCCAAAAATATTGGCGGTCATGCCTGCGCAGTAAGTTAGCGTTTCATTAGTGTTGATAATA
>CALFWZ010000058.1 GCA_937928405.1 uncultured Saprospiraceae bacterium
AGTGTGCGTTCCAATACCGGCAACACTGGGGTTAAAAGTGAAATTGACTCCATCCGCAAAATCAATAACTCCAGGTCCAGAAAAAGTTCCACCAGATCCACTAGGTGAACCCAATAGACTATATAAACTAGTTGGTTCTGAGATACAAAGATCACTAGGAGCGGTAAAGGAAACTGTTGGTAAGGAAAATACCTGAATCATGCCGGAGCTGGAATCAAAACATCCCGAAACGCCAACGGAATAAGTGATGGAATGGGGGCCAACACCCGCAACAGACGGATCAAAAGAATAAGTCATTCCATTACCATCGTCTGTGACGCCAGGTCCGGAATAAATACCCCCAGCAGGAGCACCTCCACCAAGGCCTGTTTGGATACCTGAATTAATACATAAGTCGGCCGGAGCGGTGAAGGAAACAGTTGGAAGTGCAAAGACTTGGATATCATCGGAGGCAGTATTAGCACAACCATTTCCGTCTATAAAGGAGTAGGTAATAGTATGTGTGCCCACGCCAGCGTCAGCAGGGTCGAAATCAAAGGTCATCCCGTTGTTGTCATCCGTGACGCCAGGACCGCTGTAGATTCCACCAGTTTGATTACCGCCACCTAAATTATTTTGAATGCCGGCATCGAGACATAAATCAGCGGGAGCGGTAAAGGAAGTTGGAAGTGCAAAGACTTCAATATTATCAGAGGCGGAGTTCGCGCATCCGTTGGCATCCGTAAAGGTGTAAGTAATGGTATGGGTTCCAACCCCGGCAGCACTGGGGTTAAAAGTGAAATTGACTCCATCCCCGAAGTCCATAATTCCGGGTCCAGAAAATGTCCCACCAGAACCACTGGGTGAGCCTAATAAATTATATAAACTGGTTGGTTCTGAAATACAAAGATCACTAGGAGCGGTAAAGGAAACAGTTGGTAAAGAAAATACTTGAATCATGTCAGAAGTTGATCCCGTGCAACCTGAAACACCCACGGTGTAAATAATGTTATGAGTACCGACGCCAGCCGCAGCAGGATCGAAACTATAAGTCATTCCATTGCCATCGTCTGTAACGCCAGGTCCAGAATAAATACCCCCAACAGGAGCACCTCCCCCAAGGCCAATTTGGATACCAGCATCAATACATAAGTCGGCCGGAGCGGTGAAGGAAACAGTTGGAAGTGCAAAGACTTGGATATCATCGGAGGCAGTATTAGCACATCCATTTGTGTCTGTAAAAGAGTAGGTAATAGCATGTGTACCCACGCCAGCAGTCATGGGGTTAAAGTCATAAGTCATCCCATTGCCGTCATCCGTGACACCAGGACCACTGTAGGTTCCACCAGCTGGATTGCCGCCTCCTAAATTATTTTGAACTCCTGCGTCGAGACATAAATCAGCAGGCGCAGTAAAAGTAACGGTTGGTAATGAAAAAACTTCAATGTTATCTGAATTAGCATTAGCACATCCATTTGCGTCGGTAAATGAGTACGTAATGGTATGTGTTCCAATGCCAGCGGTTGCAGGATTAAAAGAAAATGACATTCCATTACCGTCATCAGTGATACCAGAACCACTGTAAGTACCACCATTTGGAGAACCACCGGTTAAGCCAGTTTGAGTTCCTGCATCAATACACAAGTCGGCAGGTGCATTGAATGAAACAGTGGGAAGTTGAAAGACTTCAATATTATCGGAGTCGGAATTAGCACAACCAGTTGCATTTGTAAAAGAGTAGTTAATAGAATGTGTTCCCACGCCAGCGGTGGTTGGATTAAAAGAAAACGTCATTCCATTTCCATCATCGGTTACGCCAGAACCACTGTAAGTACCGCCGTTAGGAGTACCACCAGTTAAGCCAGTTTGAGTACCTGCATCGATACATAAGTCGGCAGGAGCAGTGAATGAAACGGTAGGAAGTTGAAAAACTTCAATATCATCAGAGCTTGTATTAGCACATCCATTCGAATCGGTAAAGGAATAGGTAATGGTATGTGTTCCAATGCCAGCAGTTGTGGGATTGAAGTCATAAGTCATTCCGTTGCTGTCATCCGTGACGCCTGGACCACTATAGGTTCCACCAGTTGGATTACCGCCGCTTAAATTATTCTGAATTCCTGCGTCGAGACATAAATCAGCAGGCGCATTGAACGTAACGGTTGGTAATGGAAAAACTTCGATGTCATCTGACGCCGTAATTGGGCAACCATTAGCATTGACAAGCGTGTAGGTAATGGTATGTGTGCCCGCTCCAGCGGTAGCTGGATTGAAGTCATAGGTCATACCATTGTTGTTATCGGTTACACCGGTTCCGCTATAAACACCTCCTGTAGGCGTTCCACCGCTTAAGTTAGCCTGAACTCCTGAATTAAGGCATAGATCGGCAGGAGCAGTAAAGCCAGCGGTAGTTCCCATGACAGAGAAATCAGCTGTTGCCATTATTCCATCGATTCCTCCGATTGAAATAGGACTGGTTACATTGGTGTAACTACCAGTAGGCGCAGAACAAGGAACCTGAACAATAACATCAAAAGTACAAGTGGAGGAGGGCGGTATATTTATGCCATCTACGATGATATTAGACGTTCCTGTAACAGAAGATCCAAGTCCGCACATGTTTGTGATGGGTAAATTAGTAGCGACCATTCCGCTTAGGATATTGTCAAGATTATCTTGAAAGGAAACATCATTAACCGCTTCGGTCGGATTATTATTGGTAATGGTAAAAGTTAACGTAGTAGAACCCCCTGGTGTGAAATTTCCTGCAAAGGATTTTGTGAATACAACAGATTCGAATTCCAAAACATCAGATGCTGAAGTCCCTACCACAGGGTTGCCATTTAGCGTTCCTGTAGGAGTACTAGTAGGACAATCAAAAGAACCACCGAATGGAGCATCAGCTGGAGTTTGTAAAGTAATTATAAATGAACAGGACCCACCCGCAGATAGTGATCCACCAGTGAAATTTAATAACCCAGTTCCAGTTAGCATAGAACCAGTTCCACAAATATTACTGGAAGGTAATCCAGTTGCTGCTAGTCCAGTAAGTAGACCATCAAAATCTGTCGAAAAAGCAATATCTGAAATGGTTTGAGTAGGGTGGACGTTTGTAATGGTGTATTCGACATCAATTGTATTTCCTGGAACAACTGGGCCGTTCAGGAAGGTTTTCTCTAATTGAATAAAATTGTTTTCCACTGTTAAATCAGCAGAAGCTGCCGGCAATGACAAGGTACTACCATTGATAGTGACAGATAAATTACTGGTAATATTAGTATAGCTTCCAGCTTGTGCATTAGCTGGAATTCTTACCGGAACATCAAAAGAACAGGTAGTGCCAGCAGGTACAGATCCACCTGCAAAAATTAGAAAGTTGGTACCTGAAAAAGTGCTTGTACCACAAGGATTAACGGGTAAGTTTTCTGCGACCGCTCCAGATAACATATTGCCTAAATTATCAGTAAATATGATGTTTGTTGCGTCAAGCGTCGATGAATTATTCTGTAAAGTAAACCTTAAAGTGGCCAACTCTCCAGGAATAACAGATTCTTCTAAAAACGCTTTTGTAAAGTTTAGCGTATTGATTAAAAGTTCGTCTGTTGCTGGAGGACCTGTCAATATTTCGCCATTTACGGTAGCAGAAATATCACTGGTTATATTGGTGGCGCTGCCTAGGGGGGCATTTGCGGGTACTTGTAATGGTACTGAAAAAGTGCAAGTTTCACCAGGATTAATGCTACCACCACTAAAAGTCAAGTTCGTGGTACCGCTTAGAGACGAACCTGTTCCACAAACATTGTTTAAAGGCAATCCTATGGCGCTTAATCCTGCAATTACGGCAGTAAGGTCATCCGTAAAACTAATATTAGAAGCAGTTCCAGTAGCCTCCTCAGGATAGGTTATCGTAAATTCTAAGTTAACGATATCTCCTGGTAGGACTGGGTTATCTAAAAATGTTTTGCCGAGTTGTGGTATTCCAATGATGGTGAGATCATCCGTAGCTGGATTTGCGGTAACAGTATTTCCATTGATGGTTCCTGTTAACAGGCTCGTCGTATTTGTATAAGTTCCTGGTGCCTGATTTGCGGGTATGGATAAATCAATAGAAAAAGTACAACTACTTCCTGCTGGAATATTTCCTCCAGTCATAGTGAAGAAAGGAATACCAGCGTTTGTTGATGTGAAAAACACTGATCCAGCGCCACAAGAACCAGCCGCTGGTAGAGCGGTGATCGTACTGCCAGAAATAAAGGAACCAACTTCGTCTATAAAATTCAAATCTGTTAAAGCATCCGTAGAGTTGGTATTGGTAATGGTAAACTCCAACGTGGTGGTGCCACCAGCAGGAATGGGATCCGTTAAGAAAGATTTCGTAAATCCTGGAACATTCTGAATAAATAGATTATCAGTGGCCACATTTCCACTTGTAGCAACTCCGTTTACAACTCCGGTAATTGCACTGGTGGTATTGAGATAAGTACCGGGTGTGGCATTGGCCGGAATTTGTACTGGAACCGTAAAGCTACAAGATCCTTCTGCCGGCAAGGTTCCGCCTGAAAAAGAGATGGTCGTGGAGCCGCTTAATTGAGATCCAGTACCACAAGTATTATTTAAAGGTAATCCGATGGTTGTTAATCCTGGAAGAACATCCGTTAGGTTGTCTGTAAAGGCAATATTACTGGCTACGAAATTACGTTCTAAATTAGTGATGGTGAATTCTAAATCTACGATATCACCGGGGCTTACCGGATCATCAATAAAACTTTTTTGTAAAAATAAATTAGGGGTGGCTGTTACTTCTAAGGTGGCTGCTGCTAACCCTAAGTTTACGGTTTGGAAAAAATTATTTAATACGGAAATATTTTCCGTAAGGTTATTTAAATCACCTGGTTGATTGCCAATCACATCTACCGAAATGGTACAGGTGGTATTTGCTGGAATGGTGGTTAAACCTAAGGTAATCGCTGAAACGGTTATATTCGAAGATCCAGGAACCGCAATTACATTAATATTTCCACAACTGATATTTAGGTTGGCCGGAGCGGCTACTACCATTCCCGAAGGAAGATTATCGATAATATTCAGAGATACGAAATTGGTAGCTGTTTGATTGTCAATGGTAAAAGTCAGGGTGCTTCTGCCGCCTAACGAAATAGCAGCCGGAGCAAAGCTTTTGGTAACGGTAGGGACATCGGCAGCAACCGTCAAATTAGCCGAGGCAGTTCCACTATTGCCAGCGCTGGAGGTAAGGTCGCCAGTGGTATTTGTTAAGGTGCCAGCGGTCGAACTGGTGACATTGACAGAAATTTCACAGGTAGTAAGACCAGATAATTCTCCATTAGTAAAACTAATTGAACTACCTCCAGCCACGGCAGAAATCGTTCCTGCGAAACAGTCTGAACTTACATTAGGTGAAGCGGAAATCACCATTCCTGCTGGTAGATTATCTGTGAAGTCAAGACCAGTTAGTGGTGTGTTTCCATTATTAGTAATGGTAAAAGTTAAAACAGAAACACTCCCTACACCGATTCGATTCGGATTAAAAGTTTTGTTAAAACTAGGGGGCACTAAATTTAGAACCTCGACTTGATCCGTAGCAAAACTTCCACCAACGGTATAGGTTAACGTATGAATACCTACTCCAGCAACTACTGGATCAAAAGAGTAAGTCATCCCATTTCCATCGTCGGTTACACCCGGACCGCTATAGACACCACCTGTTGGAGATCCACCACTAAGTCCCGTTTGAATGCCTGCATTGATTGAAATATCTGGAAGGGCTGTAAAGGTTACGTTTGAAGGATTACTAGTTCCACAAACAATTAAAGGAGCTTGAAATCCATCTCCACAACTGATGGTGGAACCCGTATTATTTACAAAAATTAGACACTCATTCATCACGGTTGAAATAATCTCCGTACCTGATAGATTGCCGTTGGAAGGTCCAAAAACAATGCTTCCTCCAGTTCCTGAACCTGAAACACCTTGATAAACGGTCAGAAAATCATCGGGAGAATCATAGGTTCCTTCACTGATATTGGCTTCAGCAAATTCACCAGCATCCGGACAAATTTCAAAGATCACTAAGTTAGATTCGTTGTTATCATAACAATTGAAGTAGGTATCTTCGCCGGCGGGACAACCACAAGCTGCCAGGACGGTAATATCATCGCTGGCCGTGCCCAGACAAGCCGTTCCTTCAGTGTAGGTAATCGTGGCCACCCCTAGTCCAGCTGAAAGAGGATTAAAAGAATAGGTGAAACCATTTCCGTCATCGGTTACCCCTGGACCGCTGTAGACACCACCTGTTGGTAAACCACCACCAAGTCCTGTTTGAATACCAGCATCAAGACATACGTCTGCTGGGGCAGTGAAGGATGGTGTAGTGAAGGCAAAAACTTCCACCATATCTGTGGCAGCAATACCACTTTGAGTATAGGTCAAAATATGCGTTCCTACTCCTGCCACGGTTGGATCAAAAGAGAAAGTTAAACCGTTGGCATCGTCCGTCACACCAGGGCCACTATAGACACCACCTGTTGGAGATCCACCATTAAGGTTAGTTTGGATTCCATCGGTAATACAGAAATCTCCCGGACCATTAAAGACTACAGAAGCTGGAACATCTTCTCCACAAACTTCTAATGCCGTCTCAATACCATTTTGACAAAAACCCAAAACTGTATTACTTACAAAAATTAGACATTCTCCTGCTATATTTCCAGTGATTACATTACCTGCGAGGTCACCAGTTTGGGGGCCATAGATGATCGTGCCACTTGTACCAGAGCCGGGAGCCCCCTGAAAGATAGTAAGATTATTTCCATTGGTAATATAGGTTCCTTGCTCGATGGTCGCTTGAGCCGCAGAACCTGGAGAAGGACAAACCTCAAAAATTACTAGATCTATTTCATTCTCTTCACTACAATGAAAGAAAGAAGATTGACCTGCTGGACATCCACAAGCTGCTAACACCTCAACTATATCAGTAGAAGTTTCAAAACAACCGGAGTTTTCTTGGTAAGAAATAGTATGTGTTCCTAGTCCGGCAAAAGCAGGATTAAAACTATACGTCAATCCATTTCCATCATCCGTTACACCGGGTCCACTATAGACACCACCGGGTGGAGTAGCGCCTCCGAGCTCGACTTGGATACCTGCGTCTATACATAGGTCGGGGAGTGCGGTGAAAGTACCTGCCCCTAGCCCGAATACCTCAATATCATCCGAAGCTACTAATCCACCATTTGTATAGGTGAGGGTGTGAATTCCTGCACCAGCAGCGGCTGGATCAAAAGCATAAGTCATTCCATTTCCATCGTCCGTAACTCCGGAACCACTATATGTTCCACCGGTTGGAAAACCGCCGGTAAGATTGGTTTGGACGCCAGCATCAATGCAGAGATCAGCAGGAGCCGTAAAGCTAATGGCAGGAGCAGAGATACTTTGACTGCATACCTGCAACGGTGATTCTGTCCCATCTACGCAACTAAAGGGAACACCGAATGTATTACTATTAATTACAAAAATGAGACACTGATCGGCCGCTAGTGAGGAGATGGTATTTTCGGAAACATTTCCAGTGGCCGGACCAAATACGCTTGTTCCACTTGTTCCTGATCCTGAAGCACCAGCATAAACGGTTAGGTTATCGTTGGTAACATCAAAAAAAGTTCCTTGAATAATATTGGACTCTATCAACATTCCTGCGGTTGGACAAACCTCAAAAGCCACTTGATTTATTTCCCCTTGACTATAACAATAAGTATTGAAGGTTTGTCCAATATCACATTGCGCTGTGATTGAATTGGATTGGATAAAAAACGCAAAAAAGAGCCATAAGTAGAGATTCTTCGTAGATGTTTTCATGGTAGTAAATTTTAATTTTTTTTAGGGGTATTATTTTTTTTCAAATTCAGAAAGTTGATGGCACCGGATAGACAGGTATATGTCTATCCAGTCCAATTTTTCGGAATGTGTGCGCAGATTTTGGGAGGGAGCCAGAAGAAAAGCTCTGGGTGGGAAATTAAAGTTTTGTACGGGACTGTTCGAGAATCGGTGTTTTTCAACTTCCATCTTGAACAGTTCCTTTTGTACTTATTTAGAGCATGTTTAAAAATTACCTTTTACGTGAAACGGCTCTTTTTTTCTCCAAAAGGAAGATTTATGCAGGCTCTTAAAATTTTAGTTTACTTTAATAAATTTTTCAGTAACTAAAACGTCTTTTAATAAAAATGAAATAACATATTGTCCGGCGTTAAGTCCAGAAATATCTATTACTCCATTGTCTGCTTTGGTCTCGAGTATTTTACGACCCATCAGATCAAAAACACGATAGGTGGGCAAGTCTGAAGGTTGTTCATTATATTTTATTAATAATCTTTCTTTAGCAAGGGTAGGAAAGATAGTTACTTCTCCATTTGTATTTTTTACGTTGACTACAATGATCTCTGAAAACTCAAAATTACCATCATAATCCATTTGCTTAAATCGATAATAATTGGTGCCAGGGTAGGGGGTTCGATCTACAAAGGAATAGTTAATGGTTTCCGTAGTATTTCCATTTCCCTTTTCGAAACCTAAAAATTCCCATTGGAAATCCGCATCGGCACGATGAATTTCAAAACCTTCGTTGTCAATTTCTAGGACGGTTTCCCATGTAAGTTCTACTAGATTGTTGCGTAGAATTCTTCCTTTGAAAAAAGTGGTCTCTACAGGCATAGCACCACAAATGGAACCAGCGCATCCTAAAGCATATCCTGCGGCGTCGCCAGTATTGGAAGATCCGATTAAATTACACCAGTCATTGCAATCATTTGGGAATTGAAAATTCTGAGTACATCCAGCCACAGCGCAGCAACAAAAAGGTCCCTGACTATACAGATTAGAACTTCCGAAAACGAAAAAAAGTAAGAAGATCAGGGTTTTTAAAAGTAAAAATTTTTTCATTATAAAAAATTAGTAGGGTTAAGAATTAAGTTTTAAGGACTTTTCGAAGTTGATTAAAAAATGAAGGACTTAACCTCGCCTTTTGTGAACATCCTTAATCAACTTCATTTAAATTTATTATTTGTATTTAATACACTGTGTAATAAATTCATTTAAATTTTAGAATGCTTCTTTTTGGCGATTACTTCGTCTAAATTTCATCAAATAGCTACGGCTATTTTCAAAAATATTAGACTCGTACTCCCCAAAAATAATCTACTCAAAAT
>CALFWZ010000059.1 GCA_937928405.1 uncultured Saprospiraceae bacterium
ATTTTTCAGACCTTTTGTCTGACCCTGACTCAGAATATTGGATTAATCATTTCGCTTATTTTTGTTCCTATAATAGGCGCAATGATCGACTCAATTTTTGTGAACAAGTATTTAATTTTAATTAAGCTTCACCCCTATGCGCTATTCAGCGGGATTTGTCTATGTCTTGACGGCTTGTTCTTAACTAAATCTAGAAAACCAACACAAACATTCCCTTACCTTGAAATGAGCCATCTAGCGTCCGAGTCGTTAGGTTAGACCTCCTGGTTTAGATACCAAAGCCGAGCACCTTCCAAACGCTTATTTTTACTTATCTTCGCCTAATATTTTTTAAGCAAACCGAAGTTTTTCAAAATCAAATATCACATGAAATATTCTGCTTTCTTTCTATTCCTTTGTCTTACCTGGACAAACTGTAAAACGCCCACCACAGCCAGCAACGCAACTCAGCAAACCGTCCGCTTCGCATTTTATAATGTCGAAAATCTCTTTGATATTTACGATGATCCCAAAACCAAAGATGAAGAGTTTACGCCCACCGGAAAGAAAAAATGGACCGAAGAACGATACCAGAAAAAACTGGATCAATTGTCTACCGTCGTGGCAGATTTAAAATTTCCAGAAATCTTAGGTGTTTGTGAAGTAGAAAATAAAAAGGTGCTATCCGACTGGGTTGCTCACCGAAAACTAGCCGACCAAAACTACCATATTGTTCATTTTGATTCACCCGACAAACGTGGAATTGACAACGGCCTACTCTACCAAAAAGATCATTTTTCGGTTTTAGAAAAAGAAGCGATTGCCATTAACTTTCCCAAAGAAATTGTAGAAGATTATACTACCCGTGATATTCTTTATGTCAAAGGAAATTATCGTGGCGAAGTATTGCATGTCTTTATCAATCACTGGCCGAGTCGTCGTGGTGGCCTAGAAGCGAGTCAACCTAAACGGGTTTATGTAGCCAGTCAGTTACGAGAAAAAACAGATGCCATTCTTGCCAATAATCCAAAAGCCAATATCCTAATCATGGGCGACTTAAACGACGAAACGGACAACGACAGCGTTGCCAAAACGTTGGGTGCTGCCGCTCCTGATGTTTCAACGAATCAATATTTATATAATTTTACGCAACCACTCGATGCTGCCGGTGAAGGTTCTTATCGCTATAAAGCCAATTGGAACATGCTCGACCAAATCATCGTTTCTCCCAACATGACTTCCGGAAAATTACGGGCCGTAAAAGCGCATATTTTTAATCCTGACTATTTAAATTATTTGGATAAGAAATATGGTAAAAAGCCTAACAAGACATATGGTGGTCCCAACTATTATGGTGGGTATAGTGATCATTATCCGGTGTATTTGGAGGTGCGGGTTGATTGATTGTTTGATTTGTGGATTTGTGGATTTTTTGATGTGCGGATTTTTACGAACCTAAACGTTTATGAAACTAGACTTTCGTAAAAATAAGGTTTTGTGATTTTTCCAACTACCAAACATCCATTATTTTTATTATATTTACTTTTAACAATAAAGTGGTGGTTAGATGTTCTTTCAAGTTCGTCAAACTACCTTTTTAATCTCTATTTAAAAATTCAGCGTAAAGCCCCTACCCCTTTTCCCAAAACTATAAAAACTATCATTATTTACTGGCGGCGATTTTAACTGAATAGAAAACTACTTTATAGTCATGGCTAAACGTCGTCGATCCTTCGGTCAAAAAAAAGAACAGACTAACAAACAAATCTTTGTTGGAAGACAAGAGCAACTGCAATTATTTGAACGTATTATAAACTTGGGGCCTGACCATGAGGACTTTATCAATATCTTTAACATCTATGGACAAGGTGGTGTCGGAAAAACAACCTTGACACATAAATACCATGAGGCCGCAAAAGCCGCTAATTACTGGATCGGTTTTGTAGATACTGAAGACCTACAATTATATGAGGTGACCGCCACCATGAATAATATTGCGAAGGATTTCGATTTTCAAGGTGCCAATTTTAAGAGATTTACAAAAAGATATAAAGACTATCTCCAGAAAAAAGGCGAACTCGATGCCGACCCAAATCGCCCCAAGGGTACCTTTGGAAAATTAATAGAAGCAGGCATTAAAACCAGCGCAAGTGTTGGAGCCGATTTTCTACCTGGCGGAAATGCTATGAAAAAATATCTTCCGGTTGATGCCATGGCAAATGCAGCAGGTGAATATTCTAATTATCTCTTCAAAAAATTCAATAATAAGGACGATGTAGAATTGATGTTGTATCCATTAAAAGTATTGACGCCACTTTGGCTCGAAGACCTATATGATGCTGCCGATAAAAAAAATGGTGTGTTATTTTTTGATACTTACGAAGCAGCTAATCCAGCATTAGATAAATGGCTTTATGATTTATTGCATGCCAAATATGGCGAATTCCCCGATAATATTATTCTTTCTATTGGAGGAAGGGATATGCTTGATCCTGCTCGCTGGAATACCCTTCGAGCATTTACTGAAAAGATTCCCCTTGAACCATTTACCGAAGAAGAAGCGAAAAATTATCTAGCAGAACGAGGAATCACCCATCCTAAAGCAGTGAAAGATATCTTATCTATCTCAGGACGTTTACCTGTATACTTGTCCTTACTGGCTGAAAATGATCCTGCTTCGCCCGATGATATTTCTGATCCCAACGAAAAAATAGTTGAACGATTTTTAAAACATATTAAAGACCCCCTACAAAGAAAACTGGCTTTAGAAGCTGCGCTACCTCAGAAGCTAGATAAGGATATAATTGCCTGCTTACTACCTCCCGAAGCGGATGCCAATGCCTTATTTGATTGGCTAAAATCTCGCCCCTTTGTACAAAAAAGAGGAGGACATTGGGCTTATCATCCCATCGTTAGAGATACCATGCTGCGCCACCAAAGAGAAATATCTCCAATGGACTGGGAATCCATCCATTTAAAACTGGCTGATTGGTATGAACAACGAGCTAAACGTCTCCAGACGGAAGGTGATCGAGTCATATGGATGGAAGATGAAGCATGGCGGTTATTACAAATAGGAAAATACTTTCACCAACTCTGCTCGAATTATAAACAATATATTCCTACACTGATGCAGGATGTTGCCTTATTATTTTATAAAAATCCATGGCATGATCTTATTCCATTTACGGTGCTATTAAGTGAGGTTGAAAAGATTATGGGGATAGATGAATGGGGAACTTTAATAAATACTTGTGTAGCTGCTTTAATCGCAGATAAACGGGAAGGTATTCTAGACTTTTTAAAAAAAATAAATCAAACGAATTGGGTGGAAAATCCTAAGCATCAAAGTTATTTATTTTTCGCCCAAGGTGTTTACGAAAAAGATAAAACTATTGAAATAAATTGTTATGACCACGCCATTCAATTGAACCCTCAAGACGCAAATGCTTTTAACAATCGGGGAAATTTATTAGATGATCTAGACAGAAAAGAAGAGGCGCTAAGCGATTATAACAAAGCCATCGAATTGAACCCTCAATACGCAAATGCTTTTTACAATCGGGGAAATTTATTAAAAAATCTAGACAGAAAAGAAGAGGCGCTAAGCGATTATAACAAAGCCATCGAATTGAACCCGAAAGATGCAACAGCTTATAACAATCGGGGAATTCTGTTAGAAAATCTAGACAGAAAAGAAGAGGCGCTAAGCGATTATAACAAAGCCATCGAATTGAACCCTCAAGACGCAAATGCTTTTAACAATCGGGGAATTCTGTTAGAAAATCTAGACAGAAAAGAAGAGGCGCTAAGCGATTATAACAAAGCCATTCAATTGAACCCGAAAGATGCAACAGCTTATAACAATCGAGGAATTCTGCTAGTTGATCTAGACCGAAAAGAAGACGCTTTAAATGACTATAATCAGGTCGTCAAATTAAATCCTGAAAATTCAGCTGCTTTTGGAAAAATAGGATGGATTGCGCTTATCCTTCATAAGCTCAAGGAATCAGAAAAGGCATTTTTAAAAGAAATAGAACTTAAAAAACAAAACGCTGCTTACCATCCATTTATGAATCTAGGTCATATTTATTTAATTCAAAAGAATACACCAAAAGCTATTGAGTGGTATAAAAAAGCCATTGAGTCATGTAAAGATACAGCGCAATTGGAGGAATTCTACGAAGGTATGGAATCTGATTATTCTGAAATAAAAATGTCTGAGCTTCATATCACCACAGAAGCTTATCAAAAAATAATTGCCCAATTAAAAAAGGACCATCACGAATAGCAAAACCAAAAAAGACCCAACAATAGCAACCAACTATCATTAAGTCTTTTCTGTTTTCTTGATCTTATTCTCAAAGAAAAAGGAATCCATCAAAATCTATTCATTCATAAAAATGATTTTTTTACCAGCTTGTACGGCATCGTATAATTTATCGCGATTATCGTAAATTAATAAGGTAGCAATATTTTCTGATTCGAGGCTACGGACCAGTGCTCTGCCCAACCGTTCTTTATCGTCAGGATTATCGGGATTGACCACGTAGACACCGAGGAAGGTGTTTAATTTAAACCCAACGGGGTGAGAAGCTTTGACCTTTTTTATTTTGTTTTTCTTTTGGTCAACTACTTCCAACATTACAATCTCTGAGCCTGTCAACTTTAGGAAGATGCGGGCTAATAATTCAGCACTATTGTCATTGCTATTTTTGGTGGCCTTCATCAGCCATCCTAATTTGTCCATATCTATTTCTTCGGTTACTTCCTTTCCGGTCTCATGTTCCAACGCGGTGATTTTCTTATTACCCATCGTTAAGGTATATTTTGAGGGAGGAACTTTGCCATTATTTTTCTCGATAAAGGAAACGATAACTTCCGAATTTTCTACCGCACTAATACCAGGAAATTTGACCATTTCTTTTTCTACGGCAGACATACAAAAGGCGCAATCTTTATTCACAGAAGCAGGGGTTAGTTCTACTCCTTTCCGGTTGAAATCCCTAATTACTCTACTGCTTCTAACAAAAAATACTTCTTTGCCTTCTCGCATCGCATTGGTCAGTTTTTTGCCCATAAAAGCCGAAGATTTACATAAAGTCGAATTCTCTTTTGCTTCCAACACGTAGGTCATATCGATCGACTTCATGAGTGGCGGATTTTTGCTATCATCAATAATGACGGCTTCTAACAATTCGCCTTCTCGAACATCGTCTTTTTTACTAGCATCAATGGTGAAGTTTTTCAGCTTACCTTTTCCTGATAATTTCTCTTTATCATAATCCAACATTTTATACAATTTATTATCGTTCAAAGTCAATAAATTTCCTATCAAAAATTTATCAACTGTCCACTCGTTGGCTTTAAAACGAGCGGCTAAAGAATCTTGATAGGCTCTTCCAAATTCTGAGATTTTTATCTTTTCTACCATCTCTTTATAAGCCGCTGGATTTTTTTGTTTTTGCTGGTCAGGATTACCTTCAAAAAGTTCACGGTATCTATTTATCTTAACTCGAATGGGCAAATTCGAATTTCGCTTTGCTTTTGCTTGTCCAATGTCTAGGATTTCTCCGGTTTTCCCATCGATGAGTTTATAGGCTGGTAATAGTTTAAAATCTCCGGCTAAATAAACACCAGACAAATTATTTCCCGCATAGGTAGTTTTCAATTCCCCATCTGGTTGATACGCCAAATTCATGTCTATCCAAAAAATAAAATCAGGCGATACTACCTGGTCAGATTTCTTTTCTGCCAGCTCTAAACTATTATTAGTAACATCCCAATTATAAAATTGATACTCCGCTTTTTTTGCATCCCAAACCTGGTGTACAAAGTTTTCTTTGAACTTCTCAGCAGTTACGCCTTGGAATTCTTTAAAATCCATAATAATGGCCACAACAGGTTGATCCTCTTGACCATAGAGATTATCTATGGTGAAAAAAAATGAACAGGCCAAACATAGTAAAATCGCAAAATTTGATTTATGGTTCATAATATTTTTGTTAATTTTTCAAAAACAATTTTTAAGTTAGAAGGTGTAAAAATAGTAAAATTACTTTAAGCCACTGAAAAGTAAGAAGGTTATTCAACCAAAAAAGACCTAACAATAGCATCTAACTATCATTAAGTCTTTTTTGTTATCTAAAATCTTTCTAACTAATCACCCAATCCAAAAATCCACGAATGCCTTCCTTTGCCGCATTGTCATGCGTCACCCTCCTTTCAGTCGGGATCGGTCAGTTATTCGCACATCAAAACATCAACTCTTCACCACCTCCACAATCTCCAACCCATATCCCGTCAAGCCAATCCTTCGTTTTGGATTATTCGTAATCAATCGTAGTTTAGAAATATTTTGGTCGCGAAGAATTTGTGCACCGACGCCGTAGTCTCTCTGGTCCATCGAATTAGGTTTGGTAGTGACCGGTGCTTTCTCCGACTGATATTCTTTTAGACGGGAAATTAAATCTTGGCCTTTTTCACCGTGGCACATAACCAGCAGTAGTCCTTTTCCTTCTTTACTAATCAGGTCGAGCGAGCGTTGCACTTGTCCAGCATGATCGTCAAATAAAATACCCAATATATCTCCGGAGGCACTGCTAGAATGAACCCGTACTAAGACTGGTTCGTCCGTATCCCAATTGCCTTTACGAAGTACTAGATGAACATCATCCGTGGTGGACTGTCGATAGGCCACGACGTCAAAATCTCCATAAACAGTTGGCATGGTTACTTGCACTTCCCGTTGTACGATCCGTTCGGTTCGCATCCGGTAGGCCACCAAGTCTTTGATTGAGATAAGTTTTAAGTTATGACGGTCTGCAATTTTTCGCAACTGCGGTAAGCGCGCCATGGTGCCATCTTCGTTCAAGATTTCTACCACAACACCCGCTGGTGCAAATCCAGCCATGCGTGCCAGATCGATCGTGGCTTCGGTATGTCCCGTACGGCGCAATACTCCACCGGCTTTAGCACGAAGCGGAAAAATATGACCCGGTCGAGCAAAATCAGACGCTTTTGTTTTGGGGTCAATCAGTGCTTTGATTCCGGTAGCACGATCATAGGCAGAAATTCCCGTGGAGCAGCCTTGACCGATTAAATCGATCGAAACCGTAAAAGCCGTTTCATGCATGTCTGTATTTTGAGCAACCATCATATTAAGGTTTAATTCATCCGCTCTTTTCTCCTCGATGGGTGTACAAATTAAGCCTCGTCCGTGTGTGGACATAAAGTTGATAATTTCGGGCGTAACGCAGTCTGCCGCACAAATAAAGTCTCCTTCATTTTCTCGATCTTCGTCATCAACAACGATGATTACTTCTCCTGCTTTGATCGCCTCGATGGCTTCTTCGATGGTATTCAGAGCTACTGTTTCAAGCCCGTTTTGTTGGTTGCCAGACATTGGTTTTGATTCCGTTAAGGTATTTAAAAAATCCATTTAGTAATGCTAGATTCATGAAGACAAAGTACCGTAAGTTTCGCAATGGTTTGAGATGGACATTAAGTTTCCATAAAATTAAATCTACCAACGGCAAAACGATCCAGACGGCTATCTGAATTAGCAACAACCCTAAGTAAAATAAGTTGCCAGTTAACCCAAGAATCGCACTACTAAGGAATGCAAAGATAATAAAAAAAGGACCTTTCCAACGGAGAATCTTGTGAGAGGTAAAAGCAAAAGCTAGGGGGCGATCTCCAGACCATAGAAGATGTCTAAAGGTTTGCAAATTCTGAAAATTACCCGCGCCAATCCGTGCTTTACGTCGATATTCTTCACTAATCTCATCTGAACTAGTTTCGTAGCACTTCGCTGCTAAATCATTGATTGCTCCCCCACCTCGTTCAAATACTTTCATGGCGATATAAAAATCATCCACTAAAAATTTGGGCGGAACTGGTGCATAAAAATTACTTCGTAAGAGATAACAGCCACCAAATGGGCCAATCATTCTTTGCCAAAGTAGACTTTCTCGATGTTTTAGCATTACTTCACCTGAAACGTACTGGCCTTCCGAAACAGCAATCCCCGCTTCCCCTGCGGGTTGACTTTGCAGATGGGTATCCACTAAGGCAATCTTGGGGTCACGCATATGCCGCACTAAATTGCGCAGGGTATCTGGCAATAGCATCACACTAGCGTCGGTCATGAGGAAGAGTAAGTCTGACGTTAAGGGGATTTCTTTTTCAAGGGCTTCTACCAACCGATTGATGATGCGCGGTTTACCATTGCGTTCGGTAAAAGCGTGCAATTGAATACGAGGATCTTGGTCGGCGATTTTTTGAATTATTTCATTGGTCCCGTCTGTACTATTATCAGAGCCGATAAGTATGGTTATTTTATCGGATGGATAATCTAAGGCTTGTAAGCTCTCCAATTTTTGAGCAATCACCGCCGCTTCGTTATAAGCGGCCATCAAGACCACTACTTTTGGACAATCCGCTTCCGGGTAATAATTATGCTTAGGTAGTGATTTCCCTCTGGCTAATATTTTTAGCAATAGTGGATATAGGACATAGGTGTGTACCATCGCGAAAGTACAAGACCAAAAAAGGATCGACAAAAGGATGCAGAGCAAGATTTTTATCTTATTGATTAACCGAAAAAGGTTTTAAAGCAAATCAACTAATTAATTAGGACATGCTATCTTGGTGTAGAATATTGAATATCCAATAAATCAATATCCAATGTTGAATATCCAATAAATCAATATTCAATATTGGATATTTATCCCTGATTCGTTTTGATAATTATTTAGCCGATTTGTGCGTACCATCGCAAAAAGGTGCGTTTCCAGTCAATTTGCAGTTGCAAACACCAGCGGTACGGTCCTCTTCTACCGTAAACATTTTTGGTCCCATACCGGTACCTTTATGCGAACCATCACAAAATGGTGCTTTTTGGCTAAAACCACATTGACAATAAGCATAGGTTTGACCAGCTTTAAGTTCGCAACGAATGGGGCTTAGCGTAGTTGTTTTTTCTTTTTCGGACATAATATAGTACGTTTTGAATGAAAATATCCCAAGGATAAGAGACTTTATTAGATTAGTTAGTTCCTCTCCTTCGGAATGACTTCCGTAAAATTAAAATAATTAATCAGAAATGAAAATTTGTGGTCAGCTATCCTAGATTTTCACTAAAATTCACCCCTTTTTTAAACTTTTTTAGAAAAAATCAGGTAGAAAAATAATAAATTCTATCATTAAAGTAGAACAACTATTCATAAAAATACAGGCATTCACCGAAAAAATAACACGCTACAAGCGCTTTATAAATAAAAAAATAAAGTATATTTTATTTATAATTTTCACAATATTAAAATTTTGTCTTTGTTCTATGAAAGAATACCCCTTATTGTTGTAGTGTGAAGCAGAGAAAGGAGGCAGTCGTAAGGAAATCGACCCTTAATTGTATATGTTCATGGGATTATAATTTGTTGTAGTAGTCGTCTATGCTTTGAGCATAGACGACTTTACTTTTTTTAGGCATGACTGATTCCAATTACCAAAGAACTGTGTTTAGGAACAATTTGCGACCAGGCTTGTTTAGATGTTTGATTAAACCTACATTTGCAGCAAATTCAAAAAAAATAATGGCAACCGTAAAATTTACTTTCGAAGATAAAGATATTCAACCTGTGACGGTTGAAAATGTCGAAGAAGGATACTCCATATTAGAAGTAGCAGAAGACAATGATGTGCATTTAAATCATAACTGTGGTGGCGTCTGTGCTTGCAGTACCTGTCATATTTATGTAGAAAAAGGCGAAGATTCCCTAGAAGAGATTTC
>CALFWZ010000060.1 GCA_937928405.1 uncultured Saprospiraceae bacterium
GAATCTTGAAATTTAATTCCGGGTTCATCATAAGAATGATATCCAATATGATAGTCCCAGTCTTCGTCCTTTCTTTTAATTATATTAATTATTTTATCTGCATAGAAAAAATTCCTAAAGATAAACTCCACTTGAATCTCCGAAGAATCAACAAGTTCCTGCTCTTGTTTACCAATGTTTTGAAATTCACCGTCTTTATTCTTATCTAATTCATTTGTGTTTGTTATTTGTCCCAAACAGGGTTTAACAAGTGATAGAATAGTAAAAAACAACAATAAATTTTTCTTCATTTTTTATTTGAATTGGTATTTGAGCGGTGCTATATTGCAAAATAGCTTTTTCTTGCTTGTAGAGCTGTATCTACACTTGAAGGTGTAAACGAGCGCTATTGTTTTGTTGGCTTTTATTAGTGGTGGGACTGGGGATGGCATAGCAAAAAAAGTTGTACTATCATAGCGGATATTTTTATTTGCTTTCATTAGTGGTTGGGCTGGTGGCACAACGGCGGTTATTATAAAAATACAAAAAGCATATGTAATGTTATTAATAACTCACTTAAAAAACTTCTTCATTTGTTCAGGCACTTTAAAAGTTGCATTATTTAATGGAACGATGTGGTGCATACCTGGATATTTTTTCTTTTTCATCTTTATTCTAAAAAGCGTATAGTGAATAAAGACATTGCAACTTTCAAATGCACTATTTGTTTCTATAAAACTAGGATTATGTCCGTTATGAATAACCTTATTTCTCAATTCGTAACAATGAATTTTCCAATTTCTAAAGGGCGTACCATCGGTATTATTAAATCCCGCCCCTCCTAAGAATTCTGGCATATTACTAGAAATTGCATGAGCAATTCCCTTGCTTTTTATAAGTTCATTTACCATATTAGAATCTCCTCCATCATATCCATATTTAAATTTAAGAATATTACTAAAAAATACTTCAATTGAAGTCTGCCTATTTACAAGTGCCTCTCTTAAATTCCCCTCATTTAGATTTCTTATTGATCTAAGACTAAGTTCTTGATAAAACAAAAACAAAGGATTATTAGCTTTGTAAGCTTTGACAGCAACTGGAAAATTACTCGCCTCTGAACGACTTATTTCCTCTCGCTTTCTATGAAGAATATCTGGTGTTATTATAGCGACCATCTCCGTTTCCCAATTTTCTAAATTTACAATTTGTGCATTATGAAATTTTCTTAACATTAGTGGATTTATCCTATAAACTCCGAAGTCATTATACTTTAATGAAAATGTAAGAGCAAAGTCGTTTAGAATAGTTATACAATCTCTTAAAATCCAATCTCCATAATTAGGAATAGCTTCATCACTATCATTCATGAAAGAGTTTTCAGATGAAAAAAAATTAAATTCAACAATTGAGTACTTTTCTCCGTTTATTAGAGATTTGGAAACTAGACCTTCAATTATTGGCGGACATGGTTTTATCTTATGAGTGTATTGTATAAGTATTGCAGTAGTTAAGTTTGTCTTAAGGAGAATTGGCTGTTCATCTGGAAAGGGTAAATAATAAGGTAACTTTACTTGAATTTGAATCAACAATTTTGGCCTAAATTTAATATCTCTATCAAAAATTGGTATTAACAACTGTTCAAAAATTGGTTTGTTTATTAAATATTTTGAAGTTGCTTTGTTTTTTTTAGAAGTCATGAATTTTTCATTTAATAATCTGTAAACTTACAAATGTAGGTAGCGGAGCCTGCCTCTTTTAATGATGAAAGCTAAGAGGACCCTAGCGCTTAGGACTTGTCCAAAATTTTGTGTTTGAGTTAGAAAATCATTAATGATCTTTCTTTTTATTTAAATCGATCTTTTCTTTTATTAGTTGAGAAAATTTCACCATAAATTTATCTCCAAAATTTTTATTATCTCCAAATTCATTTTCTAACTCTTGATTGATTATTAGCCGCATTTCATCTATTGAACTATCAACATGTTTGATTGTGCTTTGATATAATTCAATCAATCTTCCGTTTGTTTCATTCTTTAATCGTAAAATCCTTTCTTCTATAATATGAATATGTATATCCTTCAACTCTTTTAGCATCGTTTGAGTCATTCCTAAAAAACCAACTCTAAGTTTATTTTCTAGGTCTAAACCCTCATGGTTTGGTAGTTTTTTGTTCTTTTCAAAAATATCTAATATTTTTTTCTGCTTATTTATTCTTTTGGTAACTACCTCAAATGTTCTTGAGTCCAGATTATGAACAAATTGATTTCTAATTTCCATGAAGAGAATCAACTCTTTGTAAAGATCCTTCTCGATTTTATTAATATCAAATAACAAATCTACTTTAGCTTTTAATGAAAGTGCACTCCCTTTGAATCCAAGTGATTTATTATCGTCCTCTTTTTCTAAACCTAGAAGGTATTTTAAAATTTCCGATAATTTACTTTCTATTTCTAAAGAACGATTTAATACTAAATATCTTACGAACTCCTGCCTAATTACATCTTGATTTATTTCTAAGTCATCCATTTTAAGAATATTTCTTTATTGGTTTTTAATAAAAGTTATAAATACTCATACCAGTCCTCCTTTTACACTTTCCTTTTTTCTAATTAGTCATACTTAAGTCTTCCGATAAGTATCTCCAATTGTGAATAGTAAGTTTGCTTATTTACCTCAATTTACCTTGCGTACTTAAACTTTACATTTGAATTTATATATGTATTTAAACCTGTTCCGCGTTCTGCAATTCTCTTCATATTTTCAATATGAATCCTTCCAGCGCTTAAATAAGTGTATGTATAAATTCTTCCAGTAGAAAACTGCACCTTAATGTAGTCGGAACCGATTTCATATGAATAAACGCCACTGTCTCTTCCCAAATTTGAATATTTAGTCATAATATGTTTTTGATTAAGAAATTATTTATTATCAATATATCTAACCCTAAAATATTATAACACACTACACATAAAGAAAAGTTTCAATTTATTGAACTATTTTTTTAAAATTTATTTTATTCTGTTTGGTTAAACTTCATATAAGCCAGTTTTGTATTACAAGGATATTCAAAAAACAAAAAAAGCCAGCCCCTCTCAGGAACTGACTTCTCTTTATCTATAACAATCCAACTTCAAAAAGCCGAATCATATAACCTTATTACTACTTCGCATCATCCACCTCCTCAAACTCCACATCCGTCACGTCTTCTGCTCCACCCTTCTCGCCGCCGTCACCAGCGTTTGCTTGATCGGTAGGAATATCTTCTGCACCTGCGCCCGCACCACCTTGTGCTTCTTGCTGCGCGGCGTAGATATCTTGGCTAGCAGCTTGCCAAGCCGTGTTTAGTTTTTCGGTGGCTGCTTCGATCTGTGCGATATCTTCCGTCTTTTGCGCTTCTTTTAGTTCAGCTAAAGCAGTTTCGATGGGCTCTTTCTTTTCTGCTGGAATTTTTTCACCGAATTCTTTCAGTTGTTTTTCCGTTTGGAAAGCGAGCGTATCTGCGGCGTTTAGTTTTTCTACTTTTTCTTTCGCGGCTTTATCGGCGTCGGCGTTGGCTTCGGCTTCGGCCTTCATTTTTGCGATTTCTTCTTTCGATAAACCAGTAGAGGCTTCGATCTTAATCGACTGTACTTTTCCGGTTCCTTTATCAGAAGCGGTTACTTCTAGGATACCATCTGCGTTCATGTCGAAAGATACTTCGATCTGAGGAGTTCCTCTTGGTGCTGGTGGAATATCGCCTAAGATAAATCGTCCAACGGTTCGGTTGTCTCTGGCCATGGATCGCTCTCCTTGTAAGATGTGAATCTCTACAGAAGGTTGATTGTCAGAAGCGGTAGAATATACTTTAGATTTTTTCGCTGGAATCGTTGTGTTGGCTTCGATCACGACATCGTAGATCCCGTTCATGGTTTCGATTCCTAAAGATAGTGGCGTAACGTCTAATAATAAAACGTCTTTTACATCTCCACTGAGTACACCTCCTTGGATAGATGCTCCTACGGCAACTACTTCATCTGGGTTTACACTCTTATTTGGTTTCTTACCAAAAAATTCTTCTACTGCTTGCTGAATTCGTGGGATTCTTGTTGAACCACCTACTAGGATGATTTCGTCGATCTCATTTTTGTTTAGTCCAGCATCTTTTAAGGCTTGTGCACATGGCTCCAGCGTTCGTTGTACCAACGTATCTGCTAACTGCTCAAATTTTGCACGGGACATTTTTACTACTAAGTGTTTAGGCACTCCGTCCACGGCGGTGATATAATGTAGATTGATTTCTGTTTCGTTAGAAGAAGATAATTCAATCTTTGCTTTTTCTGCGGCATCTTTTAGACGCTGTAAAGCCATAGGGTCTTTACGTAGATCAATATTTTCTTGATCTTTAAATGTATCTGCTAAGAACGTGATGATGACTCGGTCAAAATCATCTCCTCCTAAGTGCGTATCTCCGTTGGTAGATTTCACTTCAAAGATTCCGTCTCCTAATTCTAGAATAGAAATATCAAACGTTCCACCTCCTAAATCATATACCGCGATGGTGGCATCTTTATCTCGCTTGTCTAATCCATAAGCCAACGCTGCTGCGGTTGGCTCGTTGATAATACGACGTACGTTCAAACCAGCGATCTCACCCGCTTCTTTGGTCGCTTGACGCTGAGAATCGTTGAAGTAGGCAGGAACGGTAACCACCGCTTCGGTCACTTCTTGACCTAGAAAATCTTCTGCGGTCTTCTTCATTTTCTGAAGAATCATGGCAGATAATTCTTGTGGCGTATAAGAACGACCATCAATTTCTACTTTGGTGGTATTGTTATTGCCTTTTACTACTTTATAAGGTACGTTTCCTAGTTCACCGCCGACTTCGTCGAAACGGTTACCCATAAATCTTTTGATAGAAGAGATCGTACGAGTTGGATTGGTGATGGCCTGACGTTTTGCCGGATCACCGATTTTTCGTTCACCATTGTCCATAAAGGCTACTACAGAAGGAGTAGTACGTCTTCCCTCTTCATTAGGGATAACGACGGGCTCGTTTCCTTCCATTACGGCCACACAAGAGTTGGTGGTTCCTAAATCAATTCCAATAATTTTACCCATTTTTCAAGTGTTTTTATTTTGAACCTTACGGCTCGAATGTGATGTTTTTTTTTAGTTAACGGTTATATATCATCAATCGTTGTGCCACTGGGCCAAAAGCCCATTTTAGCTGACAGAAAGGCGAAATACTGTTAAATTTGGCTGACAGATTGTAAATTTGAGTGACAAATTGACTTATTGGAATATTGAATATCCAATGCTTGAATATCGAATATTGATTTGAGGTTGTAGTTATTTGAGTATTTTTAGGTACTAAAGGAACAAATGTCTTGTAGCATGAACTATGCGAAGGATTTAACGACTAGCCATCTAAATGGATATTCCATATTGAATATTGATTAATTGGATATTGTCCATCCCTTAATAAAATTACCCTTATATTTGATCATAAATCGAACCTAACATAATACTACCAAAATAGAAAACCAACCCATCCTATGCGTATCAACGGCCACTCTCACTTACTCCCTTATCCTGAACAGATTCCTTCCTTTATGAAAGAAAAGGAGATTTTTTGGATTGATGAGAAACGGGAATTTATGCTGCAGAAGAATTGGAAAAGACCCATCACCGATAAAAGTTTCTTTTTACATGAAAAGCTAGAGTGGATGGAAAACAGTGGTATCGATCATGCGGTGGTCTTAAACCTTTCTCAACTCTACGGAAACGGTCTACGACTCGAAGAAATGAAGCAGGTCTTGCGGTTTCAAAATGATTTTAACGCCAAGGTGCAGCATGATTATCCCGATAAGTTTACGACGGGTTTTGTAGTGCATTGTGGATATACGCGCGGTGCGCTCTGGGAAATTGAACGTTGTGTGGAAGAACTTGGGATGCGTGTACTTTGCCTACCCACGCATTATATGGATTCCATCGGTACATGGCGTTGTATTTTTGATCAAGAAATTGAGCCTATTTTAGAATTGGCTAATCATTATAAACTCGCCATCGAAATCCATCCCTACGATGGAGAAAAATTTATTAAACTAGAAAATACCGCCTGGCGGTTTCACCTCGTTTGGATGCTGGCCCAATGCGCAGATGCCTATCACTTTTTCACGTTAAATGGTTATCAAGAAAAATACCCAGATCTACGAACTTGTTTTGCCCACGGCGGTCAACTGGCTCAAATCAACCTAGGGCGAAGAATTCAAGGGTTTGATGGCCGACCCGATTTATTTGAAGGCAAGGTCCATCCTCGCAAAGCCGTTGGACATCCCAATATCTTTTTTGACACCTTGGTCCATGATACCGATTCCCTCGAACTGATGATCCGCCGAAATGGTACTGACCAAATCTTTGTCGGGCTAGACGATCCTTATCCACTTGGAGAAATGAACAGCGAAGAACAATCTTCTTATCCAGGAAAATTATTGGACTTGGCCCTTGAACGTGATATTATTAATAAAGACCAATATAAACAGATGTGGAAGTCGAATGTGGAACGTTGGTTGGGACACGAAATCGTGGCGAGTTAGAGAATGTTGAATGTTCAATTAGGATTGTTCGAAAGAATCAAAAAAGAAAAAAATATCCAATGTTGAATATCCAATATCCAATATTTGCGCTGCTGGCTCAGTTTCTTTTTAAGATGAACGATGGCTCTGTAATTTCAACCATTCAACCAAAATAAATTATTATCCGCTGCTGAGATAGATTTTTGAAGCCCAAAAAAACAAATGCCTAAATCGAATATAGAACGTTGGTTGGGGCATGAGATCGTTGCGAGTTAGAGAATATTCAATGTTCAATATTGAATGTCCAATATCCAATATTTGCGCTGCTGGCTCAGTTTCTTTTTAAGATGAACGGGCTCTGTAATTTCAACCATTCAACCATTGCTGTGCGACATAAAGATTTGACCAGGTAAACGACAAAAAGTTGTACCTAGTTGAAAAACTGAGTTCTTTGACATAAATTAGATTGAAAAACATGGGACGACCTATATCTGCTTCTCTGCGTTTAGAAATCTATGAAG
>CALFWZ010000061.1 GCA_937928405.1 uncultured Saprospiraceae bacterium
ATAAAGTTCTAAATGCGGTGAAAAATAAACTCATAAGCAGGGTCTTTGCCACTGTTAAACGGGGTACACCATATGTCGAACTTTTTAACTATACATAAAATATTCTTTAAAATATTCTTGCTTTAGTCATAGAATTCGGCAGGCATGGCTTCGTCTAAATTTCATCAAATAGCTACGGCTATTTTCAAAAATATTAGACTCGTACTCCCCAAAAATAATCTACTCAAAATATAAAGCAACTTAATACACAGTGTATTAAATATGCTCTTTCTTAGGAATCATTGATCTCTAATATTCTTATAGAAATGAATTTAAGGACCTTTTTGCTTGTACAAATCTCTTCATTCTGTTAAAGATTCAATTTTTTTAAACATAAGTCTTTTTTGTCTGTTTCGATGGAAAATACGAATCATGAAAAAATTAGTTCTGCCAATATCAATGCTCTTGTTTTTTTGGGTTAGTTTAGAAGCTCAAACCCGTAGAATGGATAACGTGGTCGCTGCAAAAACTTATACCAGTGAGAATCAAAATGAGACGGTGCAACCGCTTATTATGGAAGCGCGCCGCCAATTTAGGGTTGCTGACTTTGAAGGGGTACTGATGACTTTAGATAACGCCATCGCTCAAGAACCTAATTCGGCAGAAGCGCTGGCAGAACGTGCGCGGTTTAAAAAAATAATTGGGATGGATACAGAAGCCCAGATAGATTTGCGGAAAGCCAATCAAATTAACCCTTACGCAGCAAATATTTACGGTTACTATGGAAATTTAGGATTGTTGGAGGTCTTGTCTGTTAAACCGGAAGCTTCCGTGTATAAACTAACGGATTTTCAAAAACTTAATTATTACTATAGATCCTTAGATCAGGAAATGCTAGTTTCTAAAGGTGAAGAAGAAGAGATTGGTAATATTGAAGATGTACTAATGGCCATCGAAAATGATGAGTTGTCCATCGCTATAAATTGGATAGATAGCTTTTTTCTTAAGAACTCAAATTCCGCTACCGCTTACGATCTTAAGGGATTGGTACTCCGTAAAAAAGGTAATTACTCAGAGGCTAAAGCTGCGTTTGCTCGTGCAGTTGAGCTTGATCCATTGTTTGCGATAGGTTGGTATAACCTTGGGCAAGTCGAGCGAAATCTTGGTAATTATAAATCTGCAGAAAAATATCTTAACAAGGCAATTGGTCTAGAGGAAAACCTAACAAAAGCTTATTTTGAAAGGGCTTTGCTAATGAAGCAGTTGGGAAAGAAAGAAGCAGCCCTCAAAGACTATGATATGATTCTTAAACTTGAGGGTAAGAATTATATGGAAGCCCTTGTGAATAGAGGGTTAACCAAAAAGATGATGGGGGATTTTAATGGTGCAATGAGTGATCTTAATAAGGCGATTGAAGAGCTTCCTAGGCAACCAGAACTTAGGAAAAATCGAGGTAATATTCACCTCCTTTTAGGTATGCCGCGCAAAGCAGTTGATGACTATACTAAGGCTATTCAATTTAATAGTAATTATGCGGAAGCTTATTACAATCGCGCTATCGCTTTCTTTATTCTTTATGATAAGGTTTCTGCTTGTGCGGATTTAGAAAAAAGTATTGACTTGGGGTATCCGCCGGCTGACCAACTGAAAAAATATTTTTGCACTTGGTAGAAAAAGACTTTTTAGTTCTTTAAATTTAGAATAGTATTTTTACTCAATTTGGCATAAGCTCATCCATCAAAGTCATCGCCTTTTCATACTTAGGATGATCCCGATCTGCCGATATTTCTGATAATATCTCCTTAGCCTTATCAATAGATCCCACATGCAGATAAGAAAGCGCTAAGAACCACTGCGCTTGGTCGATATGGAAATATTCATTTTTAATTACTTCGCTAAAAAAAGGAATGGCTTGGTCAAACTTCTTTTGTTGATAGTAGGCTAGGGCGAGGTTATATCTGATATTATCATTAGGGGAGGCATTTAATAGTTCAGATAGTTTGGCAATTCCTGCCGCAAATTCTTTTTTCTCTAAATAACTCAATGCCTCTTTATAGGAGTTTACCTCACTGGCGGCACCGCGCATATTGGTTTCAAAACGAATAGGATCTGTATAGTTGTCTGCTAAAGCGATATAGTTGACAGCAGGTTTTTCAGTTGTTGGGTTTTCGACTTTCGGTGTTTCTTTAATTATTTTCTCTTCTTTATTTTTCGGTGTTTCGTTCGTCAGAATTTCTTCTTTCGGTGGATCTTCTTGTCTTGGAATTTCCGTTGGAGGGTTGCTTTTATTATCAATATCTACCATCGGAAGGTCCGTATCTGCTTTTTGGTTCAACCAAAAAACGGCAGAGAGGAGTAAGAGCATGGCAGCAGCAATTGCCCAAGTAGATCTGCGACGGTAGCGTGGGATCGGTGCTGATATCGTTTCTGATTTTACAGGCTTCTCGATGGTGGTATCCTCTTCGGATTGCCATTGTTTTAAGTTGTTTAGTAAATCTTTTTCAACCAGTGCTTCCATCATTTTATGCTCTAATTCTTGTTCTTTGAATTGATTGGCGAGGGTCGGATTGCTCAGCAATTCAGCTTCAAATTTCGTTCGTTCCGAATTGGACATTTTTTGAAGTAGGTAGGCTTCTATTTGATCGTAGGTAGAATTTTTATCCATGTTTTTTTCTTAACGGGTTTCTTTAATAATGGTTCGGTAATTTTTGATTTTGAGGCAAAGTGATTGAAAAATTTGCTAGTTGAAGTGCGTTAGAGGGAAGCTAACTAGTTAATATCCAACTAGCTAACTGGCAAAAACGCTCAATAAATCATAAAAATTAGCTACTTAAAAAAATTACCATACCATTATTTGAAATAATTGAAAAATCTAGGATTTTGGGAAACTAATTTAGTTAGTCGTTTGCGACACTTATAAACCCATTGACGAACATTATTGGTGTTGCCAAGATCTGTTTCTTCGGCAATTTCGCTCATCGAGTAAGAAAGTTTGTATAAACGCAAAACGTCTCTACATTTTTCATCCAACATATTCAACATATCATTGAGGATTGATTTTTCTTCTTCCGCTAACATTAAGGTCTCGGGTTCTTGTGTTTCTATTCCGTCCATTTTTAAATTATCATCTGTCCAGTTTATTCGTTTTGTACTTCGTTTATTAGAATAGATTCGGCCTTTACAAATGCCAATAAAATAATTTTTTAAATTACTAGATGCTTGATATTTTCCATTTCGAATGCTATTGTCCAAAACGACAATTGCTTCCTGAATGGCATCGTCTGCATCAGGGGCATTGGCACCCGCAGCTACCATGATCGCTTTGGCACTATTTCGAAAACTGGTATAAATAAATCGCAGTGCCTCATTACGAGGCTGACCACCTTTATGGATCATCTCTATAACCTGATTATCAGTGTATTGTGCTTTACTCATTAGTACGTACCCGATTTGAAGAAACCGTTATCAGAATTGACTATTTTCTCACTCCAAAGGTAATAATTTCTCGATTTAAAGCTAAAATTTTGTTAATTACTAAGCATCTTTTAACGGTTTAAGCCTAGTTTAATTATCTTACCCAGCGATTGAGACGCCTGACTTGCAAACTTAGACATACTACACCAAAAACCGATGCTTATGTTGATGCGTCTATCGTTATTGATATTCCTATTTTTTCCTTTTGCTTTGATCTCGCAAAGCGATATAGAGGCACGTCTGCTTCGTTTTAATAAAAAAATTGAATCCTCTAAAAAGTTTACGGCTGAAAAGAAGTATGACGAAGCATTAAACACGATTGCTTTGGCAGAAAAAGAGCTTGACCATTTTCAACCCCGGCCAGATAGTCTACAAGCTGATTTGTTAATGGCAAAAGGATATGTTTATTTTAAAAAATCAGATAAAGACTTAGCTCGTAAATTCTATCAAGAAGCTTCCGATATTTTGGCTAAGCCAGATCAGGATATCAACGCTTTTGAATACTGTCAGATAAAATTAATCCTATTAAGCATACTTAATGGTGATGTTCGTCCAGCTGTTTCTTTGTATGAAAAAGACGAGGCGATGTATGTTCGGCAATTTGGTGAAACCCATCTGGAATATGGTTCTATCCTGGCTAAAGTGGGATGGTATTATTTTACCGAAAAGTTTGATTTTGAAAAATCACTGCACTGTTTCGAAAAGGCGATTAATATATTTGAACCTAAAAAAGAAAATCTAGATCTTATACATTGTTATAATTCAGTAGCGAATTTATACAATTGGAAAACAGACTACGAAAATAGTGCGGCCTTTTCTCAAAAAGCCTATGAGCTTTCTCTAGCAATTTATGGAAAAGAACATATCAGCACTGGAATATCACTTCTACAATTGGGAATGACTTATAATGGTTGGCAGAAATACGATGAGGCAGTAGATCACTACCTTGTTTCGTTAGATATCCTACGGAAAATTGAAGATGAGCATAAAGAGGAAAATATAGGCAATTTATTGGCCTTAATCAGAAATGCTTATCTCAATAAAAAAGCCTATAAAAAATCATCCTCATTTGGTAAACAATATATTGATCACCTACTTAAGGAGAAAAAAATAAATAAAAATAAACTGGCAGCAGCATATAACGCAACTTCCATGATATTGGAAAAAGATCAGGATTATGCTGGTGCTTTAGATTATGTAGAAAAAAGTCTTTTTATTTTTGAAAATGAATTGCCAGTAAAAAATGATGACCAGATTGGCTTCGGCTACATGAATAAAAGTAGTATTTATCTATCTTTAAATAAGTTGAATTTGGCGGAAGAAAGTGCTAAGAAATCTTTAAAGTATTTAGCAGCAGAATCTGTAACTAAAGGGTTCAACGCTTATGACAAAGGAATAAATACGATCATCAGGAATCATCGAAACTTAGCAGAAATTTATAGATTAAGAAAAGATTATAAAAAAGCAGAATCCTATTATGATAAAATATTTGAACTCTTTGGTTATAAGAAAGATGGTGATTTTTTAAAGATCAGCAATAAAGCACTGTTGTTTCAGGTAGTAAGTTTATATGCTGAGTTGTATTCAGAATGGGGAAAGAATAGCAATGATCTCACGCATCTGAAACGTTCAGAAGAATTATTCGATCAAAGTTTAAAACTCTATAATTATAGAAGAAAAAATCAAAGTAAAGAAGATTCAAAGTTAATCTTATCTAAAGATGGTCTTAAGAATTATGAGGGGTATATCAACTTACTAAACGAATTATTTAAACAGACCAACGATCCAAAATACGTCCATCAGATATTTGACATTAGCGAAAAATCCAAAGCTGCTTCTTTATACGAAGCCCTCCAGCATGCCAAGGCACTAAATTTTGCTGGTATCCCGGATAGTTTAATTGCTCAAGAACAGGACTTAAAATTGCAAATCAACCTTTTAGATAAAAAAAGAGATGGATTATTGATGAGTGGAGCTTCCGAAACAAATCCTACCTTACTAGCTTTGTCTTCCAACTTGTTTGATGCGCGTCAGGCATATCAAACTTTAGAAAAATATTTTGAAGTAAATTATCCAGCATATTTTCAACTTAAATTTGATTTAAATACGATTAATCTCAAAGAGGTTCAGCAAAATTTATTATCAACAGATCAAACCTTGATCGAATATTTTGTGGGAGAAAAATATATTTTCATTCTGGTAATTAATCAAGATGAGGCAAAAGTGGTGGAAGTAAAAAGAGATTTTCCCTTAGCGGAATGGGTCAAAGATTTTCGGAAGTCTAATGAAGAGCATGCCTTCCATATGGAAATCAAAACCTATTGCTCCGTTGCCCATAATTTGTATAATAAACTGATGGCGCCTATCGCGGCAGATCTAAAAGATCAACTCATTATTGTCCCTGATGGCGTTTTGGGGTACCTTTCTTTTGAAGCTTTATTGGTAGAACCTGTGATTAAAGTACAGCGGTTTAAAAAACATCATTTTCTTATTCGAGACAAACAGATTAGTTATTCTTATTCCACTACTTTGCTAAAGCAATTGAAAGAACGTCAACATAAAATGACCGCTTCAAAAAAATTACTCGCCTTTGCTCCTTTTTTTGATGGAGATACGACGATGCTAACGAGTATTTCTCGGTTGCCCGGTGAGGAGGAAGTAGAAGTTTTAAAACCATTACCAAATACGGGAGAAGAGGTGTATGGGATTCAAAAAATTATCGGTGGTGATGTTTATTATAAAATGGAGGCAACCGAAGAAAAATTTATCGAACAAGCACATAATTATAAAATCATTCATTTGGCAACTCATGGTAAAGCAAACGATCAGTCTGGAGATTTTTCTTACCTCGCATTTACTGTTCAAAAAGATAGTATAGAAAATGAAATTATCTATATGAGAGATTTATATAACCTTCAACTCAATGCAGATATGGTGGTGCTTTCTGCTTGCGAAACAGGAATCGGTGAACTGCAAAAAGGGGAAGGTATAATAAGTCTGGCGCGTGGTTTTACCTATGCTGGTGCAAAAAGTATCATCACTTCTTTGTGGAGCGTAGAAGATAAATGCACCAAAGAAATCATGATCGCTTTTTATAAATATCTCGATCAAGGACACACAAAAGATGCCGCCCTCCGCCAAGCCAAATTGGACTATCTCAATAATGACCAAACCACACATGTAGATGCACACCCTTTCTACTGGTCGCCATTTATTGGCATTGGAGATATGAATAAATTATAACGTTTTTTGTTTTTCTCGTACTATCCTTTGAACTTCATTCACACTAGTTTTTCGCTAAACTTCAACGCTTGCTTATGAAAAGTCTATGGTACGTATGGTTGGTTTTATTCCCCTTTTTGAGTCTTGCTCAAGAGGTCTCTGATACTGTTCTAATTCAAAAAGAAAAAAAAGATTTGAGTTTTATCCATCAGCTTGAGGAAGCGGAAGTGTTAAAGTTGAATTTCGAAAATATAGATGAAAAATTATTTTTAGCCTATGAAAGCAATTATGACAACAAGATTAGTTTTGAGGAACCATCTATAAAAAAGACGCCTTTTTCTTTTTCAGTATTTACTAATGTTGGGGAATTTTTATTTCGCTTTAGAGAGGAGAATTATGGTGGCAATTACACGTTTTGTGATTATGGCGGATATCTAAAACCTTTGAATCTTTATTTAATCTACCAAGAAGATAGATTATATCAAAACTTTATGGGGTTGGATAGCCTCACGGGAGAGAAGTTTGAATTATTTGGTTTTAATAAACATTATAATGCGGGAGCTTCTATCTCTAAGAAAGACGAGCAGTTATTATTCTATGCTACTTTTGAAGACGAAGATTTGGAATCTAATATTTGTATTTACCACTTAGAACAGAAAAAGTTGAAAAACTTTTTTACAGAAGACTGGAGTATTGATACATTGGTCTGGATTGATGAGCAGCACTTAGCACTAAAAGTAAGTAGTGTGATCGAAAAAACAGAAGGAAAAAATGAGCCGATCAGTTATGATATCCAATATTTAAAAGCGACCATTGTTGAATAACTTTTTATTGAAAATACTAACGTTGGTCTACACTTAGAGTGTTTTTTGAGAGAAGGGTAGTGCCGTTTGATACAAGATTTTACAAATAAAAACAATATGAAAAACCTGTTCTTTCTTTTTTGCTTTTTGCTGCCTTGCATAATTTTTAGTCAGGAGGGAAATGATCTATTAAACCTAAGCTTTAGTCCCATCAGTGAGCAGGAATTTTTGAAATTTAAAAATAATTATGATGATCAAATAGTGTTAGATGCTTCGAAAGTAGAACGTCCTGGTTTTTCTTTTTTTCTTGAAATTGATAATATGGTAGAAGAATTTCCTTGTCCCAAAGATTATAATGGTTGTTATTATTATGACGGCTACTTAGCACCTTTAGAACTTTATTTAATCACTGTGGGACATCGGGATTATGCTCAAACATTTGCCTTAAGTCGTAAAAGTGGCGAACGTATTCCGTTTTATTCTCCTTTTGATGCTGCTGCTAATTCGATGCTAATTTCTAAAGAGGAAGATCAGCTATTGAACTTTGCAGTGGGAGCCTATGATCGATCGTCATTTATAGGGCTGTACCAAATAGAGCAAGAAAATGATGATATTTATTTTTCAGAATTCTGCGAATTTCAAACGGATCAATGGAAGATTGACGAATTAGTTTGGATCGACAAAAATAACTTCGCCCTCAAGGTCTATGATGAAGAAGCGTGGAGCGATGAAGAAAATACAACGGTTTTGAAAGGAGCCAAATATCTGAAAGCAAAGATCGTTGAGTAAGTTTTTTTCTAAACTAATAACGCAACCCAATTTACTTGTACTAACTAGTAATGCCAATTAGCAGTTGAAATTAGTATTCGTTTAATGTTAGACGCGGTTTTGAATTAATATTGAAGACCCTAACCAGAAACAAAAAATAACTAACATGAATTTTAAAACCATCCTCCTATGCTCCCTCTTAGGAATGATCTCCTCCTGTTTTAATTCCTCCGAAAAAAAGACAGATCAAGGACTTTTAGAGAAAGATCGAAAAGAACTAGAAGACAGCATGGATTCTTATAAAGTCTTGATGTATAAGTTTGGAAAAATAGCATTGCGTTCGTCTTTGCAAAAAGAAGGATTGTCGGAAGAGCATCAGGAATTTCAAGAAAAATTAGCTCGGGTATCTGGCAAATTACAACAACAAAATCCCGATGGATCACTCAATCTTTCGGCGATGGAATACCTTTCTATTTTTAGAGATTATCGATCAATGAAAACTTATGTTGAAAAAACAGATGAAGATATATTTCCTACTTTATCGCAAGGTTTGTCCAATGATTTTGGAAAAGATCCAACTAAAAAAATGACCGTATTGACGCCAGAAGAAAAAATCCAAGCGCAAAATATGGAACACGCGCTCTTGAGTGGAGTGGTGATGTTGAGTAGAGATTTTGGAAAAGAAGTTTCTTTATACGAATGTTCAAAAACCAAACCGGACTTGATGAAAGGTGGTGAAATAAAAGCATTAATGCAATACTATAGAGGCTTTCTCTTTTTTGATAAAGGGCTCCATTATCTATCTGAAAATGAATTTTCCCAAAACATCCAATGGTTAAACGAAAATCCTACGGCTGATCTGACCTACACCAGAGCGGTATTCGACTGGCCAAGAATAACCGACAAAGATTGTCATACGATTTTTTTATCCATGAATCATTTATTCAGAGGTTTTGATCGACTGATGATGGATCGAGCAATTGATGAAGAAAGGGCGCTCGAAGACTTTGAGATTTTTCTAAAAGGAGCCAACGAAATTGGAGTAAGCAATGAACCAACTTGGGGAATTGAAACCTATTTATACCTCAAAAAAGAAGAACCAGAAAAAGCCATCGCCTCTCTTAATAAGTTGAAAACCAGTGATTTATTGTCCTCTAGAGAAAAGAAATCCATCGATCAAGCCATCGAATATTTGCAAGATCGGAAGTCTGTAAAAGTGTTAAATAGTGTGTATGATAAATATTTTTTGAGCAAACTGATAACGAAATACATGTTTGCGGTACTTAATGATGTAGCGTGGAAGAAGATACTGAAAGAACAGAATGTCCCATACACGGAGGAAGCCTTTAAAACCATCGATGCTTTTAAAAGTTTTGTCAAAAACATGGAGCAATATACCAGCGGAGAACAGTTAAAAGAAGTAGGCAAAGGCCTGAAAGAAACAGGTAGTGGCTTATTTGAAAAAGCAAAAGAATTAATCAACGAATAAATAATATAGCCATAAAAACGAAAAAAAATCTTAGTGACTTAGTGGCCATAAAATTTTATCAACCTAAAAATCGAAAATCATGCAAGTTTACAAAATCAGAGATTTCTACTATAAATTTTTTATCGGAATGGCGGTGCTACTCGCAGTAATGTTCCTTTTTGCTTCGAATAACTTGGGCGAAACACCACTAGTACTTATGGTATTACCATTTATCATGGTTGGAAGAGTATTTTCCTTATGTGATAGAGAGATTCTTTTTCTTAAAGACGATCATTTAGAATGGGATTCAGGAATGGGACAAGCATTGGCGATCAACTACGATACGATCCTCAAGGTGAACATTTCTTCTAACTTGAAAACGGCAAAACTTGAACTAAAAGATGGGGATAAAATCAAAAGCGTTACCCTCTTTTTATCCTATTTGGGCAAGGAAGTAAGACCAGAAATTGCGGAGTTTTTAAAATCAAAATCCATGCGTCTCGCAGCAGCAAATGTACATGTTCTATAACTTCCTATGAACGTTGAAAATATTTTCTTTCAAAAAAACATAACGCTGTACTCACTGAGCTTTCCTGATTTATTAAAAATTATTAAAGGTGAATAATATGAAACTGTTAATCTTCCTTTTTTTATGTCTCTTTTTTACGATATCATTGAATGCCCAACAAGACACGATTTATTGGCGTAGCAAAACCTATAAAATTAGCGACCTAGATTTGGCTAAGTTTTATCAGGTGCGTCCTTTTCCTAAAAAAGACAGTTTGTACGAAGTGAAAAATTATTTCCTTAGCGGAAAATTACACATGCTGGCCTATTGGTCAAATCCAGAAGAGGAATCATTTCAAGGCAAAGCCATTTGGTATTATGAAGATGGACAAAAGCTAATAGAAGCGAATTATCATCAAAATGAATTAGAGGGAAAATTTATCTTTTATTATCCAGATGGAACCATCAAGGCCGAAGGAATCTATAAAAAAGGTCGTCCCTATGAAGGCGTTTGCGCTTATGGATATGATTTGCCGGAAATTAGTGGGATATATATAAAGAAAGAAGGAAAAGACATCGGTGCTTTAAAATATTATGTTGATTCTAAACAGATTGCAGAAAGATATATCAGCGCAACGGAAGAGACTATTTGTTATGACAAAAAAGGCAAGGAAGTAGCTAGAGCAAATACATTAGATGCTCAAAAGTGGAATGGTACCAAAGTTATTTTTGATCAAATAGACGATGACCATCAGGTTGAAGGAATTAAGACCATCTTTACTTATCTCAACGGAAGACGAAATGGAGATGTCACCTTTTTTCATAAGGATAAATTTATCGCTAAAGGAATTTATAAAGATCGTGAACCTTGGGAAGGAGATTTTGCGGAGTACAATAGCATTGAAACTTATAAAGAAGGCATACTTTTTAAAAAAACAGAATTTCATAATGATTACGATAAATATGATCGATATGAAAGGATTAAATTTTCTGAACATTTGTCAGAGCATGGCCGCCTAGTAGGGGAACGCATTTATTACACAGAAAAGGGCGAAGAAATAGCCAGAGGATTTTATAAAGATAACAAACCTTGGAGTGGTACTTTTAGGGATGAGTATTCGGGTACGGTCTATACTTTTAAAAACGGAAAAAAGGTGGGCCCTTACATTGAGTATGCTCGTGAAGATGAATGGATTGAATCTGGTGAAATAAAAAATGGGAAGAAAAACGGGACGGTGGAATTTCGGGTTCCGATGGACAACTCCACGCATCAATGTCAATTTGTGGATGGGAAACCTTTCGATGGAACGACCTATGACGGTGGTTATCTTTTAAAGATGTATTCAGAAGGAGATAAAGTTGGCGAGCAGAAACTAGATCAAATAACCGGCAAACCCTTTCTCTTCTATACTTTTGAAAATGATAAAACGCTCACCAGAATCTATCAAACAAAAGATAAAACATATAAACTCAACTATAAAGACGGAGATCCTTATGATGGTTTTTACTATAATACCCACGATGATCTAATTTATGTCGAGAAACAATCAGTGCCCGTCGTGCATATAGATTATTTCGAATTTGAAAACGGAGTGAGAACGGGACCGTTTAAGCAATATCAAGGTTCGACTTTTTTAATTAGCGGAACCCTTAAAAATAATCTCCTTGATGGTTTGATTACGTTTCACAGACCCAGACATTTGGATAGCCTGCAATGTTTTTATAAAGATGGAAATCCAATCACCGGAAAGGTCTGGGATGGAGAAAATTTAACGGAATATAAAAATGGTAAAAAAGATGGCGTCGAAATATTGAATGCAAGCTTTGGATACGAAAGGCCAGCTGTTTTTCTAGACTACAATAAAATTCATAAAACGTATAAAAACGGAGTGTTAGACGGCCCAGTTCTTTATTATAATCTATATACCGATCCACCTACTAAATTAGGAGAAGGACTATATAAAAACGGGCAACCGTATGACGGAATCATTAGCGAAGCAGCTGCTGAAAGAATCTATCAAAACGGAAAAATCATCAGTCATGCGGCGCTCTATAAAGATAAACTATTTCAAACGAAGTATAAAAACGGTCAAGTCGAAAATGTACGGGTTATATTAAACAATCCCAACGCAGAAAAGGACTTAGTGATTTGCGAGGGAACCTATAAAAATGATCAACCCTATGAAGGAACTTTTGTGACACAGCTCGATACTTTTCTAATTCGAGATAGCTATGATGGTATCTATCCTAAAATTACATACACTGATTATCGGAATGGTAAAAAAGATGGGAAGGAGCAAATATTTTTTTTAGAGGATAAGGAGTTATACCAAGAACGAATGTACAGAGATGGATCGCTTGCCGCTCAAACCATCTACCTCAATAAAGGTCCCATAAAAAAAGTAGAAGGTTTTTATAAAAACAATAAACCTTATAATGGTTTTTTCCTAACCGAGAATGAGTCGTTTAAGACCATCATGCAATATAAAAATGGGGTGCGATCTGATTATCAATATTATTTAGCGAATAAATCCTATTGCGGAATTTTGTTTAAAAATGAATCAGGCGTCGATAGTGTACTATTTCAAAATGGAAAACCGTACGATGGAAAACACGTAGTGTTGGTTTATGCTGAAGATACTTATCTCCAACAAGTATCCTATTTTGAGACAAGTGAAGGAATAGAAAATATGGCTGGGAAGGGGCCTTTGCCAATGAAAACCCAAGAGGTTGAGTATAAGAGATCAAAACTCTATAGACATACGTATAAAAATGGAAAACGAATAGATACCTATATCCATGATTCAGCAAGAGACCCAGACTATATTATCACCTATACACCCAATGGTTTTGAAGCCCTCAATTATTATAACCATTACACGCAGAAAGTAAGTTTCAAAGTAGTTTTTAATAACAAAAATCAATCTTCCGGAACCGCCACCTTCTTCAATGATGAAAGCCAATTAGGGTATCTCAAATTTGTGAAAGGGACCATTACTGAATTGAAATTAGCCTACACGCAAGAATTTTCTTTTGAATGGTTATTAAATAAAAAAAGAAAAGCTTTCCTCCGACACATAGCAGGAGCTATTCGTTCGGATTTCTATCCGGATTTTTCGTTTCCTAAAAAACCAACGGCACAAACGTTCATAGACCTCATTAAAAAAGATTACCCAAATGGTACTTATCAGTTTGGATTTGTAAATGAGCAAAAACCTTTCACCTCAACTCTTTTTAAGCAAGGAAGATTTTATGATGGCTACCTGGTTGATCCATGTGAAAAAGAAGGATTGTTCGAGTATAGAAAGTACAAAAATGGTGAATTCATAAAAGAAGATCGTGTTACAAAAGAGGCGTTGTTAAAAATGATGGATGATTGATAAAAGAAAACACTAACATGAAAAATTCAAACTCAGCGTTTGGTCCTATCGTTTGATAAGTTTTTTTTGAACAACTTCTTTGTTAACAAATAAACATTATAAGATTTTACGCCTTTTGATAGTTTTTCTACATGAAATGTCTTCTCTAAATATGGTTTGACAACTTTCAAAAAACGGTGGTCATAAGAATTGATCAAATAATATTTGTCAGAAGGAGCATGTTGTTCAACATAATCCAACGTAACTGCCAACTTACGAACTGATCGAGGATATTTTTTTTTAGTAAAAGTATGGGGTAAATATTTTCTAACCGGTTTTGTTTTATCACCCGAAGTATATCTAATCGTAGCTTGCTGTTGATTTGGTTTCAGACTGATGGATTTTGCCTGTCGCTTTGCTTTCTTTTTTTTATATTTCAAAAACAGATAACTTTCCATTCCATATAATCTTAAATACTGGCCTTGTGTAATCATATCCAACTCGTGTGCCATCAACAAAACAGGGTGGGGGTCTTTATGATAATGTACGCTTAATGATTTGGCTGATTCGTTAGGATTGTAAAGATCTGATTGAAAGAAATTTTGATAATTACCAAAATTTCTTTTTCCAATTGATAGATTATTTCTAAGCGTAGATTGGATTTGATGGAATTCTGTATGAACGGTAAATAGGGCGTATAAGCTGAGTGCAAGCACTCCGAACTGTATCGATTCTTGTCTTTTTAAATGCGTGATTAGTGCACTAATCGGAATGCTTATTATTAAAACAAAGACAGGAAAAAGTACGGCAAATGTTCGTTCAAAAGGCAGGTCATTTCGTGCAAACGATACGATAAATGCCAATAGATAAATGCCAACCAATTTTATCCATTTTTGACCGAGCAGTGGTTGTTTTTTGATAAGAAATAAGGCCCCGATTAAAAATAACGGTACTAATAAATATCTTCCGGAAAAGAAATAATCGGTTAGTTTGGGTAGCATTTCTTGTAAGACAAAAAATCGATTGGCAGGTACTCTGTCCACCCATTTATTATGGAGAATCTGTTCAATGATGGGTGAGAATGCTAGAAAAGTTAGGAGACAACCAATTCCTAAAGCAAATAATAATCGAAAAATTTTTAGGGAATCAATCGCTTCTTTTGAATCCCGTTTTTTTTGAAAACGAACGGTTTGATAAGTGACGTAAACCCAATGAATTGACCAAACAAAACCTAGTGGAAGAATAAAATAAGCATTGGAAGGAATCGTGTAAAAAAGTAAAAATGTGCATCCAATAATAGCAAAAAAATATTTTAATTTAGGGGATTGGTAGTAACTCCAAGTATAATAGAGTAAGCAAATGGCATATAACATGCTGAAATTATAGCCGCGTAATTGAGTCGAATACACAAAGAATGGAATGGTTGTGATGGCCATGATTAAGGCAATATTGGCGGTTGTCCGATTTCCAAATTTATTGGCAAATTTGAATATAAAATAGAGCGTGAATACCGACAATATTCCTTGTGCTAACCGAAACCAAAATACTTGTTCTATAGCACCATAAAGATCATCTACGCCGATGATTCGACCGAGAAAGTTCTGGAAAACATTGAAGCCAATATGATTATTTGGGGCCCGATAATTCGTGACTGTATTATGCAAATCAGTTATCGAATATCGCCAAAAAGACGTGATTTCATCCCAAGCGACATCCAACGGAATGAAATGAATGGAAAAGAGTATAAATACCACCGAAGCAATGGCTGATAATAAACCAGTAAAGTGATTAGCTTTCATAAGAATTACTTAAAATAGATGTATGTTATGAATAGTTTGCACAGAAACTGTTTTGCGTTTCAAATATGGCAAAAAGCAATTTTTTCCCAAAATCAATTGAAGGATCCTGTTTCTTTAATTCCTATTTTTTTCAAGCCCTGACATAAAGAATATCATCTCCTCAGAAATTTTATGGAGAACATAAAATTCCAACTCATCGTACATGGAATTACCATAAAAGGGTAAATCCATTTTTGAAAGTCAAAAGTATTTTCATAAGTATACAGTAGGATAACACCAAGCATCATAGAAGAAAAATAAATCAGGTAGTAAAGACTTCCATTACGCAGGTTCTTTTTAGATTGAAAAGTAAAATGACTATTCAAAAAAAAAGACAGAAAAATAGATGTAAAATATACCACCACATACGTCAAAATCAATGGTGTATCCATATATTTGAGCAGTAAAAAATTACTACTTAAACTAAAGCTTGCGCAGATTAAACCTACTGATGCAAACTTGGAAAAAACGATCACGATGCTTCTTAGCATTCCAAATAATATTTACCAAATAGTTTTTTTTAATATTTATGCGAACCAGGGGTTGAATGCTCACTTAAGGCTAAAAAGCTTTCTCCGAAAATGCTTCTTGCTTCTTTGATTCATATATTTATTTCGAACCCCTGATTCAGATTACTTATTTATTGGTAGGCACTTTGAGAATATGCCAGAAAAAACTATACATCATGATCTGTAATCCTAGTACTAAAAATGTACAACTAGGTACCGTGATCCTAAAGGTTTCTGTAGGATTTAATGGTCCAAAATTGACGGCCTGCCAATTAGAAAATGCAAAAATAAATAGTATGATTCCCGTCAACAAGAAGCCACCTCCGAATAATAATCCTTTTTCTAAATTGAAACTTTTTAAGATTCTCTGAATTTGTTCGCGAGGGGGGAGGATGCCTCTCGCATTGGCATATACGATGGATAAAAAGTAAAAGGCGATAAACTGAAATCCTATAATTAACAGCAAACAAGAATATAGTAAAGTTTGTATATCAAAATTAACGGCACCTATTTGTTGTGTAGAAAATATCAATAAGCAAGAAAGTATTAAACCGATTATCATCATCGCCAAACCTGGGACGAGATACAACCATTTCGGACTATACGCTATTAAAAAACGGAGATGTCGCCATCCATCTCGCCAAGTATTTAAGTGTGGATCGCGGGTTCTTCCATCTGGAGATAAAATCGTGGGTACTTCTGCTATATTCATTTTTTTTAAGGAGGCTTTTACGACCATTTCAGAGGCGAACTCCATTCCTGAAGTATTTAATTCCATTTTTCTAAAGGCATTTTTACTAAAACCTCGCAACCCACAATGAAAATCACCCACCTTGATATTAAAAAATAAACGACCGATAAATGACAAAACAGGATTGCCTAAATATCGGTGAATAAAAGGCATGGCTCCTTTTTCTATTCCTCCTTTAAACCTATTGCCCATCACCAAATCATGACCGGCTCTGAGTTTTTCAATGAATGGCGTAAGATTATAAAAATCATAACTATCATCAGAATCTCCCATGATGACATATTTTCCCATCGCAGCATTAATACCACCTTTCAACGCTCCTCCATATCCTCTTTCTTCTACCTCGACCACCCGAGCTCCTAAATTTTGAGCTATCTCTTGAGACCCATCGGTACTCCCATTATCTGCGATCAAGATTTCTCCAAAAATATTATTTTCTTTTAGAAAAGATTTTGCTTTACGAATACAAACAGCCAGCGTTTCTGCTTCATTCAAACAAGGCATGACGATAGATAATTCCATGTTTTGATTGTTCATAATATTTTGGTTTTGATGAAGAAAACGCATGAAAATACCAGGCTGATTGAGGTCAAATCAATCAACGAAAAGCACCAACGTCTCTTCTAATTATTATTAAATTTCTATGTAAAACATTTATACGAAAGATTAATTAAATTCACTAATTCACTAATTCACTAATTCACTAATTCACTAATTCACTAATTCACTAATTCACTAATTCACTAATTCACTAATTCACTAATTCACTAATTCACTAATTCACTAATTCACTAATAACCATTCGCTTTCATTTCTGCTCCACAGATTTTTTCAAATTGTTCTTTTTGTGTTTTCGCCCAGTTATCCCATTTGAGCATATTGTGTTGCGGCGATGCATGTTTGGGTTGCTTGCTATAAGTGCTCCAATGTTTTTTAGAAATTTCAATCCTTAAGAAGTCGAGTAATTCTTTTTTAAAATAATCATAGTTCGTAATCATTTTCTCGAAATGGATACGCTGAGTAATAGCGGTTCTGAGGACTTTATTTTCATATTGCCATTTCCAGCAAACCCTTTCAAATCGACTCATCGAAAACCATTGCTCAAAATAAGGATCATCAACAGGTGGTGTTATTACTTTTAGCATTGGGTCTTTATTTCCTAATACTTCTCTCGCCATGATGGAACGCACGACATCTCTCCCGTCTCGAACTAAATGAAATAACTTGGCTGTTGGGATGGCTTTTTTTATGGCGGCAGCATGCAAGACTAAAAAAGGATTTAATTCTCCATAAATCGCTGTTTCTTTTTTTGTACATCGCTTTACCATATCTTTTTTGCGATAAGTATTTATATAGTTATCCGCATGTTGATTTGATTTTAAAACTTTTGCATAACTCCAATAATCATTGACATTGGGTTCGTGTTCTATTTGTCCGTTGGTGATTTCACTTTCCAGTAAATCTGCTAAAAAAGTAGAACCTGATCGTATCGTCGATAGCCCAAAAAAGACCTGTTTGTTTTGAAAAAAATCCTTTGTTTTTTGATCTTCTAGTTTTCCATTTGTCAAAAATTGACCTAGTGAAAAATTAATGCTCATCGCCATTCTAGCCGTCGTATTAAACAGTGGTAAACGGTAAGGCTGCCAACGATACCAATGCATCAATCTGGAGTGTGGCTTAACGGACAAAGTGGTTCCTTTATGCATAACTCAATTCTTTTTGATCCTGTTTTTGTGATTTTCTTTTTCTACGAGCTTGCACAAATTCAAATAGGCCTAGCCCGATTATGGTAAAAATACTTAAGCAAAATAAGCCAATACGTAATGGACTGACACCAAATTCAAACTCCACGGTATGTGTCCCTGCCGTCACCTGTACGGCCATAAAACAAGGACTCATCTGTACCCATTCTACCGGTTGACCATTGACTTTTGCCTTCCAGTCTGGGTGGGCATTTACTTTTACCATTGCCCATTGTGGCGTATTGTTTTCGTTTGGAAAAACTTCTATTTTAGATTGGTAGTAGCCCTCTTCTGTGTATTCTTCCAGGATGGTACCTAAGCCATTTTCTGACAAACTATCTAGTTGAGCATTGAGATATTGACTTAAGCCCTTATCATTCATATCCACTACTGATTCTATACTTTCTGTTTTAGCTTTATTTTCTATGGTAAAACGAGCGGCAGATAACCGCTGATCGTTTCGTTGTAAAGTCATAAATTTTTCAAAACCTTGCGCTTCAAAATATTCACGAGTATGCTCCTCTCCGATGGTGATGTGATTCTTTCTTTCGAAAAAACTTTTTTGTTTCATCCAGTAGCTAAGTAAATACCTAGCTGGCTGGTTATGGGTAAGCGTTACGGTATTTGATTGAATAACATCAAAATAAGAAGGCTTATCGCTCACCGTATAAACTTTATATGCTTCATTTTCAAAATCTAAACATCCTATCTTGGAGTAATCTTGACTAGCCGTAGTCAAGATATAATGAAAACCAAATGATTGGTAGAGATGTGATTGAGCATTATTAAATTTATGTGTATAAAACTGTCCTAAATTACTTCTTCCTCCCGCAGCATAAAATCTTCCAATTGGTTTGTCTGCTAAAAAAGTAGGCGCATAATATTTGGATGGTTCTTTAATGTTAGTCACGTTTACTCTACCATGTGGTTGTGATTTTAAGTAACTCATTGCTTCCTGATAAGCTTTATTTTCTTCTATATGAGTAGTTGCTTTGAGTTCAAATATTTTAACATGAGTAGATGCTAGAAAATATGTTACAGCCATCAATGGTATAAATCCAGCAATGGTCAATACTTTATTCAAAGAAAATTGAATTTTATTTTCTTGATATTTATTTTTAAAAAATTGAAAAGACTGAACAATCATAAAAGCAATAATGGGAAGACTAAAAAAATGCAAATGATTTAGCATTCTCAAAAAAGGTAGATTTTTGTATAAGGGCGTGTATTGTAAAAAGGTAAAGGTTTTGGCACCAGCTAGTAAAAAGAATGCCATCCCAAAATTCAATAAAATAAATCGATATCCCGTTTCCGACTGTTTCTTATCTACTTGTTTGGGGATAAGATATAGGTATAATAATAAACCGCTTACCAATAATAAAGTCAATACAGGTAATCTATTGGCATCCAATATTTGACCGGTAATTAAATAAGTCACTGTTTTTATTAAACCCAATCCTAAGTGATGCTCTTCCCCTAATTTAAAATACCCACTTATATAATCTCCTCCTAAAAGGGTAGGGACCAAGATGACAGCTGCTATGGCAAAAGCACCTGTATATATTTTTGTCAAATAAAAACTATCTTGTATTTTTTGTATTTTATTCCATTCACTTATTAAGAAAAGGATAGCGATAGACAGACAAGCGATGATTCCTGATAATACATGCGTGAGTATCAAAACTCCTAAAAGGGTAATAGGAACAAACAAGCGGCGCGCTCCAAAATACTCCTTATAAATATATCCGATGGTAAGCGGCGCTAGTACCATACCCCATAATTGTGCATAAAGTCCCCAACCCAAAATTGATCTCATTTCAAATCCTAAGCCTACCCAACTTTCAATCGTAAAAGTTAAAAATGCACTGATTAAACAAATGGATTTAGGAAGTCCCATCCACCTAAAGGATTGATAAAGACTAAGCGGTAGTAAGGAAAAAAGTACAACCAGTATACCTTTCATCAATAGTAAGGCATCTATTCCTGAGAAAAGTAAAAAAATGGTAGCCGTAGTAAAATGCGGTATAGGCTGATAATAATAGAACAGTGGCATGCCCATACTAAAATCAGGTAACCAAAACCTAAAATTCCCTTCGCTCATCATTTCTGCTAATCTCAAACTATATACATAATGCGAAGTATTATCGTGTCCTAATATAAAACCTTCTTCCAATAAGGGTAATAATAATACCATATTGAACAAGAAAAGCAACAATAAGCTAATCGTATAGAAATATTTTTTCACAATGATTTTAGTTCTGTTAGAGTTCTAACTAATTCTTTTATTTATAATAGTCAATTTGTATGGATTATAAGCTCACTACTAATTAGTAGTGAGCTTGTACGTCTAGAACCTTTACCACTACTTAATCAGTAAGATTCTCTTAGAAACAAATTTTGCGTTATTACTTACTTTTATAAAATAAGCTCCTTCAGCAAGATTATTAGATAATTCTATTTGTTTTCTAAAGACTCCCTTTAACGCATATGATTGTTCATGAAATACCATCTGACCATAAATATCAAATATTTGAATATTGATTATCCCCGATTTAGGAATATCCATTTCTAAATTAAATATTCCATTTGTCGGATTAGGCGATAATTTCAAAGATAAATCTCGAAATTGCATTCCATGATCTTCGGATATGATCTTGTTTTTATTTGGACTTCTACGACTTGTTCCCATGCCACTAGGCTCATCTGGGTTGCATTCTACGTCATTTGATTGGACACCAGGATTTTCAGCGTCTGCATCACAACACTGTTCTGTACTCACGTCATAAATTACGCCGTCACAACAGCCTTGCGTACTTGAGTCATAAATTACGCCATCACAACAGCCTTGTGTGCTTGAGTCATAAACCTCATCCTCGCAACAACCTTGGGAGTTTAAGTCATAAACCTCATCATCACAGCAACCCTGGGAGTCTAAGTCATAAACCTCATCATCACAGCAACCCTGGGAGTCTAAATCATAAACCTCATCCTCACAGCAACCCTGGGAGTCTAAATCATAAACCTCATCCTCACAGCAACCCTGGGTGTCTAACTCATAAACTTCATCCTCACAGCAACCTTGGGTGTCTAAATCATAGACTTCATCGTCGCAGCAACCTTCCGTAGCTAAATCATAGACTTCATCCTCACAACAACCTTCTGTAGCTAAATCATAGACTTCATCGTCGCAGCAACCTTCCGTAGCTAACGTATAGACTTCATCCTCACAACAGCCTTCCGTAGCTAAGTTATAAACTTCATCATCGCAGCAACCTTCCGTAGCTAAGTTATAGACTTCATCTACACAACAACCTTCTGTAGCTAAGTTATAAACTTCATCTATACAACAGCCTTCTATAGCTATCGTATAAACTTCATCTACACAACAGTCTTCTGTAAGTAAATTATAAATTTCATCATCGCAACAACCTTGCGTAAATAAATTATAAACGTCTTTATCATCACAACAACCTTGCGTAAATAAATTATAGATAGCATCATCACAACAACCGTGTGTAGCTAAATTATAAATAACACCATCACAACAACCCTGAGTAGCAGGATTATATGGTATACCTCCACAATAAGGTCCACCGCCACCACCACAAGGCAATATATCAATCACACAATCATGAGATAAACTCACATCCGGAGGATCATTTGTACAAGGTTGTAAACAAGCTGCATTTTCAACTCTATTTCGAATAACATTTCCTGGTTGGGGGCCAAATCCATTGTTAAAATTAATACCGACAGGTGCTAGATGACAATAACTCATAATTGTGCCTCCATTAGCTGGTATACCTGGTAGTGGACATCCTCCTTCTGTAAATCCTGAACACCCGTCAATAGCTGTATTATTGCCATTCCAAACACATGCATGCGTATGTCTAGAACCGAACAAATGACCAAATTCATGGGTGACAAGTTGAACATTCCAACTATAAGTAGGAACTGGTATAATTCGTCCAGCACGTAAACCAGATACTGCTAAGCTCAGATCTACATTAGGATTACAAAGACCATTAAATCCAGCTGCTCGGCCTCCGCCCACATTTCGAAAAGTTAATAATTGTCCTAAATCTCCTGGAATGGCATCAGTTTGGTGTTGAAATTGAGCAAGAAGACAACCCGTTTCATTAGCAGTATATGGGTCAGGACAACACCATACAAAAATTGCGGATAACTGAACATTGATATTTTCTTGTGCGTATAAAACTTGAACTTCATGAAATAAAGCAATAACATAATTTTCCACAGCTTCTACACTGCCCAAGGTAAGAAACATATCATACTCTGTTTCAAAATACAACCTTACACAGTTATCTAATGATCCATTGTCCTTTTCAAATATTTCTTTCTTATTGCCTATAAAATTATCATCTAAAGTACCACAAGAAAAGTTGGGTGGATCTAATAAGTTAGACGCTTTATAAAAAATTATATTTTCTGAACCATCTATCTTTCCAATGTTAAAGTTTCCTTCATCTGTCGAAATAATACCTGCTACCTGCTCTTCAAAGAAACTAATTGCGACAAGACTATTTTTATCCCCTTTAATGATACCACTATAAAATTTATTCTTTCGATTAGCATTTACTTTTAGGTCCTTTCCAAAACTTGTTATGATTTTATAATTATAAAAAGATTCATCAACTTCTAACAGTTCTAAAAACAAATTTTCTCCTTTTAAAGGAATCGATATAGTTATTGATTTTGACTGTGATTTTAGTATGCTAAAGTCATATTTAAAAATACTAACTTCAGATGGATCATGAAAATTAGTTAATACCTCATCTGAAACTTCGTTTTGGGTAAATATGCGCTCCTGTAATTCGAATTTTTCTCCCTTCGATTTAGCGTTTTGAATATCTTCATAAATTTTATTTTTTTGCCCTTTAGCGTTATAAGCAAAAAACAGTATTATAAACAAAATAAAAAGTTTCGATGCTTTCATGATTTAAGGAAATTTATGGTTAGTAATAAAGAACTAATAAACAATGGAATTATTTAATCATGTTTTTTATTATTAATAGGCTTAGATGAAATGACTATAAATCCAAAATTATGGTATAACAAATTTTTGTTATACCCCATTCTGCTCAATCAATACCCCAATCAGATCAATTTTAGTATAAGCTTTTATTTTTTACTTGATTTATATACACACTTAGAAAAACAGATATATGTTTCTTAAACGTGCTAGAAAAATGGGAGGTAATAGAATAGCCAACCACGTAGGCAGCTTGGAATACTCAACGGCAAAACTGTTAGTAGTTTAAAATGGGTTTCGTAATTGCCGATAATTTGGCAATTACGAAACTGACATAAAATGTAACTACTTGGAAATTATTATTTTTTTCAATAATGCTTCTTCGCCGATTTGAGCACGGAGGATATAAAGACCATTCGGCAAATCCTTTGACAAACTGATATTCTTTTGATACTTCCCTTTGATTAGATAGAATGCATCATGGTAGACTAATTGTCTTGTCATGCTGTACAATTGTATATTCACCTGATTTGATTCAGGAGAATTAATGTTAAGCATAAAATCACCATTGTTAGGATTTGGGTAAACATCAACAGAAATGGCAGTAGGGATAAGTTTGAGCCTTTGGGCTGCGCCAAGGTCATCAGTTATAGAGCGAGCGTAAGCGCCAGCACCAGAACCACAATCATCGGGAAGAACATAAAATGTTATAGAAGTATCCCGAATATTTCCACAAGTATCTACCGCAGACCATCTATAAGTTATTGGGTTTGGATCCGCACAATCTATATAATAGTCATCTATGCTTGCCGTAACTTTGACATTAGGATCGCAATTATCAGTTGCGTATAAGGTTTCTTGTTCTGGTAGCGGATCACAACAATAAATATCGTCAATTGGAGCTGGTTTATTTTCAAATTCTGGAGCTTCAGTATCTGGTCTAATATACCAGACTATGCTAGTATCCTTGTAATTAAAACATTTATCTGTTGCGGTCCAAGTATCGGTAATAGTTTTCCCGCTACAAAGATCACCAGTTTCAGTTCTATTCATAAAAACTATATGATCAGGATCACAATTATCCGTTGCTGTTAAGACCTCTTGTGAAGGAATAGGGTCATCACAGTTAATAGTAGCTATAGAGTCTGGACCTTTTGTAAATTCTGGAGCAATAGTATCTGGTCTAATAAACCAAATTAGAGTATCCAAATTGATTTTATAACATTCATCCTGTGCAACCCAAATATCAGTAACAGTGATTCCGCTACAAAGGTCACCAGTTTCAGTTCTAAGCCCATAAACCGTAGGGGCGGGATCACAGTTATCAGTTACTGTTCTGATCTCTTGTGGAGGTTTGGAGTCATTACAGTCAATAGTAGCTATAGGGCTGGCGTTTTTATCAAATGTTGGAGGCTCAACATCAGCCATCCTTATGATTTTTAATTTATGGATTTGTTCTGGATCATAACAAGCGCCAATTGGAGCATACTCATAAATAATATCATTATCAAAACAACGTTCGTATTCTGGTTCTTTTGGCCCAATTTTTCTCAGTCGTACAGACATACCACAGGCATCTTCAGCTGTCACATCTGGGTGAGGAGGAGTATTGTCTTCACATTTTATGTCGCTAGGTTTAGGTACTGGATCCTTGTAAATAACTTTAATTAATGGATCTGGTGGAAGAACCTCTACCTCAGCAAGACAAGAACTAAAATTTCCATCAAAATCTACAACGGTTAAAGTCACTGGTACTATTGTACCAGCATCGTCGCAATTAAAAAAACTAGGGAATACGTCTATGATAGCAAGTGGGCTACACATTCCAAAGCTTCCAGCATCAATATCTGCGGCAGTAATTAGCGCTTTACATTCTTGATCTATTTGCACTACAGCATCTTTTGCAAAGCATACTGGAGAAATTAAACAGGGGTCAGGGGGAGGAGGGGGAAAAATGGTGTCGCAACCATCGCTGATATGTGCATGAAAATAGGACCCGCTGTTTGCTCTAAATCCGGGTAATAATTTAATCTGTCTACATGCTTTTACTTCCACATTTGCTGAAGAGGTAATTGTACTTAATGCATAAGCGAATTCACATCCTTGAAAAGTAGCAGTACCTGAAATAGGACTGTCAATTATGGTAGGACAAGGCACTACACTTCCTGGTTGAGCTAAGGTGAAAAAATACCCAAAAAGAAATGCCAGTAGGCAGAATCCTTGCCGAAAGTCAAAAAGTTTATCCCTCGTTTGGGCTTTTAATTTTTTATTTTTCATTTTAGAAATATTTATTAATGAATTAATTAGTCTGTGTTTAATATTTCAATTAATAAATATTATTTCTGCACAAGTGATTTTAACTCATTAACCAATACTTCTAATTCCGAGTATTTTTGCTTCAGTTCATTATTTTCTTTTTGTTGTTCTTTAAGCTTTTCATTCAAATTAATAGAATGTAATACTAACTCTTCAATTTTCTGCTGCTGACGGTTAGTTACCTCACCCATTTGTATTTCTCCACCCATTTCTTCTTCAGATTCAAAGCCTATTAGGTGTCCTTTTTCATCAATATGCTGTTTTTCTTCCTCTAGTGTCGGTAAGACATAATCTTCAAAAAAAACAAAATCAGACCAACCTAATTCTACGATTATTTCTTTTGCTCTAATAGTCCCATTGACATCTAACTTATTATCGGGACTGTCAGTACCAATTCCAACATTACCATTACTATTAATCCTCATTTTTTCACGGTTGTCAATGCTAAATGAAGTGTAATCATCTTTTTGGGCTTTGTAAGACCAGTTGTTATCTGCATCTAATAAACCAAAAGTGCTACCATTATGTGATCCATAAATTCTTCCATAAAGAGTACCTTGTTTATCTTGAAAACCTAATCCTGTTACTAGATGGTTATTACTTTTAAAATACATGAATGCATTATTATCACCAGACAACGTTTGGTCGGGATGGAAAAAATAAGTGGCTTGTGCTTCTAATAAATTAGAATAACAAGCGCATAAAAAAAGTAAAGTTGTCAGTACGATTTGAGATAAAATTTGCTTTTTCATAAAAAAAAATTAATATATTGACGAAAAAATAGATATAATTCGCCTGTGTGTAAATGCAACGATTAGCACTACACCAATAAAATTCAAGCATTAAGTATTGAAAATTTTCGGAGATCTATCTATTGATTAGACCAAGTAGAATTTTGTGAAAATTTAATTATCTTCTATTAAATCAAAAGTAAAGTAATTGTAAAGTTCTTTATACCCCATTCCGACCAAGCCCTACCTCAATCAGGTCAATTATTTGCCATGGCTATTTTTTAGAAATGTGCAAAGAAATATTAGGGATACTACGAGTATAAATTTTACAAAATCTATTGAATTAAGAATTATTGAGGCACTAATTTATTCCCAATTCTAGCTTTAAGTATATAAAGTCCTGAAGAGATACCAGTATTTGCTAAGCGTATTTTTTTATGAAAATTGCCTTTTAATGCATAAGAATCGAATTGATAAATTTGTTGTCCTGATAAGTTGCGAATTTCTACGTATAGATCAACCCCAATTCGACCAAAACCTGCTCCATTCAGCTCAAAATTAAAGATTTAGTTAATACTTGAATTTTCTAAACAGGCTACAATGATGCCTTGAATCTCATTATTAATTTTCTCTAAATGCTTTTAGTAGGGTTGTCCCTGTAGTTTCGAAAAAATAAGAACGATACATAGCGCACAACTATTTTTTTATGTTTCAAATTTTTGTTTATTCATATATTCACTTGGTAAAAAGAAAGTATGCTTTTTAAAAGCCTTTGAAAAATGAGAAGGATTGGAATAGCCCACTTGATAGGCAACTTGTTTAATAGTATAATTCCCAGTATCTAGTAGTGTTTTAGCTTTCATCATTCTGGAATACTGGATAAATTGGTAAACCGAGTAGCCATAGGTAGATTTGAAATTTCTTTTTAAAGTAGACTCACTTTGATAAATGATTTTGGAAATAGTATTTATAGTTGGCGGATTTTCCAAATTGTTTTGAATATATTGTTTTGCTAATTTCATGGCATTACTTTCCTGCCTTTTTTTTCCATTAAATTTGATACTGAATTTTTCCATTACATCAATGTTTTTTAGGAAGCTTGATCGTAAATATTCACCATAGGAATAAGATAATATTCCTCAAAACCGACTTCTTCAAATGCATCCCAAAGATTATAAACTTAAGAAAAGAAGATAAGAAACGTTTGGTGATAAACTTCTTTTGATATTCCTTGTATAATGGCAGGAGACTCTAAATCGGTATAATCTAAATATCGGGTTGTACTTTAAGGTATAAATTCTCTTGGTCCGATATTTTCAATGCTTCTACGGTAAGACCTTCAATCTATTTTCTGAAGGGAAAATTGATTATGATAAAGTACGCTAGTTTAAAGAACTACTGAACAATATTCAAGTATTATATGGTTGAAAGTAATAAACTAATTTGTTTTTAACAAATTAATACTATTTTTATTTTGATTTTTTAAGAAGTCAAAATAGTTTAAGTTTTCTCTGAAATATAGTTGATCAATATTCCTTCTTGTAAATAATAGATGTAGAAAAATTTTTAATCTTTGGGGATGTGGAAACGGGCAAAGTAAAATTTAAATTATAATTGAGACGCTCGTATGTTTATTGAACAGTTCCCGGGTCATAAAAATCTGCAGAACATATTCTAAACCAAATCAAACAGATACCTTTTTATAAATATAATAGAGAAGATCAACCAATAGACTTATCCTAAGATCTAAAAAAAAAAACACCTGCTATTTCGTTCGCTATTGCTCATGAATCTCCTTCATCGATTTCGTGGGGCCTTCCTTCAATGCGGAGTCGCACGTCGTCTTCCTTTCAGTCAGACTCAGTCAGACTCAGTCATTATCATTGAGCAAAATAGTTAATGCCTGAGCTAATAAGATTTTAATAAAAAATAAGAATAACGGTTACGTTTTTTTTGTTTGCGTATTAAGTCTTGAATTTATTTAAAATGAATTCTGAAGACAAAAAATATTAAGTTATGTGATGAATATTAGAAGTAGACAATAAATTCACTTCTTCTTTTCCTTGGATTTCCTTTGTTTCTAAACACACTGTACAAGAGTTCTGTAATGCTCTCTCTTGTTGACCTTGACAAATTGTTTCCTATCGTCTTTATCAAAGGAAACCATTATTAAGTTTTCGGATGACACAGCCTTTAGAAAACCTCGTAGCTATGAATTATTGGGAGAAATTTATCGAGGCCAAAAAAAATATCAGAAAGCGGAAGCGAATTATCAAAAAGCCTTGACCTTGGCTGATAAAACGATTACGGTATCTAACCTTCCTGATTATGCTAGAAAATTAGTAAGTCTTGCTAAAATAAATGAAGAAACAGGAACGCTGGACAAAGCAATCGAATTTTATCAAAAAGCATTAAACGTACTTGCTCCAGAATTTGAAAATCTAAATCCAAATGAAAATCCATCATCTGATATCTTGTTTTCAAAATTAGATGCGTTGGATATTTTAGAAAGTAAAGGATCCATTTTTTGGAAAAAATATCAAACAACACCCGAAGAAGCCTTTCTTAAATCTTCTTACAATAGTTATAAATCTGGCACTGTTATTATGAAAGATATTAGGCAAGGAGTGGTTACCCAAGAAGCAAAAAATATCCTCTCTGAAAAAATGATGTCAATTTATGAAGGTGCTATTCGGTCCGTTTTAGCTTTGTATGAAATGACACATGATGAGACTCTTTTACATGAGGCTTTTTTGTTGGCAGAAAGTAACAAATCCTTATTGCTTTTAAAATCCATTAATGAACAGGCTGCCTTTGGTATGATAGGTTTGCCAGATTGTCTTATTCAAAGAGAAAAACAGCTGCGATTAGAAATCGCCTTTTATCAGAAACAATTAATGGAAGCTTCGCAAAAGAATGACGCTGATAAAGTGAGTATTATACAAAAGTGGAAAGGCGAAATATTTAAATTGAAAGGTGAATTAACACAATTAACCGATTTTTTTGAAGACCAATATCCTCGTTTTTATAATCAAAAATATCGAACAGAAATAGCCACTGTTGCTGCTTGCCAACAGTACCTAAATGATCAACATCAAGGTATGGTTGAATATTTTGTTGGCGAGGAAAATATTTATGGATTTGTTATTTGGAAAGATGGGGTTGATGTCTTTCAAGTGGAAAACGATGGAGAGATAATGAGCATGATTGAAAAATTGAGGACTGCCATTCGTCAAGTTCCAGACGATAATAAGATATTGGAAAATTATCAAAGCTTCGTATCGACGGCTTTTTTTTTATGAAAAAATTTTGGAACCAGCGCTTAGTGTTTTTCCTAAAGAGATTAATAGCCTTAAAATTATCCCAGATGATCAACTTAATTTTATTCCATTCGATCTTTTGTTGATGAAAATGGCACCGATGGAAAAAGTAGACTTCCATTCCAATCAGCTAGATTATGTGTTAGAATCATATGAGATAAGTTATGACTATTCTGCTATTTTAATGCTAAAAAATCAGACCCAAGAAAGACAAAACTATAAGAATGATTTCATTGCTTTTGCTCCATCTTTTAAAAAGGCAGTCCCTCAAAATAAATCGAGAACCTGTCAAGCGGAAGCGTTGTATGATCTTCCATGTAGTGGAAAGGAGGTTAGAGAGATTAATGACATCATGAAGGGAGATATACATATAAATCAAAACGCCTTGAAATCCGTCTTTGAAAAAAACGCATCGAATTATCGCGTTATTCATATGGCAACCCATGCTTGTGTAGATGAAGCTAATCCATTGTTTAATAAAATTTTTTTAAAGGATGATTATCTTTCAAACGCAGACCTTTATAATACTAAACTCAATGCGGAATTAGTGGTGCTGAGTGCCTGTAATACAGGGTCTGGTAAGTTGGTTAGGGGAGAAGGCGTTTTGAGTCTAGCACGAGGGTTCATACAAGCAGGTTGTCTAAGTTCTGTCGTTACTCAATGGTCAGTTGATGATTGTACTACTTCTGACATAATGATTGATTTTTATAAACAGCTTCGTCAAGGATTACCTAAAAGCAAAGCATTGCAACAGGCTAAACTAAATCATTTGACAAACGCAAAACGAATTGAATCTCATCCTTATTATTGGGCTGCTTTTGTGCAATTTGGTGATACGAATAACCTTAAATTCGATACGCCACTCCGCTCAACTTATAAAATTTTGGGCGGATGTTTGGTATTATTAATGCTCTTTTTTATGAGGCAAAAATATGGGAAGAAAAAAATGTAGAATGAAGTTTTTAAATAACTTCAATATTTAATAATATACGACAAATCCTGCTGGGGATTTTTATGCTAGATGGCTATTTTTTCTTTTTCCTCTTCTTCGAAGCCTTCGCTATTGGATTGAAAGCCAAACATAAATCCACATAATATTCCAGATCATCTTCCGCATCGATCCCATCCGGTTCCACAAAAACATAGCCCTTCATAGACCGTCCCGTAAAATTCATTTCCCCACAAAAAGGCCTAGCCAAAGCACGTTCATAAGTATCCGGCCCAATTCGAGCCATCAACTGATTTTTGATAATCCCAACGCACATCTTACCATTAACCATCGCACACCAACCACCCATCATTTTCTTAATCTCAAAGACCACTCCTTTTTGTTCCAATACGGTAGAAATTCGCTCGGCTAATTGAGTATCATATGCCATAAGTAAGTATTTTTTAGTAAAATTAATTATTAATCCCACAAAAAAAATCAAGATAACAGTCCTCCCAAACCAAGTGCAAACCCTACCATGATCCTCTGCGTCTCTGCGCGGAAAAAACACGATAAAAGAAATACCCGAAAGAAGACCTTCCAAAACAAGTTCGGAACAAGTGCTGCGTTCTTTGCACGAAAAAAAAACACTAAAGAAGGCCTCTGCGTTCTCTGCGTCTCTGCGCGAAAAAAAAACACGATAAAAGAAATACCCGAAAGAAAACCTTCCAAAACAAGTTCAGAACAAGTACTGCGTTCTCTGCACGAAAAAAAACACGAAAGAAGGCCTCTGCGTTCTCTGCGTCTCTGCGCGAAAAAAACACGATAAAAGAAATACCCGAAAGAAAACCTTCCAAAACAAGTTCAGAACAAGTACTGCGTTCTCTGCACGAAAAAAAACACGAAAG
>CALFWZ010000062.1 GCA_937928405.1 uncultured Saprospiraceae bacterium
AGGTTTGAGCAGTGTTTGGAGCAGTAAAGGCAAACGGCTGACCAGAATAAGAAGAGGTTTTTATCTTCCACCAAAGGGCAGAATTTGCGTGCCTGGCTTTAAATGGACAGGAGTATTTTTATCCCATATTGGAGGTATTCCCAGTGTTTGTCAGATGACTTGGTGGACTAACAGAGGTAAATTTAAAGAAGATCCTGATAATATTATATGGAGGTTATTAAGAAAAGTAAAGGAGCAAGTTGGTAGTCAAGTACTTCATATTTTAGATCGAGGATATGCTAATGAGAAAATGCTTAGATACCTTTTTAACTTCCAACAAGATTTTGTGATTAGATGGAAAAAGAATCATTTGCTAAATAATGAAGAAAAAGGAATTAAGAAAACACATCTCCTGTCCAGATCTTTTAAAGGAAAGAAATCAAAGATTGTTAGAGACATAAATCGTAAAAAGCAAAAGCGAATAACAATAACTTGGGCACCAGTCAATCACTTGGATTACCCTGATAATCAACTATTTCTGATCATTGTTCGGGATAAGAATAATTATAATAGCCCCATGTATTTAATTACTTCTCTTAAAATTGAAACAGCAGATCAGGCTTGGGAAATATTTTTTAGTTACATGCATCGTTGGGAAATAGAACAAGGGTTTCGATTTTTAAAATCAGAGTTAGGATTAGAGTCTCCAAGGCTTTGGTTTTGGGATAACCGAATGAAATTGATGGGAATTGTAACACTGGTCTATGACTTTTTACTTAATCTGTTAAGAGCTTGGCCAGAACTAATTCAATTATTTCTTAGACGATGGTGTCATAGAACAGGAAAGCGGTACCGACTTGCATCGATACCGCTTTACAGATTTAGATTGGCCATCTCCAATTGCCTCTTCTTCACTTGGGCTCAAAATTCGGGATGACTCATGTTATTTGTATTCTTAAAATAAGAATTGGCTTTTACTCAACCAAAACATACGTTCCTCCTTGGAAAATTACATGTAACTCTCTTACACCAGCACCAGGCTCCCAAGTATCATAAGATACTAAATACTTTTGACCTTCAACTTGTGGAAAGATATCTAATAGATGATTTCCAATAGCCTCAAGAATTTGATCTGGCGACCATAAAGCTCCAACGTCGAAATTACCAAACTGTGCAATACTGTTAGAACCGGAAGGATTGGAATCCATTGTTGCATCAGCAATCGCAGCATAATCATCGGCTGTCAAAGAATACTTAATGGTATTATCCGGAACCCAAGTATTGCCATCATGACCTAATTGCAGCGTTCGACTGACAACATCATCAAAAGGAATCCAGTTATTTCCATCAAAACTATAAGCCGCTAGGAAGTCTTCAAATTGTCTATCGCCATCATCATTTACATACGTGTAAGTGAAGACGGTTGTTCGAATAGTTCCTTCATCATCAAATAAATGGCGAGTATCCAATAATTTTCCAATTCTTTCTCTACCAGTTGATCGACTGTCAAAGTTAGTAAACCTTTGTCCCATAAAAGTATAATCATCATCTGTAGGAACATAGGCAATATACCATCTGCCATCGTAGTAGGCCACTTTGCTAGCTCGTGTACCTTCTTCTGCACAACCTCCACAAAACCACTCGTAGGTTAAAGTAACCACATCATTGGCAGAAGGACTAGGATACTTATATTCAACTGCATCGTAAATATGACCGTCTCTACTTAGGGTACCAAAACCCTGGTCGAGCGCTACATAATCTTCTTCAGTTAATTCAAATGCCACTTCTTCACCGATACGTACTGGGTTGTAAATATCATAATGAACAAGTGCTGAAGAACCATCTCCTAACTGAGGATAATTCTCTGTAAGAATGGTCGGAATTAATTCCTTTGCTTCTTCTTCATCATTGAAATTTCCAAAACTTTTATCAACGATATCATAATCATCGCTGGTAAGGGTAAGCTCAAGATCAGCCACCACTGGTTGTGGCTCTGCATTTATTATTTCTAACTCATCTTCTAACGGATTACAAGCTTGAAACATGGCAATAGCCAAGAATAAAAATATTATATTATAAATTTTCATAATTAAAATTTGTTTTATGATTTTGTTCGAAAACTCCTAAAGAAGCGGAAAGTTTTATCACCTCTCTGACGACTTGGGAGTTTAAACAATTACTATTTTTAGAATCTAATTTTAACACCCAAGTTCCAGTTGATGCCATATCCATAATAAACTCTTGAAGTAAAAGCATCATGATTATTACCATCTAGCGCGTCCATGACATATTTCTCATTGGTTAGATTGTAAACGTTTCCATAAAGAGAAGCATTTAGATTCGAGATTTTAAAGTCATATACCATGTTTAGATCTAGGGTTGCGAAAGTAGGAATCTTCCATGCTTCAACTCCACGCTCCGCTTCATTACTTCGACTAGTTGGGTTATAATCCGCATAAAGTCTATCGTAAAGGTTATAATCAACAGATAATCTAAGATCGTCCATTAATTTATAACTTAAGCCAAGTGCCATGGTAGTTTGAGCAGCATCACCAACATGTAAACCTTTGATAAAGGCATCTACTGTGGCAACTTCTACGGTCCCATCAAAAATACCTAAGTTTTCAAGATCGTTTTGCCATGTCCAATCACCAATAGAAGCCATCGCGGTAACTGTAACTTTTCTGTTTGGTTTCCAAGTCGCATCAAACTCAATTCCTTGATGTAAAGCGTTTACACCTAGAATGTTGGCGATTAAATCTTCTCCATCGGCACCTTGGAAGAAATCTGTAAAGGTTCTATCTTTCCATAAAGTTCGGTAAGCGTTGATATTAGCTGCAAATGTTCTTGTTCTTACACCATATCCAAGTTCAAAACTTAAGATTTTTTGATTCTCAGCGTTGACGTTGGGGTTGTCGTTAGAGAAATCAGGGAAGACTGCATCAAACTCAGGTGCTCTTTCGAAGTATCCAACATTTGCAAAAATATTCTGCGTTTCAGAAAGATTATAGTTGGCACCACCTTTTACACCATATCCGAAAAAGTTGAAAGTACCCACTTTCTGCGTAGGATCAGAATCTAAATAATTGAAAAAATCCTCTCGGCTATATCCTGTGTTAGAAGCGTTGATGGTAACAAATGCAGCAAGGTTATCTTCTGTATATTCTGCTTGCAGAAAACCACCTGTCCAGTTAACGATTCCATCATTATTATAGGCAATTTTATCTCCGATTCTAGTGGCTCTAATTGGATTGTTTACATCATTATCATCTATCCAGTATTCAGCACCCAATAAATCGGTAACTTCTCTAAAGTGGCTACCACGGTAGTATCTTAAATCTACTCCAGCTAATAAAGAAAAATTATCAGATACGTCATGCGTGTAAGAAGAAAGAACGCCATACCATTTGTGATCATTTCGAGAAGCTCTTAAAGCAGATTCTGCTCCGAATTCTTTAACGGCTTCATTTTCTTCCACGATTCGGTCGATGTCAACTACACCATCTACACGGTAGGAGGAGTTGTTGAATTTATTATCACCTAGGGTTCCACCACCACCACCTGTACCATAAGAGGCATAAAAGGCAGTTGATAAACGAGAATTAGGACTGATATTCCAGTAATGGTTTAAACTCAGTTGTGGTTTGTGATAAAAATTATCCTCGATATTTAATAATTGACCATTTTTATATCCCCAATCTGGATTAAATCGAACGTCTCTAGAACTGGCTTCGTATTCTGCCAAGGTACTCCTATTCTGTCTTTGTCCGTGTCTTTGTTTAGCACCAATTGCGGTAAAAGTAATCTCGTGTTGATCGTTAATTTTTTTAGCAATATTGGCATAATAAGAATGAGAAAGGAATCCTGTAGCATCTACAAAACCATCACCTTTAGTTTGAGCACCATTGATGGTGAATGCCCAACCACTTTCAGTTAGACCAGAAGAGAGGCTAAACCCAACTTTTGAATAAGCATTATTACCCGTACCAATATATACACTACCACCTTTTTCAAAATCTGTAGCTTTAGAGATAATATTGATTGTTCCACCAATACTCGGTACCGCTACTTTTGACGCACCAAGACCTCTTTGTACTTGCATAAAGCTAGTCGCATCAGTCAATCCAGCCCAGTTAGACCAGAATACACGACCATTTTCCATGTCATTTACGGGTACACCATTAATCAGTACGGCAACATTGGTAGAATTAAATCCTCGAATGTTGATTCGACCATCTCCAAATCCACCACCTGCTTTGGTTGCATAAACACCAGGTGTAGATTTTAAAATTTCTGGGAATTCTTGACTTCCAATCTTAGCTTCGATCTCCTTAGCTTTAATCGTTGATACAGCTACTGGTGTTTTTCTACTGGTGGCAACGGAAGCAATTACTTTTACTTCTGCCAAACCAAAAGCACTTGGTTCGAGTGTTACACTTCCAATATTGGTTACTTGTCCGTTAATTACTTGAGCAGGAACCTCCTGCGTCTCTAATCCTGTGTAAGAAATGATGATGGTTTGTGATCCTTCATTTACTTTAGTTATCGTAAATGAGCCATCTACGTCAGTTGAAGCACCTTGCGTTGTTCCTTTGATAAGAACGGTGGCGCCTAAAACAGCATCCCCCGTTTCTCCATCAGTAACTTTTCCACTTATGCTTCCGGTTTGAGCAAAAGCAAAGATTGAAAAAGTACAGAAAATTAGTGAGATAAAAATTCTTGTCATAGTAAGGTTTTAAGAAGATTTAAAAATAAAATTGTGAAGTTGTTTAATGTTTTTGGATTTTTAAACAACCACCAGGTAAACGATGGTGCAAAGCTACGTTTTACTATCTTAATTCAACGTTAATTTTTGGTTTTTTTTGGTATTGGTTATTTCTCTATAAGTCCATGGCACGAATAAATTTTAGAACTGATAAATAGGTTTTTATAAAATGGAATAATGATAATTTATTAAATCATTTATTTGTAAGAAATTGATTTAGAGGGCTCTTATTTTTAAAAAGAATTTTGGGGTATTTTATCTTACATCTTTTTTTTCTTACTGGCGGGAATTATAATTTTATTTTCTTCTAGTTAAATTCCTCAAAATTTTCTCATAGGATGTCTTCCGTATTTGGGAAAAACTAATTTTTTCAGATCAAGGAATACTAATCTATCATGCCAAATTATCGTCTAGCATGGATCTTTTTAACCAAAACAAAATTTTAATTTTTTAGTAGTTGGTAGTTCTTTTGCTGGCAACTGTTTGTAATTTGCACACTTTATTCGCGGACGTAGAATTCGAGTTGGGAATAGCTTTTTTCTCTCGAGCATATAAGTTTAACCTATTTCATTTCTGCAACCATGCTCCAATTCTTTTAGAAACTTCGTGTCCACTCTCTTTGGTTAAATGCACCCCATCTGTGTATTGAAAATTTGCATTTTCATTTGATAGATCCAAATAACCCATTGATAGATGAATGGCTTTTTGCATTTTTAAATTAAAATTTGAAATGATCAGATTTTCTAGGTCCATTAATTCAGGATGGACTGGGAGTCTGACCAGGTGGACATTACCATAGTTTTTAAGATATTCTATCGTTTTTAATAAATATCCATACCGAATATCTGAAAAACGATAGTTGTTCACTTTCTTTTGGTACCCAGAAATGGTAAAGTTTTTTCTACGTGCTACACTAAAAGAATCCTTGGGAAGGGTTACTTCTAACCAACCATTACCATGCAAAAAGGCAGTGTGGTTTTTTGTTAGAATTTTATAATAACTTTCGTCAAAATAATTGAAAAGATATTGGAGGTTGATTTTTTGATTGGGATTGGAAATCGCTGCTAGATAGGATTGATGCTCTCTAAATTTCAGACTATCATTTGGATTTTCTGTGGTAGAACTTAAACTCCAAGGATCTACCGCTAAGATAAAAGTTTGATTTTTGCTATCTGTGTCAAGTTTCTTTTTTATACTTTCTAAGTAAACCTTACCATATGGACTAGCATACATGGCAAAGGCATAATTATAAAAATCTATTTGACTCGTCTTTAATAAACTTTCTGGTTGCAAACCTTGAGCAGTCTTGGAGGTGCCAAGGATTAAATTTGTTTGTTTGTTAGTGGTAAATTTTAAGTAAAAAGCATCCGCATTCCCATCTGCCTTTGAAAATATAAATCCCATTGACAAGGCCAAAGCCAGACCCAAAACGACGATATGTCCAATAAATTTTTTCATACTAAAATTGAAAATAAATAAAATCTTGTTGCGGTGCCCCAAATAAAAATATCATCATACATACGAAATAGCAGATTAGCCATTGCATTGGCAACGACCGTTTGGTATCAACCCAGATCGGACAATCCTTCCGGCGACCCAACCATTCAATCCCAACCATCAAAAAAATGGCTGCTCCCGTAATCCCTATTTTTTCGATTCCAATACCAAAGGCATACGGTTTTTCAAAAATTGAAGCCGAGCAGATTATGGAAAAATAATCAAAAGCTTCGGTCAAATTTTCTGCCCGAAAAAATAACCAACCAATAGAAACCAAGAGGAAGGTAGAAAGCATTCCCAGAATTTCTTTGAAATTGGGAAACCAACGATCTTCTGCCACCAAGTCTAGATGTTGGCGATTCTTCTTACTTAATAATAAGGGTAGAAAATAAATGGCGTTTAAGCCTCCCCAAAAGATATACGTCCAATTGGCTCCGTGCCAAAACCCACTAACCAAAAAGATAATAAAGATGTTGCGAATGGTTTTTCTGGTTGGTCCATTGCTACCACCAAGCGGGATGTACAAATAATCCCGAAACCAAGTCGACAAAGAGATATGCCATCTTCGCCAAAATTCGGCAATGTCTCTGGAAAAATAGGGATAAGAAAAATTGGTCTTTAATTCAAATCCAAAAAGCCGTCCCGTCCCAATGGCTATATCAGAATAGCCAGAAAAATCCCCGTAAATTTGAAAGGCAAAGAATATGGCTCCAAGCACTAAAGTACTCCCAGAATAATTTGAATAATCAGAAAAAATTTGGTTGACAATAAAAGCACAATTATCAGCAATGACCATTTTTTTAAATAATCCCCAAATGATTTGGGTTACCCCACGTAATGCATTCTGATAGTTAAATTGTCTTTGCCGAAAAAATTGTGGTAATAGATTCGTCGCTCGTTCAATCGGCCCGGCAACTAACTGCGGAAAAAAACTGACGTAAGCAAAAAAGGCCAACATATCCTCGGTAGGATGTAGCTTGTTCCGATAAATATCAATGGTATAACTTAACGTCTGAAAAGTATAAAAGCTAATTCCAACCGGAAGGATAAGATCTAGTCGAGCTGGGTCGATAGAACCACCTAGAAAGGTAAACGCATCTGCAAAATTTTCAGCAAAAAAATTATAATATTTAAAAATACCTAGTAGTCCAAGATTTACGAAAATACTTATCCATAAAAGACCCTTTCTTTTTTTCGAATCTTCCGTTTTTGACAATCCTATTCCCACTAAATAATCTACTGAAGTACTAAAAATAATCAAGGACAAAAAACGCCAATCCCACCAACCATAAAAAACATAACTGGCGATCAGCAGCAGCGTGTTTTGTGCTTTGAGGTGGTGCTTGGTGACGAACCAATAAAGCAGAAAGACGATGGGAAGAAATAAGGAAAATTCCAGAGAATTAAAGAGCATTGATAGGATTCTTAAACAGCTTTACTATGGTAATTACCTAGTAGGATTAGAGGGACAAGTTACTGTAAATCTTGGAAGTTCCCAAATACTTAAAAATCCACTTTTCTTCGTTTTCCCGCTCATGACTTCAAACTGCCCGTTGGTGTCCTAAATAGTACGCACTTACTCCAAATCTCCACGAGGATTTCCTTTTTGTTTGATCTTTGTTCGGTCATTACTTTGTTATTACTTCAATTAACCCACGAGGTGGTCATTTATTTATTTTAGACCATTTCCCAAAAAAAATATTATGAAAAAATTCAAGTATCTTAGTTTTTATGCGGGACTAATCCTTCTATTATGTTCCAATTATGCTTTTGCCCAAAGACAGGGTGGAGCAAACCTAGATCCTAGCATTAATGGACAGAATGTCGGTATGGCCGTGGAACAATCTGCGCAATCTATTTTTAAATGGGAACAGATCGCTGACAAGTCATGGAAATGCACAAATACTACTGCTCAAAGAGATCAAGGAACTTTTACCGAAACGAGGAGAGATCAATGGTCTGTTTTTCTGACCAGTGATAAGACTTCTAGAAAATTCCAAATCGACCTATACCAGAAGAAAGTCTATGATCGATCCACTGGCCTAGAAACCGCTGGTGACATTACCCAAGTAGGTCTTAAGCCTAGCAACGGTGAATCTTCTCCAAATCCTCCGACCCAAGGATGGGCCGCTTTTAATCCTGGCGATGGTTATTTTTTTATTACGAATGTTGGAAATAACAAAGTGGTAGATGTAGCAAGGTCCAGTACGAATGTAAATACCAACGTAGGTGTCTACGGGAAGCATGGTGGTAAAAATCAAAAATTTAAATTTATCTCAAAAGGAAATGGGTATTATGCAATTGAAACAGCCTTAAAGCAGAATATCTTTTTCTCTATTCACAATTCTGGAAAAGCAGATAATACGAATATTAAATTGAATAATCCAGTTGGTTCACAACAGCATTTTAAAATTGAAAAAAACGGAGCTGGTGAAATACGAATGACTGCTAAATTAGCAAATGATCTTTACCTAGGATCAAATGATTCCGATAATAACTTGGTGGTACGAAAAGGAAATCAAGGAAAAAAGATTCTTTTTAAATTAACAGCCACGACCGTAGAAAATACAAACACGTCGTCCCCAAATCCTCCGACCCAAGGATGGGCCGCTTTTAATCCTGGCGATGGTTATTTTTTTATTACGAATGTTGGAAATAACAAAGTGGTAGATGTAGCAAGGTCCAGTACGAATGTAAATACCAACGTGGGTGTCTACGGGAAGCATGGTGGTAAAAATCAAAAGTTTAAATTTGTCTCAAAAGGAAATGGTTATTATGCGATTGAAACAGCCTTAAAGCAAAATATCTTTTTCTCTATTCATGCTTCTGGAAAAGCCGATAATACAAATATTAAACTGAATAATCCGGTCGGACCACAACAGCATTTTAAAATTGAAAAAAACGGTGCTGGTGAAATTCGAATGACTGCAAAATTAGCGAATGATCTTTACCTAGGATCAAATGATTCGGGTAATAACTTGGTGGTAAGAAAAGGAGATCAAGGAAAAAAGATTCTTTTTAAACTAACTCCAACCACCGTATCCAATTCAGGTAATGGCAATAATGCTCCCGTTGCTACCACTGGAAAAATTAAAATGATTAACACGGCAAAAACTTTTGTAGTAACCATTACTAAAGTAGGCGATGATGAATTTGAAAAAGTGATAGGCCCTAATAGATCTATTCAAGTTACTGCTAAGATCGGTGATGTATTTACGTTTTCAACGAATTCTGATGGTTTTGAAGCCCTTCCTTATACGGTAAGCAAAGTTGGGGGCACTCATAGAATTGTGGTTGGAGAACGCTACACTTCTGGAAAAGGAAATAAACTTCCAAACGTAAAAGCGAATCGACATTCTTTTGATATCAAAAAAGTAGATCCTATTTTTATTGACTATACAAAAGCACAACCTATTCAAAATGTAAAAGGTAAAACCGTTGGTTATGGTGGCATGCGAAAAGAGATATTTGAACCTTTAAAAAATCAAGACATCGATTGGAATAATCAGGATGGAGATTATGCGACTAAAAATCATTTTTCCTACAATTTATTGATGGAGATGAACGCTAGTACAGAAACTAAAATGTTCTATTCTGCTAGTGCCTACCAAGAATCATTTTCAGCGAATGTTGGAGCAGATACACCGAAAGGTGGTGGTAGTGCTTCCTTCTCACATACTTCTTCAAATTCTTCCAGTGAAACAAATATCTACAGTTATTCTCGAACAAAAGTTCGTGCTTATAGCGTGAAGTTGAAAAAGGATCATATTGCTTTGACTAATGATTTTAAAAAGGCAGTGAAAGCATTACCTAAAACATACAATAAAGGAGCTTATCAGAAATTTATTAGCCAATGGGGAACACACTATCCTGTTTCTACGACTTATGGTGGAGTGCAAGTAGCTGCTTATAAGTTCAATGCCAAAGAAGTAATGGAGTCGGAAAGTATGGCCATCGGTGTTGAAGGAAATGTTAAGGCGGCCTCCGTCGGTGGTGGATATAGTAACGCTTCTGAACATAAGCAAGTGCAAGAGAACTCCCAAGGTATGTACCGTGCTAAAGGAGGCACCGGAATTGGAGAAAATTTTTCGGTAGATATGTCTAATTCTGTTCCAGTAGAAATTAACCTAAAACGCTTGCACGAATTATTATTAGCGCAATATTTTAATGATGGAACAACGGACGCAGAACTATCTTCTCGTAAAACCAACCTCAAACGAGCTATCACTGAATACGTAGGATCAGCTACTGATAACGGAAAATCTCTAAAACCTCGAATGTATAAAATCAGTGATATCCAATGGAAAGTTACCAAAGATGATGATCTAGAAGTCTATGGTTCGGTTAGTTTTAAAGTACTCAAAGGTAATAAGACCTTAGTTAGTAAAAAACCGTGGTCTAGAAATGATAGTGATGGATCTAGAGTAAATACCAAGCATGGAACGGTGGAGAAAATACCTGGTGGTGCCACTATTGCTGTAACGGCAGAAAACGGAGCAGTTGACCCTTCTAAGTATTCATTTGAATTATCCGCAGACTTAAAGGATGATGTTTGGGATGGAGATGAAAAAATTGGAAAAAGAAGTAAACCCATAAACTTCAAAGATGTGAACGCCACTGGGTACCAACGGTTGTCCTTTACCTTAAGTGATGGGGATGGAAAAGTAGAAGTCTCTGCTAAAGTAGAAGAAATTAAGCTTGGATTCGATGATTAGCGCCTTTAAATAAACCCCAAAATTGTCGTTCAGACTTGAACGAAATCAAATGTTGCAATCGGGAAGAAATCAGGACTTTATCTTGATCTTTTCTCACCTTTTTTACTTAAATAAAAAACCTCATGAAAAATATACGTTATATTGGTTTGGCTTTTTTCGTTTTTCTAATGAATATTCCGAACCAAACTTTTGCACAAGGATGGAATGCTTTTACTCCAACTAAGGATTATTTTTTTATTTCGAATGTTGAAAATAATAAAGTGTTAGATATTGCGGGGTCCGCTACAAAAGTCGGAGCAAATGTAGTAGTTTGGACTAAACACCAAGGGAAAAATCAGCAATTTAGATTTATTGAAAAAGGAGATGGGTATTATGCGATTGAAACAGCTTTAAAAAAACAAATGTATTTATCTATCCACAATGCTGGAACCGCCGATCAAACCAATATCAAATTAAACAATCCAGTTGGACGGCAGCAGCATTTTAAAATTGAAAAAAATACGCTTGGACAGGTGCGATTTCTTTCCAAACTAGGAACGAATCTTTTTCTTGGGATCGATAATACTGGGAAGAATGTAGTCATTCGCAAAGGAGATCAAGGCAAAAAAATACGATTCAAATTAGTTTCGATCGAGAATAAAGGGGAGAGGACGCAGCCAACAAATACTGTTGGTTGGTCGGCGTATAGCCCGCCTGCGGATTATTTTTTCCTTTCCAATATCAAGCATAATAAAGTGTTAGATGTAGCTGGATCGAAGACGGAGGTAGGAACCAATGTTGTTTTCTGGGGGAAGCATGAAGGGAAAAATCAACAATTTAAATTTATTGGAAAAGGCGATGGCTATTATGCCATCGAAACAGCGTTAAAAAAGGATATTTATTTATCGGTTCATAATTCTGGAATTACCGACCAAACCAATGTGAAATTAAATAATCCAGTTGGACAACAACAGTATTTTAAAATTGAAAAAAATGAAGTTGGAGCCATTCGATTTATTTCGAAACTAGGAAATGACCTTTTCTTAGGAATGAATGACGCAGGTAATAACTTGGTGCTACGCAAAGGAGACCAAGGAGCGGATCTATTATTTAAATTAATCCCCACTTCAATTAATCAGTCAATTCCGAATAATTCGATAACTGAGCCAGTTCTTGCCCCAGATAATATCCCCTTGACGACTTTCCGTGCCATTGATAAAGATGGGTTGGCGATTTTAGAATACCAGTATAAAAATAAAGAAGACGAAAATAACTTTAGCACCGAATGTTCACTTCCAGATTGGTTGCCAAAATATGATATTACTACAACTTCAAAAAAATACTTAGATATCTTTGATCCAGCTTGTCATGTGCATGATCGAAATTATCGAGCTCCTTGGAGACTTTCTGGTTTTGAAGGATACACAGGACGTGAAATCGCTGATGAAAAATTCTATGCGGATATGGTAACTATTTGCGAGACCAGATATAAGGATGATTGGACGGAGCGACAATATTGCAAAACCGTTGCACAGTCGTGGTATCTAGGCGTTCATAAATCTCCCCAAGGAAAAGATGCTTATGATAGCGGTCAACGATATGCCAAAACACATTATAACGAAAGTAGTATAAAAACCGGTGGTATAATTTATGTCAATAGCGAGGGATCTTATATCGGGAAAATGGAGGTCGATTATCTTTTGAATAATCAGCGCGTACGAAAAAAACGAACGTTAGAACCCATGACTTCTGATGAAATTTCGATCCCTTTAGGGGCATCAGATATCAATGTTCATGTCTACGGTACGGTGCATGCTTCTGATTTGGATTTTAGAAAAAAATATCCACGTCCAGTTAAACAATGTTTTGAAATATCAGGGAAATATAAATGGAGTGGTTATGATGCTTCTTGGAAGGAAATAACCTGTCAGGATTGATAAATAATTCTATCTTTATTGTTAGAAATACTAGTACATGAATAGGACTTATTTTATTCAAGTATTTTTTCAATTAAAACCAAAAAAAACATGAGATGCTTATTTTTTCTACTCATAATAGGTTGCTTTACGACAAAAAGCTGGTCTCAACAATTATTACTAGACAGTCTGAATCAACTGCTGATTAACGAAACTGATCCTTACAAGCGGATTGATCTGCATTTGGGTTTGGCACGTTTTAATTCTTTTGCTCGTGATACTACTCAATTCAGGAAGAATACGGATATAGCACTTGAATTAAGTGAAAAATATAATTGGCCAGAAGCAATGGTATCTGCTTATGTTTTAAAAGGATCGTCCGAATTAAGTAATGGTGCAAGTAGCAGGGAAGCGCTTGAATATTATCAAAGGGCCATTCAATTAGCCAACAAAATTGATGATCGGTCAGGCTTGGCTTTTGCTAATTATAATCTTGCTGGACTTTATATTTATGTAGAAAATGATCCGGAAAAGGGTATTAAAATAATTGATGAAGCCTTAAAGGAAATCGATGCTTCAGTAAATCCCAAGTATATTGGAAATATTTACAGAAATCGTGCAGTCGCTTATGATTATCTGAGAAATCTGGAGGAAGAGTTGAAAAGTTATGAGCAGGCTTTAATTTATTTTGAAAAAATAAAACGTACACCGTTCATCGTTAAACGATTAGGCCATAAAAGTGCAATGGATGCAGATGATGGAAAATTGAATGCTGGTAAGGTTTTACTTAATCTTAGTATTATCCTTGCGGAAAAAGGATTTTATGAAAGTGCCTTGTTAAAAGCGAAAAAAGCATTGTCTATTTATCAGTCCTCGAAGGTGGATAATGCAGAGGCTTGGGCTTTTGAAACATTAGCAGATATCTATGAAATGAAAGGGGATAATACGGAAGCTATCCGTTATTTTCAAAAAGCATTAAAAATATTAGAAAATACAAATGATAAAATTGGATTGATTAGTACTCAGCTGGCGCTTGGATATTTATTTTTTTTTAATGAAGATTATGAAACTGCTCTCGAAAATTTTGAAAATGGAATGGTCAATAGCGCTATTATAAAGGATACAGCATATCTTGTTAAGACCATGGGAGGTGTTGGTAAAACGGCCTTGTTTTTAGGAGATACAACGAGGGCTTCTGCCATAATTAAAAAGGCTCTAAAGATAAATGAGGTTTTAGAATTTGATGATGAGCTTCTTACCTTATTAGAAGTATCTTCGGATATTCAGGAAGCCAGAGGCAATTATTCTGCGGCAATTGAGACGAATAAGCAGGCTATTCTTCTTAATAAAAGGTCAAAAGATGATTGGAGGTTTCAGCGAAATCTTATAAAAATTACGCAACTTTTTTTTAAAGATAATCAAATTGATTCCGCTCGTCATTATGCAAACTTAGCCTTAAAATATGAACCCATAGAGGCTACATCACGAGAAAAACTTTCTTTGCAAAAAGCATTTGCTGATATTTATGAAAAAACTGGAGACTATAAGAAAGCACTTGAAACTCATAAAAAGTACTTTAAACTATTTGAAGAATCTTTTGACGATCAATCTCAGAAAATCTTAAAAAACGAACAAGTCCGACAAGACGTAGCGGGAATCGAAGCTGAAAAAAAACAAGCAGAAACCATGGCGAGTCTTCTAGCAAGTCGCAATCAATTATATTTAGTGTTAGCGTTAGGATTGGGTTTTGTTTTGCTATTGGGATCTTATCTGTTCCGCCAATTACGAAAAACCAAAGATCAGTTAGAATCTCAAAATATCCAGCTGGAGCAATTAAATGCTACAAGAGATAAATTTTTTGGAATCATTGCGCATGATATTAGAAGCCCGATTGTAGCGTTGGATGGAGTAGGAGAGCAGATGGAATATTACTTAAAAAAAGAAGACACTAAAAAGCTGGAGCGATTGGCTGGTCGAGTCGATGTGACCGCTAAACGACTCAACGGATTGCTTGATAATTTATTGAGTTGGGCATTATTACAACAAGGAGTGATTCCTTTTCATCCTAAATCAATTAATGTAAAAAGGATCGGTGAGCAGACCCTTGAAATGTTTGAACAAAATTCCAAAGCAAAGAATATTTCTCTTAAATTGGATGTTGATCCAGCACAAAAAGTCTTTGCCGACGAATCTGCGCTTAATACTATTTTAAGAAATTTAGTCAGTAATGCGATAAAATTTACACCAAAGGAAGGAACGGTTTCTCTTGGCACAGAAGTAAAAGGGAATAAGGTTTTTATTAAAGTTAATGATACTGGAACAGGGATTTCAGCAGAAAAGCTAACCAAGCTTTTTGCGCTTGAAAAGCAAAGTGAAACAGGAACCTTTGGGGAAAAAGGAACGGGATTGGGACTTACGCTGGTCAAAGAATTGGTAGAGTTGAACAATGGATCGATTGATGTGACCAGTGTGTTGGAGCAAGGCTCAAGCTTTTTGGTGGGATTTCCAATGAATCCATAGAAGTCAATTAATGCAACGAGTATTGAAAACTTACGTAGGAACAAGGTAGTTAAATCAAAAAACAACTATCTTGCCTTTGTATTTAGAAAAGTGTTTTCAATAATCTCAAAAATGCCTTTTAAAATCCTGATCGTCGAAGACGAAGAACTATACGCAGATCAACTCGAAATGCTTGTGGATAAGCTTGGTTACGAACATTTGGCCACCCTAGACAATAGTCAAGACGCATTAAACTGTCTCAAAAAAGATCGCCCCGATCTAATCCTCATGGATGTCCATATTCGGGGTGAATATGATGGGATCGAACTGGCGAGTTTGATTCAGAAAGACTTTCCTATCCCGATTATTTTCATTACGTCCTTACAAGATGATCTCACTTTTTCACGAGCCTCGCGAACCAATCCGCTTAATTTCTTGGTTAAACCCTTTAACCAATTACAACTTCAACGAACCATTGAACTAACTGTAAAAAAGTTATCGAATATATCTGAAACTGAGCCTACATCAAATTCAACCATCAAAAAAGAGGATGAAATTTGGGAAAATGATTTCTTTTTTAAATCTCACTTTTTTATAAAAACTAGGCAAAGACTAGAAAAAGTTGCCACCAACCAAGTACTTTTTTTAGAAGCAGATGGTCATTATTGTCAAATTCATATAAAAGAGAAAAAATTCTTGGTACGGATCTCGATGCTGGAACTTTCCAAGCGATTGCCCGAAGATTTATTTCTACAAACTCATCGTAGTTTTATGATCAATATGGAAAAGGTTGACTCGGTAGATTTACAAGATAGCGTTATTATTATCGGTGAAAAACAGGTGCCACTCAGTAAGCGCAATCGTGCTATGGTCCTAGAAAAGTTGAATTGGATTTAACGTTTTGAAATATGAAAAAATTATTGGGAATAATCACTTTGTTAATGCTGACCTTGAGTTGTAGTAATTCGATTTCCTCTAAAGCTAAAAAATTTAAAAGATCAGCTCCATTTGGTACAAAGATGGTTGGGGAGAATATTTACATTGATAAGACCGAGGTGACTAATATTAGTTATGCTGAATATTTGTATTGGACGAAAAGAATTTATGGTATTGAATCTAAGGCTTATAAAAATGCTTTACCAAAGAATACCACAACATAAGCATAATCTTACAAGGCGAGCGATTATATTATACGGTGTTTTTAAATAGTGCGAAGCGTCGAATGCAAAATGGCAAAGAAGACAAATGGTTGGTTTTAATCTCTGACAAAAAAGAGATTGAATGGATCAGTGAAAGCTTCCCGAAA